>JAFZVZ010000037.1 GCA_017617545.1 Lachnospiraceae bacterium
GACGTTTCCTCCTGGTTTATCGGTTGTTCCGTTGCCTGCAGGTGTATCGGTAGTGCCGTTTCCTGCCGGTGTATCGGGTTTGTCTTTTCCGCCCGGATTTTCTGGTTTGTCGTTACCGCCCGGATTATCGGGGTTGTCATTACCGCCCGGATTATCGGGGTTATCGTTACCGCCCGGATTGTCGGGGTTGTCATTACCGCCCGGGTTATCCGGATTGTCGTTACCGCCCGGATTATCGGGATTGTCGTTACCGCCCGGATTATCGGGATTGTCGTTACCGCCCGGGTTATCCGGATTGTCGTTACCGCCCGGATTATCAGGGTTGTCGTTACCGCCCGGATTATCAGGGTTATCGTTTCCGCCCGGATTGTCAGGGTCGTCGGGGTTCGTTGTCACGGTTGTGTTGTGGAACGTGCGATCCGTCTCATTCATTTTCTCACGCACCTCGCCGTTCTCGAACTTCTTGTAGTACGTCACGGGGCCCGGGATCATCGCCGAATCGTCCGTGAGATCATTGATCGTAACATCGAACTGTGCGTAAATCGCCTTGTCATCCAGGGTGTATGTGCCTGTCGTGCTGTCTGATTTTCCGACTTCGGTAATTCGGAAAATGTTGCGTCCGCCCGTCATGATGGTCACCGGCATTACAATCGTCTCGCCGTCATTTTCGAAGAGAAGATCAGTCTTTTCTCCGGTGGGAACGCCATCACCGTCGAGCACGTCGGTCTGAACCGGTTCGAAAGCTCCGAGATCTGCGTTGTATCGCTCCAGCGCGAACTTGAATTTTTCGGTTGCTGTTGCGGGGGTATCATCCACCTGCTTGAATGCCTTGAGTGTCACACCATTTTCCTTCTTAAGACCCTGGTAGACGAAGTGATACTCGGAGGTCTTGCCCATGATGACTTCGCCTGCGCATACGCCCCAGCCGGTAGTCGTGTCACCGAGCGTCATTTTCGCGTCGTTCCGCGGAGCAAGATAGATGCCGCCGGAAATATGTGTGTCAATGGACGTTGCCTTCGGGCAGTTCCATACAAGACGCTGATTGATCTTGTCTGCGTATATGTTTTGTTCCTCTCCGAACGCCCCGTTAGTTGTGTTGGTCGTGTGTTCCCCGGTACCGTCACCGAGATCCACTACCGCTTTCGACAACACCACTTCAGTCGCTTCTTTGAAGTTGAACACGATAGTCTGATTTGGCTTCATCGAGATATGAAGACCGCCGTCCTTGCTGAACGGTTTGCCGTCCCCGTTGTATGCATCGGCGTCGATGTAGATCGTCACGCCGTCCTCGAAACCCGTTGTATCCAGATACACGGTGTTGTCGACCACAATGGGTTCCGTGGTGGCATCTTTCGCTGCCATCGCGGCGGAAACGCGTTTTATGTGGGAGATCATATCATCAATTGCGGAGTTGATCTCAGGCTCCTCCATCGGGATCACGATCACATTTTCCGACGCAGCTTCATTTTGGACTTTATCCTTGGAACCCTTGCCGACAAATACGGCTGCTGTCGCGGGCGTCTCGTTACCAAAACGCATCTTGTCACTCTCAATCCGGCCGACAAGATAGTTGCCGGGCACCTGTTCCGTTCCGTTGCCGGACAGGTCGGGATCAAAGTTGAAATCGCCGCCGGTGCCAAGCGCGTAGATCTTCGTCGCAAAATTACCCTCGCTGTGGTTGCTCTGCGTGATCTTACCCGAGACGATACCGTAATTGACCGCGTCTCCGAGCACCGTCAGATAGTTGTAATCCGCTGTCGGGCTGATTTTGGTGAGCTTGATCACATCGCAGTTCTCCACGACGCAGTTTTCCTCATCGCGAACCTTGGTGACGCCCTCATAGGAGACGGAGCAGTCCTTTACACTGGTGGTTTCCTGAACGAAGTTGCCATCGATCGCCTGCTTCGCGGTCGGCTGCTTTCCGGGCACGGCCTTCAGGATCTTCACGGTAACCGGACTCCAGTTGCCGGTATATTTCTCCGTGGTTGGATTGCCGTTCATATCGATCCAGTCACCGGTCGTTCCGCCCCAGATCTGGGCACCGTCACCGTTCTTTACTTCAAAATCGACAGTCGTCGAGGTGCCGTCCGTTACAAGCGGTGCGTAGTAGTAGGAGTACGAGCCGGATTTGTGCTTGGCGGACACAAGAATGTAGTACCCGTCATCCTCGGTTATTTCCGTTGCCTCCGGGTCAAATTCCACGCGAACTACGTACTCCTGTGTGCCCTTATACAGGTTGATCACTGCGGTTTCCGTATTGAAGGAGGAACTCATGAAGATGTAACCGTCGATGGTATCCTGTTGCGTTATGAGCGAACTGTAACCAACTCCCGGGTTCCACTCACTTTGGTACGCAGGAGATGATCCATAGTACAATCGCACGGACGATGCCGTGTACAGCGCAGGATCATATTCCAGTGCTTCCCACTTCGGCGTAATGCGCCAGCCCTCGTCATTTTCCGCTGTAGTCCAGAACTCGGTGATGTGCAGTGTCTGGGTCGTCTGGTTGATGTCCTCGATCACGGCAAAGCCGTAGCCTGCAACCTCATTGGTTTCCTTGTTCTTCAGTGTTACCACAACGTGGTAGTTCCGGCTCGGATTGCCGCTGTTCAGCTCCGGCGCCGCCGGAGTCGTCTGATCAAACGCATAGAAGTTTATCGTAACCGTGAAATCCGTCACGGTCGCCGCAGATACCGTTCCCATCGATGAGAACAAAGTCGCGGTCATCATCATAACCATCAACACTGCAGTAAGCCTTCTGCGCGTCGCCCTCTTGATTCGTTTAAATATTCGTGCTTCTCCTCTTTCCATAAGCCCTTCTTTCCGTTCTGTGCTTCTGCACGTCATCTCAAAAGCGTCCCCTCAAAACAACGCTAAGCCTCATGCACACGCCCTGCACGAGGCGTCCGGAAACACACAAGCTTTTATGGTATTTTTCGAAAAATACTGTCACTGTTGCGGATCCATTCCGGCATCAGATACGGTATCTTTCTGTAATCCATCATAGCAACGTCTCGGAGGCGAATCAATAGACGAACGTGAATTATCTATACAATTTGAATTTGAAAGTTAAAATGTATGAAAAATAGAAAATAATCGACAAAAAGTGACGTACAATACGACAAAATCGCACTTTTGCGAAAAATGGACTGGAGAGAAGCCCGACGGGAACCTCACTTCGTCGATTGACACGCTCTTCCCGCTGATGCTATACTCTGTGATGGGCACATCATATGTGTTCGGAGGTGGCGTATGTTTGACAACAAAAGAGGAACCGTACGCAGCGGAGTTACGAATTTTTCCATCTGCTGCATCGCTTCCCTGATCTATTGCCTCGGTGTCAACTTTTTCATTCTTCCCGGCGGATTGTATTCCGGCGGGTTTACGGGTATTTCCCAGCTGTTGTCGCTGCTGGCGAAGGGCACGCGCCTTGAGCCTTACAACATCAGGGGTATCCTTTACTTCATACTGAACATTCCAATCGTCATTCTCGGCTGGCGTGTGCTCGGCGGCAAGCCGATGGTCAAAGCCGGTTTCACGATTCTTCTGGAAAGTGCGCTGATGTCCCTCCTTCCGATCCCGAAGGAGCCGATCATCTCCGATGCGCTCACGAACACGATCGTCGGCGGTTTCTTTGAGGGTATCGGCAGCGGCCTTCTGTACATCGGCTACGGCTCCGGCGGCGGCACGGATATCATCGGCATCGTGATGAGCCAGAAATACCGCTCCCTGACCGTCGGCAAAGTATCACTCGCCGTGAATATTGTCGTGTACGCTGTCTGCGCGCTCGTCTTCAACCCTGAGGTTGCCGTGTACTCGATCATCGCCGCGTTCTGCTCGTCCCTGATCATCGACAAGATCCATCTGCAGAACCGTGCCGTGACCGTCAACATCTTTACGAACAAGGACCTTGATATCGGCAACTGGATCCGCGACAACATCAACCGCAGCGCCACGATCTTCACAGGCACCGGCATTTACTCCGGCGCAGAGCGCAGGCTCGTGATCAGTGTTATGTCGGAGTATGAGTATCATCGCCTGAAGCACGCACTGCCGGAGCTGGATCCGACGGCGTTTGCCAACGTGTATCCGTCGGTTGCGGTGCTCGGAGACTTTGAGAAGAGACTGTCGTAGCGAGGGTTCTCGCGTCATTGTGTTGAACAAAAGAGGGCAGTATTACAACGAAAAATAATGCGCAACGAAATGTCGTAACCCGGACATTCCGCTGCGCATTTTTATTGTTCCTAGTTATCTTGTTCCGACGTCGGTTCAGGTGCGTCCGCTTTTTTTCTTCTGTGTTTCAGTAAAAACGCTGTGATGATCGATACGACGCACAGACCTGCTGCCGCACAGACAACGGGTATGATCCAGCCGGGGGTATTGCCCTTGTCCGGTGGATCCCTGTGAGCATCCGTCTCCGCGGGAGGATCGGTCGGAGCGGGCGTTTCTGTTACGGAAGGCGTCACATCCGCCTCGGAAGGATCGCCCATAGTGTTTGGTGTCAATGTCGGTGCCGGCTCTGTCTCCGTAGGAGTTGCGTCCGGCGTCGGTTCCCCGGTAGGTGTCACATCCGAAGACTGTTGTCCTGAGGTAGGAGTCGCTTCCGGCGTCGGTTCCCCGGTCGGCGTCACATCGGGCGTATCCGTAATACCAGGTGTTGCGACCGCTTCCGTGGGCTCCGGGGAGGGCGTCGGTGTCGGGTCTTCGGGCACATCGGACGGATTCTGTTCCGAAACGGTAACCTTGCTCGGTTCCACCGGCTCAATGTCCGGTGTCTTTCCCTGCATCAGATCCACGGTCAACTGTTCCGCGGCATCGATGGAGGTTATGTACAATACAGGGGCTTCCGGGCTCAGCACGAGCACGGCGCATTCGTCCTTCTTCAGCTTGAGCTTGTTGTATTCATTTTGCATCGCGTCCTTCGAGGCCAGGCTGTCGAAACGGCCGCATTTGAGCGTGAGCTTCTGCTTGTCCTCCTCCGGGACGAAAACCGCGTAGTATGTTTCCGTACTCGGGCAGTCAAACAGAAATGTGCCAAGTTCATACTCAGCTCCGAATGCGGGAGCGTCCTCTCCGGTGGAGACCTTCTTATCGTCTGCGATCAGAACAAGGTTCCCTTCGCAGTCATATACAAGGATTGACGCGTCGCTTTCACAGGTGAAATAGTTGTAATCCGTCCGTACGTTCTGAAGCCTTGATCCGTCTCCAATGGCGTCCAGCGCCGCGAGGTACAGCTCCGGAGCGTGAGCAACGAACGGGCTGTTGAGAATGATCGCCCCGCCTACGGGATTGCCGGGTTCGCCGGCGTCTCCGAATATCGAGGAGAGAACGGAATTATCGTCTCCCTCGCCGAGGAACGCCTTGCGGATGCTGTCCTGCACGGTCAGCACGTAAACCGTGGGAGACATCAGAGTGCTTGCCGCTGCGGAGATCGCACGGTCCATCTTCACGATATTGCTCGCCTTGATCGGAAAAACCTCAGCCAGTGAATATTTGCAGAAGAGTGACGCGAACTCCTCATGGTATGTGTCATAATCATCGTCGTTGATCTCCGTCGGGAGCAGGTACGTAGTTCCGAACCGTCCGTAGCCCCAGTCGCCGGGAGCAACCTTCGGAACGGGATCCGCGGGATGCACGAAGGAGAAAATGTTGGCGTACAGCTTTTGGGAAGCTGTCTCCGTGCGCCGTGTGTTCATCGGGCAGGCGAAGCAGTAGGCGTATATGTTCTCGGGCGCGGCAGCGCCGAGGTCTGCCTCGGAAGCCAGCTCGTCCAATGATGCCGCGGCCAGGTTGCACACGGCAGCGCCTCTGGAGTAGCCGGTCATGAGGAGGGATACCTTCTTGCCCGCGGGCATTTTCCGAATATACTCGCTGAGATCCTCCACAATGATGTCCGCGCATGCCCGGAAGCCCTCGTGGTCCTTCGTTCTTCCGAGCGTGAAGTTGCCGGCCCATTCCTTCTGGTAGTTTCCACCGCGGACCACGGCCACAATCAAAACCTCGTCGTCGGAGATATCGCGGACGCCGTAAGCGTACCCGATCGTATCCGGCCCCGGAATACCGTAGTGAACCGTCTCCTCCGTGCACTTGATCCCGAGGCAGTCGAACATCGACAGAAGAGTGGTGGCCTCGGAGTTCTCACCGGTTCCGAAGCCCGAGACCGCAAGCCGCATGGCAAGTCTTGCGAGATCCGGGTTCATCTCATAGGAGGATGTGGAGAAGAAACTGTCGCGGTATACATAGGAAAATGAATTGTCCTCCGGCTTTCCGGACAGTCCGCTTGTCTCATACGGAAAATCACCCTCGATATCCTCCGCGTACGCAGGGCGCAAAAAAACAGCACACAAAAGGAGTGCCAGTAAAATCGCAATTCTTCCTGTTCTGTGCTGCTTTCTCATATCATTTGCCGCCTTTCGGGCTGCCTTCTTATTGTTCATCAGTGGCAGCGGCACGCATATCCGCGAAGCAGATAGAGTACCACGTAGAGCTGTTTCTTGGTCACCGCGCCGGTCGTCTCGCGCTTGCGGATCGCCTCGAGCGCGCGGATGCAAGTGTAGCGGGCGCTGTCGGTCAGCTCCTCCATTCCCTCCGGTGCAGGTTCCATCGAAATGAACGCAAGCAGTCTGAGGAGCACCTGTTCGTTCAGTTCCGCGTTCTCGCCGCCTTCCTCGCCCAGAAGGCAGATCAGGTCGAGGATCATTTTCTTCACTTCACCGGTCGTGAACTCCTCGCCCATGATGTCCACCAGGGGCGCGTCGTCCTCGCCGATATTTTCCAGATACAATTCCGGTTCGTCCATATCCGTTCCTTTACATTAATTGGTCGATTGCGCGTCAATTATCAACCGCCGCAGACGCTGTCATGATACACGGGATCACGTGCCGGGCATGCCGCCGTTCGGCGGAAACGTCGTGTTGTTCTGCGCGTCCTGTATGATCTGCTGTTGCTGAAGCAGGAGCTGATTGTCAATGTCCTGCTGTACAAGCTGCTGCTGAAGCATCTGCTGCTGCGACATCTGCTGCTGTACGAGCTGTTGCTGAAGAAGCTGCTGTTCAAGCATCTGCTGGCGCAACAGATTCTGCTGCATCATCTGCTGCTGAAGCAGTTGCTGCTGCTCAAGCTGCTGTTGAAGCTGTTGCTGCTTTTCCTGCGCCTGCTCTGCATAGACGTCGGAAAAATAAGGGTTGTACTGCATCGACATATCGTCGACATGATCCATCTCCGGATTGAACATCTGCTGCTGGTTCTGCTGCGGCGTCGGAGCCGTATCGTGATCGCCGAACGCGTTGCGGTATGTCTTGCGAACTCCAGCAAGGGAAATAAGAGTGAAGGCGATGCCTACAAAGGCTTCTCCGAAATCATTTTCCCCGAAACTGTCAATTGTAACGCCGACACATGCAAAGAGAACGATGATCAGCAGAAAGAAAAATGCCGCGTTGATTACACGTTTCATAAAAACTCCCCTCGATATACGCCATTCGTGCAAGGCTGATACCGGTCGGTAAAACCGCATCGGTATCCTCCCTGAGTATACCACACCTGCGCGGAAAATCAAAGGGGCTGCCGAAGCAACCCCTTTCGTTTTCATCCGTTACGATGTGATACTGCGATCACTTTTTAACCAGGAATCTGTAGGCGCCGATCAAAATGCAGGTACCTACGACACCGCTGATCACACTGCCGATGATATTGGTGGGAGTGAAACCGATCAGGCCGAATACAAGTTTACCTACAATACCACCGATGATACCGAGGATAACATTCACGATGAAACCCTGGTTCTTATTTCCCATCAACGAACCGGCAAGCCATCCGCAAAGGGCACTTACGAGAATCGTAATGATCCAACTCCACAACATATGAATTACCTCCGTTATTCATAATCATTCATTATCATCCGGCAAACCGCGCGCTGCAATCTGCCGTTCGGATTTCCTCCGACGAGCAAATCATACCATATTTTGTCGGTAATTGCAATATACTTTCCGCAGAAAAGGTAAATTTAATCTACCTTTAATGTACGTTAATCAACTGTTAAGAATACGATCCGCCGTCCCGAAACAGCCCGGATCACATCCGAAGCATCAATTCTTCCTCGATGACTTCGCCGCCGCGGATATAGTGGCGCGGCACACGCTTGCTGACCGCGCAGGTCAGTTCGTACGGGATGGTCCCTGCCAGTTCCGCCATGCGCTCGATCGGGTTGCGCGGTCCGAACACCTCGATCTCCGAACCGATGACCACGCCGGGCTTGTTCGTGAGGTCGATCATGCACATGTCCATGCAGATCTTGCCGCGCTGCGGCGCCGGTCCTTCGTCGGTCATCAGGCTGCAGCGGTTCGAGAGGCAGCGGAAGAAGCCGTCCGCGTACCCGTAGGGCAGCACGCCGATGCGCGTTGTCTGTTCCGTTTTATAGATGCCGCCGTAGCTGAGCACCGTGCCGGCGGGATAGATCTTGATCGTGGAAACGGTCGTCTTCAGTGTCATCACCGGTTTGAGCCCGAGCTCCGCGGCGAATTCGCCGTAGCCGTACAGCAGAAGACCCGGACGGACCATGTCGAGGTACGTCTCCGGATACCTCGCGACCGCGCCGGTGTTCGAGCAGTGGCGCAGGCGGAAAATGTGCCCGCACTGTTTCCGCACACCTTCGATCACGTCGGTGAAGAGCTTGAACTGATGCTCCGTGTACGCCTTGGCCTCCTCGCCCGGCTCATCGGAAACCGCGAAATGAGTGAATATCCCCTCAGCCTCAAGACCCGGCATGGAAACCGCTTCACATATGCCTTCTACTCCTGTAGAAAAGAGATCCCCGTCGCACAGGTACCCAAGTCTCGACATACCCGTGTCCACTTTGATGTGGATGCGGAGCGTGCCGCCAAGGCGGGTTGCCTCCTCCGAGTACTCGACGGCCTTCGCCTTGCAGGTCACGGCCTGCGTGATGTCGTACTGAAGCAGCCGTTCCACCTGCTCCTTCGGCGTGTGGCCGAGGATCAGGATCGGCATGGTGATACCGTTCACACGAAGCTCCATCGCCTCGTCGATGCTGCTGACCGCGAGATAGTCCGCGCCGTTCTCCTGCAGCGTGCGCGCCACGATCACGGAGCCGTGGCCATAGGCATCCGCCTTCACGACGCCGAGGAATTTCACGTCCGCTCCGACATGCGCGCGCAGCGTGCGATAATTGTGAACCAGTGCGTCCAGATCGATCTCCGACCAGGTCCGTTTCAGTGTTGATTCCATGGTTGTATGCCTCTATTTTCCGAATTTCGTATGACAGACAAAGCGCAGCGCTTCCGGGAAAATGTTCCCGGAAAGAGGGCAGTTACTTAATCACTAGCGAGCCGAGCACGAGTTCCGCTGCCTCGCTGTCGAATGCGAAACCGCAGCAGGAGACGCGCACGGGCTTGCCGTTCACGGTCGAGATCAGCTCAAAGCCGTAGCCGCCCCAGCCGTCGCTGTACTGGAAACCGGTCCAGTCGATCCCGGCGTAGGTGCCGGAGACATCGACCTGCTCGTTCGTGTAAGTCCTCTTGTTGTATTCATACTGCTGCGTCGCGGTGTTCTCCGATTCCATCCGAAGCGTAAAATACGAGAAATCCGACTTCTTCACGGAGCAGATGCTTGTGTCCTCATCGCTGAACACGTCGCCCTTGCGAAACGTCCAGCCCTCCGGAATGCCGACGGTGAAATCGCCCCAGACTTCGACGGAAGCGATCGCAAGTTTGGGCGCCTCCGTGGGTGTCGGCTCGGCGGGAACCTCGGTGGGTTCCGCAGTCGGCGTCGCCTCCACGGTTGGAGTTGAGGCCTTCTTGCCGGTGTCATTTTTCTTCGGGTCGCGTGTGTCGGGCTCATCCCCGCAGGCGGCCAGGCATGCGCACATGCCAAGAGCAAGCGCAAGTATAAGTAATTTTTTCATATTTTCTCCCTGATAACCGTACCGGAAGAAGAGCTGTTCCGGTTTGTTTTGACAAGTAAAATTATAGACGCATTTTCCGAAAAGTCAAGGAGACGGGCGGCCCCGGACCGTGAGAATAGCATACGGAAAATGCAGTCCTCACCCGCGTCGGAGGCGGAAGAAAAAAACAATAAAAAAGTTCCGTGCGGCGGCAAAGCGGCACGGAACTTCGGGTTTGTCGTATTGTCAAAAGGGATCAATCCGGAAGCTGCGCGATCTGCTTGCGGTAGATCTTCACGAGGAAGACCGCGCACAGCAGGGCGGACACAACCTCGGCGATCGGGTAGGAGAGCCATACGCAGTCGAGCTTCTTCACGACCTTGGCCATGAACCATGCGACAGGCAGCAGGATGACAACCTGGCGGCAGAACGACACGATGGTCGCGTAGAGGCCGTTGCCGAGTGCCTGGAACACCGAGATCGTGATGATCGAGAACGATGCGAACAGGAAGTGCAGGCTGATGTAGTGGAACGCGGGAACGCCGTATTTTACGAGCGTGTCAAGCGATTCCTTGTTCTCGCTGAACAGCGAGAGCAGCTGCTCGGGGAACAGCCAGAACAGCGCGGTGCCGACGAGCATGATGCCGGCGGCGATGATGTAACTTAGGCGAAGTGTCTCAAGCATGCGCTTCTTTCGCTGCGCGCCGTAGTTGTACGCGAGGATCGGTACCATGCCGGAGTTGAAACCGAACACCGGCATGAAGATGAAGCTCTGGATCTTGAAGTAAATACCGAACACGGTGACGGCATCCTTGGAGAAACCGCCGATGAGCAGGTTCAGCACGTAGGTGATGACCGAGGCGATCGCCTGCATCAGGATACTCGGAAAAGCAACCTTGTAGATGTCGCGGAGCGTCTCGCCGTGGAGGCGGAACCCGCGCATCGAGATGCTGACTTCCTTGTTCTTCGTGAGGTTGAAGATCAGACCGAGGACGGCGGCAACCATCTGGCCGATGACGGTCGCGATCGCGGCACCCTTGACGCCGAGCTGCGGCAGTCCGAAGTGACCGAACACGAGAGCGTAGTCGAGGATGATGTTGACGATAGCGCCGGTTCCCTGCGTGATCATCGCGTAGATGGTCTTGCCGGTCGACTGCAGCAGACGCTCGAAGAGCACCTGGAAGAACACGCCGAACGACAGGCCCATGACGATCGAGAGATAGTCGCGGCCGTAGCCGATCGTCTTCATCGTGACGTCATAATTTTCCGAAAAATCCTTGGCGTTGAACTGCGAGCGGATGAACGGCTCGGCGAGCGTGAAGCCGAGGATGCAGAAGATGACAGCGTAGATGATGTAGAGGAATATACCGTGCGTCGCCGCGCGGTTGACACCCTTCTGGTCCTTGCGCCCGAGGTTGAACGACAGCAGAGCGTTGATGCCGACACCGGTGCCCACGCCCATCGCGATCAGCAGAGTCTGCGCGGGAAACGCGAGCGTCACGGCGGTCATCGCGTCCTGGTCGAACTTCGAGACGAAGATGCTGTCTACGATGTTGTACAAAGCCTGCACGAGCATCGACGCCACCATCGGCAGCGACATGCTCACGAGAAGCTTCGGAATGGGCATGACACCCATCTTGTTTTCTTTCTGGCTCAGGGGTTTATTGGCTTCCATAATGATTCCTTTTCAGATGGTAAGCCGCCGAGAGGCAATTCCCCCGGCGGCTTGCTAACGGTTTTGCGATTCACTTATTAAACATGTGAAAGGTTCACTTGTCAAGAGAAAAGAGACATTTTCCGAAGAATCACTCGCGCTCCTCGCGGAACTCGCCGGTGTAACTGTTGCGGCGGTACACAAAGCCGCTGTGGAGGTTCGGGATGTCCACGGAGATCAGCTTCTTGCCCGAGGCATCGGCAAGGGTGAGCGTGTCGCCCTTGGAGAGCTTGAACGGACAGGTCAGCGCGCCGTCCGGGATATCGGAAGTATCCTCGGAACCGTCCGCCGCGTCGTTCGTTGCCTTGACGCAGTAGATGCGGAGCGTGCCGTTCGCCGGGATCACGGTCCCGCTCGGAACAGTGTATACGCGGTCATCACCCGCAGCGTCCGTGCCGCCGTCGGTGAGCGTGTAGCCTGCCACGGAGACGTCGGAAGCAGAAGGGTTGCGAAGCACGATACAATCGTTGCCGCGAGCCGCGATGTAATCGATCGTGACGGCCGCAGAAGCGGGATCGGCAGCGACGTGAAGCACCACGTCGATCTGTCCGTTGACGATGTCGGAGGCGGTCAGAGTAAGCTTCGCGGTCGTCTTCTTCGTGCCGTTGACCTCCCAGTAATCGAAACGGTAGCCGTCCGCGTAGAGCGCGGAGATGTCCGTTGAGTATTCCTCGAAGTAAGTTCCCGTGAAGGACTGCTGTGCCGGTACCGTGTAGGAGTTGACGATGAGCTGTGCGCCCTCGGCGCCCGCCACGGTCAGGTAGAAGGTCTTGCCGAGCACGAAGCGGTTCTTCAGGAAGGAGAGGGAGCGTGCGGGACGCGCATTCGCGAAATCGGTGATCTCCTGCATGCGCTCCTGGTACTGGCTCTCGTTGACCCAGTCCGCATCCTCCGCGCCGAGCGATGCGATGTAATTGTAGTAGTACGTCATCTCGTCGCCGCGGGAAGCGTTCATCTCATCGAGCGTCTTCTTGGTGTTCTCGGGAGAGAGCGCGCCGTTCGCGTAATCCTGCGTCTTCTTCACGAAGTATTCCACGCAGTCATCGCGCTTGAGCAAAGCGGCGAGAAGCGGAGAGTAGCGGTCTGAACCCTCGGTCAGCACGGCGCGGAGTGTGTCGTACGTCGGCTTGACTTCCTGCTGTCCGTACAGCGAGTAGGTGTAGTCGATGTCGTGCAGAAGATAGCGCCAGCGGCCGTCGTAAACGCCCTCACCGAGCGATTCGCCCTCCGCGGGTACGTAGCGGAAGCACTTGTAGTTGTTGTTCGGCCAGTCCTTATTGCAGAGGTAAATGTTGTACGCCATGTAATCGAGATAATCCTCGACATCCATCCACTCGCGGAGCTCCGCGTAGTTTTTGGAGTTGGTCAGATCCGTGTAGGCGAAACGGTAGTAGTCCGTGTCGTACGTCTTGGCCCAGGTGTTGTTGAAGTCGTCACCGTCCTCGGTCTTCTTGTAGGAGTCGCCGCCCTCGAGAATGACGAACTCACCCTCCTCGTAGTCCTCGGCGCCCGAAGCCTTCGCGGCTTTCTCGGCGGGCGTGTCGCCGTAGCGGCTCTTGAGGTAGGTGTCGCAGTAGGAGGCGTGCACCCAGAAGAAGCCGTAGTACTGACCGTTGATGTAGCAGACCGCGGGATATACGCTCTCGTATTCCGTAAAGCCGGCATCCTCCGCGAGCACCTGGTTGAGCTCGTCGCGGATGAACGCGAAGCGGTAGTCGTTGCCGCTCGCGCGAAGCACGAATTTGTCATAGCGGACGATCTGTGTCGCGCTGCCGTCCGAGGTGGTGCGGTCAAGGAAGTTCAGGTAGAAAGTGCCGCTCTCCGGGCTGTAGGATTTGCGGGCGTAGAACTTCATGGACTTCTGCGAGTTGCGGCGGGAGTACGCACCGTACACGCGGACACCGCAGTTCTGCGTGGTGACGACCGTTCCGTCGGGGTTCAGCACTTCCATGTAGATCTCGCGCTCGCTTGCGCGGCCGCGGTTCTCGTAGTTCTCGCCGGCGAAAATGCCGTCCGGCTCCTCATACAGCTCGGCCGGATCGCCGTTGATCGCGAACACCATCGTCTGATAGCGCTCGTCGACGTGGCTGCCGAGGATGTAGGTGTGCACAAACTCCTCGGATTTCGTTCCATCATCGTAAAATGCTGCTGCGCGCACGGACCATACCTTCGGGATGTTGCCGGTGTTGGCGGTCAGCAGGATGCCCTGCGAATGGTCGTAGCGGTTCGACTGCTCGGTCGGATGCGTGCCGTCGAGCGTGTAGTAGATGGTTCCCTCAAAGCGGGAGTAGATCCGAAGAGTGATATCCTTCTGATCGAAGAAACCGCCGTTCGAGAACACAATGTCAGGCATTTCGTTGGTGAACTCGATCTTGTCTCCGGAGTAATCCTTCGGAGGGGTTGTCGGCACCGGATCATCGTTGTCGGTACCGGTCGGAACGGGTGTCGTCGTCGCGCTCTGCGCGGGCGTCGTGCTGACGGTCGTGTTGGTCTGGTTGTTGCCGCAGCCTGCGAGAAGCATGACAACGGCAGTCAGAAGAACGGCAGTGAGGCCGATTTTCCGGCGCTTCATAAATTGGTACATAGTTTTCCTCCGCACAACAGCGCCCGCGACACGGAAAATGCCGCGGACGCCGATATCATTAACGTTCCATATCGCATATCAACGTTGGTTACTGTTTACTCACCGGTGAATTCAACGAGCACTGCGTTGCTGACACCGGACATGTTCTTAAGATCATCGAGGAACGGAGTGTCCGTGCCCTTGAAGCGGATCTGGACCGTGAGCTCGGTCTCGTCCTTGTAGGTCGTCTTGTTCTTCAGGCGGCCGTTCAGCTCGTCAACCATTCCGGCTACGCCCTCTGCAGCCTCGTCCGTGTAGCGGATGATCAGCAGGTAGGTGCCGCGCGAGGTGCGGAGCAGTGTGAGCAGGATGTAGAGAACCGCGATGAAGACGGAACCGATCAATGCGAACGGAACCATTCCGGCGCCGGTCGTCAGACCGACAACAACGGACCAGAACAGGAAACCGACATCCAGCGGATCCTTGATCGCAGAACGGAAACGGATGATGCTCAACGCGCCGATCGTACCGAGGGAAAGAGCCACGCTCGAGGAGATCGTAAGGATGATCATGGCGGTGATGACTGCTACCATCACGAGAAGCACTGCGAAGTTTTCACTGTAGCATGCTCCGCGGTAGAAGAAGCGGTAAATGCAGTAGATGATCGCCGCGCACACAAGCGTGAAGGTGAGGCAGGCGACGATCTTGACCGGTGTTGTGGTGGTGAGGGAATTCGCCTGTCCCATCAGATTTTTGATTTCGGTTACGTAATCGGACATTGTTTCAGTCTCCTTTTTCCTTATATTGTTACAGAACGATATAATTGTGTTTCAGGTAATCACAGCCGAGCACGAACTTGGACACGGCAAGCTTGATGCCGTTGTTCTGCAGAACCTGTTTCAGGTACATCGGGTAGTACTCGCCGTATTTGACTTCCAGAACGACCTCCTGATGAGAGAACAGCGGACGGGTCACCAGCTTGTCGTCGAACATGTCGAGCGTGTTCGTCCCGGCGCTGATGAGACAGTCGAAAGTGACGCGCACCATCGAGAGCGGATGGATGTACGCCTGCCGCTGATACTCGATGATCACCTTCGGCTTGAGGCCTTTGGTCTGGTGCAGTCCGTAGACCTCCCTGCACAGCGGATCGTCATATTCGAGAAGCGGCGAAAAATCACCGCCCAATATCGCGTCGTAGTCGGCCCGGGTGATGCGGGCGGAGGACTTTGAGATCCGGTCGTCGATCTTCTCTTTATTCTCCAATACAATAAAGGAATCGTCGCCGTTGTACGCGCGGATGCGGTATTTGTTGCGGTGCTGGACACCGCTGTCCTTTTCGTTGTAGGCATCCTCGAGCAGCGTATCCAGATATACACTTGTTATGCGGTACCCTTCCGGACCCGGCATGTGCGGATCCGCCGTCATGACACCGCCGACCCGCGCGCGCAGCTCCATGTACTGAGCGTACGACAGGACGGTCTTGATCTCATGGCGCTTCGGGAGATCCGCGTAAGGGTTTTTATACAGCATGCACGGAATGCTCCTTTCCTTAACTTTCGTCATTATAGCGTCAGTTCGAAAAGATGGCAAGTACGTTCATATTATTTACATAAATTCGGAAAATGAGTGGAATACAGCGGGAATCAAGCAGGAACGGGGCTTTTCCGAGCCGTGCGGGCGGGATTTTTCCCGTTGCAAGTTGGTGTTGTTTCCGACGGGGAAGTGTGGTATACTTTAAACTCGTAGTACTATGCGGAAGTGTTTACAAAGCGTTTCCACACAGGAATTAAGAGACAGGCGGTGGGTGAAAAGAGCCTGGTAGAAGTAAAATTACGGGACGGACGCGGCACGGCTTACCCGGGCAGGCGGTCCGGTTCAGAACCCGTATGATTGGAGGAAACATGAAATCGATCGATGACATTTTGACGGAGAATCCGGAAGACGAGGATTTTTCGAACGAAACCGACGATGAACTTGATGAGGAAGACCTCGACGAGGAAGACCTCGAGGATGAGGAGCTCGACGAGGATGAGGACGAGTACGATGACGATTCCGAGGATGACGAGGATTACGATTCGTATGATCCCGATGAGGTAGGTTATCACGATCCCGACGAAGAGTATGAGGACGATGATGACGAAGAAGAGGACGACGATGACGAAGGCGGAGCGGCCGGAGGAGGCGACGACGGAGACGGCGGCGATGACGGCGGGATCTGGCGCATCATCAAGAGCCGCACGTTCGCGATCTTTGCGGGACTGATCCTGATCCTGGTTGTTTTCCTGATTATGATCCTTATGATCCCAGGTGAATCGGAGAACGGAAATGATACGCCCGCTACGGTAACGCAGCCGGCGAAGGCGGATACCGCTACACCGACGCAGGAGATCGCGGATGACACGCCGACGCCCGGCGAGGAAGATACTCCTACACCGGCGGAAGATACGCCTACCCCGGGTGAGGATACACCGACTCCGGGTGAGGGAGGACCGACCCCGACGAAGTCCGGAAAGCCGACGAACACGCCTAAGCTGACGAAGACGCCGACACCGAAGGGACCGACGAACACGCCGACCCCGAAGGTAACGCCGAAGCCGACCAAGACGCCGATCCCGATCCCGACGGCAGCGATCACGGATGATTATGATCCTACTCCTTCGGTGACGCAGGAGGCCACGCCGACTCCGGGTGAGGATACGCCGACACCTGAGGCATCACCGACACCGGAACCGGAGGCATCGCCGACGCCTACGGTAGAACCGACAGAACCTACGCCGACGGACGAGCCGGAGCCGACGAAGGAGCCGGAGCCGTCACCGACAGAAAAACCGGCAGAACCGTCACCGACGGAAAAGCAGGCAGAACCTTCACCGACGGATGAGCCGGAACCGACGAAGGAACCGACACCGACGGACGAGCCGGCTCCGACTAAGGAACCGGATCCGACGACACCTCCGGAGCAGAAGCCGGACGACAGTGGTTCGGGCAACAACACAACGGATGGGGGAGATACCGGGAACTCTGAGGATTCCGGTACCTGATCCCGCATAGTGACACAAGATAACAGGAAAGATTCGGAGACCGGTGATCGTGTAGATTCCGGTCCTCCGCATTTCCCGGGAAGAATATGAGCAGCAAGAATATATGCATTACATTGCAGTATGACGGCAGCCGCTACGACGGCTGGCAGCGTCAGGGCAATACGGACAACACGATCCAGGGACGTCTTGAGACGATGCTCTCCAAGCTCTTTGAGCAGGAGATCGAGGTGAACGGTTCCGGGAGAACGGACGCCGGCGTGCACGCGGTCGGGCAGGTAGCGAACTTCCGCGTCGATACGCCGTACGGTCCGGGGAAAATCCTGGAGCTGATGAACACGTATCTTCCGAAGGATATCGCCGTGACGGACGCGAGGATCGTCGACGCGCGGTTCCACGCGCGGCTGAACGCGAAGTCGAAGACGTACCGCTACCGGCTCTCGACCGGTTACGTGCGCCCGGTGTTCGGCAGACAGCAGGTGCTGTGGTGTCCGGAGGATCTCGACCTTGAGCGGATGCGCGAGGCAGCGGCACTGCTTACGGGAGAACATGATTTTACGAGCTTTTGCGGCAACAAACATATGAAGAAATCGTGCGTGCGCACGGTTACCTCGATCGATATCGAAGAGATGACAACGTCGGTGGTCGCGGCGAAGGGCGATACGCCTGACGTGGGCGGGGACATTGAATACCCGGAGGTATGGCTCACGTTCACCGGCAACGGCTTTCTTCAGAACATGGTGCGCATCATGACAGGAACACTCCTCGAGGTCGGGCGCGGAGAGCGCGAACCCTCGGAGATGAAAGCCATTCTGGAGGCGAAGGACCGCGAGCGCGCGGGAGCAATGGCACCGGCGCACGGGCTGACGCTTTGGAAGGTGGAATATTGACGGATGTTTTACACCGGCAGATGACAGACAAGGATCACAATACGGAGGTTTACCGATATGAATATCAAGGGACAGTCTTTTCTGACACTGAAGGATTTTACGCCTGAGCAGATCAAGGAATTCCTCGATCTCGCGGACTGGCTGCGCGATTGCAAGAGAAAGCGCAAGAAGGTGCACGGCTGCGAGGGCAAGAACATCGCGCTGATCTTCGAGAAGACGAGCACGAGAACCCGCTGCTCGTTCGAAGTTGCGGCTTACGACCTCGGCATGGGCGCGACCTACCTCGACCCGAAGGCTTCCCAGATCGGCAAGAAGGAGAGCATTCAGGACACCGCGCGCGTTTTGGGACGCATGTTTGACGGCATCGAGTATCGCGGCTACGGTCAGGAGATTGTGGAGAACCTCGCCAAATATTCGGGTGTTCCGGTGTGGAACGGTCTGACGAACGAGTACCATCCGACGCAGATGCTCGCCGACCTTCTCACGATCCGCGATTATTTCGGACACCTGCAGGGTATCCGTTTCACGTACATGGGCGACGCGCGTTACAACACGGGCAACTCGCTGATGATCGCCTGCACGAAGATGGGACTTCATTTTACGTGCTGCGCGCCGAAGAAGTACTGGCCGAATGAGGAGCTGATCGAGATCTGCCGCGGCTACGCTGCAGAGTCGGGCGCAACGCTCACGTTCACTGAGGATGTGGTCGAGGGAACGGCCGGCGCTGACGTCATCTCAACGGACGTATGGGTTTCCATGGGCGAGCCGGACGAGATCTGGGCGGAGCGCATCAATGACCTGCTGCCTTACCAGGTGACGATGGACTGTATCAACCGCGCCGCGGACGACGTGATCTTCCTTCACTGCCTGCCGAGCTTCCACGACCTCAACACCGAGATCGGTCGCACGATCAGCGAAAAATTCGGCATCAACGAGATGGAAGTTACCGATGAGGTCTTCGAGTCGAAGTACAGCAGGGTGTTCGATGAGGCGGAAAATCGTATGCACACGATCAAGGCGGTTATGTACGCGACGCTCTCCGAGGAGCCGTGGCCGCTGGATTGATAGTGGTGAAAGCATTTATTTTCCGAAGACTACTATTGTAGAATAAACAAGGGATATATCGATGTATCAGGATAAGATCGTGCTTTGCGGAAGCAACGCATATGAAAAGAAATACTATCTGAACGATGATTTTCGCGGACTTCCCGCCGATGTGCAGAAGGAGCTGAAGATCATGTGCGTTCTCTTCACGGAGAAGGTCGGCGGCGTGCTGACGCTTGAGTTTGACGAGAACGGCGAGCTGGAGTTTCACACGACGGCGCGCGAGGGAGACCTGATGTACGACGACATCGGCAGCGGTCTCGAAGTGGGCCGGCTGCGCAACGAGAAGAGGGATCTCCTGGAAGCGCTCGAGATGTATGTGAAAGTATTTTTCCTGGGACTGGAGGAGAACGGCGATGGCGAAGACGAGTGAGAAAGCCCTGAGCACTGGGAAGGTGGCTGCGGTCAAGAGCAGCGCTGACGGTAAGAAGGACATTTTATTGGCGATCGATGTCGGAAACACGAACCTGACGTTCGGCATTTTCCGCGGAAGAGAGATCATCGGAACGTTCCGCATGACGACGAAGCTGCCGCGCACGTCCGACGAGTTCGGTATTTGGATCAAGAACCTGCTGTCGGAGCGCAATGTGGCGCCCGATATGCTCTGCGGTGTCATCACCGCGTCGGTTGTGCCGGGCATCATGCATTCGCTGAATTCCGGCGTGATCAAATATCTCAACCATACGCCGATCGTGGTCGGTGCCGGCACGAAGACGGGCATTCGTCTGAAAATGGCCAACCCGCTCGAGATGGGCGCGGACCGCGTGGTGGACGCTGTCGCGGGCTACGAGCTCTTCGGCAAGCCGGAGAAGACGCCGATCATGGTGATCGACTTCGGAACGGCGACGACGTACGACCTGGTGCTTGCGGACGGAACGCTCCGCTGCGGTATCACGAGCCCCGGCATCCGCATCTGCGCGAACGCGCTGTGGAACGAGGCGGCAAAGCTTCCCGAGATCGGCATCGAGATTCCCTCGACGATCCTCGCGACCGACACGGTCACCAGTATGCAGGCCGGCCTGATCTACGGCTGCATCGGCCAGACCGAGTACATGATCCGCAAGGTCAAGGAGGCCGCGAGCCTCGACAGCATGAAGGTCATCGCCACGGGCGGCCTCGGCCGTATCATCTCCGGCGAGACCGACATGATTGACATCTACGATCCGGACCTCACGCTCAAGGGTTTGCAGCTGATCTACGAGAAGCAGAAGAGCGGGCGGAAGTAACGAAACAAAGAAGGGCACTGTCGGTAGACGGTTTGCCCTCAATATAACAGCAGAAAACAGCCGCTATGTTTGAGAGACACGGGCGGCTATTTCTTTTTTCTATCGATGATCTTGCCGACGATATGTCGGTAGTAGATATTTTTCGCAAAATCGTGTACAATAGAGAACGGTGTCGCGCGGAAAATGCGTGACCGAAGGGAAGAGGGACATTGAGTTTTCGTATCGGAACAATCGAAGTGAGCACGCCGCTGGCGCTCGGACCGATGGCAGGTGTAACCGACCTGCCGTTTCGTCTGTTGTGCAAGGAGCAGGGCGCGGGACTTCTCTACACGGAGATGGTCAGCGCGAAGGGCGTGATGTACCGAAATCCCAACACGGCGGAGCTGATCGCGACGGAGCCTGCGGAACAGCCGATCGGGCTGCAGCTCTTCGGGGCGGACCCTGCGATCATGGGTGAACAGTCGAAGGTTCTGGAGGAGAAGCCGTTTGCATTTTTCGATATTAATATGGGCTGTCCGGTGCCGAAGGTCGTGAACAACGGCGAGGGCTCTTCGCTGATGAAGGATCCGAAGCTTGTGTACGACATCGTGTACGCGATGGTGCGGGCGCAGAGCAAGCCGGTCACGGTGAAGATCCGCAAGGGCTTCGGCGGCGTTGAGAGTGCCGTGGAGGTCGCGAAGGCAGCGGAGGACGCGGGCGCGTCGATGGTCGCGGTGCACGGGCGGTTCCGTGAAGAGTATTACTCGGGGCATTCGGACTGGGGCTGCATCCGGCGCGTGAAGGAGGCCGTGAAGATCCCGGTGATCGGCAGCGGCGATGTGACGCGCGCGGAGGACGCGGCGGCGATGATGACGGAGACCGGCTGCGACGGCGTGATGATCGCGCGGGCGGCGCGGGGCAATCCGTGGATCTTCGCGCAGTGTAAGGCGTACCTTGCGGACGGGACAGTGATCCCGAAGCCGGACGACGATGAATTGTGTAACATGGTTCTTCGACACGCGCGCATGGCGTGTGACTTCAAGGGCGAGTTCATCGCGATGAAGGAGATGCGAAGCCATGTGGCGTGGTATTTTGCGGGGAGACCCGGCTCGGCGGGGCTGCGGCGCGCAGCCAACGAGATCGCGACGTATGACGGACTTGCGGAGCTGATCGCGCAGTGGCGCGACACGCGGGCCGGTTCCGAACAGTGATCGAGAGCATTTTACGCTGAGAGAGGAAAGGACAGGACGATCATGACAACACGCGAGGAAGCGCTGCAGTACGGTCTGTCGCTTGAGGACACCTACCAGGACGCGCCGTTCCACGATGACAACTGGCAGCTGGTCCGGTACCGGCCGAACCGCAAGGCGTTTCTGTGGTCGTACGAAAAGGACGGTGTCGTGTGTCTGAATCTAAAGGCGGAGCCGGTGCGCGCGTTTTTCTGGAGAAGCATGTACAAGGCGGTTAAGCCGGGGTACCATCAGAACAAGGAGCACTGGAACACGGTCATCCTGGACGGCAGCATACCGGATGAGGAGATCCGGCGGATGATCGGCGAGAGCTACGACCTGATCTCGGATTGCCCCGCGAAGCGCATTTATGAGGCCGTGAAGAAGATCCCGTACGGGAAGGTGGCGACCTACGGACAGGTCGCGGAGCTGGCCGGTGATCGGAAAATGGCGCGTGCCGTCGGCAACGCGCTCCACCGCAATCCGGATCCCGACAACATACCGTGCTACCGCGTGGTCAACGCGGCAGGGCGGCTTGCGGAGGCATTTGTCTTCGGCGGTGTAAACATGCAGGAGAAGCTTTTGGCCGCGGAGGGCGTGTTCGTAACGGACGGCAAGGTCGATCTGTCAAAGTACGGATGGGATATGACCGGGCAGGACAATTAACATGACGTAACCCCGCCGGATCTCCGGACGGGTTTAGGAAGGGAGATATATTTATGAAGACACCGAAACGTGTTCTCCGCTACGCGGAAGAGCATTTTCAGGAAGTTCACCACACGACGCTGAACCCGGAGGGACCCGGCGTGGTGCGCATCCACCTTGTGCCGCCGAAGATCGAAAACGGTGAGGTCGGCGCGAGCGTGGCGATCGTAAACGGCCAGTTCATTGTGCCGGTCAACGTGTCGTGGAGCATTCTGCTCACCGAGCTGATCGAGCAGGTCAACGAGTACAGCGGCCGGGAAATCTCAGAGGAGGATATGAACCAGATCATCCGGAAGACGTGCAAGAACGTGTCCAAGGTGTATCCGTTTGTCTTTAAGCGGTGGTTCCGCAAGGACATTTTCCGAATGATGAACGCGTTCAAGCAGATCGCCTACGAGGAAGAGGTTGACGAACCGATCACGCACGTGCGCATCGGCGATTACGCGCCGTACATGAAGGCGCCGCACCGCATGGACCTGATGGTGAGCGCGATGACGAAGGAGGGCAGATGGCACTGCAACCAGCAGTGCGTGCATTGCTATGCCGCCGGACAGGCACAGTCGTCCGAGGAGGAGCTGAGCACGGAGGACTGGAAGAAGATCATCGACCGCTGCCGCAGCATCGGTATTCCGCAGGTGACATTTACCGGCGGCGAGCCTACGATGCGCGAGGATCTCGCGGAGCTCATCGATTACTCGCAGTGGTTTGTCACGAGACTGAACACGAACGGTGTCAAGCTGACGCCCGAGTACTGCAAGCGGCTTCGCGAGGCGTCGCTCGACAGCGTGCAGATCACGTTCTACTCGGCCAATGAGGAGGTGCACAACCGCCTTGTCGGCGCGAGCCACTGGAAGGACACGGTTGCGGGCATTGAAAATGCTCTGGCTGCCGGCCTGAACGTGAGCGTCAACACGCCGCTGTGCACGCTCAACAAAGACTATCTTGAAACGTTGAAATTCCTTCGGGCAAAGTGCGTTACGTATGTGACCTGCTCGGGCCTGATCACGACCGGCAACGCCGCGAAGGAGGCTTCGGAAAATCTTCAGCTGACCAACGAGGAGATCCGCAGAGTTCTGAAGAGCGCGGTTGCGTACTGCGCGGAGCAGGATATGGAGATCAGTTTCACGTCGCCCGGATGGGTTGGCGCGGACTTCTGCGAGGAGCTCGGCATCAGCACGCCGAGCTGCGGCGCATGCCTGAGCAACATGGCGATCACGCCGGGCGGAAACGTTGTGCCGTGTCAGAGCTGGCTCTCCGGCAAACCGCTCGGAAACTTCCTTGCGGAGGAGTGGGAGACGATCTGGAACAGTGAGGAATGCAAGACCCGTCGTGATTTTTCGGCATCCATGCGGTACGAATGTCCGCTTAGGATCGTGCGGGTGAAGGAGGTGCGCCATGAAGACTAGGACAATCGGCCGTCTGGCCGGAATTCTCGTGATCCTGATTGCGGTGACGCTTCTGGCTTTCTCCGGAGACCGGAGCGCGAAGGCGAGCGGTGATCTCGACGAGATCCTGGAGTACTATATCACGGTGGATGTCAATGAGGACGCATCGTTAAACCTGAATTATCATATTAAATGGAAGGTGCTTGACTCAACGTCCGAAGGGCCGCTCTCCTGGGTATTGATCGGAATCCCGAACAAGCATTATGTGTCCTACGAAGCCAAGTCGAGCGCGATCAAGAAAATAAAGTACGAGTATTCAAACGGAACGTATCTGCGCATTGATCTTGACCAGTTTTATAGGGCCGGTGATACGGTGGATATCGATTTCACGCTGCGCCAAGAGTACATGTACGAGATGAACCAGCTCACGGAGGGCGAGACGGTGTTCAGCTTTACACCGGGCTGGTTTAACGATATCAAAGTGGACAAGCTGATCCTTCGCTGGAACAGTGACAAGGCGGAGAGCTGGAATCCCTCCTGTGAGGTCGATGACGAGGGGTATCTGGTGTGGGAGACGTCACTCTCGAAGGGAGACCGGTACACCGTGCAGGTGACGTATCTCAACGATGCCTTCGCATTTGACGCTGAGAAGGTGATCTCCAAGGGCGGCGGCTTCGAGGGAGAAAAGGAAAGTGATACTGTATTCATCGTGATCGGTGTCATAATATTCACTTTGTTTGTAATCATCCCGATCGGCTTCATCATTGTTGCCTTTATCATAGCCTTCCGCAGGGGAAGCGGTTTCTCGACCTCGGGCGGTACGAAGGTTACGCGTACCCGAGTCGAGTATTACCCTGCCTGCCCCGGCTGCGGCGGACCGCGCCCGGAGGGCAAGGACAACTGCGAATACTGCGGACGAAGCTTTATCAAGAGCGAGGAAAAGATCGAAGAGAAGGATATACCCGAGGAGGAGAAAGAGCTTCGGTCGAAAAATACAGACGGCCTGTACCGCTACACATCCTCGCCGAACACGTATGTGCGCGTACATGTAGTCCATACGCCGGTCGTACGTTCAACGAGCTCGCGGAGCTCATCCAGCCACAGCAGCTGCGCCCACAGTTCGTGCGCGTGCGCCTGCGCCTGTGCATGTGCCTGCGCCGGAGGTGGACGAGCCGGATGTACTACCAAAGACTTCTATCATACCAACCTTAAACTCAAACACCTTAAAAAGCATTGTAAGTAACATTGAAAGCATCAATGAAAACTTCATAACTGCTTGACCATCCGTGGGCATATCACTTTTCGCTTTGCGGAGCATGTTCTTAACAATTGCGAGGCGGCGCGAAGAATTGTCGCAGCGAGCGATTTCCTCGCTCGCGAGACAATTACTCTCGCGCACAGCCGACCCGCCTTGCGTATAGTGCCAAACTCCCGGGATTTTCCGAAAAAACCGCTTGACAATAGACAGGCACTTTACTATAATCTAACTTGCGCTTTTGGGCACATAGGCATTTTGCGCCCAAAAACGCAGGTTTTTCTTTTGCAGATTACCTGCAGTATGCAACCACACATTCTGTTGTTTACAGAAGAATCAATCTGAACAGGAGGTAATAGGATGCCTACATTTAACCAGTTAGTACGCAAGGGTCGTGAAGTTCACGCGACCAAGTCCACCGCTCCGGCTCTCCAGAGAGGATTTAACTCCCTGAAGAAGAAGGCAACGGACACCTCTGCTCCGCAGAAGAGAGGCGTATGTACGGCGGTACGTACCGCAACGCCGAAGAAGCCTAACTCGGCTCTTCGTAAGATTGCCCGTGTACGTCTGAGCAACGGTATGGAAGTTACGAGCTATATCCCCGGTGAAGGTCACAACCTTCAGGAGCATAGTGTCGTTCTGATCCGTGGTGGTCGTGTTAAGGACCTTCCCGGTACCCGTTATCACATCATCCGCGGTACTCTGGATACCGCCGGCGTAGCTAAGAGACGCCAGGCTCGTTCCAAGTACGGCGCTAAGCGCCCGAAAGACGCTAAGAAGTAATTTTCCGTAATCACGGAAACAGTTTCAGGAATTTTTCATTACTTAAAATGCAGGGCTGAATTTTCCGAGGACGGCGCAGCCGTTCCTGTCGCAGAGACTTGTGGTTGCATATGCGAGTGAAAATAAAAGCGAGCATGAACACAGTAATGTGAGTACCGAAGAATTAATCTTACCGGAAGCTGAGGCTTTCGGGAATAATTAAGGAGGGAAGCAACGTGCCACGTAAAGGACATATTCAGAAAAGAGACGTTCTGGCGGATCCGGTTTACAACAGCAAGGTTGTAACCAAGCTGATCAACAATGTCATGCTTGACGGCAAGAAGGGAACCGCACAGAAGATCGTTTACGGCGCATTTGAGCAGATTTCTGCCAAGAGCGGTAAGGAAGCTATGGAAGTCTTCGAGGCTGCCATGAACAACCTTATGCCTCTTCTCGAGGTTAAGGCCCGCCGTATCGGTGGTGCTACCTATCAGGTGCCCGTGGATGTGAGACCGGACAGACGCCAGGCTCTGGCGCTCCGCTGGCTGACCATGTTCTCGCGTAAGAGAAGCGAGAAGACGATGGTTGACCGTCTCGCAAACGAGATCCTTGACGCATCCAACAATACCGGTAATGCAGTCAAGAGAAAAGAAGATATGCACAAGATGGCAGAGGCGAACAAGGCATTCTCGCACTATCGCTGGTAATGCCCGTCGCGGTCTGAAGTATTTAGGAGGACAAACTTTTGGCTGGAAGAGAATATCCGCTTGAGAGAACCCGTAACATCGGTATCATGGCTCACATCGATGCCGGTAAGACGACTCTCACCGAGCGTATCCTGTACTACACAGGTGTCAATTACAAAATCGGCGATACTCACGAAGGCACCGCTACCATGGACTGGATGGAGCAGGAGCAGGAGCGTGGTATCACGATCACTTCTGCCGCTACCACCTGCCATTGGACTCTTGAGGAGAACAACAAGCCGAAGCCCGGTGAGTTGGAGCATCGAATCAATATTATCGACACCCCCGGCCACGTAGACTTTACGGTCGAGGTTGAGCGTTCGCTCCGCGTCCTGGACAGCGCCGTAGGCGTGTTCTGCGCGAAGGGTGGTGTTGAGCCGCAGTCTGAGACAGTTTGGCGTCAGGCAGACAAGTATAACGTACCGAGAATTGCATTTGTCAACAAGATGGACATTTCCGGTGCGAATTTCTTCAACGTAATTTCCATGATCGAGTCCCGCCTGGGCAAGAACCCGGTAGCTCTCCAACTGCCGATCGGCAAGGAGGACACGTTCAAGGGCCTCATCGACTTGATGGAGATGAAGGCGTACTACTATACGGATGCGAAGGGTGATGCCGTGGAGATCACGGATATCCCGGATGATATGAAGGATCAGGCAGAGGAGTATCGCGAGAAGATGGTGGAAGCCATCTGCGAGACCGACGATGAGCTCCTTGAGCAGTACCTTGAGGGCAATGTTCCCGAGGTTCCGGCTCTGAAGAAGGCTCTTCGTGCCGCTACGATCACGACGGAGATCATCCCCGTTCTGTGCGGTTCCGCATACCGCAACAAGGGCGTTCAGAAGCTTCTGGATGCCGTTATCGAGTATCTTCCCGCTCCCACCGACATCCCGGATATCAAGGGTGTTGACGAGGACGGTAATGATGTCACGAGAAAGTCTTCGGATGAGGAGCCGTTCGCAGCTCTTGCATTCAAGATCATGACCGACCCCTTCGTTGGTAAGCTTGCTTACTTCCGCGTATACTCGGGTACGATGAACTCCGGTTCCTACGTACTCAACGCAACGAAGAACAAGAAGGAGCGTGTCGGCCGTATTCTCCAGATGCACGCTAACAAGCGTCAGGAGCTGGAGAAGGTTTACTCCGGTGACATCGCTGCAGCCGTAGGCTTCAAGATCACGACGACGGGTGATACCATCTGCGATGAGAATCATCCGGTTATCCTGGAATCCATGGAGTTCCCGGAGCCCGTTATCGAGGTTGCTATCGAGCCCAAGACGAAAGCAGGTCAGGACAAGATGGGCGAGGCTCTCGCCAAGCTTGCTGAAGAAGATCCCACATTCCGTGTGTCGACCAACGAGGAGACCGGTCAGACCCTGATCGCCGGCATGGGCGAGCTCCATCTGGAGATCATCGTAGACCGTCTGCTTCGTGAGTTCAAGGTGGAGGCTAACGTAGGCGCACCCCAGGTTGCCTACAAGGAAACCATCACGAAGGAAGTCGACATCGACAGCAAATACAAGAAGCAGTCCGGTGGTTCCGGTCAGTACGGTCACTGCAAGGTTATCTTCAGCCCGATGGATGCCAACGCGGAGCAGACTTACGAGTTTGTTAACTCCACGGTCGGCGGTTCCATCCCGAAGGAGTACATCCCTGCGGTTGACGCCGGCATCCAGGATGCTATGAAGGCAGGTACCCTCGGCGGTTATCCGGTACTCGGTATCAAGGCAAACTGCTACGACGGTTCCTACCACGAAGTTGACTCGAACGAAATGGCTTTCAAGGTTGCCGGTTCCATGGCATTCAAGGAAGCAATGCGCAAGGGTGATCCTGTTCTCCTTGAGCCTATCATGCGTGTCGAGGTTACTGTTCCCGAGGATTACATGGGCGACGTTATGGGTGACGTAAGCTCCCGCCGTGGCCAGATCGAGGGAACCGAGGATGTCAACGGAACGAAGCTGATCCGCTGCTCCGTGCCGCTTTCCGAGATGTTCGGTTATGCAACGGCGCTCCGTTCGAGAACGCAGGGCCGTGGTGCTTACTCCATGTTCTTCCAGTCCTATCAGAAGGTTCCGAAGAGCGTTCAGGAGAAGGTGCTCAGTGACCGCGGAGGCGCAAACAAGCGATAAACGGCGAAATTTTGAGGAAGCGCCGATGAATCGAGCGTTTCCCTCAAAAAGTGCTTGAAATTATGCCTGTTATGAAATATAATGGGCGTATGTCGGGCTCCGGCTCCGCCCGTGAGCCTATGAGAACAACAAAAACAAGACTATATTTTTCTTAGGAGGATTTTCAAGATGGCAAAAGCTAAGTTTGAAAGAACCAAGGCGCATTGCAATATCGGTACCATCGGTCACGTTGACCATGGTAAAACCACCCTTACCGCAGCTATCACGAAGGTTTTGGCTGAGCGTGTTCCGGGCAACTCGAAGGTTGACTTTGAGAACATCGACAAGGCTCCCGAAGAGCGTGCACGTGGTATAACCATTTCGACCGCTCACGTTGAGTATCAGACCGAGAAGCGTCACTATGCTCACGTTGACTGCCCCGGCCATGCTGACTACGTTAAGAACATGATCACCGGTGCTGCTCAGATGGACGGCGCGATCCTGGTCGTTGCTGCTACCGACGGCGTTATGGCTCAGACTCGTGAGCACATCCTGCTTTCCCGTCAGGTCGGCGTTCCCTACATCGTTGTTTTCCTGAACAAGTGCGACATGGTCGATGACGAAGAGCTCCTTGACCTCGTCGAAATGGAAGTCCGCGA
>JAFZVZ010000009.1 GCA_017617545.1 Lachnospiraceae bacterium
AAGGCGGTCCTCAAGAAGATCAAGGAGTCCGAGGGAAAGATCATACTCTTCATCGACGAGATACACACGATCGTCGGCGCAGGGAAGACGGAAGGCTCTTGGGACGCCGGCAACATGCTAAAGCCGATGCTCGCACGAGGCGAGCTGCACTGTATCGGCGCTACGACGTTAAATGAATACCGTCAGTACGTCGAGAAGGACGCGGCGCTGGAGCGCCGGTTCCAGCCGGTCATGGTGGATGAGCCTACCGTCGAGGATACGATCAGCATTTTACGAGGCCTGAAGGAACGCTACGAGGTGTACCACGGCGTGAAGATCAGCGACGGCGCTTTGGTGAGCGCGGCTGTTCTGTCGAACCGTTACATCAGTGACCGGTTCCTGCCGGACAAGGCGATCGACCTTGTGGATGAGGCGTGCGCTTTGATCAAGACCGAGCTTGACTCGATGCCGACGGAGCTCGATGAGGCGAAGCGTTCGATGATGCAGCTGGAGATCGAGGAGGCTGCGCTTAAGAAAGAGGAGGATGCGCTCAGCAAGGAGCGTCTGGAGGCACTGCAGCAGGAGCTCGCGAAAGCGAGGGAGGATTTTGCGCTTGCGAAGGCGCAGTGGGACAGTGAGAAGGCGGAGCTGGAGAAGGTTCGCGCGCTCAAGGAGGAGATCGAGGCCGTGAACGGACAGATCGCGGACGCGCAGCGCTCGTACAACCTTGAGAAGGCGGCGGAGCTTACATACGGCAAGTTGCCGCAGCTGAAGCAGGAGCTGGCGGACGCCGAGGAGAGCATCCGTGAGAAGGGCCATACGATGGTGCATGAGACCGTCGACGAGGAGGAGATCGCGAAGATCGTCTCGAAGTGGACGGGTATTCCGGTTTCAAAGCTCAACGAGAGCGAGCGCAACAAGACGCTGCACCTCGCGGATGAGCTGCACCGCCGTGTCATCGGCCAGGACGAGGCCGTGGCGCGCGTGACCGAGGCGATCATGCGCTCGAAGGCGGGCATCAAGGATCCCAACCGTCCGATCGGATCGTTCCTGTTCTTAGGCCCGACCGGCGTCGGCAAGACCGAGCTTGCGAAGGCGCTCGCCGAGGCATTGTTTGACAACGAAGCGAACATGGTTCGTATCGATATGAGTGAGTATATGGAGAAGTACTCCGTGTCGCGTCTGATCGGAGCGCCGCCCGGATATGTCGGCTACGACGAGGGCGGTCAGCTGACTGAGGCAGTGCGCCGCAAGCCGTACAGCGTCGTGTTGTTCGACGAGGTGGAGAAGGCGCATCCCGACGTGTTCAACGTGCTTTTGCAGGTGCTGGACGACGGTCGGATCACCGACTCGCAGGGCCGCACGGTGGACTTCAAGAACACCATCCTGATCATGACCTCGAACATCGGCTCGGAGTATCTGCTGACGGGCGTCCGCGAGGACGGCACGATCTCGGCGGAAGCATCGGAGAGCGTCATGCGCGATCTGCGTGCGCATTTCCGTCCGGAGTTTTTGAACCGTCTGGATGAGACGATCCTGTTCAAGCCGCTTACCAAGGACAATATCCGAAGCATCATCAAGCTTCTCACCAACCGCCTGAACGAGCGACTGCATGAGCGCCAGGTGAGCGTGCGCTTCACCGATGCCGCGATCGACCTCGCCTGCGAGCAGGCGTACGATCCGGTCTACGGCGCGCGTCCTCTCAAGCGCTACCTGCAGACCAACGCGGAAACCATGAGCGCCCGCATGATCCTCGAGGATCAGGTACACGCCGGAGACACGATCGTGATCGACGTGGTTGACGGGGTTCTGACAGCGTATGTGGAGTGATGCAGCTGTGTGTTGATTGCAGCAGAATCCCTTGACATGAGTTAGAAAATCAAGTACAATAAGCGCAGAAAAGAGGTGCCGCCTCAGCGGCGACCTCTGTCTGCTTAGCAGAATTGACAGAAGTGACCGGTTCCTTGGAGTGGAGTGGCGGTCACTTCTTTTTATGTTTGCGACGTCTGCCGCTTCTGTCGTTCGAGAAATTTCTCTCAAGCTCGATCCCAAGACCGATACATGCAAGCATAAATCCGATGACCTGAATGAGTTCTGTCGTAATCATAGTAGAAGTACCTCCTTCCCTGCCGTATTTGAAACCTCCTTTCGTTAGAATCAAACCCAGCAGACAGAGGCTGACCGCCGCCAACCGTGGTAGGCGACACCTGAAAAAAGTCTATCATGTTTTCCTGTGTGTATCTATTCGCATTTCATTCAAGAAAGCAGGAGTGCTTTTTACATAACAGGTATTCAATAATGTGAGATTCTATTTTCCGCTATCAAAATAAATAAATGATGATGCCTGTTTTTGTCAACTCTGATGAGGAGAATGGATTTTGATGCAAAGAGAAAGGGCTGTCGCCTCGGCGATAGCCCCTTGTTGTTAATTGATACTGTGTTGTTTTGAGCAATGAGTAGTTTCGTCAGGGTGGTTACTTTGCTGCGATATATCCCTTCGCGACGAGAAGCTCTGCGGAGAGGATCGCGCCGCCTGCGGCACCACGCTTGGTGTTGTGCGACAGACCGACGAACTTCCAGTCATAGACAGCGTCCTCGCGGAGACGACCTGCGCATACGCCCATGCCACCCTCGATCTCACGGTCGAGCTTGCACTGCGGACGATTGTCCTCCTCGAAGTAGGTGATGAACTGCTTCGGTGCGCTCGGAAGCTCGAGCTCCTGAGGAAGACCCTTGAAATTCTTCCAAGCCTCGAGAATCTGTTCCTTCGTGGGCTTCTTCTTGAAGTTTACGAACACGGCAGCGGTGTGACCGTCCGAAACCGGAACGCGGATGCACTGCGTCGTGATGATCGGAGAGCTTGCCTTGACGATCTCGCCGTTCTCGATGTGACCCCAGATACGGAGAGGCTCCTGCTCGCTCTTCTCCTCCTCGCCGCCGATGTACGGGATGACATTGTCGATCATCTCAGGCCAGTCCTTGAACGTCTTGCCGGCACCGGAGATCGCCTGGTAGGTCGTTGCGACAACAACCGTGGGCTCGAACTCCTTGAGGGCGTGAAGCATAGGCGTGTAGCTCTGGATGGAGCAGTTCGGCTTGCAGGTGATGAAACCGCGCTTCGTGCCGAGGCGCTTCTTCTGGAACTCGATGACATCGTAGTGCTGCGGGTTCAGCTCCGGCACAACCATCGGAACGTCGGGCGTCCAGCGGTGTGCGCTGTTGTTGGAGACAACGGGCGTCTCGGTCTTGGCATATGCCTCCTCGATCGCGCGGATCTCGTCCTTCTTGAGATCTACAGCGGAAAATACGAAATCACACGTTGCGGCAACCTTCTCCACCTCGCTTGCGTCGTAGACGATCAGATCCTTGACCGCCGTAGGTATAGGGGTGGGCATTTTCCAACGATCACCGACCGCATCCTCGTAACGCTTGCCGGCGCTTCTGGGCGAAGCGGCCAGGGTTACGACGTCGAACCAGGGATGGTTCTCCAAAAGGGAGATAAAGCGCTGTCCGACCATACCGGTAGCACCGATGATACCGACGCGCAGTTTTTTCTCGGGAATAATAGCTTTCATAGTCTGTCCTCCGAACCGAACGGGAATGGTATTTCGTAGCCCGTTCTTTTAAAATGTTTTTCTGTCACGGACATTTGTCCGTAATTAGTCGCTATTCTACTCCAAGCAAAGGAATAATGCAAGCACTTTTTTCACATTTTTCGAAAAAAAGAAACGCGGATGCGCCGATCGATGATCTCCGAAGCAAAAATCGGAAGTTCTCGTCTGCCGGCTCCGACGTTTCTTTCTATAAAGGAAATGCGGAAAATTCTACCGATTTCCGTGGCTCACCCCATTTTCCGCAGTGATCACGACCCGGTTATCACGTACTTGAGCACGCGCAACACGTTGTCTCTGCGCTCCGGGTCACTGTTCCGGCAGAGGCCGATGAACATTTCCGGGGTTTCGTAACCGTCGATGTTGACGAAATGTTCGAACGCGGTGCCCGCGAGGCTGAAGGCGTAATCGCGAGTGCCCTCGTCCTCCACCTTGTCGGAGCTGACGCGGTTGGCATCCTTGATGGCGCTCTGAATGTCCTCGGGGAGCTCGTCGAGCGGAAGGAAAATTGCGTTGTTCGCGTACAGCTGCACGGCATCGAGCGGGCCGATGATGAAATCGAGGTCACCGGCGTAGATATGCGTGGAGATCGCGAGACCGTCCGAGGAATTGCCGTACGTATATCCGTCCGAAATGACGGCTTCGTTGTGTTTCTTGTCAAAGTCGAGAGCTTTGAGAAGCTCGTCAGGATAGTTCTGAACCGCGTTTGAATCCCAGGGAGAGTTCAAAATGGCAAAGTTGCCGATCATGTTCGGCTTCGGCCGAAGCACGAGCACGATGACCGCGACGATCAGACCGCCGAAGAAGAGAATGAGGCCTGCGGCGACAGCGTAATAGTCCCAGAGATACCGGAGCTTTCCTTTGAAAGAGAGCTCCGACAGCTTCTGCCGCTCGGTTTTGGCGGTTTCCGTGGATTCCAGACGCTGGTAAATGCTCGCGTCGTCGTCCAACGCGGTTTTCTTGTTGTCAATATTCATTCGTACACCTTCTATTTTACAATCTCATTGATAATGTTCAAACATTCCGCTTCGGACATGCCTGCCGTGATCGCGGGGTGGTACAGGATCTCAAACAGGATCCAGTCGAGGGTGGTCGGCTCCTGAACCTCGTTGTAGCCCTGGTAGAAAAGGCTGTCCGGGTATGTGTAGGAGTCGTTCTGCAGACCGGTAGCCTGCACGATCTCCTCCCAGATGACGGAGTTGCGCTCATTTTGCGAAATGCTCGTGCGGATGCCGATCTTTGCTTTGAAAATGCTTGCTCCCTGCCACCAGCAGGAGGCGAAGCCGTCCGTCGAATCGGTGATGTTCGCCGGTGTAATGTTGCGATACTCGTTATCGTCCGCGAACGTGATCACCAGGTTGGCAAGCTCGTCCGAGATCGTCTCGCTGATGCTGGGGAACCCCTTCACCGAGTTCATTTTACGGAAAATGTTCTGGATCACGGCCAAGTCCTGCGCGGTCGGAGACCCCTTGATATATACGAGAATCGGCGCGGACCACTTGTGAATGCAGTTGGTGTCGGTGCCGTACTCCGTGTGGAGCGCGATATCGCTGAAGTAATCGGTGATATCCTTGATGGAATACCCCCTGCTGCTGATCGTGAAGTACGAACCGGTCCCGGTCGCGGCACCCGGAGTCAGCGCCGCGCCGTTGGTCGGTCGCAGCAGCATCTGCAGAACCTCGGGGTCGAGGTCCGTCGGCAGCGCTATGTAGTCAGGTTCCTCCGTCGGTGTCGGGGAGGGCGTAGGCTCTGCGGAATTGTATCCGATACAGCCGATCACGGACACCATCGCTGTCAGCGCTACCGTCAACAGCAGCATTTTCAGCCGGAAACGCATACTTTGTTTCTCTTGCAATTCTGAACCCTCCTTCCCTTGTTCTGCAATTTTTTAGTATATCACATCCGCTTCGGATATGCAAGACAGAGGGGTGCAGAGCAAGGGGCTCAGAGGGGCGCAGGGCAAGGAGGATCGGGTGTGGGAGCAAGGGAAATCGGGGCCGGCAGGTTATTCCTCCGTCTTCTCGATGATCATATCCGAAAGGGCGCAGGAGAGAAGGTCGGCCGGATCCGAGGACGGGTCGATCCATTCTTCGATCTTGTCCCCGGAAAGCATGAGAGGCATGCGGTCGTGGATCTTCGACAGCTCCACAGTGGGCTGCTTCGTGAGCACGACGAAGACGGGGAAGCCGTTCTCGATGCGGTACAGGCCGCAGAGCCAGGTGATTGTGCAGCCGACGGGCTGGATGGCGAAGCGGTCGCCGGTTTTCTCCCTTCCGTCGGGAGTCTTCAGATGCTGCCATTCGAAATAGCAGGAGGCCGGTATGATGCAGCGGTGGGAGCGCCATGCGTCCCGGAAGGTCGGCTTTTCACCGGCGGTTTCCACCCGGGCGTTGAACAGCGTGCGCCGGTTGTCACCGGTCAGGAAGCCCCATTGCATGGGAAATACGGCCCTTCGGCCCTTAGCGTCCGGCGCGATGACCGGAACGATATCCGTAGGGCGCACCTCGCCGTCGGTGATGATCGGTCTTGCGTGGGTGTCAATGAACCTTTGCGCCAACAGGGACCGCAACGCGGCGTCGATGATCCCGCTGAGTTCGGGAAGGTCTTTCTCCAAAGCATATCTGGTACACATAACAATTCTCCTGAACAATCTTTCGGGCGCTTCCCGGGGGCGGTTCCGGAAGCCCGGTCCGTCTCTCTTTACGGAGGCTCTCCGGCGGCATCCGCATCCGTCTTACTCTGCGGAGGCTCTTCTGTGACATCCGCGTCCGTCTTCCTCTACGGAGGATCTTCTGTGACATCCGCGTCCGCGAGGAAGCCTGCGGTCACTTCGGACTGCGCCTTCGAGAGTTCGTCCTGAAACCCCTTCAGAGCGTCGAAGGGACTGAATATCTTGGCCCGCCGCAGGAGGTTCATGGGCGGGTGCCTGATGAGAAAAATGTCGTTCTTATCGTGCGTCGGTTTCCCCTTCTCAATGACATGCCGGTAACGGAAAGAGGAGGAAAACGAAGCGTCGGTCGTCTTACTCATGGGCAATTCTCCGATTGGTTAACAGACCGGAGCAGGCTTATGCACGGTGACCTCCGATCTGTTCGTTTCTCATCTTCGCGGTCGCGCCTTCCAGAAGGTTGAAGCCCTTGAGAATGGCGTTGGCACCATAGCGGGTCCGCACTTCCAGGAGGGCGGCGTGCAGCTGTCGCTCCCTGTCCAGCGCGTCATAATCGGTAAACATATCCATCTGATACACTCCGTCATCGTCGGCGACATCGCAGGCGCACACGCCGAGCCTGCGGAGAAGAATGCGATGGTCGCTTTTCTTCCCGACATCCTGCATGATCCTGCCGGTCACCTCCTTCGCAACGTTGGTCGGAGCGGACAGGCGAACGGTCCCGTTCGAATGCGCGGGGTGAAGCCGGCCGTACCAGTCGATGGAGAGCCGGCCGTCATATTGCGGAAAATACTCCAGGCTCTTGTAATCGTAGCTGATCCACCATGTGAAGCGGGAGGAAACAAGACCTTTTTTGTACAGGTCACAGCACAGAACGTCGATCATCTCCCGAAGAACGATGCAGGCCTCATCATACTTGTAGGGGCGGGGAAGCACCTGACCGTTGGAAAGGGAGTGACTGTCGCTTTTGTAATGCTTGATGTGGTACATGGTGACAGGTTCGACGCCCCAGGCGTGATCGATCAGGATCTCCGCATCGATGCCGAAGGTTTTGTAGAACCATTCCTCGTCCCAGAGCGAGCGCTCCGCCACATCGCCCATGGTGTACATATGGTTCCGTTCGAGCCTCGCGGCCTTGCCGTGACCGATCTGCCAGAAGTCGGTGAGCGGCCTGTGCTCCCAGAGAAGATACCGGTACGATTCCTCGGTGAGAGCGGCGATGCGGACTCCGTCGCTGTCCGCGGGCGCTTTCTTTGCGACGATATCCATGGCGATCTTGGCGAGATACAGATTGGTTCCGATCCCCACGGTCGCCGTGATGCCGGTGTTCGCGAGGACATCCCGGATCATGGTGAGCGCCATGATATGAGCGGGGAGCTGCCCGCTTTGCTTCGCGGCGTCTTCATAAAAGTGAAGATACGGAGTGCAGTCAATGAAGCATTCGTCAATGCTGTAGACGTGGATGTCCTCCGGGGAAACATACTTCAGGTAAATGCCGTATATCCGGGCGGATACGCGCTCGTACTCGGCCATCCGGGGAACCGCGGTAATGTAGAGAACGCGGGTATGATGCGTAAGTTCATACCGCGAGATCGCCTGCTTGGCCTCGAAAAGCCGGGGTCTGGCCGGGACGCCGATGGCCTTCAGGGCAGGGGAAACTGCGAGGCAGATGGTCTGGTCGGAACGGCTTGCATCCGCGACCAGAAGGTTGGCCTTCAGGGGGTCCAGACCTCTTGCAACGCACTCCACGGACGCGTAGAAGCTCTTCATGTCAATGGCGATATATGCTTTCTGTCGGTCTTCCATAGGTTCAGCAGGCCTGCAGGGCCTCCGGCAAAACTGCCTTGTCATCAATGTAATAATCGCAGGTGATCTTCCGGGAATTGTTGCCGTACAGCGCAACGATCTCCGGAAGGTTGTCGTTGATCGCGTCGAAGGTGAGATCGTGGTCCCTGCACCAGGAGACGGCCCGCTCCAGGGCTTCCCCGGCTCTGCAGGTCCAGAGGATAAGCTTGTTGCCGGACTGCCGCTGCGCGCGCAGGTATTCGATCAGCGGCCGGTTCGGCTCCCCGAGATCCGGCCAGTTGCTGTAGCAAAGGGTTCCGTCAAAATCCACTGCGATGATCGTGTAATCCATAAGGGTCATCTCCTTTCCCCTTCCGCTCCCCGGCAGGAGACGAGATGCGTCTCCGCAAGAAGCGGGAAAACCTCCGGGATGTTCCGGCCGAAGTAGGCGGAGATCCGGTAGACGATCTCCAGCGAGGGGTTCTGTTCGCCGCATTCAATCTTGCTGATGCTGCGCCTGCTGATATTGAGATCCCCGGCCATACGCTCCTGGCTGATCCCGAGGCTGGTTCGAAGTTCGTAAATGTTGTTGCGATAGATCAAATTTCTCATAGTACAGCCTTCTTCCGTAAGACAGACAGCCGGCTCCGGTCGGGAGCGAAAACCTTCCGGACCGGCGGGAAAACAACTTGTATGGCTGTAATATACCAAACATATGTTCGATTTTCAAGAGGAAAATCCCAATTGTGATGTTTAGTATCGGAAAATAATGCTTGACAAAATATATTTGACGCAATATAATTTGACTAAAGATAAAAAGCGAGGCGGAAACCATGGCACAGGAATACGAACAGCTGAAACTGGAGAATCAACTTTGCTTTCCGATGTACGCGTGTGCCCGGAAGATCGTAAATGCCTATACGCCGTATCTCAAGCCGCTGGGGCTTACGTATACGCAGTATATCGTGTTTATGGTCCTGTGGGAGAAGGAGAGCGTGAACGTGGGACAGCTCGGGGAGATCCTCCGGCTTGATGCCGGTACGCTCACGCCGCTTCTGAAGCGGCTGGAGCAGGAGGGCTACGTGACAAGAAGGCGGTCGGCGGAGGATGAGCGGATCACCGTCGTGAGTATCACGGAGAAGGCGGAGGCATTAAAGGAACAATGTAAGGACATCCCTCTTGCGCTTGCGAGGGAGGGCTCCCCGCTGAGCGCGGAGGAGGCGAAAGAGCTGTACGGACTGCTGTACCGCTTCCTGGACGGCTGAGACGGACAGCTGAACCGGACGGCAAACCGGAGGCACAAAGCGAGAAACCAAACAAAGAAACCAAACGGATGCGGACCCGGCCGGTCAGGACAGCCGTTGAAAACAATTCATCTGATTGACAGGAGAACAACTATGGCAAATGTGTATGATTTTACTGTAAAAGACCGCAAGGGCAATGAGGTGAGTCTTTCCGAATATAAGGGGAAAGTGCTCTTGATCGTGAATACCGCGACGGGATGCGGATTTACGCCGCATTATGATCCGTTGGAGGCGATGTACCGCGAGTTGAAGGACAAGGGATTTGAGATCCTGGATTTTCCGTGCAACCAGTTTGCGAACCAGGCGCCGGGCAATGACGACGAGATCCATGAATTCTGCACGGTCAAGTTCGGCACCGAGTTCCCGCAGTTTGCAAAGATCGATGTGAACGGGGAGACAGCGGATCCGCTGTTTGCGTACCTCGCGACAGAGAAGCCGTTTGAGGGCTTCGGCAAGGGTCTCAAGATGAAGGCACTCGATACGTTTGCCAATATGAACAACAAGAAGTTCGGCGAGAAGGCATATATCAAGTGGAATTTTACGAAGTTCCTGATTGACCGTGAGGGCAACGTGATCGCACGCTTCGAGCCGACGGTTGACATGGATAAGGTGAAGGAAGCGGTGGTCGCGGCACTGTGACCCGGCGGAACAGGTGCCCGGAGGGCAGCGGCAGGCACAGGGCCGGCGGACAGGAAATCCACGTGAACGGAGACAATGATGGAACAGGAATTTGATCTGCAGGAATACATGACGGAGGGCGTGGAACGCGTAGTGGCCGACGCCGTGAAAGCGACATTTTCAAATCCCAAGGAAAGCCTCTTTATGCTGCGCTTCGGAAGGGCTGCTTCTTCGGCTTCGAAGAAGCGCAGGAAGGCGGAGAAACTCGGGGAGCACATCCCTCCGTTTCTGATCGCGAGCATCACGAGCAGCTGCAACCTGCACTGCGCGGGGTGCTATTCGCGGTGCAACCATGCCACTACGGACACGGAGCCGGTCAGCCAGCTGACGGATGAAGAGTGGCTTCGGATATTTGACGAGGCCGATGAGCTGGGCATCAGCTTTATTCTCCTCGCCGGCGGCGAGCCGATGCTCCGCAGGGACGTGATCGCGGCGGCGGGCAGGAAGAAACGCATTCTTTTCCCCATTTTCACGAACGGAACGTTCATGGATGAGAAGTATTTTGCGATGTTTGATAAGTGCCGCAACCTTGTTCCCATCATGAGCATCGAAGGAAGCAAGGAGATCACCGATGCAAGGCGCGGCGACGGCATCTACGACCGTCTGATCCGGAACATGGACGAGCTTCGCAGCCGCGGTCTGATCTTCGGAGCTTCGGTCACGGTCACGACGGAAAATGTGCGTGAGGTCGTTTCGGATGCCTTTCTCTCGGAGCTTTCGGAAAAGGGCTGCAAGGCCGTGATCTTCGTGGAGTTCGTGCCGGTGACGGAGGAGAGCAGGCATCTGGCACCCGGCGAGCCGGAGAGAGAGTTCCTGGCAGGGGAGATCGCGCGTCTGCGGGAGGAGCGGCCGGAGATGGTATACATTTCCTTCCCGGGCGATGAGAAGAGCTCCGGCGGCTGCGTGGCGGCCGGAAGGGGGTTCTTCCACATCAATTCCCACGGCGGCGCGGAACCGTGCCCGTTCTCGCCGTATTCGGACATAAACGTGAAAAATACATCCCTTCGCGAGGCGCTGCATTCACCGCTGTTCCTTGCGCTTCAAAGCGAAAACCTTCTCACGGACGACATGACGGAGGGTGCGTTTTGTACAACAAGAGGGAACTTGTGGAGCAGTTGATGCGCGGGAGCAACGGCGCGGAATGATCGTTCCGGCATTGGGATTGCAGGAGAGAGGGCGTTCGGTTAATTCATCGAACGCCTTTTTTGATGCAGACCCGATGCGTGATCCGGGGCGTTCCGGGGGCATGCCGGCGGAAAGCACTTGCATTTTCCGGGGCGGCAGTGTATGATAGGGGTTGCAAAAAATCACATAAGGTCCACTGGAAAGTGGGGAAGGAGCAAAGATGAAGAAGTTTTTTGCTTGTTTTCTGCTTCTGGTGTCCGCGATGACTGCACTTTGCGCTTGCAAAGGCGGTACTAAGGACCCGGAAGACGAACTGAAAGGTGGAGCGGTAGTGATAGGAATAACACAGGATTTGGACAGTCTTGACCCTCACAAAGCGGTAGCGGCAGGAACCAGAGAAGTCTTGTACAACATTTTCGAAGGGCTTGTGAAGCCCGACAAAGACGGCAAACTGGTACCCGCGGTAGCGGAGAGCTACGAGATCTCGGCGGATGGCAAGACTTACACCTTCGTGTTGCGCGACGGCGTGAAGTTCCATAACGGCGAGACCGTTACGGCGGATGACGTTGTATATTCGTTAAATCGATGCGCAGGACGCTTGGAGAATCCGGATCCGGAGGTTCAGGTTGTCGCTGCGTTTTCTGTTATTTCCGACATTACTGCTTCGAAAAATGGTGACAAGGACGTGGTTACGGTCACCCTTGCAAGCCCGAACACTGAGCTGATCGGGTATTTTACGTGCAATATCGTTCCGAAGAACTATGCGGATCAGGCGAAGTCGCCGGTCGGTACGGGCCCGTTCAAGTTCGTGTCGTACAAGCCGATGGACAGCCTGGTCATGGAGCGGTTCGAGGACTATCACGGGGAGAAGGCTCACCTGGCGAAGGTGACATTTTCCATCTCCGAGAGCGCGGACGCGGCATTCCTGAAGCTGCAGGCGGGAAATATCGACATTTTCCCGTATCTGACCGTCGATCAGGCGGAGCAGCTCAAGGATCAGTTCAACATCGAGGTCGGCTCCATGAGCCTTGTGCAGGGCCTGTTCCTGAACAACGCGAGAAAGCCCTTCGATGACATCCGTGTGCGCCAGGCGGTGAACTACGCGGTTGACAAGGCAGAGGTTCTGCAGATGCTCAATGGCGGTTACGGCACGGCCATCGGCAGCGGCGTGTACTCGACGTTCGGTCTGTACTATGACGGCGGACTTGCGAACCTGTACGCGCACGACGAGGCGAAGGCGAAGGAACTGCTCGCTGCGGCCGGTTACGCTGACGGTTTCACGTTCACGGTAAAGGTTCCGTCGAACTATACGTACCATGTGCAGACGGCTGAGGTTCTCGCGAACCAGCTCAAGAAGGTCGGCATCACAATGAAGATCGAGCTGATCGAGTGGGCGAGCTGGCTTTCGGATGTGTACAAGGGACATGACTGCGACGCGACCATCATCGGTCTTGATTCGCAGCTCGCTCCGAGCGACATCCTCAAGTACTATGTCGGCGGCTCGACCAAGAACTTCATCAACTACACGAGCGATGAGTTCGACCGCATCTACAAGGAGGCACAGGCGACGGTTGACACGAACGCCAAGGTAGAGCTTTACCATCAGCTGCAGGCTTGTCTTGCGAACGATGCGGCTTCGGTGTTCCTTCAGAGCCCGTCTCTGATGGTGGCAGTCAACAAGAAGCTTGCGGGCTACACGTTCTATCCCGTGTACGTACAGGATATGGCTTCCGTGTACTTCAAGGATTGAAACAGAAATAAGGAATAACCCTTAAAGAAAGGAGGGCGCAGGTATGAAGTGGATCAGAAAAGGCGCTGCCGTGCTGATCGCGGTGCTTGCGCTCTCTTTTGTTACGTTCCTGGCATTCCAGGTGCTCCCGGGTGACCCGGCGATGATGAAACTCGGGACCAACGCGACGCCGGAGGCACTGGAGGCGCTCCGTGAGGAGATGGGCCTGAACGATCCGATGATCGTGCGCTACGGGCGCTGGCTCGGCGGCGTGCTCAAGGGCGATTTCGGCGAGTCGCTGCACTACAAGATGCCGGTGTCGGAGCTGTTGTGGCAGGTTCTGCCGAACACGCTCCTGCTGGCGGGAATGTCCATCCTGATGATCCTTGTGATCGCGTTCCCTCTCGGGCTTCTGTACGCGCGGTTCCCCGGCTCTGCCGTCGACCGCACGGGCGCGGTGGTCAACCAGACCATGATGGCAGTGCCTGCATTTTTCTTAGGACTGGTGATCTCGGTCGTGCTCGGATTATGGCTTAAGGTGTTCATGCCGGGAGCATTTGTCTCGTACGATGAAGGGCTCGGCGCATGCCTTGCCTACCTGATCTTCCCGGCGCTCGCGATCGCAATCCCGAAGGCAGCGATGACCGTGCGCTTCCTGCGAAGCGCCCTGCTGACGGAGCGCAGCAAGGACTATGTGCGCACGGCACGGAGCAAGGGCCTTACCGAGGGCAAGGTGCTGATGCTTCACATGCTGCCGAACGCGCTGCCGGGTGTGAGGACATTTATCGGCGTCATCGTCTCGGAGATCATTGCCGGCAGTATCGTCGTGGAGCAGGTCTTCGGCGTGAACGGCCTCGGACGGCTTCTGGTGCGGTCGATCTCGAACCGCGACTACAATGTCGTGCAGGCGATCGTTTTGTATATCGGAATCGTGGTGCTGCTTGTAAATTCAAGCGCTGAGACAGAGTAAAAAACTCTTAGACGGAAAATCATCTTACGGAAAGGGACAGAGCATGAAGCGGAAGCATTCGTTCAATTTCATATGCGGCTGCGCGCTTCTCCTCCTGACGATCTTGCTGATCGCGGGGGGCTTGTTCCTGTCGCCTTACGGGGCGGATGAAATGGATGTCGCATCGAAAAATCTTGCCCCGTCGTTCAAGCATCTCTTCGGCACGGACCACTACGGCCGCGACGTGTACACGCGCGTGGCGCACGGTGCGCTGACCACGATGCTGATCGGCGTGATGACGGTGGCGATCGGCGGTGTCTTCGGAACGCTCGTCGGAGCGCTTGCCGGCTACATCGGCGGAACCTTCGACGCGGTCATCATGCGCATCAACGACTGTCTTCTCGCGTTTCCGAGCATCCTTCTTGCGCTCGTGTTCGTCGGCGTTCTCGGTCCTTCCGAGAAAAATGTAGTCATCGCGCTCGGCATCCTTTTCGTTCCGAGTATCGCGCGTGTCGTCCGCAGCGACGTGCGCACGCAGCTGCAGTCGGACTACGTCGTCAACGCGAAATTATTGGGCGTTTCGAACGCCCGGATCCTGTTCGTGCATATCCTGCCGAACATCCGCGCCACGCTTCTCGTGACGATGGCTGTCGGCTTCAACAATGCCGTGCTCGCGGAGTCGGGCATGAGCTACTTAGGTCTCGGCGTTCAGCCGCCGAAGGCGAGCATCGGACGCATGCTTTCCGAGGGGCAGTCGTACCTGCGGAGCGCGCCGTGGACGGTGCTGTTCCCGGGTCTGATCCTTGTGCTCGCGGTGCTCGGCGTTTCGCTTCTGAGCGACGCGTACTCCGGCAACCAGGGTGACACCGGAAGTCCCGCGAGGATCCGCGCGCGCATCAGCCGGAAACTTGCAGCGGCCGGGTACGGGACGGAGTGCGAGAGTTGCGAGGTCGCAGCGGCAGACGGAATTGCTTCGGCCGATGCGGATGGCACTACGGAAGACGGCAATCCGGAGAATGTAGCCGGGGCGACGAAAGAAACAACGGTCAATAGCGCGGAGGATATTCCCGACAGCGCGATATTGTGCGTGCGCAACCTTGCCGTCGCGTTTGAGAAGGCGAACGGATCGCTGCAGACTGTCGTCAAGGATGTGAATTTTACGCTTCATGCGGGCGAACGGCTCGGAATCGTCGGCGAATCCGGCAGCGGCAAGAGCATGACGGCGTTGTCCGTGATGGGCCTTCTGCCCGACACGGCCGGTGTGACGGGGCGGATTTTGCTCCGCACGGACGCGGGGCTTGTCGATGTGCTGCAGTGCTCGAAGAAGGAGCTCGCGGTGCTTCGCGGCGACGCGATGGCGATGGTGTTCCAGGAGCCGATGACGTCCCTGAACCCCACGATGCCAATCGGGCGTCAGATGCGGGAAATGCTCACGCACAACGAGGTGCATTTGCCGAAGGAGGAGCAGGACAAGAAGCTTGCGGATGCCCTTCTGGAGGTTGAGCTCACGGAGACGGAGCGCATCCTGCGAAGCGTTCCGAAGGAGCTGTCCGGCGGACAGCGGCAGCGCGTGATGATCGCGATCGCGATGCTCCTGCGGCCGCGGTTGCTGATCCTCGATGAGCCCACGACGGCGCTCGACGCGGAGACGCGCGACGGGATCCTGGAGCTTCTGGATGAGCTTCAGAAGAAGCACGGCATGGCGGTTTTGTTTATCTCTCATGAGTTGGCCGTGGTGCGGCGGATCTGCCAGCATGTGCTTGTGATGGACGATGGGCACATCGTCGAGGAGGGAACCGTCAGGGAGATCTTCGAGGACCCGAAGGCAGCGGAGACGAAGCAGCTGCTCCGTTCGCTCGAGGGAACGGATTTTACGGAGAAAATGCATTGGGCGCAGGATGCCCCGACCATACTCAGCGTGAAGCATCTTCACGTGTACTACGGAAAGCGGCGCGGCCGCAATCCTCTCAATTATGACAATAAAGTCCTCGAGAATTTCGAGATGGAGCTTAAGGAAGGCGAGGTGCTCGGCATCATCGGCCGGAGCGGCAGCGGCAAATCGACGCTTGCGCGCTGCCTCGCGGGTCTGATCCCGCGCCAGGCAGGCACGATCGAGACGGACGCGCGCATCGGCATGGTGTTCCAGGATCCGTACGGAAGCCTGAACCGCGCGAAGACGGTGCAGTGGCTTTTGGAGGAGCCGCTTCGCGTACGGCAGAAGAAGGAGAGACGCGAGGCGATCCGGTCGCTGCGCAAGAACGGTTTGACCGGTGAGCAGCGCCGAACCCGCAAGAATGAGATTGTCGCGATGTACCGGAAAGCGGCTGAGGAGCGTCGGCACGAGGCGCAGGAGATGCTCACGGCTGTCGGCCTCGGCAAGGAGTACGCGGAGCGCAAGATCACCGAGCTCTCGGGCGGCCAGCGGCAGCGTGTCGCGATCGGTATGGCGATCCTCGGCAAGCCGGATATCCTGATCCTCGACGAGCCCGTGTCGGCACTCGACGCGACCGTGCAGGAGCAGGTGCTGGCGCTGTTGGCGGACTTCCACGACCGCTTCAATCTGACATATCTCTTCATCACGCACGATGAGGCCGTGATGAAGCGCATGGCGCACCGTGTGATCTACCTGAAGGGTAAGCAGGATTTGAGCCCTGACAAGACGAACAAGAACGGTTGATTCTTTGAAAAAACACGGTGGATTTTGCCCGGGCGGGCAAAATCCACCGTTTTCGTTTGCGGAAAGGATCGGTTAAAAGGGCAAAGTAAAGGTTTTACTGTTTCCGGGTTCAAATAAAGGTTAACTGACACATCAACCGACCAGCGCTTCCGCCTCATCCAGAAGTTTGGCGAACTTGTCGAGAGCCTTGGCAACCGGGGCCGGCGTGGAGAGGTCAACACCGCCGTGCGCAAGAGCTTCGAGCGGGTAGACCGAGTTGCCGAGCGAGAGGAACTCGAGGTAGCGCTTGACCGCGGGCTCACCCTCGTGAAGGATGCCCTCGGAGAGAGCGACTGCCGACGAGAAGCCGGTCGCGTACTGGTATACGTAGAACGGACGGTAGAAGTGAGGAATGCGCGCCCACTCATACTGAACTTCGTCGTCGATCACAAGCTCGTCACCGAAGTAGAGCTTGATGAGATCGCGGTAAATGGTGCACAGATCCTCGGGAGATGCGCTCTCGCCGTTCTGTACGCGAAGATGCGCGATCTGCTCGAACTCGGCAAACATCGTTTGGCGGAACACCGTGCCGCGGAAACCGTCAAGCAGGTTGTTGATCAGGAACAGGCGGGCGGTAGGGTCGGTCGTCTTCGAGAGAAGATTCTCCGCGAGAAGGTTCTCGTTGACCGTGGAAGCAACCTCGGCGATGAAGAGCGAGTAGTCGTCGTACTGCGGCGGCTGGTTCTCATGCGTGAGGTAGGTGTGCATCGAGTGGCCCATCTCATGGCAGAGCGTCGACACGGAGTCGAGCGTGCCCGTAAAATTCATCGAGATGTGAGGCGTCGTCTTGCAGGAACCGATCGAGTACGCGCCGGAGCGCTTGCCCGCGTTCGGGAACACGTCAACCCAGCGGGACGCGAGGCCCTTGCGGACCGTCTCAACGTAGTGCTCGCCGAGCGGAGCGACGGACGAGAGCAGCAGCTCCTTCGCCTCGTCGTAGGTGTAGGAAACGTTGTAGTCCTTCGTGATTGGCGTGTAAATGTCATAGTAGTGAAGCTCGTCAAGTCCGAGCAGCTTCTTACGAAGCTTCAGGTAGCGATACATCTGAGGCAGGTACGCATGCACCGTCTCAACGAGGCTGTCGTACACGGACTCGGGAATGTTGTAGGAAGCCAGCGACGCCGCGCGCGCAGACGAAAAATGACGCAGGTTCGTCATGAGCGTGCTCTCCTTGAGCGTGTTCAGATAGGTCGCGCCGAAGGTGTTGATGTGCTTGCGGTACGAACGGTACAGGCTCTCAAACGAAGCCTTGCGGATGTTGCGGTCCGTCGATTCCTGCAACTGGATGTAGTTCGCGTGCGTCACTTCAATCGGCTTGGACGGATCCTCGGGATTGTCAATCGAGTCAAACGTCATATCCGCGTCCATGAGCATGTCAGCTACATCGCCGCCTGCGCCGCGGATGTCACCGAACGCCGCGATGATCGCTTCCTCGGCACCGGTCAGCGTGTGCGCCTTCTGACGAAGAAGATCCTCGTACACATGCAGATACGGCGCCATCTCCGGAGCCGTGCGGTAGCTCTCCAGCACGTCATCGGGCAGGGAGAGAATTTCGGGATCGAAGTACGAAACCGCACCCATAAAACGCACATACAGCGAGTCGCCCTTGGTCATCATGTTCTGCGACTTCGTATCGCGCGTGTCCTCGGTGCGGCGCTGGTACGCGTAGCCGTGAACGGCCTCCAGCCGGACCGCGAGGTCGTGCAGCACGCGGTAGGCCTCAACAACAACCTGCACGCCGTCGCCGAGCTTGCCGCGGAACAGATCCATCTGCGCCAGATCGGCATCCAACTGCGCGTACGCCGCCTCCCACGCATCGTCATCGGCAAATAAAGACGTCAGGTCCCACAGGTATTGCTTCTCTATTTCGCTACGTTCTTTTACTTGTTCAGCCATAAATTAATCCTCCATAGTTGTATATTTTTGAATAAATAATTCAAATCGTTAGAAAATGTAGTCCTTGAGGGTGAGGTAAAGCATCATCCCCCAAATGATGGTAAACATAATGGGCAGAATAATGTCAAGTTTTACTCTTGTAATTCTATAATTTCTCTTGTATTTTGCTTGCTTCGTTTTTTCGGCAACCCAGTTGTTTGCTTTTTTTCTGACAGACCAATTATTGATATACGTATGTTCACTTAAATGATTGTCGCCTTCTTTCCAAAGTTTGCCTTCTTCATTAATGTTTAGAGACAGTTCGTACAAGGCGTTGTGCTTGTGAAAATCAGTGACTAATGATCTGGCTCGTATTACTCTATACCATATAAACCACTGATTAAAAAGTCCAATAATACAAACAGTTATAGTCATAGCATCAGATTTGCTGAAGAAAAGTGCTGCAACGGCTAATAACAAGGATTGCGAAGAAATCATGTTTGACCGATACGACTGAATCATATCGTCGTAAACAGACCATTGAGAAAACTCTGTTTCGTTGTATACTTTCATCGGATTTCTTGCCTCCTAAAGATAGTGGTGCTTAGCCTATACATATTAACATCAGAGAAAAAAGCTGTCAAGAATTGTCAAGGTCGTAAAGCATGTACAAGTGGTTGTCCGTCTGAGCGTTCTACTATCCGTACAAGTTAGAAAAGCGGTGTAATGTCGTACTCCTGTCGGGGCCGAAACCGCGGCGAACACGAAATCAATACGGTAAGGAGATCGGGCTCGCTTTGCCGCAACGAAGCATGAGGCAAGCACTTAGCGAGCGTGAGTGCGAATAGGGGCGCTGCGAGGGTGTTTGAGCGAAGCGAGTTCGGGAGCAGCGCCCCTTGTCATGAGCAGGTGACGGTCGCTTAGTACTTGCGCTCCGCTGAGTGAGGCAATCGAGCCCGATCTTCCCCCCGTTTGATGGGTGCGAGCCCCCCCGGTTTCGTTGACACCGCAGTTGAAGTATGGTATTATGAAAAGAGTTGAAGAACAGCACTCAACGGGCGCGAGAACGCCTGTACAGAATAGATGAAGTAAGGAGATTAGTAATGAGCGGAAAACTGACGGAAGAGCAAAAGAAGGGCATCACGGATGGTGATCGCCGCAAGATAAATAATGAGCTCTGGAAGATAGCGAACGAGGACAAGCCGGTTGTGCTGAAGGCGCTCAACGAAGCGCGCGCGCAGGGCGACCTCAGCGAGAACGCCGAGTACTCGGCAGCCAAGGCAAAGCTTCGCGCGATGGAAGGCAGAGAGCGGTATCTGGAGAGGGTGCTCGAGACGAGCCCGAGATTTACGGACAACGCCGGGGACGATGAGGTCGGAATGAACAACATCGTGACGATTCATTCGGAGAAGACCGGCCGCGACATGACGGTGAAGGTTGTGACATGGCTTCGCGCCAATCCGCTGGAGCGGAAGATCAGCGTCGCGTCGCCGATCGGTGATGCCATCTACATGCAGAAGGTCGGAGACCGCGAGAAGGTTACGCTTGACAACGGCGAAACGTTTTATGTAACGGTTCTGGAGATTGACAAGAACACGGACGAGTCCGAAGACGCAATTAACTCGTATTGATTTTCGTCCGGCAGAGAACGGGACTGGTGAGCGATGAATGATTTCATTTTCAGTTTGAATGCGACCGTGCCGGTGTTTCTGGTGATCGTGCTCGGGTTCGTGCTTCGGAAAATCGGTCTTCTGAACGAGGAGTTTGCACGCGTCGGAGACCGGTTGACCTTTCGCGTCACGCTCCCGGTTCTTTTGTTCACGCAGCTCTCCACGGTTGACTGGTCGGAGAGCTTTGATCTGAAATTCTTTTTGTTCTGCGTTATCGCAACATGCGTCTCATTTGCCGTGATATACGGGCTTTCGTGGGCGTTCCTGCGGGACCGCAGCATGATCGGCACGTACGCGATGGTGAGCTTTCGCGGAAGCGCCGCGGTACTCGGTATCGCGTTCGTGTCCAACATCTACAACGGCAGTGTCGGCTTTGCACCGCTGATGATCGTGGCGGTCGTGCCGTTCTATAATTTCTTCTCGGTTCTGGCGCTGGCCATCAGCGCGAAGAAGGAGGACAATGTCCGCTTCTCCGCGAAAACGGTCGCGTTCGAAGTAGTCACCAACCCGCTGATCCTGGCGGTTCTTCTGGCAATTCCCGCGGCACAGCTGCATTGGACGGACTGGCGCGGCATGACGATCCCGTACAAATTCCTGACGAGTGTCGGCAATATGGCGACGCCGCTCGCGCTCCTTGTGCTCGGCGCCGGGTTTGAGCACCGCGAGGCGGTCTCGAAGATGCGCACGGTTCTGTCTGCGGCGCTGACGAAGCTTGTGCTTCTGCCCGCCGTGTTTGTGCCGATCGCGGTGTGGCTCGGGTTCCGCAACGAGCAGCTCCTGGCCATCGCGGTGATGCTTGCGTCCCCGACGACGGTCGCCTGCTACATCATGGCGAAGAATATGAAAAATGATGCCGCTCTCGCTTCGGGGACGGTCCTCGTCGCGACGGTGCTCTCGCCGTTGACGATCACGGCCATGGTGTTCATCTTACGTACATTCGGCTATATTTGACGCGGAAAATGCGCTTCCCCGTGTTTTTCTGTTGTTTTTTCCAACGGGGTATTTTATAATGAACTGGCGGGGAGTTGCGAATGCTCGTCCGAACGCCTCCTGCGAACGGAAGCGGTACATTATTCGAGGGCGGCAATTCACTCATTGAGAGAAAGGGGTTTTGATCATGGTTGATTTGGAAAATGAAGAGATTTTGTGGAAAGACAGAAAGCACTGGATGTGGTTTCCGTTTTCGTTTACCAGATACTCCGTAACGAAGGAGCATCTCAATCAGGAGATCGGCTTTTTCAAGACGATCTACGAGGAGACACTTCTCTACCGTATCGTTGACGTCCGTCTGGTTCGCACCTTCGGACAGAAGATCTTCGGTACCGGTACGGTCCAGATCTTCAACCGTGTGGATACGGAGAAGATGATCGAGCTGAAGAACATCAAGAAGCCGAAGCAGGTCAAGAAACTGATCTCGCAGCTTGTGGAGCAGGTCCGCAACGAGAAGAAGGTTGTCGGCAAGGAGTTCTACGGCATGATGGGCGGCGGCATGGCGATGATGCCCGACCTCGACGGCGACGGATTGCCGGATATGCCGGATATGCCTGATTTTGACGGTGACGGCGAGCCCGACGGCCCGATGCACTGATCGCGACAGCATTTTCCGAGAAGGTATTATCTTTTCTATTGACAAACATGTTGCGGTGGAATATGATTCATTCGGTACAAGACGTACCGGCATCTATTTTGCATTCAAAGGAGTAAGACTATGTTCGAAAAGATTCTGGAGATCCTGCAGAACCAGCTCAACATTGATGTGACCGGTGTTACGGAGGAGACTTCGTTCCGTGATGACCTTCGCATTGATTCCCTGGATCTGTATGAAGTTGTTACGGCGCTCGAGGATGAGTACGGCATTGAGATCCAGCCGGAAGACCTTGACGGTATCGTAACGATCGGTGATGTTGTAAAGTATCTCGCTGATAATGGAATCGAGTGATCATCGAGTGATCGGTGAGCCGGAGTGTGGTCCGGCAAGACAATGAAAGAGTAAACAAAAAGACGGCACAATTCGCAGAGGTTGTGCCGTCTTATTTTGCGTTTATGTGTCAGATCACGAAGCGTCTTCCTCGTCGCTCTCATCCGGCTCTTCCGGAACCGGAAGCTCCACGGGCGGGCCCTGCGAGATATCTTCGATCACGTGAGGATCGCCGTCCTGCGTGTCCGCGGAGGTGCTCACGGACTGTGAGCGCGCATTGTCCGCGACAGGGTACCGGTCCCGCGGCAGCACCGTGACGGTCAGGTCGTCGACGTAGTAGGAGCAGTACAGGCCGACGCTGTTGGGTGCCTCGTCGTACGTGCCGATGAGAATGCAGCCCGCGGGAGCATCGGAAGCTCGCACGGTGACGTAAAATGTGCATTCGGTCCAGGTGCCCTTGGGGACGCGCACCGAGTTGCATTTTACGAAGCGCTCCTGTTCCTGCATCACGGGGTTGCCTTCCTTGTCGAGCGTCTTGAGGCCGTCCTTGCGGTTGTAGACGTAGTCCAGAGCCATCTCGGTGTGGTACGCGTCGTACGCCGTAAACCAGATCGCCTCCGGCGCGCCGAAGCCTTCGTCCTCGTAGTAAACCATACAGCGCACGCAGATCACGTGGTCGACAAGCTTGTTGAAGGTGATGCCGTTGTTCATGCTCAGCTTCAGGCCGAAGCCGCTGAGACCGTGGTATTCCTGCTTGCGGCGGGAAACCTTGACGGAGTAGTAGCCGGAGTACGCCAGGCGGTCCGTGGTGTAGATCTCCGCCTCGTTGCAGACATTGTCCGGCGAGAGGCGGTTGCCGAGGTCACGCTCGAAATTGTTGGCATAGAGCATCTCACCGGGCGCCACCGTCGCGGTCTGAACGAGCTTTCCGTTGAAATCCCAGTACGCCATGGCGTTGTACCAGCCGTCGCTCAGTCCGGAGATGTCCGGGGTGGGCGTGGGCGGCACAGGGGTCGGCGAGGGGGATACGACGGGCGTCAGAGGGCCGGTCGGAGCCTCGGTCGGTGTCGGGGTAGGAGTGGAAAGCTCGGGAGTCGGCGTCAGGGCATCGAGATCCTCCGAGCCCGGAAGACCCGCGCAGGCACAGAGAATAAGCGCCAGGCAAAGCGCCAGCGCCGACAGGGTAAGTGTCTTCATGGTCCGTGCAACGGTCTTCATGGTCTTCGTATAATACTCCTTACTGATTGCGGTCCGGATGCTGTCCGGATCGCGGTCTTTCACAAAAGGAGTGGGTCAGTGAGATGTGTCCCACTGACCCACTTAGAGGTCTCAGGATTCCCCGACCGGGGAGAGATTACTCCTCGCCTTCCTCAGCAGGCTTGTGCTCTTCCCAGTAAGCGTTGAAGGCTTCGAAATCGCCTACGCCGTCGCAAAGCGTGATGGAAAGGTTGTCGATCAAAATGTCTTCCTTGCCGGTTCCGTCCGCGCACTCAAAGTAAAGCTGAGCGGTGGAGGTGTTGGTCTCAGGATCAACGTAAATGTCATCCGGAAGGAATACGGTGCTCTCGCAGTGTACCCACTCGCCGTTCGAGGAAATACCGGTGATACGGTTGTATGCAGGATACTGAACCGAATGCTTGCCGGCTTCCTTGTCTTTCCAAGCCTCAAACTTGGTCGTGAGGGAAACGGTCATATCGGTTACGCCTTCCTTCTGGGATACGCACTTCGCATCGAAGCTGATCTTGAAGCCCTTGCCGTACCACTTCTGGTCAACCGTGATCGCGATACCGTTCCAGGTAGCGGTTCTGCCGGTTGCAAGCAGGCAGTTCGTGCCGTCCTTGCCCTGGCCTACGCCGATTGCGGACATGCCGGAACCAACCTGGTCAAACAGCAGATACATCAGCTTAGGATCCGCGTTGATCGCACCGACGATATCCTCGGACTTATCCTTCAGCAGAAGACCTTCCGGAGCGGAATCAAAATCGCTCTTGAAGTAGCAGTTCGGGTCCGGTGTCGGTGTCGGCGACGGAGTCGGCGAATCCGTAGGCAGAGCCTCGGTCGGCGTGTTCGTCGGAGCAGGAGTGGTACCGGAATCCGAAGGTGTATTGTTCGCGCTGCCGCAGGCGGCAAGCATGCCGACAACAAGGAGCAGTGTCAGCAATAACGCAATTTTCTTCATGAAAAATACCTCCTAAAGTTTTCAATTATGAAACCCCGCGTATGAACGGTTCTTCATACTGCCAAAAGAATAGCATTTTCCCTTAAAAATGTCAATACTGCGGCACCTCCGGAGCCTCGCATGCGCGCGCGTTGACTTGACTTTTTCCATTTTTGCGGGTAAAATGCAGATGTTTTATGATAGAGTACCATGCCCTTTCTGTCGGAAGGCGGCAGGAGGCATCGGAGAGGACGGGTTCAAAACAGATGTGGAAGTTTACGAAAATGCATGGCTGCGGCAATGATTACGTGTATTTTGACTGCACGAAAACCCCGCTGCCGAACGCTTCGGAGGCGGCCGTGTTCATGAGCGACCGCAACACCGGAATCGGTGGCGACGGCATCATTTTGATCAAGCCGAGCGCATGCGCGGATTTCTATATGGAAATGTACAATCTGGACGGAAGCCAGGGACGGATGTGCGGCAACGGCATCCGCTGCGTCGGCAAATTCGTCTATGACAAGGGGCTGACGGACAAGACGGACATCACCGTCGAGACGCTCTCGGGTGTGAAGAAGCTGCACCTGGCGGTGAGAAACGGACTTGTGTACGAGGTGACGGTCGATATGGGCCACCCCTCCGTTCAGCCGGCGGATCTTCCGCTCGTCGCGGATGAGCCCGCCATCGGCAAGCCGCTCACGCTCGGCGGAAGAGAGCTTGCATTTACCGCTGTATCCATGGGCAACCCGCACGCGGTGATCCCGGTGGAGAGCACGGCGGACACGCCCGTGAAGGAGCTCGGAATGCAGCTTGAGCACGATCCGATGTTTCCCGAGGGCGTGAACACGGAGTTTGTCGAAGTACTCGGCAGAAATGAAGTGAACATGCGCGTGTGGGAGCGCGGTTCGGGTGAGACGAAGGCCTGCGGCACGGGTGCCTGCGCGACCGCGTACGCGTGCCGGCTGTTAGGACTCACGGATGATGAGGTGCTCGTTCACCTGCTCGGCGGCGATCTTAAGATCGTCTATGACAGGGAAAATGATACCATTTTCATGACAGGTCCCGCGGTGACCGTCTTCGAGGGCGAGATCGCGTGGCCGAAAGAAGAGATTTAAGGAAACGAAGATTTATCAGCGTTTCCTTGGGCTGTACTGCATGAAGGAGGACTTCCTGCATGAAACGAAGAAAAGGAAATGACAATCGCATACTGGCGATCATACTGACGGTGATGCTGATCTCATCGCTGATGGTTCCGTGCGGTCTCGCCACGCTGTGGCGCGCCAATGCGGACGAAGCCGGCGAGGGCGAAAAGGGAATGGCCGCGTACGTCAACACCGCTCCCGGAGCGAACGTAAGAGTGGCGCCCGGGTCCTCGAGCGACTCGGTGAAGGACAGGCGAGGTTTTTCCATCCAGCTTCCCGCCTCGACCATCGTACACATCCTGGAGAAGGTGGAGTACAAGAGCGGAAGCGAGACGACGGAGTGGGCGAAGATCCGGTTTGACTACAACGGCGAGAAGGACCTGACCGGATACGTGATGACGAAGTTCCTGCTGGAATTCAACGAGGTCACCGTGGACGCCGAATTCGAGGCAGCGATGGATGCCCAGGGCTTTCCGGAGTCGTATCGGAAGATCCTGCGCGCGGTACACCAGTGGAACCCGACCTGGACGTTCCAGGCGGAGATCCTGGATCTGGACTGGAACACGGCGGTCAACGCGGAGTACGCCAAATGGCCGACCATCACCAACAACAACGGAGACTACCCCAGCAGCTGGAAGTCCCACGACATGTCGGATTACAACTATGCCGTGGACGACGGCAACGGCGGACTGAAGGACGGCAACTGGGTGCTGAAGGACGGCCGGTACGCAAGGGCCTCGAAGCAGATGCTCGCGTACTCGATGGATCCCCGCAACTTCCTTGCGGAGTGCACGATCTTCATGTTCGAGGATCTGGACTACAACCCGAACGTACAGACGATCACGGGTGTGGAGCGCATCCTCAGCAAATACGATCCCACCAAGAACAGCAGAGGAACCTTTGCCCAAGAGGTGGAAGGCACCACCCACGCCGCTCTCTTCATGGAGGCGGCGCAGCAGTCCGGCGTCAACCCGTATTTCCTGGCAACCCGAAGCGTGCATGAGGTCAACAACTCCGACATCATGCGCGGAAACGGCGTGAAGGTAACCGTCAACGGCGAGGAAGTCACCAAATACGTCGGCATATACAACTATTACAACTTCGGCTCCTACGCGGCCGACGGCATGGGCGTCATCGAGCACGGACTGTGGTTTGCGGCGACGGCCCAGAGTGCAGCGACCATTCAGAGCCAGGGTTATGACGACCTTCGGCCGTGGGATACCCGCGCCAAGGCCATCATCGGCGGCGCGTTACGGCTCGGCAACGAGTATGTCCTGATGGGACAGAATACGCCGTATTACCAGCGTTACAATGTCGCTCCGAAGAAGAACCCGAACAACGGCAAGATCTACGAGCGGTACGGACATCAGTACATGTCGCTTGTGACGGCGCTCTACCAGGAATCCACGATGTACTACAGCGGCCTGCTGGACGACGCTGCCACCGGCACGGATGCGGCTTCGGCGATCGAGACGCCGTTCACGTTCATCATCCCGGTGTACAAGAACATGCCGGAGACGCCGTGCGAGCGTCCTACCGGAGACGGCAACCCGAACCCTTACCTGGCGAGCCTCACTATCGAGGGCGTGGAACTGTCACCGGCATTTTCCTGGAAGACGCTGGAGTACAAGTTCACGGTGGAGGCGGATGTCGCCACGCTCAATCTGGTCGCGACACCTCTTGCGAGAACGACCCAGATCCAGGGAGCTGGGGAGATCAAGCTCCTCTACGGGGAAAATGAATACACCATCAAGTGTAAGGCTCAGGACGGCACGATCGTCCGGTATAAACTGACCATCATGAGGAAGGGTGACGGTGAGAACCCCAGCGTGACGCCGACGCCCATTGATGACGATGACTGGGTGAGCCCGACACCGACGCCGGCAGCGGCGGCAACGGCGACACCGGTACCTGCGACGCCGACACCTACGCCGGAGCAGGAGACGATCACCTCGGAGACCTTCCGGGTGACGGACAAGCAGATCTGCAACGTAGCGCCGGGAACGGACGTGAAGACGTTCCTCGCCGGGATCACCGCGAGCGGAGGAAGCGCGTCGCTTCTCAACGCCAAGGGTGAGGCGGTCAATGAGGGAACCGTGGGAACGGGATGGACGCTGAAGACGGCGACGAAGACCATTCCGGTCATCATCTACGGCGACGTCAACGGTGACGGTGTGATCACCGCGCTGGATCTTCTGTATGTGAAGAGACACATTCTCGGGATCAGCACCCTCTCCGGCGTTACTGCGACGGCAGCGGCGGTGAAGAGCGAGGGCACGATCGCCGCGATCGATCTGCTGTATATCAAGAGGCACATTTTGGGTATTTCCGAGATCTCGCAGGCGCGATGAAGCGGATCGTCGGAATACCGCGTGAGATATGAAAACGACACAGTCGTAAAGGGGGTTAAGATTTTGATCTTCAAGAGAAAACTACTGGGAATTTTGTTGACAGCCTGCATGATCGCAGGGCTTTTCGGGCACATGATGACGACGGCGTTCGCTGCGGATCCGGCGACGCTCACCGTCTCGGGAGGCAGCTGCGAGGTCGGCCACAGTGTTGAGGTGAAGGTGAAAGTAAGCGCGCCGGACGCTATCGGTATCGTTCAGTTCACCCTGACGTACGACACGGATATGCTGGAGTGCGAGGGCTACAGCGGCAAGATTCAGGAACTGGATACGGATATCAAGGACAAGAGTAAGACATACACGTATAAATTCCGCGGAAAGAAGGAAGGCACGGCATCCATCAAGGTGTCCGGTGTGGAGATCCTTCCTCTGAACGGCGGCGACGCCTTCGAGGGCGGAGTAAAGGCATCGGACGGTTCCGTCACCGTCAAGGCGCCCTATGTGGCGTCCACCAATGCATACCTGAAGAGTCTTTCCGTGGAACAGGGCAAGATCTCACCGTCCTTCTCCAAGGATACCTATGAATACTCCATGGAACTCGACGGCAAATACTCCAAAGTTTCGGTTTCCGCGAAGGCCGAGGACGACAAAGCTTCGGTGTCCGTCTCCGGAAACAAGGATCTTAAGGAGGGCAAGAATACCGTTTCCGTCACCGTTACGGCTGAGGACGGCAAGACGAAGAAGACATACAAGATCACGGTCACGCGCGGACCGGTGCCGACGAGCACGCCGACGCCGTCCCCCTCACCGTCCCCGACACCGACCCCGTCGGCAACACCGACGCCGGGCCTTACGGTGCAGGTGGACGCGGAGGAGCTGACCCTGATGGATCAGATCACGGCGGAGCTTCCGGAAGGATTTTCCGCTGAGGACACGGACGTTGACGGATACCATGTCGCGGTCGCTTCCTCGGACGGTGAGGACACCAAGCTCGTGCAGCTGAGCGACGGCAAGCTCTACACGTACACACGTGCGGACGACGGAACGATCACCTGCGCGCCGTACATCACCCTGGGCGGTGACGTGAGAAAGTACCTTTATATCGGAAAGCCGGATTCGGTTGAACTGCCGCAGGGCTTCAGCGAGAGCGAGGTTACGGCATTTGGGGAGAGGATCCCCGCGTACCGCGCGGATGCGGATTCGACGATGTTTCTCTCGTATCTGCGCAGCCCCGAGGGCAATGAGGGATGGTACCTGATCGATGCGAAGGAGCAGACGATCCAGCGTTACTCGGAGGAGCTGTACAGCGTGAAGGAGGAGGTTCCTCCGGAGGAGCCGGAGCCGACGCCGACGGGCGTTCCGGATGATCCGGAGCAGCCGACACCGCCGGTATCGCCTACGATCGCGCCGAACGGAGACGGCGGCACCAATCCCGCTCCCGTGAAGTCGACCTCGGGCGGCGGTTTCTGGAAGCTGATCGAGAGCCTTTCGCAGCGCGAGCGGATCGGCGTGGGCATCATCGCCATTCTGCTCCTGCTCTGTGTTCTTCTCGGGGTCCTTCTGCTGATCGGTCACAACCGTCACGCGAAGGAGTACGACGCTGAGGAGACGGAGGAGGATGACATTCCCGATGAGCCGGTGAAGAAGAACCGGAAGGGTGAGAAGGCAGCTCTTGCAGCTGCTGTACCTGCCTCGAAGAAGAGCAGGGATGCGGAAGCCGGCAAGAAGCGTCCGAAGAGGGAGTATGTCGCCGAGGATGACACCGAGGACGATATGGGAACGACCTTTGACCCGAGACTTCTGGCAGGCGGCGAGGCCGCTCACAAGGCCAATGTCGACAAGGCGATGAAGGCGATGAGAGATGCCGAGGTTGCCGAGAAGAAGGCGAAGAAGGCCGTGAAGGAAGCAAAGGAAAGCCTCGACCGCGTAGACGATCCGAAGAAGGCGAAGAAGGCCGTGAAGGATACGAAGGCGCCCGATAAGGGCAGCGAAAAGAAGTCCGTCAACTACGATGATTACGATGAGGAAGATTATCTGTAAGACGGCGACGGTTGATGCGCGTCAACCGATCAAATACGAGAAGGAATACAGCAACTTTATGACAAATCTTGAGAATTTTACGTGTGAGGGATATGAGCGGGGCGAGTACCGCCACCTTCCGGACATCGGTGCGGACGGTCTTGTGTTGAAGCATAAAAAGAGCGGTGCCCGCGTCATTCTCCTCGCGAACGACGATCCGAACAAGATGTTCGGCATCGCCTTCCGCACCACGCCGACGAACAGCACGGGCGTGCCGCATATCCTGGAGCATTCGGTGCTGTGCGGCTCCGAGAAATTTCCCGTGAAGGACCCGTTCACCGAGATGGACAAGGGGTCGCTCCGCACATTTATCAACGCGTTTACCTCGTCCACATGGACCTGCTATCCCTGCTCCAGCTGCAACGACAAGGATTTTAAGAATCTGGTCAACGTCTACATGGATGCCGTGCTGCATCCGCTGATCTACAAGAGAAAAGAGATCTTCCTCCAGGAGGGCTGGCACTATGAGTTGGAGAGCCCCGAGGCGGAGCTCGGCGTCAACGGCATCGTGTACAGCGAGATGAAGGGAGCATTTTCCAATCCCGACCGAAGCGCGTACCGCGTGCTCCGTGAGGCGATGTACCCGGATACGACCTACGGCGTGGAGTCCGGCGGCGACCCGAAGGTGATCCCCGAGCTTTCCTACGAGGAGTTTCTCGAGTTCCACCGCACCTACTATTCGCCGGCCAACAGCTACATTTATCTCTACGGAAACGCGGACATGGGCGACATGCTCACCTTTATCGACCGCGAGTATCTCTCCGGGTTCGATGTCATTCCGGTGGATTCCGAGATCGGAACGCAGAAACCCTTCGGGTTCAAGCGCGTGGAGGGGACCTATCCGATCGGTGAGGACGAGGAGGAGAAGGGCAGGACATATCTGGAGTACGCCGTGAAGGTGATCGACGGGATCGACCCGAAGAAGTCGGGCGCCTGGGACACGCTCTCCACGATCCTGTTCTCCATGCCCGGTGCGCCGGTCAAGAAGGCGCTCATCGACGCCGGCATCGGAAGCGACGTGTCCGGCTACGTGAATTCGGATCTTCGCCAGCCGATGGTCGTGATCACGGCGCGTGAGGCGGATGCCGATCAGGCGGACCGCTTCCTCGAGATCATCCGCGATACGATCGCAGGGGTGATCAAGGAGGGCGTCAATAAGCACGCCGTTGAGGCGCTTCTCAACCGCGCGGAGTTTAACTACCGCTCGACGGATTTCGGCGGTGAGCCGAGAGGCATCTACTACGCGATGAACTCGCTCTCCACATACTTGATGGATGAGAACCGGCCGTTTGACGGGCTGGATCTCGGCTGGGTGTACAACGAGCTTCGCAAGGAGCTTGATACCGGATACTTTGAGCAGCTGCTGCAGGAATTCCTCGACGGGGATCATTCGGTGCTCGCCGTCGTGAAGCCCGAGAAGGGACTTGAGACGAAGCAGCAGAAGGAACTCGCCGCAAAACTCGCCGCGAAGAAGGCGGCGATGAGCGAGGAGGAGATTGCCGCGCTTGTGGCGGAGACAGCCGCGCTCAAGGAGTTCCAGAACCGCGTGGAGACCGAGGAGGAGCTCTCGTGCATCCCGTCCCTCACGCGTGAGGACATTAGCAAGGAGCCGCTCCCGCTGGAGTACACGGTGGAGAAGACGGAGGATGATGTCCCCGTGATCTTCGTCGACAATTTTACGGGCGGGATCACGTATATGCAGGCGCGGTTCGACGTGACCGACCTGCCGGAGGAGGAGCTTCCGTACCTCAAACTGTACGCGGAGACCCTCAATGTGATGGACACGGAAAATTACACCTATCCGGAGTTCCAGAATGAATTGAACTTCTATACCGGAAGCCTGTCGCAGTTCCCGGAGGCAACCTCCGTGAAGGGCGAGCCGGGTGAGATGAAGGGCTTCCTGACCTGCGACCTGCGCGTCTTCAACGGCGGCGTTGCCAAGGGCCTGGAGCTTCTCTGGGAGGCTCTGTGGCGCACGAAGCACACAGACTATAAGCGCCTTCTCGAGATCATTTCCGAGCAGGCTTCGTACCTTCCGAACTCGCTTGTCTCGAGCGGAAGCCGCACGGCCAACTGGGTTGCATTTTCCCAGTTCAGCACCCATGTGCGCTTCCGTCACTGGACGGCAGGCGAGGGCTACTACTCCTTCCTCCGCAAGTGGATCGACAACTTCGATTCGATGAAGGAGGAGATCGTAGAGCACATGCAGAAGATCCGGCTGCACATTTTGCGCAAAAACCGCCTGTCCTTCGGCATCTCGACGGACGCGGACGGTTACGCGAAAGCGCTTCCGGGGATCGAGCAGTTTATCACCGACCTGGCGACCGTGCCCGCGGAGGATCCGCTTGCCGATGTGGCGAAGCTGCCCCGCCTCGGTGGGTATCATTTTGCGAAGAAAAATGAAGTGCTCACCTGCGCGGGTGCCGTGCAGTACAACGTGGCCGTCGGAAATGTGCGCGCCGCGGGGTACGAGTGCAGTGGTATCTACCGCGTTCTGGAGACGATCCTCTCGAGGGATTACCTGTGGACGAAGATCCGCGTTCTCGGCGGAGCGTACGGCGCGGGCTTCGGCGGGGATGCGATCTCGGGCAACATCTTCATGTCGACCTACCGGGATCCGAACCTGCGGGAATCCTACGAGGTGTTCAACGGCGCCGTGGATTACATTGCAAAGCTGAACCTGAGCGACCGCGAGATCACGCGCTACATTATCGGAACGATCGCGGACATGGACAATCCGTTCACGCCTTCCACGGCGATGTATTCGGCGCTGAACCGCTACTACATCGGCATCACGAAGGAGGATGCGCAGTGCGACCGCGATGCTGTTCTCACGGTTACCAACGAGAAGCTGCGCGAGCTTGCGCCGGTGATCCGCGCCTGCCTGGCGCAGGGCTACCGCGCGTCGGTCGCGTCGGAGAGCAAGGCAAAGGAATGCGAGGATCTCTTCGATGTGCGGAGACCGCTTCGCGGGTGATGCGGAAGAGCATAGTGACATACGTATAATACCGACGGCAGTCGCGGTGCAAACTGCGGCTGCTGTCGCATGAAGAAAACAAAAGGAGTACAGGACATGGAGCGCGGAAACGCGAACAACAAGGCCTTTCGCTCGGGTTTTGTCGCCCTGATCGGGCGCCCGAACGTGGGCAAATCCACTTTGATGAACCAGCTGATCGGACAGAAGATCGCGATCACCTCGAACAAGCCGCAGACGACGAGGAACCAGATCCGCACGGTGTACACCGACGAGCGCGGACAGATCATCTTCCTCGACACGCCGGGCATTCACAAGGCACGCAACAAGCTGGGCGAATTCATGGCTGAGGTCACGGAAAATACGCTCCGCGACGTTGACCTGATCCTCTGGCTCGTCGAGCCGAGCGACTACATCGGCGCTGCCGAGCAGGCGATCATCGAGCGGCTCGCGAAGGTGAGGACGCCTGTGATGCTCGTCATCAACAAGATCGACAAGGTGAAGAAGGAGGAGATCCTCAAATTCATCGACGCCTACCGCAAAGCGCTTGATTTCGCGGCGATCGTGCCGGTGTCCGCGCTCAAGGGCGAGAACACGGAGGATCTGACGGCGACGATCTTCACGTACTTGCCCGAAGGACCGCAGTACTACGACGCGGACACGATCACGGACCAGCCGGAGCGGCAGATCGCGGCGGAGCTGATCCGCGAGAAGGCGCTTCGCAACCTCGAGGACGAAATCCCGCATGGCGTCGCGGTGCTCATCGACCGCATGAAGGAGCGCGAGGGCGGCACGCTGATCGACATCGACGCGACCATCGTCTGCGAGCGCGAGTCGCACAAGGGCATCATCATCGGCAAGCAGGGCTCGATGCTCAAGAAGATCGGCACGGAGGCGCGCCGCGACATCGAGATGATGACCGGCACGAAGATCAACTTAAAGCTCTGGGTGAAAGTGAAGGAGAACTGGCGCGACAGCGACATTCTCATCAAGAACTACGGCTATCGCGATCCGGAGGAGTAAACGGCTCCGACAGAGCGCTGTCCGCAGGAAACGGTATCCCGGATAACCGGGATGCGGACCATATAGTTATCTAACGATCAACGACAGGAGGAAAGAAGCGCATGACCGATCATCCGATTTTGCATGGCATCGTTCTTTCCTCGATGCCGATGGGCGAGTATGACAGAAGGCTGTCCGTTCTGACGAAGGAACGGGGGCGCATCTCGGCGTTCGCCAAGGGTGCGCAGCGGCCGAAATCCGCGCTGGTGGCAGCGGCCCAGCCGTTTGTGACCGGGGCATTTACCGTGGTCGAGGGGCGCAACTCCTACACGGTGATCCGCGCCGAGGTGAACAATTATTTTACGGAGCTTCGGAGCGATTTTGACAAGACCTGTTACGGGGTATACTTCTGCGAGCTCGCGGAGTTCGCGACGGAGGAATATCTCGACGAGAGTGAGACGCTGCAGCTTCTGTACGCGGGGCTGCGGGCGCTCGCCAAGGGCGAGCCGGAGGCGCGGCTCGTCCGGGCGATCTATGAGATCAAGATCGCGTACACACGGGGCGAGGGACCGCAGGTCAACGAGTGCGTGCACTGTCACGACAAGAAAGGCCCGTTCGTGTTCCATGTGCCGTCGGGCGGATGTCTCTGCGGAAAATGCGCCGGCGAACTGTTCGACGAGGCCGGCCGCAAGGCGTACGAGCTGCGGACGCAGGCTGTGGCCGCGGGGTATTTCAACCTTGATGACTCGACCTGGTACGCGCTTCGGATCATCGCGTCGACACAGCCGTCGAAGCTGTTTTCATTTTCCGTGAGCGACGAGGTTCTTACGGAGCTACGCGCGGTAACGGCAGCCTGGTACGCCGAGCATGTGGACCACACGTTCCGCAGTGCGGAGATGCTCGCGGAAGTGGAATAACGGGGGGATTTTTGCAGGCCTTCGACAGAAGGTTATTGAGAGGGGATACGGATGAAGGTTTTCGGGGGACAACGGAGGAACGGCTGTGGCCGGAGGACTGTGTTCGGCAGGATTGCGGTGTACGCGGCGCTGCCGGCGTTGATCATGCTTCTGATCGCGCTGTATGCGGCGGGGGCGGACCGGGCGAACGCGGCAGGCAGCCGGAAGAGAGACGCGGAAGCTGTCTCACTCGCCGTCACGGTGAAAAATAAGGACGGCAGCAAGCAGAGCAAGCTGCGCGACAACTCCAACAAGACGCGCGAGAAATACAAAAAAGGTGAGGTTCTCACTGTATCATCGGAACAGCCGATGTACGGCGTTTATATCCGCTGGGGATCGACGGTCTCCCCGTACACGCTTCACTATAACGAGCAGACGGAGAAGCACGGCGAGAACGGGTTTCTGCACGACTATGTCGCGCTCGCGGAACCGGCGACGAGCGTGGAGATCCGGATCGAGAAAGACGTTTACGTGAGTGAGATCGAGGCATTTTCCGAAGGAACACTTCCCTCGTACGTGCAGGTGTGGAAGCCGGCGCTGAAGGAGGCGGATATCCTGGTCTTCTCGACGCACGCGGACGATGAGATCCTCTTCATGGGCGGCGTGCTCGCGCAGTACGGCGGGCAGGAGAAGCGCAAGGTGCAGGTCGCGTACATGTGCGAGTTCTGGTCCACGGAGCCCGTGCGCGAGCATGAGAAGCTCGACGGCCTGTGGGCGAGCGGCATCCGCAACTACCCGGTCTGCATGAACTATTACGATTATTATTCAAAGACGCTCGACAAAGCCAAGACGCAGTATGATATCAAGAAACTCACGAAGAGCGTGTGCGAGGTGGTGCGCCGCTTCAAGCCGCTCGTCATCGTGACGCACGACATCAAGGGCGAGTACGGACACGGCGGGCACATGATCCTGAACGCGGCGGTGCAGGAAGTGATCGCGCACTCGATGGAGGCGGATTTTCAGCCGGAGTCGGCGGAAAAGTACGGAACCTGGGATGTGCCGAAGACATACTTCCATCTCTATGGGGACAATAAGCTCCGCCTGAACATGCGCGTACCGCTCTCGGAGTTCGGCGGCAAGACGGCCCTGGAGGTTGCGACGGAGGCCTACAAAAAGCACGAGTCGCAGCAAGGATACTGGTTCTACGTCTCGGACGATTACGAGTACAGTGTTGCGGATTTCGGCCTGTTCCGCACGAAGGTCGGCAAGGACAGCGGGAACGATATGATGGAAAATGTGTCGCGGTCGAAGGCGCAGGAGATTAACTCGCCGACGCCGACCCCGACGGAGGAGCCAACGCCTGAGGTGACGGTAGAACCTGTGGATACGCCGACGCCGGAAGTGACAGGGGAGCCCGCGGACACGCCTACACCGGAAGTGACGGGAGAGCCTGCGGATACGCCGACACCCGAGGTGACGGAGGAACCGACACCGACGCCGACGAATACCCCAACGCCGACGAATACCCCAACGCCGACGAACACGCCGACGCCGACGAATACGCCGACACCGACCAACACGCCGACGCCGAAACCAACCAAGACACCGACGCCGACGAACACACCGACACCGACCAACACGCCGACGCCGACGAACACGCCGACGCCGACGAACACGCCGACACCGACGAACACACCGACACCGATGAACACACCGGTACCGACCGATACACCGACACCGGTGCCGACGGCAGTTCCGACGGCTGCGGATGGCAAGGCTCCCGGAGACGGCAGCGATGGCAACGCACTTCTCTACGCGATCCCGATCGCGGGTATGGCTGCGGTTGCGGCGGCAGGAGGAATCGTGTGGTACCGGAGAAGAAAGAGCGGGACGCGGAACGACGAATAAAGAGCATTTCATTTTACGAAAAAAATAAAACAAAAACGGTAACCTACGGAGGAAACACATGGCAGACAAAATGAGCAAGAACCCGATCATCACCTCGATCTACACGGCGGATCCCGCGCCGATGGTGCACGACGGCGTGCTGTACCTGTACACGACGCACGATGAGGACAAGCTGATCAACGATTTCTACACGATGTTTGACTGGAGATGCTACTCCACGACGGACATGGTGAACTGGACCGACCACGGCAAGATTTTCGGTCTCGACGACATCGAGTGGGCGGATGACCGCGCGTGGGCGCCGCAGTGCATCGCGCGCAACGGCAAATTCTACCTGTACTGCCCGGTGCATAAGATTAACGGCGGCATGGCGATCGCGGTGGGTGTTTCGGACAGCCCGACCGGTCCGTTCAAGGATCTCGGATACCCGCTCGTGGACGAGGGCGACTGGAACGACATCGACCCGACCGTATTTATCGACGACGACGGACAGGCGTACCTGTACTTCGGCAACCCGGAGCTCCGCTATGTGCTCCTCAACGAGGACATGATCTCGATCGATGAGAGCGTCGGTGTGCAGAAGATCCCGATGACTGTCGAGTCGTTCGGCAAGGGCAGCCACATGACCGGTACGACGTACGGCGAGGGACCGTGGTTCTACAAGAGAAACGGACTGTACTACATGGTGTTCGCGGGCTTCGCTGAGGGCGAGCGCCGCAACGAGCACTTCGGCTACGCGACGTCGGAAGGCCCGACCGGTCCGTGGGTGTACCGCGGCGTCCTGATGGAGGAGGGTCCGTGCTTCACGAACCATCCCGGACTTTGCGATTACAAGGGTCACTCGTACCTGTTCTACCACACGGACGAGCTGCCGGGCGGCAGCCTGTTCCACCGCTCCGTGTGCGTGGCGGAGTTCACGTACAATGAGGACGGCACGATCGACACGATCTCCAAGTGTGACGGCGTGAAGGGCATCGAAGAATAGAATTTGCCAGCTCGAATAACACAAAAAAGCACCCGACGGTAACACAGATCGTCGAGTGCTTTTGTTTATGGACTATTGACAGGTTTACTGGATCATATGCTTCGGGACGAACTCGATTCGAAGCGTCATATCCATTGCCTCGGCAAGTCTTTGTAATGTTCGAACGGAAGGGTTTCCCTTACCGCGTTCAAGTTTGCTGATGTCGCCTTGGGCAATCCCAGTCACCTCGGAAAGTGCCTTTTGGGTGAGACCGGATTTGTGTCTTGCGTCAATCATGGCCTGTATTAAGGCACGCTCCGGTTGGAGCGCATCGAACTCCTTGCGAAATTCCGGATCTTTCAGTTGTTCGTTCAGAAAATCATCAAAACGATTACTCATTTTCGGACTCCTTTCTTGCTAGGTAATCGGATCGGTAGCGTCGTGCGCGTTCGAGTTCCTCTGTTGGCGTCTTACGAGATTTCTTTACAAAGCCGTTAGTCAACACAATGTGTCGTCCATAGTAAAAGAAATACAGAATGCGTGCAGCGTCGTTGCCCAAAGAAGTTCTTAATTCAAAAATCTGCTTACCCAGTGGTTTGGAATACGGCTCACGGAGATCATTTCCGTTTTCTTCTAGTGCAAGAATGACGTTAGTCATCTTTGCGCGCATTTTTGTATTCAGACTGATCAGAAAATCACGCGCCGGCTGTTCGCCGCTTTCCGTTTCATAAAACTCTACGATAAATTTGCTCATGTCTGGTTCCCCTTCAAGAATATAGGATAATACCTATATTGTCAATCTTTTTTTGTTGGGAATCGTATCAGATACAGATAGGGAAATCTATTGACTTCTTACCCGAAAAATGAGGATGAGATTTGACGACAATGCAGGAAAAACGTTACGTAAAACGGAAATGTTGCACAATCGGATAGAGAAGTATTTGTCGATTTTGCTGTGAGGAGAGTTCGGTAATCTTGTTGGCACTTGACATTGAAGTACTTCAAGGATAATATAGGAAGGCAAATAACGAAACGAGGTACAACTCTATGGAAAAGACGATGGACAAAATTGTTGCGCTTGCGAAGGCAAGAGGCTTTGTATATCCGGGCTCCGAGATTTACGGCGGCCTGGCGAACACCTGGGATTACGGCAACCTCGGCGTTGAGCTGAAGAACAACGTAAAGAAGGCCTGGTGGAAGAAGTTTATTCAGGAAAATCCTTACAATGTCGGCGTGGACTGCGCCATCCTGATGAACCCGCAGACGTGGGTTGCTTCGGGCCATTTGGGTGGATTTTCCGATCCTTTGATGGACTGCAAGGAGTGCCACGAGCGCTTCCGCGCGGACAAGCTGATCGAGGATTTTGCGGCGGAGAAGGGCATCACGCTCCCGAAGCCGATCGACGCATTTTCCCAGGACGAGATGAAGGCGTTCGTCGAGGACAACAACATTCCGTGCCCGACCTGCGGCAAGCATAACTTCACCGATATCCGTCAGTTCAACCTGATGTTCAAGACGTTCCAGGGTGTCACCGAGGATGCGAAGAACACCGTGTACCTCCGCCCGGAGACCGCGCAGGGCATCTTCGTAAACTTCAAGAACGTGCAGCGCACGAGCCGCAAGAAGATCCCGTTCGGTATCGGCCAGATTGGCAAGAGCTTCCGAAACGAGATCACGCCCGGTAACTTCACGTTTCGTACCCGCGAGTTCGAGCAGATGGAGCTTGAGTTCTTCTGCGAGCCCGGCACCGACCTTGAGTGGTTCCAGTACTGGAGAGCGTTCTGCCGCGATTGGCTTCTGTCCCTCGGCATCAAGGAGGACGAGATGCGTCTTCGCGACCATGCTCCCGAGGAGCTTTGCTTCTACTCGAAGGGCACGACCGATATCGAGTTTTTGTTCCCGTTCGGCTGGGGCGAGCTCTGGGGTATCGCGGACCGTACCGACTATGACCTTACACAGCACATCAACACGTCCGGTGAGGACCTTACCTATTTTGACGATGAGAAGCAGCAGCGCTACACGCCTTACGTTGTAGAGCCGTCGCTCGGCGCGGACCGCGTCGTGCTCGCGTTCCTGTGCGCGGCATACGACGAGGAGGAGCTCGCCGAGGGCGACATCCGCACCGTGCTTCACTTCCATCCGGCACTCGCACCCGTGAAGATCGGCGTTCTGCCGCTTTCCAAGAAGCTTGCAGAGGGCGCTGACAAGATCTACGCGGAGCTTTCGAAGTACTACAACTGCGAGTACGATGACCGCGGAAACATCGGCAAGCGCTATCGCCGTCAGGACGAGATCGGTACGCCGTTCTGCGTCACCTATGACTTTGATTCGGAAAATGACGGCTGCGTCACCGTTCGCGACCGCGACACGATGGAGCAGGAGCGCGTGAAGATCGAGGATCTGAAGGCGTACTTTGCGGCTAAGTTCGAATGGTAAAAAAGTATTGACTTTCACACCGAGTGATGGTAATATAAGCGATGCTTGCAGTTGTGGCGGAATTGGCATACGCGCATGATTCAGGTTCATGTCCATGTACTTGGGTGTGGGTTCAAGTCCCATCAACTGCAGAAAGGCTGTCGGAGAGCAATGCTCGACCGACAGCCTTTTCATTTTCCGATTATTCACTTAAGAGCCGGATTACTCCGTGCACTTCTTCAGCAGCACCATACCGCTTCCGAACGGAAGAAGACCGTCCTCGTTGAGCTTCAGCTCATCCCACGGGGACTTTACTTCACCGAAGATCTCGCGATGCTCTTTGGTGTTGTAGAGGATGGAGCCATTTTCCTCTTTCCACTCCTTCTCCTCAAGACACATCATGCCGTCCTTCCATGCAAAAATCTCGCCGGCCGCGATAGCAGCATCCACTTCCTCCTGAGAAACGCCCTCGGGAGCCTTCATCCACATGTAAACCTTGCCGTCCGCCGTGAACTCCGTGCGGGAGCTGAACCCGCTCATCATTTCCGCCGGATCACCGTCCAGCTCGCCGGCAGCCTGCTTCGCCTCGAGTTCAGCCTTGACCTCGTCGAGCGTGAAAAAGTCGAATTTGCCGCCTACAAAAGACCTCGCTTTGGCAACTTCCCAGATACCGATCAGTTCTGCAGCACTCATGTAACAATTCCTCCTTATGATGATACGAAATCCCCTTCCGGCGCCGTGAAACCGGCACTCCGGGAAGACCCCACAAGGTCATTATACCGACGGCGCAACAGTAACGCAAGGAAAATGTGAAAAAGTGATTGACAAGCTCAAGTCGTAGTGGTAATATAAGCAAGCGTGTTGAAAACAACACTCTGCGGACTTGCTGGAATTGGCAGACAGGCATGACTAAGGATCATGTGCGCTAAGCGCGTTCGGGTTCAAGTCCCGTAGTCCGCATCGAAAATGTCTCTCGACCTAGGTCGGGAGACATTTGTTTTTTATGGCGTTTCGTGATATAGTGTATGTGTCGGACGTTGCGCACAATGCGGGACGGCCGGAAGTCCTTTGTGAGGTGTTTGAGCAAGGAGGTGACACGTGATGACGAAACTTGGCTGCGATTGCGATCCCATGAATCCGGAACTGGTGGAACAGGCGCTCGCGGGCATGCCTGCGGGGCAGCGGCTGGCACAGATGACGGAGTTTTTCAAAGTGATCGGCGATGATACCCGTCTGCGGATCCTTGCGTCACTGCGTGGCAGGGAGCTGTGCGTGAGCGACATCGCCAACGTTGTGGACATGTCAAAATCGGCGGTTTCCCATCAGCTCCGTGTCCTTTCCTCAGCGGACCTTGTGAAGGGTCGCCGCAAAGGGAAAAATGTGTACTATTCCCTCGATGACGAGCACGTTGAAGAGATCTTCAACGACGCGATGGAGCACGTGACGCACCGGCACGGGGACGCGCAGTAACAACGAAGACAAAACAAACGCCGCAACCAACATTACGTAGGCTGCGACGCGTTGAAAGAGATAAATCCATTATCGGAAAATGTTGATCAGTTCAGGGCTTGCCTAGTACCGAAGCGTGCGAAGCGCGTTGAGGATCGCGAGCACACACACGCCGACATCGGCGAAGACGGCCATCCACATACCGGCGAGACCGAGCGCTGCAAGCGCGAGCACGGCGAATTTTACGCCGAGGGAGAAAATGATGTTTTCCCGGGCGATGCGGACGGTTTTGCGTGCGATCCGCACGGCGAGAGGAATCTTGGCGAGGTCATCGTTCATGATGACGACGTCGGCGGCTTCGATGGCTGCGTCGGATCCGAGACCTCCCATGGCGATACCGACATCCGCGGCAGCGAGCACCGGCGAATCGTTGATGCCGTCGCCGACGAACAGAACGGAACCGTTCCGGTCGGGAGCTTCCAAAAGCTCGGTCAGGTGAGTGATCTTGTCGCCGGGAAGAAGTTCCGTGTAGGAGCCGCTCATGCCGAGCTCGGCAGCGACGGTTTCACCGACCTCACGGCGGTCACCGGTCAGCAGTACGGTTTTGCGGATACCCAGGTCGCGGAGCGCCTGCAGCGCCTCCGCGGCGTTTTGCTTGATGCGGTCGGCGATCCGAATTACGCCTGCGGGCTGACCGTCAACAGCGACATAGACGAGGGTGCCGACGGCATCCATCACCCGGTCGGAGTGACCGGCGAAGGCTTCCGTCACAGCGGGCAGCGAAAGGCTGCCGGCAGCGATGTCATGGCCTTCAAACCGAACGGAGACACCTTTGCCCGCGAACTCGCGCACATCGGAGGTCCGGCCGCGCAGCTCGGAGGCATCGGAAGCGTCCGCTTCCGCCTGCGAATACGCCTTCAGGATCGAGGTTGCGATCGGGTGCGTGGAACCGCTTTCCGCGGCAGCCGCGTAGCGGAGAACATCCTGTTCGGAATGGTTGATCGATACGATCTCCTGCACTTCAAAGACGCCCTCGGTGAGCGTTCCGGTCTTGTCACAGGCCAGCGCGGAGGCGTTGGCGAGCAGCTCCAGATAGCTTCCGCCCTTCACAAGGATGCCGGCGCGGGACGCGCCGCCGATCCCTCCGAAAAATGAGAGCGGAACGGAGATGACAAGTGCGCAGGGGCAGGATACGACAAGGAAGGTGAGCGCGCGGTAGATCCAGGTGCGGAACGCGCCGCCGAAGAAGATCGGCGGAACGAGCGCCACCAGCACTGCCAGCGCAACCACGATCGGAGTGTAGTAGCGTGCGAAACGGCGGATCATGGCCTCAGGGCGGGATTTCCGGTCGGAGGCATGCTCGACCATCTCAAGGATTTTCTGCAGGGAGGAATCCTCTGCAGTATGAGTAACGCGCAGGGTAAGACGACCGTTTGTGCTGATGCAGCCGCTGACGGCATTTTCCCCGACACCGATGCGACGCGGCACCGATTCACCGGTCAGCGCGGAAGTATCGAGGAAGGATTCACCGTCCGTCACAACGCCGTCGAGAGGGATCCGTTCGCCGACACCGACGATGATGGTTTCGCCGACGAGGACATCCTCGGGATCGACGAGAACCTCCTGACCGTCACGAAGAACCGTCGCGCGGTCGGGACGGAGCGTCATCAGTTCCTCCACCGAGCGGCGGGAACGCTCCTCGGCGTACTCTTCAAACAGCTCGCCGATGCGGAACAGCACCATGACCGCGATGGCCTCGGGATACTCGCCGACGGCAAATGCGCCGAGTGACGCGATCGCCATCAGGAAATCCTCCGCGAGGAAGTGTCCGCGAATGAGGTTTCTCGCGGCACCGAGCAAAACCTCGCCGCCGCTTACAAGGTAGCCTGCGGCAAATACCGCGATCCGCAGCCAGGCGGGATCCTCCGGAAGCAAAAGACCGGTGACAAGAAGAGCGAGGGATACGGCGATGATGATCAGGGATTTGCGGCGTTCGCCGGGTTCATCCCCGTGGTGATGATCGCAGCCGCATCCGCACTCGACTCCGCAACCATGGTCGTGATCGTGGTCGTGATGATGCTCGTGAGCATGCTCATGCTTGCAATCGCAATCGTGCTCATGTTCGTGGTCGTGTATAGTTTCATTGTTTTTCATGTGAGTAACCCTCCAAAACAATTGAGCCGTCGTTCATCTGATTGCATTATAGTTGAACAGCCATTCAATTGTCAAGAGGTTTTTCAATTATTTTTCGAAACAACAGAGGTAATTTTTCTATGACGGAAACTACGACAGGCAACCCGCACGGCAGCCTGTATATCATCCGGCACGGCAGGACGGACTGGAACGACCTGCGCAAGCTGCAGGGAAGGACGGACATTCCGCTGAACGAGGAAGGACGCAGGATGGCCGCCGAGGCGGCGAAGGAATACGCGGACATTCCGTTCGACATCTGTTTCTGCTCCCCGCTTGTGAGGGCGAAGGAGACGGCGGAGATCCTTCTGCGCGACCGCGACGTGCCGATCGAGTACGATGACCGGCTGATGGAGATGTCGTTCGGGATCTACGAGGGCGTGCAATACAGTTTTTCCATCCCGGACTGCCCGGTGAACCGATTTTTCGACCACCCCGAGACGTACACCGATGCGGTGGAGGGCGGCGAGAGCACACCGGAGTTGATGGCGCGCACCGGCAGCTTCCTGTGCGAGAAGGTGTACCCGCGGCTTCGGCGCGGCGAGAACGTGCTGATTGTCGGGCACGGCGCGATGAATTCGAGCATCATATGCAACGTGCGCAACCTGCCGCTCACGGAATTCTGGAGCGTCGGAATTGAGAATTGCAAATTGAAGAAATTGATGTGATAATTACCCGAAGAGAGGAAACCGAGGAGGTTCATTGACATGATTTTTCGGAAAATAACAGCCGTACTGCTTGCGGTGGTCCTGGTCCTGTCCATGGCTGCGTGCACGAACAGTGCCAAGATCCCGGAGGAGGTCGAGGAGACGCCGACACCGACGCCGTCGGAGGAACCGCAGCCGACGGAGGCGGAGCCTACGCCCACGGAGGCCGTTCCGACGGAGGTGCCCGACAAGGGAATTGATCTCTCGCCGGTGAAGGAGGACGACGGCACGATCTACGCGGGAACCGTGAAGACGACGAAGCGGACGGCGGACGGCGAGGTCGGGCACGAGGCCTATGCGGGCGAAACCGGCAAGGATTACTCGGACGAGGCCGTGTACACGTACAACACCGCCATCGCCGACGGAAGCGGCCTGAACTGGTCTCCGTTCGCGTGGAAGAGCGAGGAGGATGAGCAGATCCTCTCGTATCTGTCGATGGGTCTCTATGATTTTGTGCTGAACACGGAGAAGACCGGCTGGAGCGTCATTTGCGAGATGGCAGCGGAGCTGCCGGCGGACGTCACGGCGGAGTACGTCGGACGGTACGGAATTGCCGAGGGCGACACCGCGAGAGCGTGGAAGATCGTCCTGAACAAAAACGCCAAATGGGACGAGGAGACGCCGATCAACGCGGACAGTTATATATACTCCTACAAGGAACTGCTGAACCCGCTCATGCAGAACCCGCGCGCCGGGGAGGTGTGCACGGGAGAATTTGCCATATACAACGCCGAAGAGTACCGCAATTCCGGCACGGAATACTGGGCGGTCAACAACAACGGAACAAAGACGTACGTAAAATGGTACGCGAAGATGAAGTCGGAGGACGGCACATACACCGCGGGTGACGGCAGTCCGCTCGCGTTCGGCCTGAAGACGCCGTACGCGTGGATGGAAGGACATTCCCTGGAGGATTACTACAAGGCCGGCTACATGCCGGAGGAAATTTGGAAGACTCTCAGCGACCTCGCCGATGAGGAGGGATACATTCCGGTGACGGACGAATCCGCTGCGGCGCTGCTCACCTTTACCGGAAGTGATATCTGGGGCAACGAGCAGGAGATCCATCTGGAAAATTACATGTCCTACAAGAAGCATAACGCGGCTGTCACATGGGATGAGGTCGGTATCATCAAGACCGGTGAGTACGAGCTCGTGCTGATCACAAGGGAGCCGGTGAGCAACCCCGAGATCCGCGTTCCCGAATGGCTGAGCAGAATTTTCCTTGTAAAGGAGGATCTGTGGGAAGCCTGCAAGAAGTATTACAACGAGGCGGGCAAGGAGGTTAAGGCCGACAGCGAGGAGATCGCGTCCGTGACAAGCGACTACGGCACGAACGCAGAGAAGACGGCAAGCTTCGGTCCGTACAAGATGACGTCCTTCCGCTCCGATAAGCAGATCACGTTCGAGCGAAACGAGCAGTGGTACGGCTACGCGGACGACACGCACAAGGGGCAGTACCAGACCGACGTGATCAACATCAAGGTGATCGGCAAGCACGACGCGCAGATCAGCGCGTTCCGCAAGGGCGAGCTCGACGGCGTTGAGCTGCAGAGCGACGATCTGAAGGATTACGCGGAGAGCCCGTACATCCGGTACACGCCGCAGTCATACACGACGAAGCTGTCGTTCAACACGGACAAGAGCGCGCTGGAGCAGAGAGGCACGCAGATCCTCGCGAACGAGAATTTCCGGCACGCGCTGTCGCTGGCGATCGACCGCGCAAAATTCACCGCGATCTTCACGCTCGCGGGCACACCCGGCTACGGACTGTTCAACAAGTCCTACCTCTGCGACCCGTATACCTTCACGGTATACCGCGACACGGAGGGCGCCAAGGCGGCGCTGGTCGGCCTCTACGGCGTGCGGTTCGGCGATGAGACGGAACTTGCCGATATCGCGGCGGCGTACGAAACCATCACCGGCTACAATATTGAGGATGCGCGCGCGTACATGAAGAAGGCGTACGACGAGTGCATCGCCGACAAGACGTACGACGGATCGTCGAAGGTGGAGCTGGAGATCCTGGTGTACCAGAACAGTGATCTTTACGCGCAGATGGCGCAGTTCTTAAGCGACGCGCTTTCGGAGGCGTGCGCGGGCACCGGCTTCGAGGGCAAGGTGACGCTCGCGATGAAAGCGGACAGCAACTACTACAGCACGATGTACGCCGGAGACGCGGACATGATATTTTCCGCGTGGGGCGGCGCGCCCACCGAGCTGTTCTCCATCCTGTACAAGAGCTACTGCGACGACGCTACGGGCAATGGCAACCAGGTCGAGTACGGCTTTGACACTTCAAAGCTGATGGTCAAGATCCAGGCGGACGGCGACGATTACGTTGCGTCCCTGCAGAACTGGGCCAAATGGGCAGCGGGCGTCGATCCGGAACTGAAGATCGCGACCGAGGACCGCACGAAGGTGCTCGCGGCATTCGCGGAGTATGACTCAGTTACGCAGGCAGCCATCTACGGCTTGCTCGAGAAGGCGTACCTGAGCACGTACGCGGCGATCCCGCTGTACTACCGCAACACGGTCTCGCTGGTGTCGGCGAAGGGTGATTTTGCGAGCGGACAGAGCCTGGACCGCGTCGCGTACGGCGGCATCCGCTTCTACACCTACAAGTACAACGATGAGGAATGGAAGGACGCGGTGAAATAACGCTGATTAAATCATCGTTATTTCACAGCCTCCGGCGGATCGCACGAATGCGCAGCGGAATCCTGCCCGCTTTGCGGGCGCGCATTCGGCGGCGACAGACGCGAAAAGCGTCTGTCGATTCAAGGGAATACTAAGGTTTATGAGCGACTCCGCCATGGTTGGCGGGGTCGCTTTTTCGCGTGGATCATTTGTCGAAAAATACTCTGAATTCCGTCGAAAATGCCTTGATTCCGAGATCGGATTCCGATATAATGAGAACGGACGCGGGAGTGGGAACTCCCATGGACACGAAAGTTTCTAAACGGAGGGAATCCCCATGAATATGCAGTCTTTGAAGCAGGTTTTACAGGGTAATGCGTATCCCGGTCGCGGGATTGTTATAGGCAGGTCAGCGGATGGAAAGAGCGCCGTGACTGCCTATTTTATTATGGGTCGCAGCGTGAACAGCCGCAACCGCGTGTTCGTCACGGAGGGTGAGGGCATCCGCACGCAGGCATTTGACCCGTCCAAGCTGTCGGATCCGAGCCTGATCATCTATGCTCCGGTTCGCGTGCTCGGCAACAAGACGATTGTTACGAACGGTGACCAGACCGACACGATCTACGAATTGATGGACAAGCAGCAGACGTTCGAGCAGTCGCTTCGCGGCAGAGAGTTCGAGCCTGATGCTCCGAACTATACGCCCCGCATCAGCGGTATCATGCATGTCGAGAACGGCATTTACAACTACGCAATGTCGATCCTGAAGAGCGACAACGGCGATCCCGAGAGCTGCAACCGCTTCACGTTTGCATACACGAACCCGAAGGCAGGCTTCGGCCGTTTCATCCACACCTACATGGGTGACGGCAATCCGCTTCCGAGCTTCGAGGGTGAGCCCGAGCTTGTAGACATCCAGGGCAACATCGATGAGTTCACCGATCTCGTGTGGAACGCTCTGAACGAGGACAACAAGGTTTCGCTGTTCGTACGTTTCATCGACATTGAGACCGGCAAGTACGAGACGAGAATTGTCAACAAGAACGTATAAGAAATCCGAGTGAGTGGAATTCATTTTCCGATGAGAGACCACGGCAAGTAACATAGAAAAGGAAAGAAACAACATGAACGAACTGGAACTGAAATACGGATGTAACCCGAACCAGAAGCCGTCCCGCATCTTCATGGCGAACGGCAGCGAGCTTCCGATCACGGTGCTGAACGGCAAGCCGGGGTACATCAACTTTATGGATGCATTTAACGGCTGGCAGCTTGTGAAGGAGCTCAAGAAGGCGACGGGTCTTCCGGCAGCGACGTCCTTCAAGCACGTATCGCCTGCGGGCGCTGCGGTAGGCCTTCCGCTTACGGACACGCTCCGCAAAATTTACTGGGTTGACGATCTCGGTGAGCTCACGCCCCTCGCAAGCGCATATGCACGCGCGCGCGGCGCGGACCGCATGTCCTCGTTCGGCGACTTTATCGCGCTCTCCGATGTGTGCGATGTGTGCACCGCCAACATGATCAAGCGCGAGGTGAGCGACGGTATCATCGCTCCCGGCTACGAGCCCGAGGCTCTCGAGATCCTCAAGAGCAAGAAGAAGGGCAACTACAATGTCATTCAGATCGATGAGTCGTACGTACCCGAGGCGCTTGAGCGCAAGCAGGTTTACGGCATCACGTTCGAGCAGGGCCGCAATGAGCTCAAGATCGACGATGAGCTGTTCGCGAACATTCCCACGAAAAATAAAGACCTTCCCGAGCTTGCGAAGATCGACCTGATCATCTCTTTGATCACCCTTAAGTACACGCAGTCCAACTCCGTGTGCTACGCTAAGGGCGGCCAGGCGATCGGTATCGGTGCCGGACAGCAGTCCCGCATCCACTGCACGCGTCTCGCAGGTTCGAAGGCAGACAACTGGTGGCTTCGCCAGTCCGAGCAGGTTCTCAACCTTCCGTTCCTTGACACGATCGGCCGTGCCGACCGCGACAACGCGATCGACCTCTACATCGGTGAGGATTACATGGATGTTCTCGCCGAGGGCAAATGGCAGAACATCTTCAAGACGAAGCCCGCTGTATTTACCGCTGAGGAGAAGCGTGCATGGCTTGACAAGAACACCGACGTTGCGCTCGGTTCCGACGCGTTCTTCCCGTTCGGCGACAACATCGAGCGCGCGTTTCGAAGCGGCGTGAAGTACGTTGCAGAGCCCGGCGGATCGATCCGCGATGACCTTGTCATCCAGGCGGCGGACGACCACGATATGGTGATGGCATTTACCGGTATCCGGCTGTTCCACCATTAATCAGCGGAAATGCCTTCTCCGGAGAGTTCCGGAGCGATAGCTTTCGGCCGGAGTATCTTTCAATTTGATTGAATATGCCAAGTAAGCCCTCGGGGGCTGTCGGAGCGAGATTGCGGCTCGCGTCGATGGTTCGCCCGGGGGCTTGTCGACTCTATTTATCCATAATTTGAACGTAACTGAAGTGGAACACGTAGTAAAGAGCACAATAGAAAAGCCGTCACATCACAGAAACTTAGTTTCAGGTGAAGTGGCGGCTCGATTATTTCAGTGAGCGAAAACGAAATGTAAATCCATCTGTATGCACAGTTGCGGCTTTCATGCGACTCGATTGTCGCACGGAAGCACCCAATGGGCATTTACCAGTTTAGGATTTTCTTCTCAATCGCGCGAAGCTCCTTGCGGCGCTCGGCGTAGTCGGGGATGTGCATCTCCACAGTCTGCCAGAATTTCTTGCTGTGGTTCATCTCGATGCGGTGGCACAGCTCGTGTACGATGACGTAGTCGCTGAGGCGGTCGGAGAGCATGATCAGCTTCCAGTGCAGGTTGATATTCCCGATGCTGGAACAGCTGCCCCAGCGCGTGCGCGTCTCCTTGATGTAGAGCGAGCGGTATGTGACACCGATGCGCGCGGCCCAGGCGTCCACGCGGGTGCGGAACCAGTCTCCGGCGTATCGGCGGCCCCAGCGGGCGACGAGCAGTTTGCAGACTTCCGGCGGGAGAGAGCTTCCGCGGAGGCGGAGTTCCAGGCCCTGCATGCCTTCCTGCAGCGTGACCGTGTAGTTCTGAGCCGCAGGGTCCTCGCAAAGGCGAAGAGTGATGCGGCCGTTGTGCAGCGGGAAGAGAGCGCCGTCGAAGTAGTGTGACTCCGGAAGATCGGTGTCCTCGTTTGCCTTCTTCAGAGCGTCGCGCTTCTCCAGGATCCACGACAGGCGTGACTGCAAGATCCGCGTGATCTCGTCGTAGGAGACGCTGTGCGGCGCCCGAACGATGAGGTCGCCTGCGGAGTTGAGCTGGAGAGCTACGGTTTTGCGGCTGCTGCGCAGCAGCGTGAAGGGCAGATCACCGTATTTCAGGGTTTCTTTTTTGACAGGACGATGGATACCGAACATGAGAACTCCTTTGAAAATGATCGTTCATCCGTGTTCTTGCGAACTGAGTAAATTATATCCAATATTCCGGAAAATGAACAGGCACATTTTCCGTAAGAAACGGAAACTGACGAAAATGCAATGAAAAATGACCGAAAAGGGGTAGGTCAAATGAAAAACTAAATTCCACCTGACTAGTGAAAAATAGTCTGTGAGAAGATTTTGACGAAGAAATTCGATGAAATCTTCTTGGAAAGCATAAAAAAACGTGGTAAAATCGGACTATCGCATCTGTTTGTTCACAC
>JAFZVZ010000038.1 GCA_017617545.1 Lachnospiraceae bacterium
AACGGAATCTGCATTTGATGACGCCTGCCGAGTATCACGACCACTACTATTCGGCGGCATAAGAATACCGCCAGCTGCATACACAACTGGCGGTACGGGACTTTATAATTTTTCACTGTCCTCTTGACGGGTAGCACACCATCGTTCAGCCCTTTCTATTTTCTTGAAACGAAAGGTCCTTTCTGCTACAATGAAACTGCGGGTACGTGTAAGGAGGTTTTTGCTCTATGGATATTGATTATCTGTTGATGTTACAGAGGTTTCGCGAGAGTATCGACAACTTTCTAACGCCCTTTATGGAGGGCATTTCGCTGTTCGCTGTGACGTATCTGATCATGCTCCCGGTGTTCCTGTACTGGGTGTGTGACAAGAGGGCAGGACTGTACACTCTGGTGTCGTACTATCTGTGCTGCAGTATCAATGCCCTGGTAAAGCTGACGGCATGCGTCTATCGCCCATGGATCCGCGACGCCCGCGTCGTTCCGGCGGGGGATGCGATCACCACAGCCACCGGCTACTCCTTCCCCAGCGGCCACACGACCACTGCGGGGCCGATCTACGGCGGAATGGCGGTTTCCGGGAGAAAACGGGTTAAGCCGGTCGCCGTGTTCTGTGTGATCATGGTGGCGCTCACCGCATTTTCCAGAAACTATCTCGGAGTTCATACCCCTCAGGATGTCCTTGTAGGACTTGTGGAGTCCGTATTGGCACTCTGGGCAGCAGCGGTTTTGTTCCGTTACCTTGATCAGCATCCTGAGAAGGAGAACCTGTTCCTGATCATCAGCTTCATCGTCGGATGGCTCGGCATCATCTACATCACCTTCAAGCCGTATCCGATGGACTACGTCGACGGAAAGCTTCTCGTCAACCCGCAGAAAATGATGAACGACGGGTACGGGGACACCTGCCTTCTGATTGCATTTCCAATCGCACGGTTCATCGAGAAAAAGTGGATCAGATTCCGCGCGACGGGCCTTAAAGGCGCAGGTCTTTTCGTAGGACTGTTCGGCCTTGTGCCGCTGTTCTTCATGATCGAGTATCTCGGGACGCCTCTGGACAATCTGCTGGGAACCCACTGGGGGCATTTTACGAACAGCTTTATCACCGTACTGTATTGTGTGGCGCTTTATCCGCTGGTGATCAAACTCTGGCAGACGAAGTTTGCACAGGCTGATCCTGAGGAAACTGTGACGACATCGTCCATGGACACCGTGGTGACGGATTCCGAGGAAACCGAATCGACAAATTCCGGGAAAAAGTCGTAAAATATGGCACTATTCCGGTCGGCGTCCGATTTTCCGTCAGGCTGTATGGACACGCTGTTTAAAGAATGATAGAATGCTTTATATAGATGTTGGCACGTAGAATAGGAGGTGGATGGAGTATGTCGGAAAATTCTTCGAATTCGACAGCCGAGGCTGCTGTTGAAGCTAAGGCTGTGCAGAAGAAACCGTTGACACGGTTCGGAGAGTTTGAACTGCTGAAGGCGTTGGCGATCCTCGGACTTCCCGCGGTACACCTGATGGAGGAGGCTCTTGAGGCAGGGTTTGCCAGCCCCGGGCTTTTAAAGTTCGGCACCGGTATCATCGGTCTGTGCGCGTTCGGTCCTTCGGTGTTCATGATCTGTATGGGCTTCGGGATCGGCGGCGGCAGAACCTCCCCAAAGCATATCCGCGCGAACGGAATTCAGTTCCTGCTGATCGGTGCGCTGCTCAACATTTTCCGATGGCTCATCCCGGGAATTATCAAGGCTTCGGTGCTTGGCACATCGCTCATCAATGACCTCGAGGTCTGCCTGCAGTCGGATATTTACTATTTTACAGGCTTGTACTTTATCCTGTATTCCTTCCTGAAACAGTGGAATATCAAGACGCCGGGTGTGGTCATGACAAGCGTGCTGATGCTGACGGCCAACACGCTGCTTACACCGTTCACAAGCGCGTATATCCACGACGAAACGCTTGTTTCGCTTGTCGGAAACATTGTCTATGTAAACGAGACGAGTTGTTTCCCGCTGCTTTCCTGGGCGATCTTCCCGAGTGTCGGCGTGCTTCTCGGCGAGATCTTGAAGAAGACGGACGAGGCGCAGAGGGAAAATATCATGCGGCGCATGTTTGACTTTTCCGCGGCGCTGCTGGCATCGTTTGTGGTGTTCCTCTGGGATTATGACATCGACATTGTCAAGGCTGTGGTGTCGCCCGCAAACGACTATATCACCGACCTTCCGAACGTGATCCTTCTGCTCAGCCTTGCGCTGTTTTTGGTGGCGCTCACCTACAATCTGTGCAAGCTGATCGGAGCCTCCGGATTCATGAAGTTCATGCTCCGGATCTCCGCCTTTATCATTCCGTTCTACCTGCTGCAGTGGATCATCGTTTCGTGGATCGTTTACGGACTGTCGATCGCACGCGCGCCGGCGGAGTGCATCTCTCTCTGGATCTATTTCGTGTGTGTCGCGGCCATCACGGCAATCTGTATTCTTGTGACCAACAAGTACGGAATGAAGATCATGAAGATCCTGCTGAAGATCACAAGCTTCAAGAAAAAGAAGAAAAAAACGGTGGCAAAGGAGGCGTGACCTATGGGGAAAAAGAATCCGGTGTATATGGATGTTGAGCCTGTGAGCAGTCTTGCGGAAATGATCGAGCGCAAGGCGAAGGACATGCCCGAGGGAGTTGCCTTCCGGTTCACCAAGGGCAGGGACCAGATTGAAAATAAGACCTATGCCGATACATACATGGATGTCCGAAAGGCCGCTTCCCGGATTGAGGAGCGCTTCGGAACAGGGCAGCACATCGCCGTCTTAGGTGAGAACTCATACGAGTGGCTGGTGGCATTTTTCGCGGTAATGACCTCGGGAAATGTTGCTGTGCCGATCGATAAAGAGCTGCCCGCAGCGGAGGTCGCGGCGCTGATCGCTGCGGCGGATGCAAAGGCAATCTTTATTTCCAAGACCTACAGTGACCTCGCGGAGGGAATCGATGGACTGCAGCTTACCACGCTGAAGGCGCTGCTGGAGGATTCGGCGAGCGGTGACGAAGCCTATGAGCTGAAGAAAACGGGGAAGGATGAGCTTGCGGCGATCTTCTTTACCTCAGGCACATCGGGAACCAGCAAGGGTGTTATGCTGAGTCACGGAAATCTGGCGGCGGAAGTGTCCGACTGCTGCCGCATGTTCGATACGGAGGGCATCCATATGACGCTTTCCGTTCTGCCGTTTCATCACACCTTCGGCATGAGCGTGGCAATCCTGATGCCGTATTTCTTAGGATTTCCGATCTTTCTGAACAAGAGTTTAAAGCGCCTTACGGATGATATTCAGAAGGCGAAGCCCGATCTGATGATGCTGGTGCCGCTGTTCATCGAGACATTTTACAAGCGGCTCATGGAAGGCATCGAGAAGAGCGGCAACGCGAAGAAGGTTCAGAAGGGCATCAAGGTAAGCCGTTTTCTTCGGAAAATCGGCATCGACAAGCGTCGCGAGTATTTTGCGGAGATCCTCAAGTCCTTCGGCGGTAACCTTAGGATGATCATCTCCGGCGGTGCGTACCTCGATCCGATGTATGTGACGGCATTCCGCGATTTCGGCGTCGAGATTTATAACGGGTACGGCGCGACGGAGTGTTCCCCGTGTATCGCCTTCAACCGCCCGCATTACAATAAGGACGGCAGCGTCGGACAGCTGATCCCCGGGACGGAGGCGAGAGCTACGGAGGACGGAGAGGTTCAGATTAAGGGACCGACCGTGATGCAGGGCTATTACAACAATCCCGAGGCCACGGCGGAAACACTGCAGGACGGCTGGTATTCCACCGGCGACCTGGGCTATGTGGACAAGAACGGCTACCTGTTCCTCACCGGGCGGAAGAAGAACCTGATCATCCTGAGCAACGGTGAGAATATTTCTCCGGAGGAACTGGAAAATGACTTCCGCAAGGATCCCGGCGTCAACGAGGTCCTGGTCTATGATCGGAAGAACGCGATCGTTGCGGAGATCTATCCCGAGGAGGCGTTCATGGGCAACGAGGACTACTTCAACGAGCTGATGAAGAAGGTCAACGAGGGACGACCGATCTACAAGCAGGTTGCGAAGGTAGTGCTTCGCAGCGAGGATTTCATTCGAAATACAACCAAGAAGGTTGTACGATACAAGAACATACCAAAGGAGGAGTAAATTGATGTTTGATCGTACTGTGGAGATCTTAAGCGAATTTGTTGACAGTGAGGAGATTACGAGAGAGAGCGCGCTGGTGGATGATCTGGGCCTGAGTTCCCTGGATGTGATCAACGTCGTTGCCGCGTTTGAGGATGAGTTCGGCATTGAGGTCCCGGATCGCGTGATCCCGACGCTGCGCACGGTAGGCGATGTTGTGGATTATCTTGAGGAAAATGCCGAGTGACCGGCAGGTACAATACACTGTGATCGACGAAAACTCCGGACAACACGGGAAAACATACTGTGATCAACGAAAAGCCCGGGCAGGGAATGAAACCTGCCCGGGTATTTATGTTCGGTGGTGGTTTTTATGTACGGTGGTTATTTGCCGAAGAACAGAGACAACAGTCCCTTGACATAGGGAAGATACCGCTCCGGATGCTTCGGCAGTTCCTTGGCGGGGAACAAAAGGCACCGGTCTTTGGAGCCGTAGAGGAAACAGGGGGAGAACACCTCGCCCACCTGCGGCAGCAGCTCGCCCCGGAACCAGTCAAATGCCTCGCCTCGCTTGGCGGGGCGGCAGTATTTGCGGTCCATGTGCGTCGCGATGCTCTTGTGGATCGCGCGGCCCTCCAGCGGAAGATAGAAGTAATCGTGATAGTTGTCGTAGAAGTGCTTCGCCGGTTCCGTGAGGATCGGAATGCTGAGAGTCGGGCGGCCCTCCTCATCGGCCGAGACCGTTACGATGCAATCGAAGCAGCGGTCGGGAAGTGTGAGACACTTCTTCGGAAGCGGACAGGCCACCAGCAGATCCTTCGGCCAGCTGCGCTTTGTCATCAGCGTGAGAATCGTGGCGTAAGGGCCGAACTCGGCGATTTCCGCGTCGTCAATGTCCCCGTTCAGAATATCGAACACATCGTACAGTCGCACCAATGAGACAAGACCCGCGAGGTCTTCACGGTTGTGCCGTGAGAGCGTTTCGTAGATGCCGGCCGCGGACTCCTCGGCGGAGTAGGGAAGGTCGGGATCGTGCGGCGGTATAGGAATCTGCATCGACTCCTGAATATGGAAGAGCTTGTTGTATTTTACATAATCGCCGTAGTAGCGGATCAGTGTGCCTCCGTCGTACGGGTCAACTCTTGTGTAGCCCGCGTAGGGCTCGAGGTCGCGCTGACGGCAGGAGGACAGAAGAGCGGGCTTTCTCAGTCTGCGGAGCTGCGTGTAGAGGTCAACGGAGAGCGCAGGCCAGGTGATGTTCAGTTCCATATAGCGGCAGCGGTCGCGCAGGAACGGAATGTCGAAGGTTGTTCCGTTGAAATGGAGAAGCGCACATTCGGTGGGCAGCGCTTCAGCAAATGCCCACAGCAGTTCCTCCTCCTCTGCGGGTCCCTCCGCGAACCATTGGCGGAACGTCCACTTGCGGGCTTCATTTCGCATCACGGCGCCGATCATGTACGTGCATGCCGAAGATGAGGAGAGCCCGGTAGTCTCGATGTCAAACCACACCGGTTCCGCACTGCCGATCGGGCAGTATGCATCGTTCGCAAGCCATGCTTCCATCACGGGAAGCAGGTCATCTGCGACGAGTTCGGTTAGCGGCAGTTCGATGTAGTGCATGGGGTTCCTCCGAAAAAACAGTGTATCTTTCTGCGGGTGTGCAGAACACATTTTCCGTGTAATACGGTAACAAATTAACCATCGGATTTCAAGCGGAAAATGAGTGAAAACAGTTCTTACATTTTTGTAATAAATCGAATTAAGGAGTTTTTGTATGGTATAATGAATCAATTAATATGAGCAATTATTTGCTTTGCAAAACACAGTACTTGGAGGATGTAAAATGAGCAAGATAGGGAAGAAAGCCTTAGTGTGGATGCTGTGTGTCGTACTGATGGTGGCTATGAATATGCCCATGGTATCGGCGGCAGAAGATAAGAAGGTAGACGAAACACCGTTTGGAGATGCTAACTTGAATGGCTATGTAGATATGGGAGATGCAGTTCTGATCAGTCGATTTGCCGCTGAAGATGCAGAAGCGAAAATTTCAGCACAGGGTCAGATAAACGCTGATGTTACTCATGATGGGAATATCAAGGAAGATGATGCCATGCTTATTCGGAAGTATCTTGCTTATCTTCTCACCTCCGATGAATTAACGGATCGCGTTACCGGAGGAAATGCAGGAGGCGAAAATGCCGATGTAAAGTTTTCTTTCGTCAGCGATAACAACGAAAGTACGGTTCATGTTACAAGCGGTACCGGCAAGACGTTGAGAGTGCCGGTGCTGATTGACGCCGGCGAGAATGCTATCACTGCGTTGGATGTTCAGTTTCATTGTTCGGACGGGATTCGTATCACCGCAATCGAGAGAGACATGAGTAATGAGGCTGCCTTCATATATCGTGGTCCAATGATCGTCAATACGGAATTACTTCGTGCCAACACGTTTACCAAATCGATTTCCTCTAGTGGAGACAACGATGGGGTTGTCCCCAACAAAGGAAAGGCCGTTTTTTTCTTGACAGTGGAAGTCCCGGAAACTACAGAACCCGGGACATATACAGTTGGATTCAGCAGTGAGTGCAGGGTGTATAAGGGTTGTTCAGGCGAAATCTATTCAACCACGTTTACGCCTCTTACTGTTGTGGTTGAACGCAGCGTATGGGGAGATGCCAATCTGGATGGGCATGTGGATGTGTTGGATGCGAGTTACATACTAAAGGACTATGCTATGCATGCCTCAGCCACTGGCACATTTCTTACAGAACCACAACAAACGATTAATGCGGATGTAGATAAAGATGGAAAGGTTGATAGTGCTGATGCTTCATATGTTGCAGAATACTTAGTTGGGCTTACGTTGCCTGATAAAGTTTCACCCAAGGGGACGCCACCGGAGTTGATAACTGTAGGAAAAGACGGAGGAAATAATCCGAATATCCTGTTCTCTTTGGTTGATAATCAGCAAGCTGATACCATAACGATTGAATATGGAAAGAATGCTACCATAGACATATCTGTTCAATTATATTCGGGACAGGTTGACATCTCTTGTATGAATGTGCAGTTTCTTGGTTCAAAAGGCATTACCATCACCAGTGGTGCAAAAGGAATAATACTCAATACATCAGCAACAGGTCGTTTCCGTAACTATAGTCATACATGGAATCCGGATAACCTTCGTGTTGCGGTTTATTGCTCGGAATCATATTCTTTTAGTGCTGAGAATGGCGAGCCTGTATTCACTATGCAGGTGAGTGTCCCTGACAACCTTCCTGAAGGAACATACACGGTGGGCTTTAGTGATGAATGCCGTGTGCATATAGGGCTTACAGAGAATATATACTCTACTGCCTTTACACCTTACACTATTGTTGTCAAGAAGAAGCAGGAAGCGACCCCGGAGGCGGTTTTCACTGCGACCGGATCCGATACGGCGACGCTTACCAATGTGGCGGCGGGCATGACGTACAGTATCGATGGTGGTGCTGCAGCGGAGATTACCGGGGATACCGTAGAACTAACAAATCTTGAAGAATGCACGATTTCGGTTATACAGCCAAGTAAAAGCGCGGTAACCGCAGACAGCGATGCACAGAACATTACTGTTACAAAAGCCGCAAAGCCTGATCTGAAAGCGACGCAGCCGGCGACGATCAATGAAAAGGGAAGCATCCCCACCACGACATCCCATCAGAAGAGCACGGATGGCATAAACTGGACCAATTGTGACGGCGCATGGGAAAACCTTGACGAGGGAACTTATTATGTGCGTGTTGCTCCTTCCGGAACGTCACTGGCCTCAGATGCACAGGAGATTTCCATAACGACAAAGCGATATACAGTTTCATTCGTGGATGAGGATGGCACGGAACTGCAAAGCGGGCCTGTCGCGGCGGGCGAAACGCCTGCCTATACAGGCGAAACGCCGGTGAAAGCGCCGACGGTTGAGAAACTTCGTACGTTTGCGGGCTGGACACTGCCGAACAGCAGCGAAATCTTCAAAACGCTTCCCGCGGTTACCGATGAGGCAACGTACGTGGCAGCGTATACGGAAAGCGACCGCGACTACACCGATCCGGTTTGGGTGTGGACAGGCTATACAGAAGCCAAGGCGACCTTTACCGCGGTGGATGACGCAGCCTTCACGCAGGAAGTAACGGCGACCGACGATGCGATCACGAACGTGGTCACCGGACAACCGACCTGTACAGGAAAAGGCGAGCGTACATATACGGCGACGATAACATTCCTTGGCGGACAGTATACCGACACGGTGACGGAGGAGATCGCACCGATCGCACATACCTTCAATCAGGAAGTCGTCAACGCAAAATACCTGAAGAGTGAGGCAACCTGCACGACGGCAGCGGTGTATTACAAGAGTTGTGTCTGCGGCGAAAAGGGAACGGAAACCTTCGAATCCGGAAAGCCGCTCGGCCATGATTACCGGGAGGTTGCAGGCACTGCCAAGGCAGCTACCTGTAAGGAAGCAGGCAAAGAGGCAGACAAAAAGTGCACGAGATGCGGCGATGTGATCACCGGAGCCGAGATTGCAAAGACGACGGTTCATCAGTGGAAGGCCGCAACCGGCTACGCACCGAAAACATGTGAGATCTGCGGTCTGCAGGAGGGCGATGTGATCCGTTATCTTCCTGCAGAGGGCAATACGATCGAGCATGTGAAGGGCAGCACCGAGTCGAAGACGGTTACGTATCACCGCAGCGAGAACGACAACGACTGTATCAGCCATTACAGAATGATTTTGATCGACGGCGAGGAGAAAGCGCTGCCTGCAAAATCCGGCAGTACGATCATCACGTTCGATGCGGATACGCTGAATTTACTCAGCGTCGGAACACATATCGTAACAGTTGTGTTTGATGACTGGAAGGATGAACTGACGTTAGTGATCAAGGAAGCGGAGGCACCTGCACCTGTTGAGCCGGAACCCACACCGACGGTTGCTCCTGCGGTGAAACCTGTCGACACACCGACCACCGGAGACTCCGAAATGATGACGATTTGGATCCTTCTGGCGATTGTTGCAGCGGGAAGCATCGGCGGACTTGCTGCGATGAAGAAGCAGAAGCGAGCATGATTTTTCGAAAAATGAATACGTAAGACGACAGAGAGCGGCGAATATGAAAAATGTTCGCCGCTTTTCCGTAAAATGGGTGCTTTTCCGCGAGTACTGTGGTATACTGCTATCAGGGATAGTATGTCCGGAAGTGAGGTACCTGCAATGATAGCTATGCTTCAGGGGAAGCTGGAATATATGACGGAGTCGGAGGCCGTGATCCTGTGCGGCGGCGTCGGTTACGAGGTGACCATGCCCGCGTCGGATCTGTCCTCAATGCCCGGGATCGGGGAAGAGGTGCGCGTGTATACGCATTTGAGCGTAAATGAGAACACGGGCATCAATTTGTTTGGCTTTCTTTCGAGGGACACGCTGGAGATGTTTCGGCGATTGATCACTGTGAGCGGCATCGGGCCGAAGGGCGCGGTCGGGATCCTGTCGACCATGTCGGTACAGGATCTGCAGATGGCGATCCTGACCGAGGACGTCGCGTCGATCGCGAAGGCGCCGGGTGTCGGAAAGAAGACGGCGGCGAAGCTTGTGCTGGAGCTCAAGGACAAGGTCGACTGGAAGCAGACACTGGAAGCGCGTTTGGATGCAGGCGCGGCGGCAGCGGCGGCAGTGCCCGGACGGAGCGCGGCGGCAGCGGACGCGATCGAGGCGTTGGTTTCGCTCGGGTATTCGAGAAGTGACGCGGCGAAGGCCGTGGCGGCGGTGCCGGGCGGCGACAGTATGGACGCGGACGATCTGCTGACGAACAGTCTGCGGTATTTATAATCTTTCGGAAAATGCACCTGCAACAGAAAAACGATCGCAGTATAGGAACATAAAACAATGGCGAAACGAATCACTACAACCGAAGCGACGAGCGAAGATACCCGCCTGGAGGGATCGCTCAGACCGCAGAAGCTGTCCGAGTACATCGGCCAGACGAAGGTGAAGGACACGATGGCGGTCTACATCGAGGCGGCGAGGGCACGAGGCGAGGCGCTTGACCATGTGCTTCTGTTCGGACCTCCCGGATTGGGCAAGACAACGCTTGCGAACATCATCGCGAACGAGATGGGCGTCAACCTGAGACAGACGTCGGGTCCGGCGATCGACAAGCCGGGCGACATGGCGGCGATCCTCAGCAAGCTTCAGAAAAATGACATCCTCTTCATCGACGAGATCCATCGATTAAACCGACAGGTGGAGGAGCTTCTGTACTCGGCGATGGAGGATTTCGGAGTTGATATCATCATCGGCTCGGGGCCGGCGGCCAAGCCGGTGCGCCTGAAGCTTCCGAAGTTCACGCTCGTCGGCGCGACGACGCGCGCGGGTATGCTGACGGCGCCGCTTAGGGACCGTTTCGGTGTGGTTGACAGACTGGAGTTCTACACGGTGTCGGAGCTGGCGCTGATCGTTCGCCACTCTGCCAAGGTGTTAAATGTGGAGATTGACGAGGACGGAGCGACGGAGATCGCCAGACGGTCCCGAGGAACGCCGCGACTGGCAAACCGACTTCTGAAGCGCGTGAGGGATTTTGCGCAGGTGAAGCACGACGGCGTGATCCGCGGAGATGTGGCCAGGGAGGCTCTTGATGTGCTTGATGTGGACCGGCTGGGCCTTGACCAGATCGACAGAGCCATTTTACAGACCATGATCACGAAATTCGGCGGAGGCCCTGTGGGAACGGCAGCTGTGGCGACGACGATCGGTGAGGATCAGGAGACTGTCGAGGAAGTGTATGAGCCGTATCTGGTGCAGACCGGATTGATCGTCCGGACGCCCCGCGGGCGAATGGTGACGAAAGAGGCATATGAGCATATGGGGATCCCGATGCCCGCAGCCAAATCGTAACGATTAAGAGAAGAGAGATCGAAGGATCTGACGATACTATATGAGGAGAATTGGAGGTGCATACGATGCAAAAGCGCACGGAAGTTAAGGTGATCATCAATGACAGACCGTTCTGTATCATGGGGATTGATGACGAGGAGAACCTTCAGAAGATCGCTACTTACCTGAACAGCAAGTACGCTTCTGTCAAGGAGATGAAGGGGTACAAGAACCTGGACAAGGACAAGAAGGAGATGCTCGTGCTGATCAACGCGGCGGACGATTACCTGAAGAGCCGCCAGCAGGTCGCGGAAAAACAGGCCGAGATCGAGCAGAAGGACGCGGACATCTACAACCTTAAGCACGATATGCTTGCGGACCGCGCGCGCATCAAGGAACTGGAGGAGCAGCTCGAGCAGGTGAAGGCTGCCCGGCTGGAAGACCAGAAGAAGATCGTGCGCCTTGAGACTGAGATTGCGAATTACAGGAAGAACCGAAATTAATGAGAGATCAGAACCGGACAATCGAACTGCTGGCACCGGCCGGCTCGTACGACGCGCTGCTTGCGGTCATCGAAGCGGGCTGTGACGCGGTGTACATCGGCGGAACGAGGTTCGGCGCGCGTGCGTACGCGGACAATCCCGAGGAGGAGCTTCTTCTCAAGGGCATTGACCATGCGCACATGCGAGGTGTGAAGGTCTATATGACGGTCAACACGCTTCTGAAGCAGACGGAGACGAAGGAGCTGCTTCAGTACCTGCTTCCGTACTACGAGGCGGGGCTGGATGCGGTGATCGTACAGGACTTCGGGGTGATGCGGCTGATCGCGGAGCATTTTCCGTCGCTGCCGATCCATGCGAGCACACAGATGACGATCACGGACGCTGACGCGGTGAAGCTTCTGCCGGAGCAGGTCAACCGGATCGTGCCCGCACGGGAGTTGTCGCATACGGAGATCGACGCGCTGTCGAAGGCTACGGACCGGGAGCTTGAGATCTTTGTGCACGGCGCCCTGTGCTATTGCTACTCGGGACAGTGCCTGTTCTCGTCGATGATCGGCGGGAGAAGCGGCAACCGCGGTCGTTGCGCGCAGCCGTGCCGCAAGCGGTATCGCTACCGCGAGGGGGCAGCGAAGCATGATGAGGCGGATGCATACGGCTTTCTGCTGAGCCCGAAGGATCAGTGTCTGTTGCCGAGGCTTCACGAGCTGATCGCCGCAGGCGCGGATTCGCTGAAGATCGAAGGAAGAATGAAGAAACCGGAGTATGCGGCAGGCGTCACGGCGATCTATCGCCGCTGGCTCGACCGGCTCGCGGAGCTCGGGTTTGACGAATATGAGAGGTATCTCGCGGCTCACGCGCAGGAGATGGCGGACGATGTCGCGGCGCTCGCGGAGATTTACAACCGCGGAGGCTTTTGCGACGGGTACGTGTTCGGAACCAAGGGCAAGGATATGCTCTGCGCGGACCGTCCGAACCACACCGGCGTTGTCGTCGGGCACGGAACGGTCGAGGACGGTCCGAAGCCGGCGGCGCACATCACCTACCGCGAGGAGATCGGACCGGAGGAGGTCCTCGAGCTTCGTTCGCCGACGGGATTTGTCTGCGGCGATGTGACGACGCCGAAGGACATGACGCGGTTCGATCCGGCTAAGCCGGTGGCGATCCACTGGAATCCCGCCTTTGGGCGGATGCCGAAGACGGTGGAGGTGTTCCGCACGAAGAACGGCACACTTCTCAACGAGATCCGCGAGACGTTTCTTTTGACCCGGCGGGATATCCCCGTGTGCGGCACGTTCCGCGCGGCAGCGGGTGAACCGATCCGTCTCACGGTTACGGACGAGCAGGGGCGCGCATGCGTGACGGTTGAGGGAGATGTGCCTGAGAGCGCGATGCAGAGCGCGACGGATGCGGAGCAGGTGCTCGCGAAGCTTCGGCGCACGGGCGGCTCAGGGTACGAGTGGAGCCAGCTGTCCGCCGATGTCGCGGACGGATTGTTCATCCCCGTATCGAAGCTGAACGAGCTTCGCCGCGAGGCGCTTGCGGCATACGAGGAAGCCGTGGTGCGCGAGTGGAGACGGAGCGTTCCGCAGTGGGCGAGAGATGAAGAGGAAGAATTGATCACGAAGCCCGTGAAACCGGAGACGGAAACGGAAGAGCCGGAGACGGTTTCGTATGAGGAAGAACAGATATCGGATATAGAAGATCCGGATACGGACAATGTTGTGATCGACGAGAGCAGCATCTCCGACCTTCATTGTGCGGTGAGCGTGATGACACCGGAGCAGACGGAGGCAGCGGTGCGCGGCAAGGTCGTGACGGATCTGTTTGTGGATATGGAGGGCGCCTACGAAGGATGCCTGCACATTTTACGAGCCGAGAGAGGGTTCGGCGACGCAAAGCATCTGGCGGTGAGCATCGTGCTGCCGCGCGTCGGCAAGGGCGAGAGAAGGAAGCAGATGCTCGCGGAGGTTGAGCGGCTGATCGGGGATCCGCTGGTAGGCGGTATCGTTGTTCGTACGCCGGATCAGCTGGCGATGGCGGAGACATGGAAACAAAGACGCCCCGAACTTGCGGTCCACGCGGACAGTACGCTCTACCTGATGAATGAAGAGGCAGCCAAATGGCTGCGGGAGCATGGCGTAGAGCACGGCACGGTGTCCGTGGAGCTTCGGAGAAGCGAGATCACGCAGGAGATGGCGAGCGGCTCGTGGATCACGGTGTACGAGCGCTGTCCTCTGATGGTTTCCGAGCAGTGCGTGCATCGCACGGTGTTCGGCACCGGCAGCTGCGGAAAGAACGCTGCGGGAATACTGACGGACATGGAAGGCAAGGAGATGCCTGTGCAGAGCGTGTGCAGGTATTGCCATTCCGTTTTATACAATGCGCATGTCACCTCGCTTCTGACGGTGGCGGGTGAGGTGTTGCAGAAGGAGCCATACGGGGTGCGCGTCAACTGCCAGGCGGAGACGCGGCGCGAGCTTGACCTCGTGCTGCGAACGCTTGCGGATGCGCTTTCGGGCAAGGTCGTTTCAGAGCCTCTTGCGGGAGTGCAGTACACGAAGGGGCACTGGAGGCGCGGCGTCGAGTAACGGCGGACCGGATACTTGTTGTTTGTTTTTGCGATGGACAAAGGAGAAAGGACGGTATGAGTGACTTGCTGGATCAGGCGATAGCGATAGCGAAGGATGCGCACAAGGATCAGAAGGACAAGGCAAACCGACCTTATTTTCTGCATCCCCAGACGGTCGCCTCGTTCGTGGACACGGAGGAGGAGAAGATCGTCGCGTATCTGCACGACGTGATGGAGGATCATCCGGATTACATGACGGAGAGAGGATTTCGCGAGCTCTTCGGCGACCGGGTGACGGACGCGCTTTTATTGCTTCGGCACGACCGTGACGATACCTACGCGGAGTACATCGAGAAGATCCGCCGCTCCAACAATCTTCTGGCGATCCGCGTGAAGCTTGCGGACCTGCGCCACAACACGGATGTTTCGCGAGGGATCACGATCACCGATCCGGAGGAGCGCGACCGGTTTTACGCCAAGAGAAACGAGAAGGTGCAGACGTGTTACATGCCGGCCATCCGCAGTTTGAGCGAGCAGCTGCGCGTGATCGATGAGGCGGTTGCCGCCGAAGGCGTCGGGCACGCGGAGAATGGCATGTCCGCATACACGTCTTCGGAAAATGCCGAATAAACGGAGGTTCCGAAGATAACGCTTGCAAATCCACGGCAATGGGCGTATACTGAACCCAATGTAATACACCAATAGACAGGGGGTCTTGCTTATGGTTGAGGCTACTAGCTGTGGTGGTGTTGTTATTTTCAGAGGGAAGATCCTTTTGCTTTACAAGAATTACAAGCATAAGTACGAAGGATGGGTGCTTCCCAAGGGAACCGTGGAAGAAGGCGAAGAGTTTCCCGAGACAGCGACTCGGGAGGTCAAAGAAGAGAGCGGAGCCGATGCGCAGATCGTCAAATATGTAGGAAAGAGCCAGTACACCTTCAAGACGCCCCAGGGCATGGTCAAGAAGGATGTCCACTGGTACTTGATGATGGCGGACAGCTATTACAGCAAACCACAGACCGAGGAGTATTTTGCGGATTCCGGGTTTTACAAGTATCATGAGGCCTACCACCTGCTCAAGTTTTCGAATGAGAAGCAGATTCTGGAGAAAGCCTACAACGAGTACCTGGACCTGAAGAAGAAAAATCTTTGGGGCGGACGCAAGTATTCCTGATGAGACACCGGTCACAGGCGTTTCATCAACACCAATGAAGGAAACGGGCCGTTTGGAACGGTCCGTTTTTCATCGGGAGAAATACGCGCGGGATGAGAACATGTTCCGCGTTGACAGGAGGAAAGTAGTGAATAAGATCAAGGAATTGTTTCAGAAATACCGCGAAGTGATCATGTATCTGATCTTCGGCGTTGCGACGACGCTTGTAAACTTCATCGTGACGTTCGGACTTCAGAGACTGTTCAAACTGACGCAGATCGCCAACGAGTACGGCAAGAGCTCGAGCAAATACCAGGTTCTGTACCTGACGGCCAATATCATCGCGTGGTTTGTCGCGGTGCTGTTCGCTTTCTTTACGAACAAGAAATACGTGTTTGAGAGCCGCACGGTCGGCGCGAAAGCGTATTTTTCGGAGATGGGCAAGTTCTTCGGAGCGAGAGCCGCGTCCGGCGTTGTTGAGAACGCACTGCCGTCCCTCCTGGTGAAGATCGGACTTGATCAGTCGGTGTCTGTCGTGATAGCATCGAAAACGTATACGTACGAGAGCTTCTGGGCGAAGGCGATCACGGCCGTGATCGTCATCATCCTGAACTATGTGTTCAGCAAGCTCTTCGTGTTCCGCAAGAAGAAGGATGCGGGAGATGCCGCTGAGGAAGGCGATGCCAAAGCGTCGGAGGAAGCCGGCGCAGAGAATGAGACTTTAGCAGAGAAGGACGTGAAGGAAGGCGGCGCGGACGAGTAACCGTTGTCGTAATTGAGTACTGATCTTTCGGGAGATTATCATGGGAGACGAACGATACAATGTGACACGCACCGTGACGCTCAAAAAGGGCGAGGGCAGAAGCCTCAAAGCCGGCGGACTGTGGGTGTATGACAATGAGATCGCCTCGGTGATCGGCGGCGGGGAGAACGGCGCGCTCGCGGCGGTGAAGGACTTCGACGGTTATCCGATGGGCATCGGCGTTTACAACGAGAACTCGAAGATCCGCGTGAGGATGCTCACAAGGCGCAAGGGATCCGCTGTGACAGAGGAACTGCTGAAGGAACGTGTGAAGGCAGCGTGGGTGTACCGCACGAAGACGGTGGACACGTCGTCGTGCCGTGTCATCTTCGGCGAGGCGGACTGGCTGCCCGGCATCGTCGTCGACAAATTCTCCGACATCCTCGTGATCCAGTCGCTGTCCTTAGGCATGGACCGCTTCAAGAATGTTATCCTTGATACGCTTAAAGAGCTTCTGGCAGCGGACGGCATGCCCGTGCGCGGGATCTACGAGCGCAGCGACGCGAGAGAGCGCGAGCGCGAGGGCATGGAGCGCTTCAAGGGCTTCATCGGCGATGAGTTTGATCCGATCGTGGAGATTACGGAAAATGGTGTCCGCTACGAGGTGGATGTCGCGCAGGGGCAGAAGACGGGGTTCTTCCTTGATCAGAAGTACAACCGTCTGGCAATCCAGAAGCTTTGCAGGGGAGCCAGGGTGCTTGACTGCTTCACGCACACCGGCTCGTTCGCGCTCAACGCGGGACTGGCCGGAGCGTCTGAGGTGCTCGGCGTGGACGCCTCTGAGCTTGCCATCCGGCAGGCGGAGCGGAACGCGGAGCTGAACGGCTTGTCGGAGCGGGTGCATTTTCAGGTCGAGGACGTGTTTGACCTTCTGCCGAAGCTGGAGGCGGAGGGAGAGAAGTACGATGTCGTCATCCTCGATCCGCCCGCGTTCACCAAATCGAGAGTAGCGACGAAGCAGGCGATCAAGGGATACCGCGAGATCAATATGCGCGGACTGAAGCTTGTGAAGGACGGAGGGTTCCTCGCGACATGCTCGTGTTCGCACTTCATGACGCCCGAGTTGTTCACGGAGACGATCGCGCAGGCAGCGGCGAGCACGCACAAGCGGCTTCGCCAGGTGGAATACCGCACGCAGTCACCGGATCATCCGATCCTGTGGGCAGCGGACGAGTCGTACTACCTGAAGTTCTACATTTTCCAGGTGTGCGAAGAGAAATAGGAAACCGGATTTGTTACATACGGGATGCCTTCGGGCATCCCTTTTTGTAACAATTTGTTCTACGTAGGTAGTAAAAAATACCCGTAAAATGTTACATGTTTCATGCAATGTAACACGTCGGAAAAGCGTGAAGAAATTGTTAAAATTCCTTGATTTTACGCAGTTTTGCCGTTTTGGGGTTGATTTTTCAATTTTTCTGTGTTATGATGCACGCGTAACATTTATGTAACATTTGTGTAACAATTGACAGTTAACAATTTGATATAGATTACATTTTTGAAGATAACAGGAGACATTTCCTATGAAGTTAAGTAAGGCAATGAGACGGGTGATGGCGCTTCTTATGGCCGGCTTGGTCGCCTTCGGAATAGCACTCGGACCGCGATTGTTCAGCTCGGTTTCCGCTGATAAGAAGACCGGTGAGCAGCTTGCGGCAGAGAACCAGAGATTGCTTGACCAGGGTCGGGGAGTTCCCACCAACCCGGACAACATTGTACCGACGCCGGACAATGCCGTTCCCGGACTGATCATCGTGGATGCCGGACAGGATCCCGTGAAGGTCGGAGAGAAGAGCGAGCCGCAGTCGCAGGCCGACAGCGCAGCTGCTCCGTATGACGGCAAAGAATTTTCCGCAGACGAGATCGCATCCTGGGAAGCATCCCAGGTGAACGCAAAAGACGAGAAGCCTTCGGTTGCACGTGAGGGCCGCGGTCTTCCGTCCATCAGCGATACGGCGAACGTAAACGACGGAACCGACGCGCAGGACAAGGGTGAGTTCCTTGTCGGTGACGAGCCGTCCTCGGTTCCCGGAGAAACGTCGGCGGACGAGCCGGTTGCAAGCAGCGATGCGGGCAACGCGGATGATGCTTCCGACGATGACGGAAACGGACAGTATACGTTTACGGAGATGGATGAGACGCTCTCCGTAAGTGATGTCAGTGAATATATCAATGTGCGCAGCGAGCCTACGACAAGCAGCGAGATCCTGCGTACGTTATCCATCGGCAGCCGTGTTCATGTGACCGGCCGCTGCAATGAGAACGGCTGGTACCGGATTGCCTACACCCAGATGGGTCAGTCGTATGTCGGTTATGTTCGCGGCGATTATCTGAAAGAAACGCCGAAGCAGAAGGTTACACCGACTCCGACACCGACGCCTACGAGTACGCCTTCGCCGACGCCTGCTCCCACGAGCACGCCGAAGCCGACGAGCACACCGAAGCCGACGAGCACTCCGAAGCCTACCAGCACACCGAAGCCGACGAGCACGCCGAAACCTACGGCTACGCCGACTCCGAAGCCTACGGAGACCCCGGTGCCTACTCCTACGCCCACACCTGAGCCTACGAGTACGCCGACTCCGACCCCTACTTTGACACCTACCCCGATAGTGATCATGACGGACACTCCTACGCCTACCGCTGTGCCGAAGGATTCCAAAGACGAGGCTCCGACTCCTTCGGCAGAGCCCAAGGCAGACGATCTTCCGTACAAGATCGAGAAGATGGACAAGACCATGTACCTGAACGCTCAGGAAGTCAATGTCCGCTCAACGCCTGAGGTTACTTCGGATAACAAGAACCGCGTTGATACCGTGAAGGAGTTCGGCAAGGCCTTCCACGTGATCGGCAAGACAACATACAAGGAAAATACATGGTACGTCGTGGACTACAACGGACAGACGGCATTTGTCTACTCGACTTACCTGTCCAACTCCGTATCCAAAGAGCACGATGCGATCTACGATCTGTTCACCGTGAGCGTTAAGCATAAGGACCTTCCGTACAGAGCCAACAACACCTGGGATTCCGCGGACTGCTGCGGTTATGTTCAGGTACTCTACAAGGAAGTGCTCGGCATCGATCTCGGACGCAGCGTAACGGATCAGATGGCATACGGCACGAAGATCTCGTGGGATGAGGCAAGACCCGGTGATCTGGTTTGCACGACCTACGACCCGTACACGCACGGAACGCATGTCGGTATCTATCTCGGCTATGTGGACGGCCACTACTGGTATCTGTCCCAGTCGAAGTACCACATTCATCTCGGTTACATGGAAGGTACCTGCAGAGGTACGAACTACCGCGATGTGTATTCACCGTACCGCGTGACGGACAAGACGACATCGAAGACGGCTGAGGAGATCTACAACATGCTGATCGAGGCAGGCGTTCGCAAGAACAACTATTGATGTCAAAGCTTCACAATTGATTTATACGAAAAATAAGGCGCCTGCGGCTATCCACCGCGGGCGCTTTGTGGTATAATCCGAGATGGAAAAATGTCACCGCCGCGGGAAGATACATGCAAGCGGGCGGTGGAGATCGAACGGGAGGGAATTATGGCGAATTCCGAAGAGAACAAGGCTGCTTCCGCTGAGGGCGGAAACAACCAGACGAAGCGCCTGGTCATCATCGCGATCGCTCTGATGGCGGTTGTGATCATCGGCCTGACCATCGCGCTCATCAACGCGAACAAGAAGAACAATAAAAACCAGGACGATCCGGTACCGACACCTAACAGTGTCAGTGAGGCGACGCCGACGGAAGCACCGAACGGTACGCCTACGGAGACGGGTACACCCACGCCCACAGGCGAGGCCAAGGACACGCCCACGCCTGCGGGAGACGTGACGGGAACGCCCGCGCCGACCGAGGCAGGCAAGACGCCGACGCCGACGGAAGCGGGCAAGGGAACACCGACACCGTCCGCATCGCCCACACCGAAGCCCGAGGAGATCGACGGGTATCTCGTGGAGTACTCGGCCGGCAACACGTGGAACGACGGCGGCGTCACGATGATGAACCTGGAGTTCGGCATCCGCAACAACGCGAAGGAAGCGATCAGCGGCGGCTGGACGCTCGTTGTCGAGATCGAGGGGCTCGCGAAGGCTGACGGCTGGAACGGAACATTTTCCGTAAAGGGTGACACCCTGACGATCAAGAGCGCGAACTATAACGGAGATATCGCCAAGGGCGCGACACAGGTTGTCGGCTGCAACCTGGGCATCAAGAAGGATGCGCTTAAGGTTGTCAAGGCTACGCTGAACGGTGTGGCCTGCACGGTGCGCGCGGGCGTTGTCGACCAGAACCGTCAGAACAACAACCAGGGCAACAACGGAAACGGCAACAACGGCGGCAATGACGTCGATGTCGAGGAGATGCTCAAGCGTTCGAAAAATGCCGTACAGGGCGATGACTGGCTCCATACGGACGGAACGCGCATCCTGGACAAGGACGGCAAGGAAGTATGGCTCACCGGTCTGAACTGGTTTGGCTATAATACCGGAACCAACCTTTTTGACGGACTTTGGAACTCGAAGCTGGAGCCGACCGTGAAGGCGATCGCCGACCACGGCTTCAACCTGATCCGCGTGCCGATCTCCGCGGAGCTGATCAACCAGTGGGCGGACGGCGTGTATCCGACCGCCAACTACAACCATGCCTACAACGAGGGTCTCAACTCGATGAACAGCCTCGAGATCTTCGATTATTTCCTAAAGCTCGCGGAGGCCAATGGCATCAAGGTGATGCCCGATATCCACAGCGCCGAGACCAACGCTTCCGGCCATAACGTGAACCTGTGGTACACGCAGAAGGTGACCGAGGAAGACTGGCTCAAGGCACTCGAGTGGATGGCAAAGCGCTACAAGGACAATGACACGATCATCGCGTACGACCTGAAGAACGAGCCTCACGGCAAGCCGTACGAGAAGGACGGCGCGGCAATCTGGAACGATTCGAAGCAGCCGAACAACTGGAAGTACGCAGCGGAGAAGGCGGCGGCCCGCATCCTTGCGGTCAACCCGAACGTATTGATCCTTGTCGAGGGTATCGAGATCTTCCCGAAGAACCTTGAGACCAACGCGGACTTCCACTCGACAGATGAGAAGGACTACGATTTCAACTGGTGGGGCGGCAACCTGCGAGGCGTTGCGAAGTACCCGGTCGACCTCGGCAAGTACAAGGACAAGCTCGTGTACTCGCCTCACGATTACGGTCCGACCGTCTATCAGCAGCCGTGGTTCAAGGGCACGTTCGACTATGACAGCCTGATGAAGGATTGCTGGCACGACAACTGGTTCTTCATCTACGAGGAGAAGATCGCTCCTCTGCTGATCGGTGAGTGGGGCGGCTTCATGACGGAGCCGAACATCAGCTGGATGAAGCTGATGCGCCAGCTGATCAAGACATATCACCTGAACCACACCTTCTGGTGCCTGAACGCCAACTCGGGAGACACCGGCGGACTGCTGCTCGACGATTTTACGACGTGGGATGCCGAAAAATACGAGTTCGTGAAGGATGTCCTCTGGCAGGAGAACGGCAAGTTCGTCGGACTTGACCATGCGATCCCGCTCGGCGACAACGGCATCACGCTCAAGGATGCCAAGGGGATCAAGTAATCCGGGTAAGTAAAGCAGATCGAAGGAATACGGAAAATGAGGGTTCATTTTCCGAATAAAGCTGCAAAACAATTACACAGACAGCAATGAGGGACCGCCGGTTAAATCAGCGGTCCCTTCAACGTTTTCACAAAGATTCTTCACGAAAAACATAATTTGCCAACACAATTTTGACATACTTGTATTGTATTCTTTGGATAAAGGGACAGGGAACCGGACACGGTGTCCGGCGGAACGTTGACCATGTCCCGGTGAGTGAGAGAAAAGAGGCGTACAAATATGAGTGAAGAATATGACTATGACGAATACCGGAAGAGTCCCGAGTACCAGGCGTATAGTCAGAGTGCTGTTCAGGGAGATGCGCCGGTCGTAAACCAGGCACCGTACAGTGACGCGCCGGTTTACGGAACGCAGCAGATGCCTGTGACGGAGGATGCGTACATCCGCAGGATCGACGAGATGGCCCGCGAGAGGGAAGAGGAGAAGAAGCCGAAGAAACACTCGTTTATCGCGAGCGCGTTCGGATTTCTGATGCTTGCGCTTCTGATGGGCGTGATCGCCGGCGGCACGTACTTCGGTCTGGAGAAGTATTTCAGCAAGGATGACTCAAAGCAGTCGACGAGCAACTCGTCCGTCGATTCGTCCAACAAGCACAAGGAGGGCGAGCTGGCGCCGACGAAGGCGATCGAGCTTGCGCAGTCCGGGGAACTCGGCGAGAGCAAGGCTTCCGCGGTAACGGCAGCAGATGTATCCGCGGTCGTCGACAGTGTGATGCCTGCGGTCGTGGCGATCAACAGCTACGCGACGCGCACCGTGTATGACTTCTGGGGCGATCAGGGTTCCACCTCGGAGCAGCTGCGAGGCAGCGGTTCGGGCATCATCATCGGTCAGAACTCCGGTGAGGTGCTGATCGTGACGAACAACCACGTGATCGCGGATGCGGATCGTGTTGAGATCGTATTTTGCGATGAGTCGAAGGTAGAAGCGACGATCAAGGGTAAGGCGGCTTCGTCTGACCTTGCGGTAGTAGCGGTTCCGTTCTCGGAGCTTCCGAGTGAGACAGCGGATGTCATCCGCGTTGCGCGGATCGGCAACTCCGACAGCGTCAAGGTCGGTCAGATCGCGATCGCGATCGGTAACGCGCTCGGCTACGGTCAGTCCGTGACCGTCGGTTACATCAGTGCTCTGAACCGTCAGATCACGATCGACAACGTAACCTACACGCTGATCCAGACAGATGCGGCCATCAACCCCGGCAACAGCGGCGGCGCTCTTCTCAACCAGTACGGTGAGGTGATCGCGATCAACTCCGCAAAATACTCCGACTACTCCGTGGAGGGCATGGGATTTGCCATTCCGATCAGCAATGTCCGTGAGATCATTGAGGAGCTCAGCAACCGTGAGCATCTCGACGATTCCGAGAAGGGCTACATCGGTATCGGATCCGCACAGGATCTGACGTCGGAGTACTCCACGATGCTCGGCATGCCGCAGGGCGTGTACGTACAGGAAGTCATCAAGGGGTCACCGGCAGAAGAAGGCGGCTTGCGTGCAGGGGATATCATCACGAAGATCAACAATGAGAATATCACCGGGATCGGGGATATTCAGGAGATCATGAGTTACACCAGGGCAGGTGCAGAGGTAACCGTTACGGTTGCGAGACGTACCAGAAGCGGCGAGTTCGAGGAGACGGATCTGAAGATCGTCCTCGGGAGCTATGAGGAAGCGCTCAACGCCCAGAAGAAGGACAGTAAGTAAGAGTAAAAACAGGGCTCCGTGTCAAAGCGGAGCCCGTTTTTCATACAAAACATAAAAACAGAGCTCCGCGATCATGCGGAGCCCTTTCTTTTGCAAAAGTATCAGCGAGAATAATTACTTCTCTTCGAAGATGTCCTCTTCTTCCTTCTCTTCGTTCTTAGCTTCCTCTTCCGGATCAAGGTCGATGTCATCGAACTCTTCGATGTACTCCGGAGTGCAGAAACGATACACTGCATAAGCAATGCCTGCGATTACGGCGATAATACCGATGATGCCGAGAATCAAGCCGATCGTTTTGCAGCTCTTGCATTCTTTACAATCACATCCCATATTCGTATCCTCCCAAAATAATAGTTCTATGCCACATTACGTGCATCGTAACAGCGTTCATTCGAAACAATGAATCGCTACACACCGATATTATAACACGGAACTCCCTCTTTGAAAAGGAGTTCCGTGAATTTTGTTATACCTTCTTCAGTTTGGCAAAGGATGCGAGCATGACCTTCGTGCCCGCGTCGAACTGCACGGTCACCTCGAAATCGTGGGAGCCCTGCGTGATCTCTAAGACGGTGCCTACGCCGAACTTGACATGGCGGACATGATCACCCACACCGTACCCGAGAGAGGATGACGAGCCGGCTGAAGGCGCCGGCGTGACCGGTGTGGTGTACGGGTTCTTATAAGTGCCGCCGACGGAGCCGGAGGAGCCGGTCTTCTTCGCGGGCGTACCGTAGGAACCGACCGAGTAATCGCCGTATCCGAGATCGTAACCGTTGGAATCGGAATCGCCGAAGCGTCTGCCGCGGCTGCGATCGCCGTAGCCGTCGGAATCATAGCCTCTGCCGGAGCCGTAACCGCTTCGGCCTTCGCCGTAGGAGCGGTCGCTGCCACCGTATCCGCCGGAACTGTTTCCGTAGGAGCTGCTTCCGCGGGAATTGCCGCTGTAGGAGCCACTGCCGTAGGAACCGGTTCTGCCGCCGGAGTATCCGCCGTAACGGCTTCCCTGGCTTCGCATGGAGCTGCGGTCACTCCAGGAGGAACCGGAGATCGTGACCTTGTGGATCAGCTCGCGGGGAAGCTCCTGAAGGAAGCGGGAAGGGCGGTTAAACTGCATCTCACCGCGCGCCATGCGTTGGCTTGCGTAGCTGATGGCGAGCGTCTTTCGCGCACGGGTTATGCCGACGTAGAAGAGGCGTCGCTCCTCCTCAAGGCCCTCGGAATTCTCCCTGCCGAAACCGTCCTGTTCGACGCTCATTCCGCTTGGGAAGAGGCCTTCCTCAAGGCCGCTGATGTACACGTGGTCAAATTCCAGACCCTTGGCGCTGTGCAGCGTCATGAGAATGACATAGTCCGCGGCGCTGTCCACGGAATCGATGTCGGCGACGAGCGCGACCTCCGCGAGAAAGCCGGACAGGGAAGGCTGGTCCGCGTCCTGCTCGTACTGCGCGATCTTGTTTTTCAATTCAAGAATGTTGTTGATGCGGTCGTCCGCCTTCTCGGGCTCCTGTGCGCGAAGCTCATCCTCGTACCCGGTAGCCTCCAGAAGGTCATCGATGATCTGCGGCAAATGATAGTCCTCTGACGCGAGCTGTCCTGCGAGATCGTCGATCATATCCGTGAACTTGCGGATGCCGGTGATGGCGCGGGAACCGAGCCCGGGAACGGAACCTGCATCATGCAGGGCATCGTACAGAGGAATGTCCTTGACATAGGCGTAGTCGTCCACGCGGTCCACGGTCGTGTCGCCGATGCCGCGCTTCGGAACGTTGATGATACGCTTTAACGAAACGGCGTCGCTGCCGTTATCGATGACGCGGAGATATGCGAGTACGTCGCGGATCTCCATGCGCTCGTAGAAGTTGGTGCCGCCGACAAGACGGTACGGAATGCCGCTGTAGACGAACTGCTCCTCGAAGGCACGGGATTGCGCGTTCGTGCGGTACAGGATCGCAAAATCGCGATAATCGCCGTGGCCGTCGCGAACCTCCTTCGCGATCTCGCGCACGACTTCCTTCGCCTCCTCGAGGTCGGACGGGTATTCCGTGACGCGGATCACATCGCCCTCCTCGTTGGCGGACCAGAGCGACTTCGGCTTGCGGCCGAGGTTGTGCTTGATCACGCCGTTGGCGGCGTCGAGAATGCGGCGGGTGGAGCGGTAGTTCTGCTCGAGCTTGATGACCTTCGCGTCAGGGTAGGTCTTCTCAAAATCAAGAATATTGCGGATGTTGGCGCCGCGGAAGCGGTAGATGGACTGGTCGTCATCACCGACGACACAGAGGTTGTGCTCGGGCTCCCCGTACTCGTTGATGTGCGTCGCCAGAAGACGGATCAGCTCAAACTGGGCGGTGTTCGTGTCTTGGTACTCATCGACGAGAATGTGTTCAAACCGGTTCTGATAGTAAGCCAAAGCCTCGTGGTTGGTGCGGAGCATTTCCACGGTCATCATCAGCAGATCGTCAAAATCAAACGCGTTGTTCTTGCGCAGGAACTCCTGGTATTCCGCGTATGCGCGCGCCACGTTGGGGTCGGACTCGCGTCCGATCGCCGAGGCGCGGAAATCCGCGGGGCCGATCAGTTCGTTCTTCGCTTTCGAGATGGCGGAGAGCACCTGCTTCGGAGGGAGCATCTTCACATCGATGTTGAGGTGACGCAGAACGTCCCTCATCGCGCGCTTCTGGTCGTCCGTGTCATAGATCACGAAATTCTGCTCGTAGCCTAAGCCGGTGCAGAATCTGCGGAGCATGCGGACGCACGCGGAGTGGAAGGTGCTGACCCACACGTCGTTGAAGGAATCGTCAAGAAGCCGCGCGACACGTTCCTTCATCTCGTCTGCGGCCTTGTTGGTAAATGTGATCGCAAGAATGCGGTAGGGGCTGACGTTGCATTCGCGAATGAGGTGCGCGATGCGGTGCGTGATCACGCGCGTCTTGCCCGAGCCGGCGCCGGCAAGCACAAGGAGAGGACCCTTCTCGTGCGTAACGGCTTCAAATTGCTGGGGATTTAGATTCTCATATATGTCCATGGATAGATATCCTTCCGTTGATACAGAAAAATGCGCCTTCATGCCGTCAGAAAAACGGCAATCCGGGCGCGTCGACCGACAATCACAGTATACCATATCGGGGGTCTGAATACAACGTGTTTGAGATAAAAAACAGAACATTTGTGCGATTTTTCGACGGTGGAGTGAATTAAAATGTACAAAAAACACGTGAGAAGGTTTTTAAAACAAGATGTTGTTGCAATACCCCTTCAAAAAGCGTATAATGTCACCTATAACCGTTGCGGAAAGGGGAACCATATGGACAGAGAATGGCGCAGATATCTCAGAGAATTGCTGGACAGTGTTCAGAATCCGGACTACATCCGCCCGCATGACATTCCGAACATCGATCTGTACATGGACCAGGTGACGACCTTTATGGACGAGCATCTGGAGACAACCAAACGGTTCGAGGATGACAAGCTGCTGACCAAGACGATGATCAACAACTACACGAAGAACCATTTGCTCCCGAATCCCAACAAGAAGAAGTATACCAAGGGGCACATGTACCTTCTGGTGTTTATTTACTATCTCAAGAACTTCATGAGCATCAGCGACGTGAAGCGCATTGTCGAGCCGATGCAGGAGATGTTCTACGGTCCCGATTCCGAGATCAAGCTCGACGATATCTACGAGAAGATCGTCGATGTCGAGAAGGAAGTTGCACAGGGCCTCGGTAAGGACGTCATGAAGAAGTTCATGAGATCCCGCAACGCGTTTAATGAGGTGAAGGGGGAAGAGGAGCGTGAGTTCCTCAACATCTTCAGTTTCATCGCGATGCTCAGTTTCGACGTGTATCTGAAGAAGGCGATGATCGAGAAGATCATCGATGAGCTGCTCGTGCCCGCCCAGGAGGTGCGCAAGTCCAAGAAGGACGGCGGAAAGAAGGCGACCAAGGCGGAGGCGAAGGACGCGAAGAAAGAGAGCGAAAGCGAAGACGCAAAAGCAGAGGAATGACGAAAGAAAGGGGACATCGATGATGTCCCCTGTTTCAAAACAACATTTTCCGATTAATTATCTTCCTCGCCGGATTTCTCCGCGGCAGCCTCAGCCATGCGCTTCAAAACAAGCGCGTAGCCGTCGTTGCCGTAGGTGAGCGAGCGGTTCACGCGGCTGATCGTAGCCGTGGAAGCGCCGGTCTTCTCGGCGATATCGAGATATGTTTTCTTCTGCGTGAGCATGTCGGCGACCTCGAACCGCTGCGAGATGGCAACGAGCTCCTGGATCGTGCAGACATCCTCAAAGAACTGATAGCATTCCTCCACTGTCTTCAGCGTGAGGATTGCGGAAAATAACTGATTGACTGCGGGGGTATGTATATCTTTACCCATGGTAAACCTCCAATGCGCAATGGCAAGTGAAAACTGGTCCGTTCCCGGCTCTGTAGCATATGGGGGAACGGTACGGCGGTGGCCTCTTCTCATACCGCTGTAGACATTTTAACACTGTACAGAGGTAAAGTAAAGAAGTTTCTTTGGAAAATGAAGGACCGTATTTTCAAAAGATGATAATAGAACCCGCGAATACCGGATACGGTTCGCGGAACAAACGATTTTGTTAAGAAAGAGGAACAACAACGAATGAAACGGGGAGATATAGTGACGGGAATTGTCGGGAATACGACGTTTCCCAACCACGGACATATTACGGTTGACGGCACGAAGATCCGGGTGAAGGGCGTCCTTCCGGGGCAGGAGGTCGAGGTCGCGATCAAGAGGTCCTCGAAGGAGAAGGCGGAGGGCATCCTTCGGAGAGTGGTCACGCCGTCGCCGCTGGAGAGTGAAACTCCTGCGTGTCCGCAGTTCGGAACGTGCGGAAGCTGTACGCTGCAGTGCATGCCGTATGAGGAACAAGTAAAACTCAAGGAAGATCATATCCGCAAGCTGTTGTCGCCGGCGATCCGGAACGCGGATGAGTGCGCGTGGCTGCCGATCGCAGGCAGTCCGTCGTCTTACGAGTACCGCAACAAGATGGAGTTCACGTTCGGCGATGAGTACCGCGACGGTCCGCTCACACTCGGACAGCATAAGAAGGGGAGCATGTACGACCTTGTCAGCGCGGAGTGTTGCTGTCTGGTCGATGAGGATGTGAGAAGCATTGTCCGTGAGACGCTTCGTTACGCGGAGGAGAACGGACTGCCGTTCTATCACAAGATGCGCAAAGAAGGGTATCTTCGGCATCTTCTTGTGCGCAAGGCGAAGATCACCGGTGAGATCCTTGTCGATGTCGTCACGACGACGCAGCTGGAGCACGACTGGAGCGGCTGGGCTTCGAAGATTGCCGCGCTGCCGTTTGCAGGGCAGATTAAGGGAGTGCTTCACACGGTCAACGACGCCGCTGCGGACACGATCATCAACGAGGGCACGAGCGTTCTGTACGGGCAGGACTGCATCACGGAGAAGCTGCTGGGACTTACGTTTACGATCAGCGCATTTTCCTTCTTCCAGACGAACTCGGAGGGAGCGGAAGTGCTGTACAGCGCGGTGCGCGACCGCGTGCTGAAGGTGACCGGAGGCAGCGCGGGAGACGCGGCATCGCAAAGAGGCGTTATCTTCGACCTCTACAGCGGGACCGGCACGATCGGACAGCTGCTCGCGCCGGTAGCGCGAAAGGTTGTCGGCATTGAGATCGTTGAGGAGGCGGTTGTCGCCGCGCGCGCTAACGCCGAACTGAACGGACTGACGAACTGCGAGTTCATCGCGGGCGATGTTCTGAAGAAGCTTGATGAGGTCACGGAGAGACCGGATTTCATCGTGCTCGATCCGCCGCGCGATGGCGTCAACCCGAAGGCGTTGACCAAGATACTCGCGTACGGCGTTGACCACATGGTGTACATCTCCTGCAAACCGACGTCGCTCGCGAACGACCTGGGCGCGATCCAGGACGCGGGCTATCGTGTCGTGAGCGTCCAGCCGGTTGATATGTTCCCGCAGACGCCGCACTGTGAGGTTGTCGTTTTGCTGACGAAGGGAACGTGATCGGAACAGAATATGGTACGGTGAAAGGGGGAGGAAACAATGGCGAATCTGATCGTTGTGTGCGGTCCGCAGGCGGTCGGGAAAATGACCGTGGCGGAGAGCCTCAGGGATAAACTGAAGTACAATATGATGATGAATCACGACAGCATCGAGCTGTCGGACCGGATCTTCGGATTTGCGACGCCGCCGCAGCGGGAGCTGAATGCGGCCATCCGGGAGAAGGCGTTCGAGATCGCGGTGAAGCACAACGTGGACCTCGTCTTTACGTATGTGTGCGCATTTAACGTGCCCGAGGACTGCGCCTATCTTATGAAGCTGCGCGATCAGTTTGAGCAGAGCGGAGGACACTTCTATTTTGTCGAGCTGAGCGCGAGCCTTGAGGAGCGGCTGGCGAGAAATGAGACGCCGCACCGGATGGAGCGCAAGGCTTCCAAGAGGGATGTCGCGTGGAGCAGGGACAATCTGCTCCGCGATATGGAGAGATACCGTCTGAATACAAACAAGGACGAGTATCTGTTCGAGAATCACCTGAAGATCGACAACACGGAGCTTTCGCCGGATCAGGTCGCAGACATCGTCATTGAGACGTACGGGCTGACGGCGAACGAGAAGGAAGAGAAGGAGTACCGGTTCGGCGTCTGAGAGGATGCGCGGACGAGGTAAAAAGCAACCGGTTCGGCGTATGATACGTCGAGCGGGGCGAAGGAACAGGGGGGAGCAATATGAGAAATGAATTTCTGGCAGTATTCAGCGGGTTTCCGGACCATCATTTTTCGAAAGAGATCACGGACCGGCTGCGCGAGGAACTGACGGAGAGAAAGAGCATCGTGTTTATCACCGCGTGTCCGCTTGACTACGCGCAAAACGACGATGACTGCGACGGCATGCACGAGATGTTCGTTGAGCAGGGACTGGGGTTTGAAAAGCACTGCGTGATCGATCAGCGCACCGAGCCGGAGACGGCGAAGGAATCAGTGGAAACTGCGGACTGCATTTTCCTCATGGGAGGAGGCGTCTGTGAGGAACAGCTTGCGCTGATCCGCGAGAAGGGTTGTTATGACGCGCTTCTTGACTGCCATGCCGCGATCTTCGGTGTGAGCGCCGGCTCGATGAACATGGCGCGCAAGACGGTTGATTTCTTCGAGTCCATGGAGGCCTTCGACGGGCTTGGACTTACGAACATTACGGTGAGCTGCCATCATGACCCGGAGGACACATGGCGCTGCGAGCAGACCCTTCGGATGTCTGAGGACCGCGTTGTGTATGCCATGGAGGACATGAGCGCGTTTTTCATCAAGAGGGGACGGATCGACACCGTCGGGACGATCTACCGCATGGAGAACAGGGAACTTCAGCCGCTCACGGAGGAAGGCATCAGGGAGCTGGAGCAGGATGAGTTCCGCAGAGTGTTCGACACGATCCCGGATCAGTTTGACCGTTTCCGCCCGCGGTACAGCGAGGAGCTGTTCGCGTACTTAAACGCGGAGGCGGGGATCGGACCCGGCAAGCGCGTTCTGGAGCTCGGACCGGGGACGGGGCAGGCGACGGAGCCGGTGCTTCGGACCGGCTGCGAATACCACGCCATCGAACTCGGCGAGCATCTGTATCGGAAAATGAAGGAGAAGTACGGAAGACTACCGAACTTCAACATCGTAAACGACGACTTCATCACGCACGATTTCGGCGACATGAAGTTTGACATGATCTATTCGGCGGCCACGATCCAGTGGATCCCCGAAGCGGTGGCGTATACCAAGACCTTCGATCTTCTGAAGCCGGGCGGTACGCTTGCGATGATGCTGACAAGAGCGGAATACAAGTCCGACAACGAGGCACTGTACGAGAAGATCCAGGCGCTGTACGACCGCTACTACAAGCCCGATATCCCGTATGTGCACGGTGGCTTCCGATACACCGCTGCGCCGGAGTACGGCTACACGGAGGTGGAGCGACACGAGTTTACGGGGCAGCGGGTGTTCACCGCCGACGAGTACGTCGCATTTTCCGGAACACACAGCGATCATATCGTGATCCCCGAGCCGATGCGGACAGAGTTCTTCGAAGAGATGCGGAACGCGGTGCTGGAGGCCGGAGACCGGATTGTATTCAACGATACGTATGTGCTGTTTATAACGAAAAAACCTTGATGGGACAGGAGAAAGAAGATGGAAGTACTGTGTTCAACCGGCGCGCTGATCGGGCGCCCGAACGGCCGCAACCCGCGGCTTTTGGAGGACCTGACGAAGAAACTGACGTGTGATGGACTCGAGTTCATGATGTACAGCACATGGTATGACGACGTGGACGAGATCACGGAGTATGTGCAGAGCCTCGGACTGCATATTCCCGTGTACCATTGCCAGAAGACGGTCGGCGAGGAACTGACGAAGGGCGATTTCGCGGAGGCGAACCGCCGTATGGAGATCAACGCCCGGCAGGCTGAGGCGATCGGTGCGCGGAAAATGGTGTTCCACCTCTGGAACGGCGAGATCTCGGATTCCGCGTTTGAGAACAATCTAAAGGGGTACGGAGACCTTCGAAAGATCACGGCGGATCACGGCGTGGACCTTTTGGTGGAAAACGTCGTCTGCAACAAGGAGAACCCCCTTCTTCACTGGAAGCAGCTTGCGGACCGCTATGCGGAACCGCACTTTATCTTCGACACGAAGATGGCTGCGTTCCATGATCAGATTGATGCATTTTGCGAGGGCGAGTACGCGTGGGCGTGGAAGGACGGGCTTGTGCGCCACTACCACATCAATGACTACGCGGGCGGCTATATGGACTGGACTGCGCTCAGAACGCTTCCAATCGGGTCGGGACATATTGATTTTCCGAAGTTTTTTGAGTTCGTCAAGGGCACGGGGTACGACGGCACATTCACCCTCGAATCGACGGCGTTTGACAAGACCGGCACGGTTGACACGGAGATGCTCAACCGGCAGGTGGCGTACGTGCGCAAGCAGTGGCAAGGGAACGAGTGAGACGCTGGATACAAATGGTGAATACTGTTGATTTTCCGCTCGAAAAATGAGTGTAATCTGTCTGTTATGTCAATAGATATTTTTGTTCAACGATGATATAATGCCTTGGGTTGTGTATCGGGGTAATTTCATGAACAGAAAGGACAGATGACATGAAGAATTTGTTTGATCTTACCGGACAGGTTGCAGTAGTTACCGGAGCTTCCACAGGACTGGGAGTACAGATGGCCAAGGCGCTTGCAAGCCAGGGAGCCAATCTGGTATTGATGGCACGCCGCCAGAACCTTCTGGACGAGAACAAGGAGGCGATCGAGAAGGAGTACGGCGTGAAGGTTCTCGCCTACGCCTGCGACATCACCGACACCGAGCGCGTCAAGAGCGCGGTTGCCGCTACAATGGCAGAGTTCGGCAGAGTGGATATCCTGATCAACAACGCGGGTACCGGCGCGGTTGCTCCGGCAGCGGAGATCACGGACGAGCAGTTCAACAACGAGCTGCAGATCGACCTCTTCGGCACCTTTGTGTGCGCGAGAGAGTTCGGCAAGGAGATGCTCAAGGCACACTACGGACGGATCATCAACATTTCTTCGATGTACGGTCTTGTCGGAAATATGGCAGCCACCTGCGCGCCCTACCATGCGGCGAAGGGCGGTGTCTGCAACTTAACCCGCGCGCTTGCGGCGGAGTGGGGCAAGGAGGGCGTTACGGTCAATTCGATCTGCCCGGGCTATTTCTGGACACCCCTCACGCAGTCCACGCTTGAGAGCGACTGGTTCAAGGAGTACGCGAAGGGTGCGATCCCGGTGGGACGCTACGGCGAGGAAGGCGAGCTTGATACATGCACGCTGTTCCTGGCTTCGCCCGCTTCGGCGTACGTAAACGGACAGAACATCGCCGTGGACGGCGGTTATACCTGCATCTAAAAGTGAATATTTGACATATTTTCCGTCAGAGAACATATTGACTCCTTAGTCAAATTCCAAATCGGTTTGGAAAAGTAAACGGCTTCTGTTATACTTGCAATGGAATTACGGCTTAACGGCAGTTTACGATGCATAAGGAGGAACGCGCGATGACGATTGAGAACAAATTTGCAAGGTTGACAAGGAATACCAGAGCGGCGAGATTTTTTATTCCGGTCGGTCTTGCGCTGATCGTTTTCGGGGTGATCCTGTTTCTGTTCAAGAACGACGATTACCTTGAGACGACCGGCAAGATCACAGCTGTGAAGGAGCTGCCCATCGACACGACGGCGGAGGACAAGCATCAGGAGTATGATGTTGATCTGACCTATACGGTTGACGGGAAGGAATACACCGGAACGTTTTCCAACCTCTCGGGAACCTACAAGGTCGGCGACGACATCAAGGTGTATTACGACGGGAAGGATCCGTCGAAGATCACCAACAGTAAGATTGGGATCTATATTCCGATAGCGTTAGTCGCGGCCGGCGTGCTTGCGATCGTCTTCGGTATCGCAAAGACGGTCGGGGAGTTCAAGAAGAGCAAACAGCTCGACAGCATCGGAGCTTTTCCGGACAAGGAGTTCGAGAGCTACAAGACCGCGCCGGGGATCACGGAGTACTATTTCCGCTTCGACGGGCAGCACACGAAGCCCGGATACATCATCGAGGACGCGAACCGCAATGTTCTCTTTGAGGGGAAAATGACGAAGCAGGCGCTCATCGGAGCGAGAACCTACGAGTTCCGCAACCACCAAAACGGCAAGACGGAGTCTCACGAGGTCGGCCACACCATGACGAGCACTTACAACAACGAGTTTTTCTCCGTCCGCTCCTGGTTCAAGTTCGACGGGAAAAATGTTTGGGATGTTCTTCATGAGCAGGGCTTCCGAATGACGACGGACCTGCACAGCAAGTTCCCTTACATGGTTTACAATGTGGCGAAGAACGGAGCTGCATTTGCCCGTGTGGAGACATGCGGTGTCTATGTGCACGAGGACGAAGAGGCACAGCACAAGGTTACGGTACCGTCCGGAAGCATGTACTACAGGTTCTGGACCGGATCGGACGATTTCGAGGCACTCTTCCTCAACATTTTCGCGATCTCCGAGTCGGAGCAGGCGGTTGTGGAGTAACCTGCGGTGTCGGTTTAGCGGCAGCCTCGTCTGTGACAGCGGTTATCCGGCAGACAGTCTGCGGCAGCGGCTGTACCGCGAAGATGGTTAAGAATTTTACGTAAGAAACATAACGCGGCGGTGGAGTTGTCTTCCGCCGCGTTTTGTGAAGAAGGATAACGGGAAACCGTGACAAAGGAGAAGATTAAGAATACGGAGGGGTACGATCATGAATGAAAGAAAGCTTACGGAATATCTGGATTCCCTGCTGAAGGCAGGGCTTCCGTCCTTTGACTGCATGGTCAGCAAAGACCATGAGTTACTGTACCGCCACATGGGCGGCTTTGCGGACGCAGGAAAGACCGAGCCGATCCGCACGGATCAGAAATATCTGATGTTTTCCATGACGAAGATCCAGACCATGACGGCTGTGATGCAGCTTGTTGAGCAGGGAAAGCTGTCTTTGGAGGATGAGGTCGCCAAGTACCTTCCCGCGTACCGAAACCTTACGGTGCGGGAGAAGGATGCCGACGGCAAGGAGCGGATCGTACCGGCCGACAAGCCGCTTACAATGCTTCATCTTGTGACCATGCAATCGGGCCTGAACTACGACCTTCACCGGCCCGGCGTGGACCGGTTCCTCGCAGAGCACGGCGGTGACGGGACCACGAGAGAGCTTGTGAACGCCATGGCGGAGTCGCCCCTTGACTTCCATCCGGGGACTCATTTTCAGTACAGCTTAAGCCACGACGTGGCGGCAGCGGTTGTCGAGGTCGTGTCCGGGAAGAGATTTTCCGAGTATCTCGCGGAAAATGTGTGGACCCCCTTGGGGATGTCCTCCACATGCTTTTGCAAAGGCATGAATGAGGGAGTCGAGGGACTTGCGCAGCAGTATGTGTGCGATAACGGAGACATTGCGCAGATCCGTCCCATGGAGCCCTCCTGCGATTACCAGCTGGCGCCCGGTTATGAGAGCGGCGGCGCGGGGCTTATGAGCACGACGGAGGATTATGCGAAGCTGGCGGATGCCCTTGCCTGCGGCGGGACCGGAGCTGACGGAGCGCAGATTCTTAGGCCTGAGACGGTGGCTGAGTTTTCCGTCAACCGCATCAGCGGGGCTTCCCGGGACGAGCTTGTGAAAAATATGGGACGCCGCGGCTATGGCTACGGCATCGGTATGCAGGTGCTTCTTGAGCCCGGGAGACTCGGCACGAAGGCTCCGGCGGGGATCTTCGGCTGGGACGGCGCGGCGGGAAGCCTCGCGATCATGGATCCGGTCAACCGTATGTCGCTTGTGTTCGCCATGCATGTGAGAAACTGCGGGTACGCGTACGGCGTGATCCACCCGGCGCTTCGCGACCTGATGTTTGAGGATTGATCATTAGCGGTGTCTTTTGGAAGGAGTTTGAAAGAATGTCGATTCGTATGCTCGCCGTCGACTTGGACGGCACGTTGTTGACCGATGACAAGAGGATCAGTGACACCAACCGGGAAGCGCTTACGCGGATCACGGCGGAGGGCGTCCGTGTGATCCTTTCCACCGGAAGGGCGTGGCCCGGGGCAAAGGGCTTTGCCGCCGAACTGGGGCTGGGACTTCCCTTGATCACCTCCAACGGGGCGATGATCGTTGACAGCGCGACCGAGGAAATCCTGTATCAGCGGGACATGGAGACGGAGGCTGCATTTTCCGTCATCGAGGAGGGCGTCAGAAGAGGAACGAGCCAGATCATCTGGAGCCGGAACCGTCTGTACGGGCTGCCCGTGAATGAACGGCTGCAGGACTACGGGCGGCGCTTCGGACGGATGACGCCGCAGCCGGCGCCGCTTGCAATGCTGGAGGAGGACGGGATATCCAAGGTGCTCTGGTACGACACGGAGGAAAACATCGCGCAGTGGGAGAAGGAGCTGGCTCCGAGGGAGGACAGAAGCACGGAGCGGTTCCCGAACACCAAGGTTGTCACGTCGACGCCGACATTTCTTGAGTTTTTCCACCGCGGCGTTTCCAAGGCGACGGCCATCGCGACGGTTGCCGCGATGTACGGCATCGCAAAGGAGGAGATTGCGGCCATCGGTGACGCGGACAATGATCTTCCGATGCTAGCGGAAGCGGGACTGGCCATCGCGATGGGCAACGGCACGGAGCGTGTCAAGGCTGCCGCGGACAGGATCACCCTTGATAACGAGCACGACGGCGTCGCGTACGCGGTGGAGCATTTTCTTGCGGAGTGACCCGCGGCGGGTCGTGTAATCCGGTCACAATAAGTGCCGCGGGATTGGCCGAAACTTACAGAAAATCTTGCGAAAAACACGGTAAAACGGCTGTTTTTTGTGCACTTTTGCATTTGCATTTGGGTCTCAAAATGTGTTATAATACTCGTGTAGTCTGACGGTCTTGTTGGGAAAGAACAGGAGTGATAGCATGTTTGAGAAAGGAGCGTATGTGATCCACGGCAGCAACGGTGTGTGCCGGGTGGACGACATCGGACCGCTGGTCGGAATGGGCGCCGGAGACAAGGAATATTACACGCTGACGCCGATCTACACGAACGGCGGCAAGATATTCAGTCCGGTCGACAATCTGCGGATCGTGTTGCGGCCGGTGCTGACGAAGTCGGAAGCCGAGCAGCTGCTTGCAAAGGTCGGAGACCTGGAAGAGCTGAAGATCACAGACGAGAAGAAGAGAGAGGAAGCATACAAGCAGGCATTTTACTCGGGAGAGTGCGAGAATCTCGTGATGATGCTGAAGGCGATCTACAGCCGCGGTCTGCAGCGCCTGTCACAGGGCAAGCGTGCGACGGCGAGCGACGAGCGCTTTATGCACATGGCTGAGGACTGCCTGTACGGAGAACTGGCGATCTCGTTCGATACAAGCCGCGAGGAAGCGAAGGAGATGTTTGAGAGCCGGGTCGACACGAAGCTACAACTTACCGAAGCAATGAAGAAATGACGTCGGAGCGTTCTCCGGCGTCTTTTTTTGCGCTTGCGCGGGTGAGCGCGTGCGGAGGCGGGCGCATATCTTAGTAATTATATACATATAAGCATATAAAATACGTGTATACACGCATTAAAACGCCGAAATACCGAAAAGTACCTTTTTGCGTGCGAAAAATACTTGGAATAAATGCTGTTTTGTGTTAAAATGATTTATTGGGGATTGGGGAGTCTATGCCCAGTCTGTTAACACCCTGATAAGGAGGATTTTTAATGGCCACAAAAAAGAGTACCGTACCGTTTAACGGAACGGAAGAGCAAAAGCAACAGCTTCTGCAGGTGATTCGTGAGCTGAAGGACGAGCGCGGCGCGTTGATGCCGATTCTTCAGAAGGCTCAGGACATTTACGGTTATCTGCCGATCGAAGTCCAGACGATGATCTCGGACGAAACCGGCATTCCGCTGGAGAAGATCTACGGTGTTGTTACATTTTACGCGCAGTTCTCCCTGTATCCGAAGGGAAAATACGCGATCTCCGTATGCCTCGGAACCGCATGCTATGTTAAGGGTTCGGGCGATATCTACAACAAGCTTTGCGAGAAGCTCGGCATCGAGGGCGGTGAGTGCACTCCCGACGGCAAGTTCTCGCTCGACGCGTGCCGCTGCATCGGCGCTTGCGGACTTGCTCCGGTTATGACGATCAACGGCGAAGTATACGGCAAGCTGACCGTCGACAAGCTTGACGAGATCCTTGCAAAATACGAGTAACAGGAGGAAGCAAATGATATCCATTACGGAACTTAACAAGATTAAGGCGGAGCAGGAAGGCATCATTGCGATGCGCCGCGAGGGCGAAGCCAAGATCGCCGATTTGAATGCACAGGGCAAGAACTACAAGCATCATGTCCTTGTCTGCGGCGGTACCGGCTGTACTTCCTCCCACAGCGAAGACATCATCGTTGCATTTAACGACGAGATCAAGAAGAACGGACTCGAGAACGACGTATGCGTCGTACGCACCGGCTGCCACGGCCTCTGCGCACTCGGTCCGATCGTTATCATTTATCCGGAAGCTGCTTTCTACGCTAACATGGCAATCGAGCATGTTCCGGAGATCGTTACCGAGCACCTTGTAAACGGTAACGTCGTAACCAAGTATCTCTATGAGAAGACGGTTACTCCGGAAGGCATCATCTCGATGCACGAGACGGATTTCTACAAGAAGCAGAACCGTGTGGCTCTGCGTAACTGCGGTGTCATCGATCCCGAGAACATCGACGAGTACATCGGTACGGGCGGTTATCAGGCGCTCGCTAAGGTGCTCACCGAGAAGACCCCGGATGATGTCATCCAGATCCTCCTTGATTCCGGACTTCGCGGCCGCGGCGGCGCAGGTTTCCCGACCGGTCGTAAGTGGATGTTCGCGAAGGCTAACAAGGCTGATCAGAAGTATGTATGCTGTAACGCCGACGAGGGCGACCCGGGTGCATTCATGGATCGTTCCGTTCTCGAGGGCGACCCTCACGTAGTGCTTGAGGCTATGGCTATCGCGGGTTACACCATCGGTTCCTCCCAGGGTTACATTTATGTCCGTGCTGAGTACCCGATCGCAGTTCAGCGTCTTGAGATCGCCATCAAGCAGGCGAGAGAGTACGGTCTGCTCGGTGACAACATCCTCGGCACCGGCTTCAAGTTCGATATCGGCCTTCGCCTCGGTGCAGGCGCATTCGTCTGCGGTGAGGAGACGGCTCTCATGACCTCCATCGAAGGTCACAGAGGCGAGCCCAGACCGAGACCGCCGTTCCCGGCTGTCAAGGGTCTGTTCGAGCGTCCTACCATTCTCAACAACGTTGAGACATGGGCTAACATCCCTCAGATCATTATGAGAGGACCGGAATGGTTCGCAGCAATGGGAACCGAGAAGTCCAAGGGTACGAAGGTATTCGCACTCGGCGGCAAGATCCAGAACACCGGTCTTGTTGAGATCCCGATGGGTACCACGCTCCGCGAAGTTGTCGAGGAGATCGGCGGCGGCGTTCCGAACGGCAAGAAGTTCAAGGCTGCTCAGACCGGTGGTCCGTCCGGTGGCTGCATCCCTGCTTCGCAGATGGATGTTCCGATGGATTACGACAACCTGATCGCGATCGGTTCCATGATGGGATCCGGCGGTCTGATCGTTATGGACGAAGACAACTGTATGGTTGATATCGCCAAGTTCTTCCTTGAGTTTACCGTAGATGAGTCCTGTGGTAAGTGCGCACCGTGCCGTATCGGTACGAGACGTATGCTCGAGATCCTCGAGAAGATCACCAAGGGTCAGGCTACGATGGATGACCTGGATCGTTTGGAGAAGCTTGCTGCACACCTGCAGAAGAGCTCCCTCTGCGCACTCGGCCAGACGGCTCCGAACCCGATCATTTCCACACTGCGTTACTTCCGTGACGAGTACATTGCCCACATCGTTGACAAGAAGTGTCCGGCAGGCGTCTGCAAGGATCTCCTTCAGTTCAGCATCGATCAGGACAAGTGTATCGGCTGCGGTCTCTGCGCTAAGAACTGCCCGGCTGACGCAATCTCCAGAACCGATTACATCGCACCCGGCCACAAGCTGGCTTCGATGGCAATCGACGCTTCGAAGTGCGTGAAGTGCGGCGCCTGCATGGCGAACTGCAAGTTCAAGGCAATTAGTAAACAATAAGGAAGGAAACAACTATGGCAGATGAAATTAAGATGGTTAATGTGAAAGTTAACGGAATCCCGGTGTCGGTTCCCGAGGGAACAACGATTCTGGACGCTGCTCATCAGGCCGGCGTTAAGATCCCGACCCTGTGCTTCCTTCGTGACACCAATGAAGTCGGTGACTGCCGTATCTGTCTTGTCGAGTCGACCAAGGCCCGCGGACTGGTAGCTGCCTGCATGTATCCTCTTGCTGCATCCGACGAGGGCGCAGAGATCAAGACGAACAGCGCGAAGGTTCTGGATTCCAGAAGAAAGACGCTCCAGCTCATCCTCTCCACGCATGACCGCAAGTGTCTGTCCTGCGTGCGCAGCGGCAAGTGCGAGCTCCAGAAGCTCTGCAACGAGCTCGGCGTTGAAGATGAGAAGCTGTATGAAGGCTTCCGTCCCGAGTATGAGAAGGATACGTCGGCCGTACATATGGTACGCGACAACAACAAGTGCGTTCTGTGCCGTCGCTGCGTAGGTGCATGCGAGAAGGTTCAGGGCATCGCCGTGATCGGACCGAACAACCGTGGTTTCGCGTCCTGCATCGGCAGCGCATTTGATATGGGCCTGGCTGAGACGAGCTGCATCCACTGCGGTCAGTGTATCGTTGCATGTCCTACCGGCGCTCTCTATGAGAAGGATGATACCTACAAGGTTGAGGAAGCTTTGGCTGATCCCGAGAAGATCGTTGTTGTACAGCCTGCTCCGTCCGTGCGTGCTACGCTCGGTGAGGAGTTCGGTATGCCGATCGGAACGGATGTTGAGGGCAAGCTTGCTACCGCACTCCGTGCACTCGGCTTTGACAAGGTATTCGATACCGATTTCGCAGCAGACCTCACGATCGTTGAGGAAGCTACCGAGCTTGTTGAGCGCGTGAAGAACGGCGGCGTTCTGCCGATGATCACGTCCTGCTCGCCCGGCTGGGTTAAGTTCTGCGAGACCTACTATCCGGAGCAGATTGCACATCTCTCGAGCTGCAAGTCTCCTCAGCAGATGTTCGGTGCTACGGTTAAGACCTACTACGCACAGAAGATGGGCATCGATCCCGCGAAGATCGTCTGCGTCGGCGTTATGCCTTGTACCGCGAAGAAGTTCGAGGTTACGAGAGACCAGAGCGCAGTTCCGGGTCTTC
>JAFZVZ010000039.1 GCA_017617545.1 Lachnospiraceae bacterium
AAGTACCCGTTCCCCGGCCTTTGCCAGGGCGGCTCCCAAATTGACGGTCAGCGTGCTCTTGCCGACGCCTCCTTTCTGGTTCCCGATTGCAATCGTCTTTGCCACGATCATCACCTCCGTATGAGTTTTTGAGAAATAAAAAAGGCCAACAGACAACTATGTCTGCTGACCTTGTTTTTGATGGTTAAAATGGTGCATTGGTAGTGAAATTCATCAAAATTGGCATTCCGCACCACGATTTTCCGTGGAAAAACGTGACCTTTTAGCACCCTATAACAATCGATTCATTTTTCTGAAACTCAGTCCATATAAGGCTTTGCGTGAAGTCATATCGACTTTCGTGGCCTTTTGTGAAGGTTTTTTCGAGATTACTTCAGCGTAACCTTAGCGCCCTCAGCCTCAACCTTAGCCTTGATCTCCTCAGCCTCTTCCTTGGAAGCGTTCTCCTTGATCATCTTAGGAGCGCCGTCTACAAGGTCCTTAGCTTCCTTCAGGCCAAGACCGGTGATCTCACGAACAACCTTGATAACCTTAACCTTGTTCTCACCAACTTCGGTAAGCTCTACGTTGAACTCAGTCTTCTCCTCTTCAGCAGCTGCTGCCGGGCCGGCTGCTGCTACAACAACGCCTGCTGCTGCGCTAACACCGAACTCCTCCTCGCAAGCCTTAACAAGATCGTTCAGCTCAAGAACGGTCATGCTCTTGATTGCATCAATAAATTCCTGATTTGTCATGATTCAAATCCTCCGTAAAATATTAATTGTGCGGGCGTGATCGCCCCAAACTTACGCCGCTATGCGGCTTTTCCTTGCGGAAAGCTTAGGCAACCTCGCCGTTCTTCTCCGCGATCTGCTTGAGGACGCGCGCGATGTTCGCGATCGGGGACTGCAGACTTCCAAGAAGCTTGGAAATGAGAACCTCTCTCGACGGGATCGTCGCAACGACCTGGCAACCCTGTGCGTCATAGTACGTACCGTCTACAACGCCGCCCTTGAACTCGAGCTTGTCTGCCGTCTTCATTGCATCTGCAAGAAGTCTTGCGGGTGCGGTCGCATCGTCAACGCCGAATGCAACTGCGGTCGGTCCGTCAAGATGCTTGGAAAGCTCCTCGTAAACCGTGCCGGCAAAAACTCTCTTGAGGTAGGTGTTCTTGTATACCTTGTATACAACGCCGTTCTCTCTCAAGGACTTGCGAAGCTTGGTATCCTGCTCCACCGTCAATCCGCGGTAATCCACGAGAACAACAGCCTTAGCGGCTTCCACATTCTTCGCGATCTCCTCGATGATCGGCTGCTTCAACTCAACCTTTGCCATGGGAATTACCTCCTTTATCAGTTTAACGCCGATTGCCCGCGCACTTGAATATAAAAAGTGCTGAGATCCGAACGGAATCTCAGCACATGAAATCATTTCAAATGAGCTGACATCTCCTCGGCAGGCGCGGAACCCAAGTTCCTCTTACACCGTATCGGTACCTGCTGTCTTCGGCAGTCGAATACTCTTATACCACAAAGTATGCTTCTGTGTCAAGCAAAAAATCATTTTTCGTCGGAAAATGTTGTTCCTTTCCCGTTTCACGCATGCTCTTTTGAAAACTAATAAATTCCGAAGAGTGAGAATTCACCCGGAGCCAGGCATGAGAACAGCAACAACAGCACCGCATACCCGAATATCACGTAGGCATCCGAGCGCTTCAGATGGACACCCTTGCGGTAAATAACATACGCGACATAGATGAACAGGAGCCGGAACATATACCCCGCGAGACTGCTCACCGACGAGATCGTCAGCACCGCCATGACCGGGATCAGCGTACGGTATCCGAACCAGGAATCCGAGACATCCTCGACCTTCTCCGTGTGTTTGCAGCTGAACATGCGGAACATAAGCACCGTCGCCGCGGCGCAGATCAGAACGTTCAGCAGGAGATTTACCGCGAAATAATACGGATCCCCGCCCAGTTCGTACCCGAGGTTCCAGATAGAATCGTAATGGTAGGGCTGTTTCCAGAATGTCGCTTCAAACTTCCTCGAAACCGAGCCTATCGTCGTAAAGATCCCGTAAAAATACCGGGGCGAACTGTCGTAGAACCGGTTCAGGAAAATCCCGTTGAATACGCCCGGCAGCAGCAGATAGTCGAAGATGAACAGCGTTCCGTCCGTCGTCGAATTGCCCTGCGTAAACACAAAGCAGAAGAAGCCGTAAGCCAGCAGCGTGAGCGCCAGTATGGTGATGTAATAAACAAAAAGCTGGAAAATATTGTAGGAGGGCGCGTTCGTCGACACATGCATTCCCTCGAAGATCATGCCGATCGCAAGAACAACGGCAATATGAAGGGCACCGTTCAGCACGTGCACCAGCGCCATTTTCCAACGATCGATCGGCAGCGAGAACCACGTGTCAAGGTTCCGTCGCGTATTAAACATCCGGAACTCCAGGATCGGAATGTACAGCGCCAGGATCGCCCCCGCGGTCACCATGGAATCAAGCGAGAGGATATCCGCTCCGATCTCTGCCAGCTGCGAAAAATACAGGATCGCGAGGACGCTCATAATAACGAGTCGAATCCTCGTCTGCCAGAAGTGATACCCGAAATATCTCATTTCGATACTCACAGGGAATCACCTCCCTTCGTCAGCTCCTCCATCGTGTCGATGAGGATCTCTCCCGGTTCGATCTCCAGACGGTCAACCAGGATCGGCTGCAGCGCGTCAATCCTTCTCCGTATGAGCTGCTCGTCTCCCTCCGCGATCAGCGTGACAACACGCCCGCTCTGCTGATAATGACGGAGTTTAAGCGCTTCAAACATCGTGCGCTTGGGCTCGGTATCGAATACGATCTGGTACTTGACGAGCATGCTGATCTTCGCGGCAACATGATCCGGCGAGATAAACTGCTTATCGGAAAGGATCAGATAGTTGTCACAGAAGCCGTCCAGCTCCTTAAGCGCATGGCTTGAGATAATGATGGTGCTGCCCCGGTTCGCCAGTTCGCGCACCATGCCCTTGAACCGTTCGCGCGCCAGAGGATCCAGCCCGTCGAACGCTTCATCCAGCAGCAGGTACTTCGGCGCGATGGCAAATGCGATCGCGGTAAATGCCTGTCTCCTCATGCCCTTCGAGAACGAGGAAAGCGGCTTGTGGACCGGCAGCCCGGCAAATGTGATCAGGTCCTTGAACACTTCCCGCTGAATGTCCGGATAGAACGTCTGATACAGCTCAAACAGAGCATTGCAATTCATCGCGACCTCGTAGAAGGGATCGTCCGGCAGAAAGAACAGGTTCCGCCGCGTCTCCCCCTTGGAGACCGGCAACCCGTCGTACCAGACCTCACCGCAGGACGGCGTCATGACGCCCGAGATCAGGCGCAGGAAAGTGGATTTGCCGGCGCCGTTGACACCGATCAAACCAAGGATCTCACCGTCCTTCACGGTCAGGCTCAGGTTATCCAGAACCTGCTTGTCCCCAAACGAATGTGAGAGATTGCTCACTACGATCATGTCCACACCCCCTTTGTGTCATGTTCCCATTATTATACCCCATATGAGAAAAAAAGGCAACCTGAGGGGCCGACGGAGGCGAACTCGTAAGGCGAACTCGCATGCGAAGCCCGCTCTTTCGTGTGCTCAGCGCACGAAAAAGCGGCCCCGGATGACCGGAGCCGCTGATCTGCTATGGTGTGAGGTTATGTGTAAGGAATTGCCGACGTATCGGTAAATCCTCTATCAGCTGAACTGTACAGGGTTCAACTTGATGCCGGGGCCCATCGTGGAACTGATGGTGACGCTTCTCAGGTACTGGCCCTTAGCCGCTGCCGGCTTAGCCTTTACGATTGCGCCCATGAGAGTTTCGAAATTGTCCTTCAGCTGCTCAGTAGTGAAGGAAACCTTGCCAACCGGTACATGGATGATGTTCGTCTTGTCCAGACGGTACTCAACCTTACCGGCTTTGATATCGTTCACAGCCTTGGTTACATCCATCGTGACGGTGCCTGCCTTCGGGTTCGGCATTAAGCCCTTCGGTCCAAGCACACGACCCAACTTACCGACAACGCCCATCATGTCCGGAGTAGCAACTACTACGTCGAACTCGAACCAGCCGTCCTTCTGGATACGCGGAACAAGCTCCTCACCGCCTGCGTAATCAGCGCCTGCAGCAAGTGCTTCGTCAATCTTCGGTCCCTTCGCGAAAACGAGTACGCGAACGGTCTTGCCGGTTCCGTGAGGAAGAACGACAGCGCCACGGACCTGCTGATCTGCGTGACGACCGTCTACACCGAGACGGATATGAGCTTCTACGGTCTCGTCAAATTTTGCGGTAGCGGACTGCTTTACCAACTCCACCGCAGCCGTCGTGTCATACAGAGCGGTACGGTCGATGTTCTTGGCAGCGTCCATGTATTTCTTTCCATGTTTCATAATTCAAACCTCCTAGTGGTAATGTCGGGAGCAAATCCCTCCCACTGATTCAATACTCAGTCATCAACTACAGTGATGCCCATGCTACGGGCGGTACCTGCGATCATGCTCGTTGCTGCCTCAAGGGAACCCGCATTGAGATCGGGCATCTTGAGCTCTGCAATCTTAGCAACCTCGGAACGCTTGATGGAAGCAACCTTCACCTTGTTCGGGGTTCCGGAAGCCGACTCAATCTTGCAGGCCTTCTTCAGAAGCACTGCAGCCGGAGGCGTCTTCGTGATGAAGCTGAAGCTCTTGTCCTGATAAACCGTGATCACGACAGGAATGATCATTCCTTCCTGACCGGCGGTACGGGCATTGAATTCCTTCGTAAATTGAACGATGTTGACACCGTGCTGACCGAGAGCGGGACCTACCGGAGGAGCCGGGGTCGCTTTCGCAGCCGGAATCTGTAACTTGATGTAACCTGTAACTTTCTTTGCCATGTTAGCATACCTCCTAAAATGTGGTGTTATCGGAAGATTCCTCCCACGTACCGGCACGCACCTGCGCGCCGATCGCCATGAACCGCTGCCTATACGGTCATGGATTATTTCTGAATGATTACGTCATCAAAGCCGACTTCTACGAGCGTTGCGCGACCGAACATGGTCATTTCGACCGAAACCGTGCGCTTGCTGTTGTTGACTGCCTTGATCACACCTACGGAGTTTACCCAGTTCCCGCTCTGGATGATGACATTCTCACCCTCCACGAACTCGGGAATCTCGGCTGTCGTGTCCTCGAGAAGACGAAGGTTCGCAATTTCCGTTTCCGAAAGCGGAACCGCCTTGGATCCGGGTCCGACAAATCCTGTCACGCCACGCGTGTTGCGGATAACGTACCAGGTGTTGTCGTTCATGACCATGTATACGAATACATAGCCCGGGAACATCATCTTCTTTTTGATAACGCGCTCTCCGTTCTTCATCTCAAGCGTGTCCTGCATAGGTACACGCACATCGAGAATAACATCCTGCAATTTGCGGTTGACGATGGTTTTCTCAATGCTTGTCTTTACATTGTTCTCATACCCGGAATAGGTATGAACAACGAACCACTGCGCCTCTGCCATATAGCCACCCTACCTTACTTGAGGATTAAACCAAGTATCTGCTCCACTCCGAGATCAACAAGCTTGATCAGGAGTCCGAGAATCACGGTGATAATGACAACTGCTGCAGACTCTTTCGCCAAAGTGTTGCGGCTCGGCCAAACGATCTTCTTCCACTCTGCCTTCAACCCTTTCCACCAGCTCGACTTAGCCGGTGCGTTAGCAGTATCGCTCATTACTCATCCTTTCTCCAAGAGAATTACTTGGTCTCCTTGTGCAACGTGTGCTTCTTGCAAAATCTGCAGTACTTCGAAGTCTCCATCCTGTCCGGATGGTTTTTCTTTTCTTTCGTCATGTTGTAATTACGCTGCTTGCACTCGGTACAAGCCAAGGTAATCTTTACTCGCATAACTCTCACCTCCGTTTAAATAGTGCAATTGCTGTTGTCGATTTCCGCGCAACTCGCAAAAAAATGACTTGGAACATAATATAGGGTTGTCATTTTTTTGCTCGTTGTGACGGCGTTAACTGTCGTTAACGCCTCCTTACCGTCAACATGCTCGCTGTCGAAAGCAGTCGCTTTCACACCGAGCACATTGCCGGTAAGCGGAAACACGACAATAACTTTGTAGGCATAAAAAAAAGACCTCTTCCATAGCCTCACTACTATAGCACAAGTGTTTTGCGGAAGTCAAGCGGAATTTTCGGGGAAATATCAATCCGGGGAAACGCTTTCCGACAGCGTTTCCCCGGCATTTTCCTTAAATTATCCTGATGTATTTCAGCCACAGTCTCTTCGGCAGGTTCCGCTCCTCCAAGGCCTCCTTCCGAAGCTTCCGGTACAGTGCCAGCGCATCGGCTCGGTCGTCTGTCGTAAGACGCTCGCCGGAGTATGCCGCGCGGTTGCCGTTGAGGCACAGCCAAGCAAACTCTTCCGCGTGCCCGTACGCGGCGCCGGCTCTCGCCAGATACGCGGAGTCGCCCTCGTAGCGGTCGTACTGCAGTCCGCGAAGGCGAAGCACGCGACCGATCTCGCGGCAGACATTCACAAACGCCGCGTTGACGTCGTTGCGGTGCGTCTGCTTATAGCGGATCCGCTGCTTGTGACGGTAACGAAGACCGATGAACACAATGGGCATGGCAAGGATCACCAGCACGAGCAGTACATGAAAAAGCGTCTTCAGATGCTCCGCGGAGTTGCGCTCGCCCTCCGACGGTCCGCTTTCTCCGGGAACCGGCGTCGGGGTGACTTTTCCGCCCGGGGTCGCTGTCGGCTTCGGTGCAGGCGAAACTTTTCCGCCCGGCACGGTGGTCGGCTTGGGCGTCGGCGTCTTAGTGATCGGCGCCGGTGACGGGGTCGCCTTGCGCTCCCGCAGGCTCGCCGCGTACAGTGAGCGCTCAAGCTCCGTCTGGCCCGTGCTGTTCGTCACCTCCACCGGATACCAGCCGTAACCGTCGAGGTACACCTCAACCCATGCGTGCGCATACTGCTCGGTCAGCTCCAGCGTGACATAGTCCACGGAAACGGAGGTCATGCCGCCCTTCTCGTCGTGGTAGGTTACCGACCGTTTGTCCGTGATCGGTGAAGACGCGATGATACCGCTCTCAACCGAATAGCCCTCTACGTAGCGGGCGGGTATTCCAAGCGAGCGGAACAGCATGACCGCCGCGCTCGCGTAGTACGAGCAGTAGCCCTTTTTATTTTTCAAAAGAAAATACTCAATGAAGTCCTCGCCGTCCGGCGTCTCGCCGGGGCGCGTCGTATACGCGTACCCGTAGTTCAGGAACTCCTGCACCTTCAAGATGCAGTCGAACTCCGTCTCGCCGAGCTCCCTCGTCAAAAGGCCTTCCACACGTGAGCAGGATTCGGGGATTACCAGGTAACGGCCGTACACATAGGTCTCATACTCGTTCATCAACAGCCGCGTCATCTCATCGAGCGGCACGTCGGTTTCCGTCGGCTTCTTCAGATCCGCCGCATAGGACATGCAGCCCGGAAGCTGCAGCACGTTGTTGTAGCACATCACGGTGTATCCGTGGCTTCCGCCCTCGGGGAAGACGGCGCACGCCTCACCGGTGTATGAGACAAATTCATCCGAGCAGTAGGAATTGTACGGGATCGCCACAAACGTATCGTCGCGGTCGATGAAGATCTCGATCGGCACGCATCGCAGCGAAAACCGGATGTCATCCGCGCCGTCGCCCTGGTAGTTCAGATACAGCCGCTCCAGATCCGTCGGCATATGCTTCGCAAACTCAAACCGCGTGCTGTCCGCTCCGTATTCATTCATGTAATCGTCGATCGTCACCCACGACGAGCCCGTGTACTCACCGTACGCGTTTGTGCGCAGGTACAGCGTGCCGTAGTTCTGCGGGAGCGTCACCGTGCCGACCACGGTGCCGTTGTACTGCAGATGCCCCGATTTCGGGAGCACGCCGTTGCTCAGACCCGAGGCGTCATCGCCGGATTTTCCGCCGGAGTTACGCCCGAACAGGATCGGAAAATGTTCGGTCAGATAGTCGCCGATCGCCTGCCGCCCTTCCCAGTTGCGCAGTTTCTCGTCGTACGTCTTCTCCGAGATGATCAGGTTCGCAAGGATAAACATCACCGTGACACCAATCGCGATCAACGAGCGATACCGCGCACCGGCGGCGACCTTCATCACATGGGACTCCGCGGTCAGCGTAAAATACACGATCAGCCCCGCGTACAGGCACAGGTACCATGTCTGGGAAAATGCGTCCACGAGGATGGCGATCCACGGGAACAAAAACGAAACCGCAAGCCACGGGATCCAGGAACGCCCCTCCGACGCGAGGTCGCTCAACAGCATCAGAATCGTCGAGATGAGCAGCATAAACAGGAATGTCCCGTACGTGCTCCTGCTTCCGATCTCCATAAGGCCGATGTCGAAGCCGTAGTACGAGTTGATGGAATCGGAGATCGCGTTGAAGCATACGCGGAAACCGTCCGCTGTCTGCTCGAACTGCACCAGCGCGAAAACAAGGACAGCGCCGACCACGGCGAAGATCACGGTTTTCCGCCTCTTCGCCGGCCCGTATGAGAAAATCTTCAGGATCGCGGCGAGGACCACCGTCACCGGCAACAGCGCGATCGGCATCTCCACATCGCAGGAATCGAACAATATCCAGATGGGAAGCCACGCGCCGATCCACGTCGCGATGGTACGCGTCGCAAAATCAAGACCGTGAAACCGCTTCCTGCGATAGCTTGTCTCTGCCATGGCTTCTCCTTTCTTCCGTGTTTTTTCTTTCGGAAAATGTCTTTCTAACGCATACGGAACTGTTTCCGTGCGATACTCCTTTTACATCCCGGTTCAGCAGCCGATGTCCGCGTTGACATCCTCGCGCACGTGGTCCACGCGGATGTTCTGCAAACGGACGCCGTCCTCGCGGACGCGCACGCCGCCGTTGCCGGAGGCGGAGACGATCTCAAAGACCGTCACGTTGGAATCGTAGCGCATGCGCTGCAGTCCCTCGTCCGCGCAGCGCGTAAGCTCTGTCGTGACGTACAGGATGTTGCGGTACCTCTCCTTCGCAAAGCGCCCGCCGTACATCTCCGTCACGGAGACGTCTCTCTGCGTCGGCCGCACATCGAACAGCTGCGTCAGCGCGAACAGGAAATCCTCCTCCGACTCGATTCGGTTTCTCCACGCGCCGGCGCTCTCCCCCTCGGACCGGTTGATCCACGCGAGGTAGAATATGCGGCGGCTGCGGATCATTTGCCGCGCAACCGCGCAGAGCGTCATCATCAAAGTATCGTAGATCTCCTCGCCGTCTTTCCGCGGGAGCTCGTAGACGTCGAACAAAAGAAGCGTCGCGGTGTCGACGGGAAGTCCCAGCTCCTTGACGATCAGCTCGTCGCGCGCCGCCGTCAGGTTCCAGTGGATCCGGTTCTGCTTGTCGCCCGGCTGGTACTCACGCACGCCGAACAGCTCCGACGGATCGTCGCCGGGCCGCGTCGTCGAGTACTCCTCCTCCGCGATGTAGGCGAACGGATTTTCCCGCGCGGGTGACACCGTCATCTCCACGTCGTCCGGGTACACGTCGAACACCGTGACGGCGTTGTCGATCTTCGCGCAGGTGGAAAATAACCCGAACGGGGCAAAGAGCCGGACCGACCTGAGCGTCAGCTGCAGGCGTCCGCAGTGGGACACGTACATCGCCATGTCGCAGCGGGACTTGGATTTGCCGGCGATCGCCGTGTTCTTCCGGATGGTCTCGCTGTCACGGAACAGCGCATCCTCCTTGGAGACAGTGATGCTGATGTTGCCGCAGGGCATGTGCCCGTGGTTTGTGACGGCGATATGGAATCGGAAATCCTCCTGGGAACGGCAGGCGTCCGTGTCCGCGTGAAGCGCGGCGACGACGCGGTTGCGGAGAAGAAGCATAACAAAAAGGCTGACAACAGGAATCATCAGCCCGAATACGAGAAGCACGACAAATACGCGCTCGGTGAACACCGTCGCGGATATTGCCAGCACCATCATAGTGATAACATAGATCAGCCAGTTCAAGAGCATGAACTCTTCCCCCTACACACGTCGCGTCCCATCATTTTCCTTAGTTGAACAACCTCGGAGGCACCACGCTGCGAAGCACCTGCTCCGCGACATCCGCCTCACTCACGCGGTTCATGCGCGCGACCGGCGTAAGCAGCATGCGGTGCGCCGTTGTCACGGCAAATACATTCATAATATCCTCGGGGATCACGTAACCGCGTCCGCAGATCAGCGCGTTGGCCTTCGCCATCGCGATCACCGCAAGCGAGCCGCGGGGGCTGATTCCGAGCGAGAGCATGTCATGGTTGCGCGTCATGTTGACGAGCTCCGTGACATAGTTGTACAGACGATCGTCGACCGTCACCGCGTCCACCATGGCGCGGAGCGTGAGAAGATCGTCCGCCGACATGACGGTGCGGACATCGTCCAGCGGGTTGCCCGAGCGGCGGTCCTTCATCATGCGGATTTCCTGGTCCTCGGACGGGTATCCGATGCTCACACGGATCATGAAACGGTCGAGCTGCGAATCGGGAAGCATCTGCGTTCCGGCAGCTCCGACAGGATTTTGCGTAGCGATAACGATGAACGGCTGCGGCACTCTTCGTGTGACGCCGTCAACCGTAACGGTTCCCTCCTCCATAACCTCCAGAAGCGCCGACTGCGTCTTCGAGGAGGTACGGTTGATCTCATCCGCGAGATACAGGTTGCACATCACGCTGCCGGGCACGTACTCCTTGGCGCCCGTCTCACGGTTGTACACGCAAAAACCGACCACGTCGGACGGCATGACGTCCGGCGTGAACTGCGTGCGATGGTACTCCATGCCCATCACGCGCGAGATCGCGACTGCGAGGGTCGTCTTGCCGACACCGGGCACATCCTCCATCAGAACATGACCTCCGGCAAGGATTGCCGTGATAACCTGACGGATCACAAGCGGCTTGCCCACAACGGCCTTGCCGATCTCCGCCTCCGTCTGCGCCAGCGCCGCGTACAGCTGCTGTGCTCTCTCTTTATCCAAACTCATTTTGATATCTCCCGTAACGAAAAATTAACCGCCGGCGTCCCCTCACGCACAGCGGGTTCATTGTACCATATTTTTACGCAAAATAAAACCCCCCGAAATCCCATGATCTCGGGGGGAATCATTCCTTACGGATTGCTTCGGATTACTTCAGGATACGGAACTTGCCGATGAAAGGAAGCTCTTTTGCCTTGCCGTTGTTGGCGTTCGTAAAACCGATGAAGATATAAGCGAGACCTGCAAGATACAGCAGGAATGCAAAATAACGGATGATCGGAAGGCATACAAGCACCGAAGCGATAGCCCAGCAAATGAACAGGATCAGACCCTGGTTTGCGTGGAACTTAGCAAACTTGGACTGAGGAGCCGTTACAAGCGGGATGATGAACAGGAACCAGAAGTAGGAAAGAAGCGCCGTGCTCTTGTTCGCTTCGATATCCGCGGGATCCATCGTAGCGGTGAAATCCGGTGTGTTCTGGATCTTATCCATGAAAGAACCACCCTCCTGCTGAGGCTGAGGCTGTGCCTGAGGAGCCTGCTGAGGAGCTACGCCCTGCTGTGCACCGCAAGCCGGGCAAAATGTAGCGCCATCCTGAAGCTGAGCGCCGCACTGATTGCAAAATGCCATATTCTTGTCCTCCTGAAATCGAATAATTTTGGGATTTCTCTTTCTTTCTCGTACGTCATCAACCTGAGCAAAACTCAGACAGACACATACTTGTAAGCAAGTATAGTCTATTTTTTACCAAAAGTAAACCCAAACAGTGAAAAAACTTGCGGTTTTTCAAATGTTTTCGCGGTTTTACCGAAGATTATAATACTTCGCATACTTCTCACGGAAATACTTGAGCAGCGGCTCCGCCGTCGCCTCTCTGCCGCAAACCTTCATGAGCACTTCCTTCGGCAGTCTCGTGCAACCGTAGCGGTGAATGTTCCGGTTGAGCCATCCGCGGATCTCGCCGATCCTGCCTGCCGCAAGAAGCTCATCAACCGACCCGAGCTCCGCCTCCATCGCCTCGAGGAACATGCCGTCGTAGATGCTTCCGAGCAGATACGTCGGAAAATATCCGAACGATCCGTCGCTCCAGTGCATATCCTGCAGGATGCCCTCCGCGTCGTTGGCGGGAACGATACCGAGGTACTCTTCCATTTTCCGATTCCAGAGCGCGGGAAGCTCGTCGACACCGACGCCCTCGCGGAAGATCGCCTTCTCCACCTCGTAGCGCAGGATGACGTGCAGACAGTACGTAACCTCGTCGGCAGCCGTGCGGATCATGCTTGCGCGCACATGGTTGATCTCGCGAGCGAACTCCTCAAGCGAGATGTCCGCGAACTCGGGCTGCAGCTTCTGAACCTCCGCGTAGATGGGTTTCCAGAAGTTGATGTTGCGGCCGAGAATGTTCTCGAAGAAGCGCGACTGGCTCTCGTGAATTCCGAGGTAGTCGCAGCCGCCGGCAGGCGTGCCGTCCAGCTTCGGATCGACGTTCTGCTCGAAGATCGCGTGACCGCCCTCGTGGATCGCCGAGAACATCGGATCGATCGCGTTGTCCTCGCGGAAATGGTTCGTCACGCGCACGTCCTTCGACGAGAGGTCAAGCGTGAACGGATGCTCAGACTCTCCGACCGTACCCTTGTCCCAGTCAAATCCGATGTACGTGAGCAGCAGCTTCTGCACCTTGCGCTGCGCGTCAAGATCGTACTTGCGGTTGAATTTTGAATCGTCCGGCTGCTCCGCCGCGAGGATGCTGTGCACAAGCGGCACAAGACCTTCCTTGAGCTCCGTGAAGATCCGATCGATCGTCGCGGAATCCATTCCCTTCTCGTAGTCATCGAGAAGCGCGTCGTAGATCTCCATCTCCGGGTGCGTGAGCCCCTTGACCTCCTTCGTGAGGTCGATCAGCTTTGCCAGATGCGGCGAGAAGATCGAGTAGTCCGAAGCCTCCTTGGCCTCCTCCCACGCGCGCTCCGCCTCAGTCTGTGCGGACACCATGCGGGAGAACAGCTCCTCGGGGATCCGTCTGCTGCGCTCCTGGTCCTCGCGCATCGTCTTCACGATGAACTTCCAGTCGTCATCCAGCTGATCCCACTCCTCCGGCTTCGAAAGCTCGCCGAGAAGCTCAAACAACTCGTCGGACGTCTCGATGCGGAACGCCTCCGTCTCATAGTGCTCCGTCGCCTCTGCGTGGCCCTCAAAGCCTTCCTTCGGCATGATGGTACGCATATCCCAGTACAACAGCTCGTTGACCAGCGTGAGCCGGTTCAGCTGCGCCAGAATGTCTTTCAGTTTTGTCAGTTTTTCGCTCATAATTTCCTCCTGTATGATCCCGCGGGGAAGCCGCCTTCACGGCAGCTCCTTCCGCGTAATTTTCCGTCTTTCCATTGTACCACGTCGCAGGACACAAGTAAATACGGGTCTCCTGCTTTTCGTCCGTACCGGTTTACGGAAAATACGGCCTGATCCGCGGTTTCCCGCATCTCAGGCCGTACCGTACACTTCGCTATCTATTGCTTCGATCCGCTTAGTTCAGCTTCATTGAACTTTGCTCAGCTTCGTTGCGTTTCTCTGTGCCGCAGGATTACTCGTCAGCCTTGCGTGCAGCGATCTCCTCCTGCTGTCTGCGGACCATGAGCACTACGGTTGCCGCGCCGAGAAGCGCGAACCACCATACGAGCAGACCCGCATCGCCGGTCTTCGGAGTCTTGGCATCCGTCTCGCCGGTACCCGTAGGCGTATCCGTGCTCTTGGACGTGTCCTTGTTCTCCGTTGCGTCCGTCTTCTTGGACGTGTCATCCGCCGGTTTCGTATCGTTGCTCTTCGGCGTATCCGTCGTCGTGTTCGTCTGCTTCGACGTATCCGTTGCCGGTGCCGGCTGCGAACTGTTCGAGGTGTCGGATGCCGTGCCGGTCTGTCCGCTCACGGTACCGCCCTCACCCGTACCGGTAGCCGTTCCGTTACCTGCCGGAGTTTCCGTGGTACCGGTTCCTGCCGGGGTTTCCGTGGTGCCGGTTCCAGCCGGGGTTTCCTGAGCAGGAGTTTCCTGCTTCGGCTCTTCCTGCTTGGGAGTCTCCTGTTTCGGCTCCTCCTGCTTGGGTTCCTCCTGCTTCGGCTCCTCCTGCTTCGGTTCTTCCGGTTTCGGATCTTCAGGTTTGGGATCTTCCGGCTTCGGGTCCTCAGGCTTCAGGTCCTCAGGCTTCGGGTCCTCAGGCTTCGGCTCTTCCGGTTTCGGGTCCTCAGGCTTCGGCTCTTCCGGCTCGAGCTTCGAGATCGGTTCTGTCTCGTATGCGTCGCACAGCTCGCAGTCGTGTCTCTTAAGTCCTTCCTTCTCTGTGGTAGGCTCCTCCACGACGTACCACTCGCCCCACTCGTGCGCGGTCACCGTGATGGTAACCGTTCCGGTGACGGTCTTGTAGTTCGCCGTATCGTCCGGCGTGAACGTGTAATGATACGTGTTCGTGCCGGTTGAAAGCGCGGTCTCCTTCAGTGTGAAGGTGCCGGGTACCGTCGTGTCGGTTCTGCTGAACTCGACATCCGCGACATCCGTCGTCTCGTGGAGATCCGCAACCGTCACGGTTCCGAGCTCCGGCGTAGCCTTCTCGATCGTAAACTCAGAGTTGCCGGTATAGATCGTATCCGTCGTCTCGCAGGTAACCGTCACAACATAGTTGCCGGCCTCCGTCGGAGGCTCCGTGCTCGGGCCGTACTCCTCGCCGCCCTCGGTCGTACCGCTGTATGTGATTGTCGTCTTGTTGGTGCCTTCCGGCTCGGTGAACGAAGGCTCCACAGGCTCCTTATCGCCGTATGTGCCGTCCTCCGTGCTGACCGTCAGGTCCTCCACATCCTTCTCGGTCACCGTGATCGTGATCACGGTTTCCTTGCCTTGATGGTTCTCGCTTTCGTCAATAATCACCTTGACCTTGACCACACCGGGCTCGCTGCCGGGGATCAGGTTGTTGTTCTCATCGATCGTCGTGCCGGTCGCCGTCGTCTCGCTCTCATCGATCGAAAAATGCACATCTCCCTCGGCGCCGTTCACAAGCTCATCCAGATCGATGCTGTTGTCGTCGCCCGGGTTCTCGTTGGTCTTCACCGCACCGCCGTCCGCCGTAACGACAGCGGGGTCGGTCACCTTGTTGATGATCAGCGCATCGTCCGCAACAACAGTCTTGCCGTTATGATTTTCGGTCTCCTTCACCGTCACGCGCACATCGTACTCGCCGGCTTCCGTAGGAGCCGTCGTCGTATATGCGTCATCATTTTCCGTAGTCTTCTTATACTCGACAATGAGATCACCGTCGGTGAGCACAACGCTCTTTCCGGCATCGTCCGTCACCGTGATGACTGCTGATTTTTCGGTGCCGTCGTAATCGGTTGTCGTCTCGCTGATGTCAACCTTGACGCTGCCCTTGTCGGTGATCTTCACCGTGATCGTTCTCTCGCCGGCATCGTGGTTGTTGTCGCCTTCCGCCTTCACCTTCACGGTGACTTCGCCGGTCGTATTGCCCGAGGTGAACTTGCCATCCTCGTCCACGGTGCAATCCAGATCGTCGTCGACGATCTCGTAGGTCACGGTGCCGTTCGCGCCGTCCGCATACCCGGAGAGATCGATCGTCTTTCCGTCGCGCATCACGGACTCCTCGGCATCCTCCGTCACCAGCTCATTGGCAACCGGCTTGATCGTCAGGGCACCGGACACAAAGTCTACCTCATAATTGCCCTGGATCTCGGGACCGTTCGGGATGATCGCATAAGTACCGACGCTCTCGCCACCGACGCGGTTGAGCACATACTCGATCGTGTCCCCATTCTTCAGTCCTTTGACCTCAGCGGAAAATGTGGGATCCGCATCGCCGTAGAACTTCTCCGCGTTCGCCACGGTCACGGTCACTTCCGCTCTCGCGATCGTGAACTCCGTCCCCTCGGAAACGCCTGCCGCGTACTCCGAAGTCTCCGCTACCTTTGCACGGACAACATAGTCTCCCGCGTCGGACGGCTTGGTCGTCGTGTAGGTCTTATCATCCGCGCCCTTCTTCTTGTATTCGTATGTCACCTGACCGTTGCCGGGGTTGCTGCCCTCGGTCAGCGCAGGATTGTTCGCGTTCTCGCCGTACGTCCAGCCTTCCATCGTAACGCCGGGCGTAACCGGCTCCTTCGGGACAACCTTGATGGTGATGGTTTCTTCCTTGCCGGTGTGGTTGTCACTGTCGGCTACCTTCACCTTAACCTTGACATCACCCGTTTTGGACCCCGGAACAAGCTTGCCGTCCGTGATCTGCGCGTCCGATGCTTCCGTACCGTTCGAAACGATCTCGTAGGTAACGTCACCCTTCGCGTCCTTCACAAAATCCGTAAGATCGATCGTATGATTGTCCGCGGGAAGCGTGTTGACCGTCACTTCCGTATCCTTGCCCTGCGTGGAGATCACCGCCGGATCTTTCGCCTTCGTGATCTCAAACTCTGCGCTCGCCTGTCCACCGCTGTAGCGGCGTGTCTCCGCGATCGTCGCGCGGACGATATATCGTCCGGCATCTTCCGGAACGGTTTCCGTGAACTCACTGTCCTCCGTGCCGACCTTTTTATATTCGTAGGTCACCGCACCGTTTCCGGGGTTGCTCCCCCGTGTGAGAGACGGTGTCTTAGCCTCCTCACCGTATTCCCAGTTTTCAATCTGAACATGCGGATTGATCGTTTCTTTCTGCGTAACATGGACGGTGATCGTCTCCGTACGTCCGATGTGATTGTCGGAATCCGCGATCGTTACTTTCACCTCAATGTCTCCGGTCCAGTTACCGTTCGGTCCCTGCGACGCGGTATGGAACACCCCGTTACGATCGATGAAGCATCCGTGCGCGTTCCCGGAAGTGATCTGGAAAGAAACCGTTCCGACGGCACCGCTCACCTTCTGCGTCAGGTCAACGGTGTTATGGCGCATCACGCTCGCTTCGTTCGTAACCTCTGCAGGGTCCTTGATCTTGGCGATCGTAAAATCACAGGTTGCGCTGCCGTCGCTGTAGTCCGTGGTCTCCGCCACCGTTGCGCGTACCGTGTAATCGCCCGCATTCTTCGGCACGGTCGTCGTGTACGTGTCGTCGTCCGCGCCCTTCTTCTTGTATTCGTAAGTCACCTGACCGTTGCCGGGATTGCTGCCGTCCGTAAGCGCCGGCGCATTGGCCGTATCGCCGTAGTTCCATCCGTTGATATTGACGGAAGGAGTGATCGGCGTCTTATCCGTCACGGTAACCCGGATATCCACGTAACCGGCCTCGTGGTTCTCATCACCGGTCGCCGTCACGCGGATCGTCACTGTACCCGTGGTATCTCCGGAGATCAGCTTGCCGCCTGCCTCCATCGTGCAGCCGTTGGCGTCACCGATGATCTCGTAGGATACGGAACCGATCTCGTCGCTCACAAGCGTCGAAAGCTCCAGCTCCTTGCCGCCGCGCATCACCTCCGCGGTCTCACTGTCCGCCGTGATGGTGTTGTCGGCTTTCTCGATCGTAAACTCGGTTCCCTCCGAGACAGCCGGCAGATATTCGTCCGTCTCGTCAACCTTCACGCGAACGACATAGTCCCCCGCCTCAGTCGGCTGTGTCGTCGTGTAGGTGCTGTCATCAGCGCCCTTCTTTTTGTACTCAAATGTCTCACTGCCTTTGCCCTCATTGCCGCTGACCGAAGGCGTCGAGGCAGTCTCATCGTATGTCCAGTCGTCGATGCTGACAAGCGGCGTGATCGCCTGCTTTTTCACATTTTCAAACTGCGGAAAATTCTCGCTGTAGGCGCTGTCATTTTCCGTACTACGTTTGTAGAATACTTTTAACAGGCCTGTCTTGGGATCCCGCACAACCTTGCAGTCTACGTCGATGCTGCTCTGCGCGTAACCCGAGGGAGCCTTGGTCTCCTTCAGCGTAAAATAAACCTCATCCGCCGCGCTGTCCAGATCAAGCTGCGGGAAAAGCACCTCCGCGCGCTGCTTGTCCGCGTTCCAGGTAAGCGTCTTCGGACCTGCGACTACCGTCGTTCCGTCCGCCTTGTACAGCGTGAACTCCGTGTTGCCAAGAAGCGCGTCGCGCTCGCTCGCGGAGAGGCTGCTCAGATCCTTGCCCTCGTACGTCTTGATGACGCAGAGGTCCGCCGCATCCACCGGCAGCGGATCCGGGAGATTGTGAATACCCTTGATCTTGTGCGACTCACCGTCGACGGTAGCGTTGTTCACCACTATGACACCGTTGATCGCCTTGGCCGTAAGGTCCGCGTACGGCGCGATCACCGTTCCGACAAATGCCTCCTTCAGCGTGATGGTACCGCGATAATTCCCGTCCTCCTCGGAGGAATCATAGAAATTCAGGTAGATACGGTTGCTGTCCGTGTTGTAGATCTCCTCGCCGAGGTTCACCTTCGAGCCGCCGATATAGAGATCGTTGTGCTTCAGCGTGAAAGACGATCTCCCGCTCATATCAATATTGATCAGCAGACCCGCGTCCGAATCCTGCTTAAAAGAAACCGGCAGGTCCGTATTCTCCAGGCTGTCGAGATCGGACGCCTTCACATTGAGCACGGCAAGCCCGCTTGTATTATCCACATTGACATAACTGTCGTTCAATTCGAACTTCGTTTCCAAGCTGCCTGCCGCAGCCATCGCGGCAAGCTGTCCGCTGTAGTAGCCGACATTTTTCTGCAGATTCGCGAGATCGATATACTTCGACGTCGCCGTGTCCTGCTCGACTTCGTTGCTGCCGCTTAAGATATGACCGTCGACGGTCGTCTTCCACTTGTGGTCATGGTAGAAGGACCCGATGTGATGGCTCTCGCCGATATACAGCTTTTCACGGTCCGTGCCGAACACGATCTTGTAGAGCTGCTGCTCCGACGGAGTAACCACATCCATGTTGGAAAACTTCCGGACATAGTTCGGCATGGACACGCCGGTCGTATTGAATTTGTCTCTGACGGAAAATTCGTTGATGAACCGGTCCGTGGGCAGATCCTCAAGGCCGTACAGCTCGTTCACCAGAATATTGATGTGCTGGTGACCCTTGACCTTCAGCTGCCCGAAACTGATCAGGCCGTACGAATTCAGGATATCCGTCACATCCTCAACCTCGGAATCCACGGCATAAGACACATCCCCCGCTGCCTTAGCCAGAAAGTCCGGGCACTCAAACTGAGGGAGCGTAAACACAGCCATGGTAATCGCCAGGACTATGCTCAGCACCCGCTTTGCAATTTTGTGCATATAACACCTCACTGTTTAATTGTAATATATTAACCCCCCGTTACGCGGCTACATCGCCGCCACACAGCGAGTGAAGTTCGTATTATTCGGAAAACGAACCGCCGAACCGTAACTATCGGTCAGCTCGATAATGAGTTCTCGCCTGCTTACGTGAAAATGTCACTTAACCGCAAGCACCGAGCAGTTATTATATCACAAAACAGTAAAAATGTAACAATAAATTTCATTTTTCGTACAAAAAACATATTATTTATATTTTTTTAAGAATTCACAGGCACAAAAAGGCCGCTCCGTCGAAACGAAGCGGCCTCAAACGGTTCATATATGATTATTTTCATGCAGGCTTCAACGCCGTTGCCCTTATATGCCGTCACCCCGGCCCTTCTGCGCCGTCACCCCTTCAGCGCCACGACGAGCTTCACGCGGTCGTGAATTCCGGTCTTGTCGTAGATGGCGGAGATGTAGTTCTTCACCGTGCCCTCGGAGATGTAGAGACGGTCGGCGATCTGGCGGTTCGTAAGGCCCTCGACCAGCAGCGCCGCAATCTCCTGCTCGCGCTCAGTGAGCTCCTCGTACGCCGGCTGCTGCGGCGCGCTGCGTCCGACAAGCGAGGTCAGCCGCTGCAATACCTTCGGGTCCAGCACGCTCACGCCGCCCATGATCTGGCGGATCGCGCCGAGGATCGCGTCCTTGCCGCTGTCCTTGAGAAGATACCCGTCCGCGCCTCCGCTGATCGCGTCGGTGATGTTCGCGTCGTCGTAAAATGTCGTCAGCACCAGGATCCGGATCTGCGGGTACTGCTTCTTCATGTGCCCGATCAGCTCGATCCCGCCCATGCCCTTCATGTTGAGGTCCACAAGCGCGATGTCGCAGAGCCTCTGCTCAAGCACGGCAAGTGCTTCCGTGCCGTCATGCGCCTTGCCGACGACCTCCATGTCATTGAGCGACAGGATGACCTCCAGACTGTCCAGAAGCATCGTTTCATCATCTACCAACAGGACTCGATACATTGATTATCTCCTTACGAAAATGCTTTATAAATCAAGACATTACGATACACACACATTACACGGCAGCCGTGCCGCCCAGCGGCAGCTCCACCTCCGTGCGGAACCCGCCGTCGTTGGCGAACGAAGCCGTGCCGCCGCACCTCTCCGCGTAGGAGAGGATTTTCCGAAGGCCGAAGCCCTCCTTGATCCGCTCGCTGCGGACTGTCTCATCGAAATCGCCGTGCCCGTCGTCCTTCACGCACAATCGCACATGCGCCGAATCCGCCGCCAGAAACACGGTGTAGTGTTTCGCGTCACCATGCTTCGCGCCGTTTGTGAGCGCCTCCTGCAGCATGCCGGTCAAAAACTCGACATGCTCGCGCGGAACCGCGATATCCTCCGCGTAATAATCCGTGACGATGTCGACGGTGCGCTCGGTGTCCATCGTAAAATCCTCCGCCGCGTTCCGCAGGTACCTCGCCAGATCGGCGATCGGCAGCTCCCCGCTCTCCTCGTCCAGCGCGCGCACAGCGCTCCGGATGGAATCGAGGCTTCCGCGGATGCGCTCATTCGCGTCGTTCATACGCTTGCGCGCTTCCTCCGGTTTTGTCTCATAGAGCATGTCCGCGGCGTCGAGCGTCATGATCGCCGCCGTGATCGAATGGCCGACACTGTTGTGGATGTTGCGGCTGATATTTTCCCGCTCGAGAAGTCTCGCGTTGCGGTCGATCGCGTAGTTCTGCCGGGACAGCTCGCGGTTGATGCGCCGCTCGTTCATCTCGCTCACGCTCGCCTTCAGCAGGCGATCCTGCGCCGCCGTCTCACGTTTCTTCACGGCAGCCGCATATTCTTTCAGGGCGAGGATCAGCCACACGATCGAGCAGATTACCGCCGCGTACATGATGATCTCCGCCGCTGTCCGGGATCCGAACTCGCTGTAGTTCCGGATGACCGCATACACCGCGTACATGACAGAAGCAACCGGTGCCGAAGATACGATCACAATCCTGTCTATACATGCGAACGCAAGGAAGCCCCACCAGCCTCCGCTCACGATCGCCATCGCGAGGATCAGCACGATCTCAAGTCCACGCAGCACTTTGCCCTGCGTTCCACGCACATCCTCGCACAGCCCAAGAGCCGTCAGAACGATCAGTAACGCACCCGTGAGCGCGATCACCGCGAACGGGTGATCCGAGCGCACGATGCCAGTGATCCCGACCGCAATGGCAACCGCCAGATTGATCAACGTGATGAGCATGTCGGAGCTCCTTTCCTATCCTTACTCAGTCCAATCCTCCGGAAGAATCCCCGGAATACGTTCGAGCCCCTATGCAAGAAATCCTTACATAGGGGTCTCCGAATTATCCTGTTTCTGTTTTATTCGCAGGTGAACTCTCCGCCGCCGAGCCGACGGATATTCAGTGTTCCGAGGCAGACCTTCCCGGTGACGCGCACAACCGGCACATCATCGCGCTCATTGGCCTCGGAGAGTTCCTCGCATAGCGTTCCCCTGCACGGCAGTTCAAGATCGCAGACGACCTTCACGCCCTCAGGCACCCACAGGGTGATGCGTCCCAGGCATGCGTACACATCCACGTTCACATCGTGGTCCGGCACCTCAGGCATCTCCGCCTTGATCGCGCCGCATGCGGTGGAGAGATACGCATTGTTCGTGTCCTTGCCAACGGTGCAGCGGTTGCGCCAGAACATAGCGATGTACACCATGTTGTTCTGACCGTCCGTCTTGGATTTCAATTTGCGGGAAACACGCTTCCACATGATGGTCGTAACCGTCGCCGAGAACGCGCCGAGCGCAACCATCGCTCCGAATACCGCAATCGCGATCTTCTTGATCTTCTTCCACTGTTCCTTGCTGAATATCATGGTAATGATCCCCCTTTCCTACCGTTGAACGGTATAGGATCATTTTACCAAATCCGAGAGGGTTATTCAAGGGCATCTGTTGCGGATCAGAACTCCGTCACGTCCGCCTTGCACATCGCGCGGCCGCGCAGCAGGATCGTCGGGACCAGCACGCAGATGTTCGAGACGATCAGGCCGACAACGCCGATCTCAGACCAGTACGGAAGGAACCGACCGCCCGGCTTGTAGTACAGCTCGTTCATCATGAACGTGAGCAGCTCGACGAACCCGAGGCCAACCACGACGGAGACTATATCCGTGATCGCGATCTCCGCGGCGACTTTGCGGCGCACATCGCGCTTCGTACGGCCGATGGCGCGGTAGATGCCAAACTCGTACGTTCGCTTGTTGTAATGTCCGGAGATGACCGAGTTCACGGAGACCGCCAGCACAAGGGACAACAGTATAAGCGCCAGATAAAAGATCAGATTGATCGGTTCAAACTGAGCGTTGAGATCATCACGCCAGGATTTCTGGATCTTGCACTGTGTGCCTTCACAGAGGGTCTTCACACGCTCCATCAACTCCGAATACGAAAGCGTCTCACTCAGCACATGCGCCCTCGTGAGTTTGTCTTTCGGGTACTCTTCCACATAAAACACCGCATAGGTATCCTCATCGATCAGCGCATCGAGCGTGTACGTTCCCATGAGTCCCATGCTTTCGTCCACGATGTCTCCAAGTTTCAGACCCTTGTTGTTCGCCATCGCCTTGCTGATCGCAAGACTGCCGTTTTTGAGGTTACTGAAGTCGCCGTGGTATCCGACGATCCGAAACGCCTCCCGCATATCCTCTGCCGTGTTGAAGCGAGCCGCGTACCCTCCCATCGTAAACCCCATCGTGCAGGTCCAGTCCATACTCGGCTCCGCATACCCGGAGTGCAGCATGACCGTGAGATCAGGGTCGTTTGACAGCTTATCGACGAGCGCAAAATAATCCCTGAACTCCTCATCCTGATCGTTCACGGAGGCTTCCACCTCGATCGCTCGCTCGGTGAAGTCGATGATCCCCTCCCAGTAATAGTAGTTACTCCGGATGTAGTTGCCGCCGAGCAGCAGAAGCGTCGTCAGGAAGAACATGACGGCGATCAGCAGGGAGCGGCCTTTATTTTCCTTCACATAATACAAAGCGGAATACGGTTTCATAACGTCCCTCCGTCACGGCTGATCTCGCCGTCCCACATCTCGATGATGCGGTCCGCGTCGCCCAGGATGCTCCGGTCGTGCGTGACGACGAGCACCAGACGGTCGGCGGAATACTCCTTCAGTATCCGCATCACGTTAAATGCATTCTCGTGGTCCAGAGACGCGGTCGGTTCGTCGGCAAATAATACCTTCGGATCGTTGATCATCGCCCGCGCGATCGACGCGCGCTGGCACTGGCCGCCGGAGAGCTTTGTCGGACGTTTGCCGATCTCGCGCTCTCCGAGCCCGAGCGCATCCAGAAACTTCTTCGCCTTCTCCTGCGTTGCCGCGTCATTGTTCACAGCCGCAACCATCACGTTGTCGAGCGCGCTCATGTACGGCACGAGGTAGTGCTTCTGGAACACAAAGCCGAACTCGCGTCGGCGAAGCTGCTCGCGCTCCGCGTCCGTGATCGTCGTGAGTTCCGTGTCGTTGTAGCACACGCTGCCGTCCGTCGGCTTCTTGAGTGTCGAGAGGCAGTACATCAATGTGCTCTTGCCGCTGCCGGAGGGTCCGATGATGCCGATGAGGCCCTTGTCCGGAAGTGAGAGGTCGAGGCCCTTGAGTGCGTACATCTTCTCGTCCGTGTCCATATCATAGATCATGCTCAGATTTTTCGTAGTAAACATTGTCGTCGCTCCTTGTATTCTACATTAGTAGTATGGCTTGCATTATCAGTCTTCGATCTGATCGATCGTCTTTATTTTCCATATGCTCACTAAAACCGGAATCTGCAACAGACCGAGGATCAGAAGCATGATCGCGGCGAGCTTGGCGATCATTCCGGGGTACCAGGCCTCCGAGATGATTCCTGCGGGATCCAGCACGGCCGTCTTCAGGAGTATCGCCGACGGGACCGCAAGAACCATGCCGATCAGGAACCCGATCCCGAAGATGATGAACATTTCCCGCATCATCATCCCATACACTTCCCACCGCCGGTACCCGATGGACGCGTACAGACAGTACTCGTTCACTCGGTTTCGCAGGAACGACACGTACGCGATCAGCATCGTCACCGCCACGAAGAACATGACAACGGCAGAGATCGTATTGATGATGTCCGCGATCAGCTCGTCGCAGTCCTTGCGAAAATGCTCCCGATGCGCAGGCAGATCGTACACGGTATCGGTCGCGCCGAGCTCCACTCCCATCTCCTCGAAGTATGCCGTGAGGTCCGCGCTTGCCTCGTCGTACTGTATCACATAGTAGGTACCGCTGTTGTAATTATGGTTCGGCATGCCCACGCTGACCATAATGTCCGACTCGACCTCACCGACGATGCGGAATGTCTCGCCAAACGCCTCCTTTCGGAACCAGTCGCCGATCTGCATTTTCTGATTCTTCATCACCATCGAGGAGATGGCTACCTCGCCGGCCGCTGACGGAAGGCGCCCGCTTACAAGTTTCGCGCCGGTGTGGTCTAAGTACTTCTCAATCTCCTCCGTCGATGTGTACAGCGGAAACTCCTCGCTCCACATGCCGATCACAGCCTGCAACTGCGCCTTCAGCACCTGCGCCCGGGTGATGTCCTTGACTCCCTCTTTCGCGCGCAGGGTATCTAAAAGCACCTGCATCTTCTCCATCGGATCGCCGTCCTCCGCGCCCTTGACCTTCGACTTCTCAAGCGTTTTCTCGCTGATGCTGAAGAACCCGACCTTCTTCGGAAACTCTAAAAGCATCGGCTTGAAACCCTCCACCGAAGTCATCAGCAGCACATGCACGATGTAGATCACCGCGAACGACAGCGCCAACGCGGATATCATCGTCGCCACGCTTCGCCGGTTGTTCTTCACATATTTCCATGCGGACAGATTGGATTTCATCTTTCGCAAATCTCCTGTTTTGTATTCGGACGGTGTACACGCCGCCCTTTTCCTCTTATGCCACCATCGTAAAGCATCCTTCGGCAAATGAAAAGTGACCGCGGTCACGATTTCCTCCCGGAAAACCATGACTGCGGTCATAGATGTCTGTTTCATGTTATCGATACTCTTCCGCCGGATGGCTGATGTTTCGTGTCAGTCATACCCTTCCCACCACCATTCTCGGTAAATAGCGATCTCATCGTAGTCGACCGTCTGTCCGATGCGCGGCGTTGCCAGATTTACCTGTTTCTCCTCCGCGGCGGAAGTGACCCGGATGATCGGATCGTCCCATGCGCTGTTGTTCAGACAGTACGCGCCCCAATGCACGGGGATCACCCACTTCGCATGCACATCAACGGCAGCCTGCGCGGACTGCTCCGGGAACATATGCGTCATCGCCCAGCCGGGGTCATACTGCCCGCACTCAACAAGCATCAGATCCGGGGCACCGTATCGGTCGTACACGCGGGTGAAAACATCATAGTATCCGCCGTCTCCGGTATAGTACACGCTGTGTGCTCCGTCACGGAAGAATACGCCGCCCCAAAGTGTTGCGTTCGCGCCGCTCAATCCGCGGCCGGAGTTGTGCTGAGACGGTGTGATCGCGTACGTTACACCGTCAATTGTCGTCTCCTCCCACCAGCCAAGAGCCGTGATCCGCTCCGCGGGAATACCCCAGCTTATCAGAATGTCATCCACACAGAGCGGAACGACGTATCGCTTCACCCTGTCGGCGATCGCGCGGATCGTCTGTTCTTCCATATGGTCAAAATGGTCATGCGAAAGGAGCAGCACATCGATATCCGGAAGGCTCTCCAAAGTCACCGGTCGCTCCGCAAACCTCTTCGGACCCACGAACGAGACCGGCGATGTACGGTCTCCGAACACGGGATCGATCAATATATTGACCGTTCCGAGCTGCACAAGCGATGCCGAATGCCCGAACCATGTTACCGTCAGTCCGCCCTCCTTCGCCTTCGTAAAATCCGGTGTCTCCGCGCGGAGCATATCCTTCGGTACTCTGCGGTCACTCAGCGGAAGCATGGCGCCTGTCAGCAAACTGTATTCATTTTCGTTTTTGAACTGCTTTGTTTCGGTATCATTCCCACTTTCCGTGGGTGTTACCGCCGAAGGCGTCGCTGTTGCTTTACTCCGGTTTTCCTCTGCCCCGGGAGAATCGTTTTGGTTCGACGCGCGAAACCAACCGAGGCATACCCCTGCAATCGCGACTGCCGCCGCGACGATAACGATCGCTCCGATTGCTATTCCCGTTCTTCGCCTCTTCATCTCTCAACCCTCTCCCGTCATGCTCATCACAAAACAATTGGTTCCGGTCAGGTTCATCTTAGCATATCTGAGAACAGATTCACAATGGCATATATCATTCTGCTCAAATGAAAAAAAAGGTGACAGGGGAACCGTCCCCCTGTCACCAATGTTCAATCCGTTATCGGTTGTCTCGCTCCCTCTCATAAGCTGCAAAGATCTTCTCACGTCCCGCGTCGGATACGTCGCCGCCCGCGCTCTTCGCGAGCGCCTCAATGTCGGCGTCGCTGTACGAACCGCTCACGGCCGTCCTGCCATCCGCCAGCGCCGCAACCCGTGCGTTTTGTCTGCGAAGCACATACGCAAGCGCTAGGATTGCGATCCCAAGCCCCACTGCGAGCGCGATCGCCGCGCCGCGCGACATGACCTGGTAAGCTCCCCGGTTGTTCGCGTATTCCGTGAAGGTGAGAAGCGATGTGTCCGGCGTATAATTGTAAAATGCTTCATTTACCGAGTTCCACGCAGTCAAAACAGCATCATATGTATATTCATATACGTAAGAAGCTTCAAATTCCTCAAGCGACATGCTTGCGTCGATCCGGATGCAATCGCCGTACCGCTCAAACAGATCCGCGGTCACCTTCTTCTGTATTCTCATTGGTGCCGTACGGTCGATGGATACCGCCACGTAGTTTTCCCTCTGGTTGATACCTGTGCCGATGACGATGTTCTCATTCCCGTTCTTTCCAATCCTGTAATCCCAGTTTCGGTTTATATCATGAAACACTGCTTCCAGTTCATTCCACGTATATTTCGCGTCGATGATCTGCAGTTTTACATCATCCGGCCATTCTTTCAATATTGCTTCGCGGTCGGCGTCTTTCGTCAGCACAAGAATCACTTCCTTGGGCTCATACCAGTTATCCTCATCGTAGCCTGCATACCCGCTCTCCGGATCGTTATACAGGCTATGCCAGATCATTCTCACCTTCTCCCCGGACGTCGGCTGATACGTATCATCCGGTATCCACCCTTCCGGTGTCGGTGTAGGCGTTGCCGTCGGCATCGGAGTCGCGGTCGGAACCGGTCCGCGGGCCTGCGATGTCCCGCACGTGATCCGCAACATCGCCAACGCAGCGATGATACCGATCAAAACAAAGCGATATTTGTACAATACTTTCATGGGTTGCCTCCGTTCATCATAGTCCGCAGTTTCTTCTGCGCTTTCCGATATCTCCGGTAGACCGCCGACAGCGACATGTCCATAACCTCTGCGATCTCCTCGAAGGAGAGTTCGCCGTTGACATGCAGCGTAAATATGTCCCGCTCCGCCGGCTCCAGCCGGCCGATGGCTTCCGTGATCGCCTCTTCATTCGCCCACGCGAAGCTGTCCGTGCGGTCCTGCTCGTCCGTCGCCACATCCTCCTGCAGTTCCTCGTGCGAGCGCTTGCGCAGGATCATCAGCGCCTCGTTTCGCACCGTCTGCAGCAGGTAGGCGCGGCCGTTCTCGATATCGTCCGTGCGTTCTCTGCGAAGCAGTTTGACAAATGCTTCCTGCACCGTATCCTCCGCGTCCGCACGGTTGTGCAGGATGCGGCAGGCAACGGTGTACATCGGGCGGCTCATCTCCGCGTACAGCGACGCGAACGCCTCCCGGTCCTGTTTCATGGCCCTCAGCCATTCCGTAAATTGTCTCTGATCTGCCGGCATATAAGATCACCTTTCTGATTGGTATGAAGGCCTGAGAGCTCCTCCCGGCGGGGATCTGCCCGCCGTTTCCTCTCACTGACTATGATGCACGGAAAAGCCGCATTTTCCGCTTTTTCAAAACTTCTTCGAAAACTTCTTCAAAAAAGTTTCAATTGACTGCGAAAAATGCGGCGAATATACAACTTTACTGCGGGCAACAATGATCTCGCTGTCCCTCAGTCTTCTTTTGTTTTCGCGTAGATCGCCATAATCAGCATGGCAATGAACAAGATTACCGGCCACCCGAACGCCGTCAGTTTCAGAAAGTCTTCAGGCCGCATGTTGCCGGACATCCCGATGGCGAGAAACAAACCGGCGCTGACGGCAACAACCGTGACAACCGCGAAGACTGCCGCGATCACGAGCCAGACAACGACGAACAATGCCCCTGCCCTGCCGAGCTCATCCATCGTTCTTCGCAGGATCAGGCGGTAACCCGCATACAAAGCTCCGATGAAAAGAACGAGCCCGAGGATGTAGGCGAACGGATTGTAGCTGTAGCTGGAACCGCTGAAGATAAAACTCGAGTGCTCGCCCTGATACGACTTTCCGATGCACTGGACCATGGCCGCAACGCATGCGGCAATGTTGCAGATCAGCAGGTACAGGCACTCAAGCGCGTACAGTTTCCAACTTGGTCTCATGTCCGCTCTCCTTTTTACTCCAGGATCGTGATGCGGCCGTCCACCTTCGCGTCCAACCCGCTGTTGGTCGCAAAATACTCCTCGATGATGTTGTTGACCGACGTCGCAACGACGCGAGGCTTCATGTTTGTCTTGACCTCCTCGAGCGGTACGCCGAAGAAGTCATCAAAATTGTTGTAGTGGTAATCCTGGATGCCGAGCTTGATGCGCATGTCGTCGACGACGTTCTCGCCCTTGAACGTGAACGACTCGATCGTGTGTGTCGACTTGCGGTAGGTCACGCGGAGCGCCGAGGAGATCTGGTAGAACTCCGTCTCGCCGACCCAGGCATCGTCGCGGAACAGGTGCTGGAAGATGCGGCGCAGCTGCGCGCCGGTCACCTCCACGAGATACAGCGGTCCGTCGAACGGTGTATTTTCCACCATATCTTGGTACTCGATCACGGGGCCGAGCTCCTTCTTGCGGATGCTTCCCGAGCCGAACAGCATGACATCGTAGCTCGCCTCCCACGCCATGATGTCGGCGTAGAGGTTGCCCATCTCGGTCTCCTGCTCGCGGCAGGGATGCGTGAGCTTTCTCGCCCAGCGCGTCACGACGCGCTTGTATTTGCTGTCGGTCTGCGTGCGGTAGCTGTCGATCAGCTCGTCCATGATATCGTCCTTCGGCGCGGTGTCCTCGTTGATCGGCACGCACTTCCACTTCAGATCGACGATCTCCTTCTTCTCGGTGTCGTACTGAATGTCGAACTGTCCGACGACACCCGTGCCGGTCCCGGCCTGTACGATCGGGATCCCGTTGATGTACTCGGGCTCGTCCATGAACGTGTGCGAATGCCCGCCGATGATCATGTCAACGCCCCAGTCGGGATCGAGCATCTCCGCGAGCTTGCGGTCGTTGTCGATGCCGATGTGCGTGAGCAAAACGGTCATGTCGGTGCGCACGGTGCGGTAGTTATCACAGATGATACCGACCTCCTTCGCCGCCGATTCAAGGTCAATGAAGGTGCCGATGATCTTTTCATTTTTCGTCGAAGCGAGTACTTCCTCGGTGAGGATGCCGATAAACATGATGCGCATGCCGCCGACCTCGATGTTGATGTACGGCGTAAAGACGCGCGCGTTGTTCATCGTGATGAAGAGGTTCGCGTTGACGATCGGGAACTTGGCGCATTTTTCGAGGAACAGAAGATGCGCAAAGCCGTAGTCCACCTCATGGTTGCCGATGGTCGCGACGTCGGGACGCAGGTTGTTCATCAGGTCGATCGTCGACAGACCCTGGTACTCCGAGTCGATGACGGAGCCGCGGAACATGTCGCCCGCGATCGCGTAGATCACGTTCTCGCGCTTATGCCGGATCTCGTTCACATAGCCGGACAGACGGCTCAGACCGCCGGTCTCCTTGCCCTCCGCCTCCTTCGGCAGAAAATCGCCGTGCAGGTCGTTCGAGTGCAGCAGCGTCAACTTCTTGATACTGTTCTCATCGTTCATAGGTTTCCTCCGCGTTTTTATACAGTTTCTTCACTTCCCTCGGCCGTGGATTCTTCTCCACCCGAAAGATCGTGTACATTCCCTCGAAATTCGGCTCTTCCGTCATGTTGTCAAGAACCAATTGTGCAAGTCCCTTCCGGCTGATCCGCATGGGAAGGCTGCTCCAGCCGTTCCCGCTGCGCTGATACACGGCCTTCTCCTCCCACGCGTACGCATGGTGGCACGCCTCCGGGTCCGTCTCCCCGCGGATAGGGAACACAATCCTCTCCTCCGCCGTCAGCAGAGCAATCAGTTTCAGGATTTTCCACACGCTCGGTATTGCCTTGCACTCCGCAAATCTCGCGCCGTCCCTGTCCTCATCGGTCATGTAAAATCCGAGATTCCTTGCATCCACGATCTGCCAGTTAGTCATTGCTGTAACCCCACACAAACGAATATAAATCATCATACCATATCCGCATATGAAATAACAGCGTTTCTTGCATAAAAGAAGCAGGCCGTTCGGTGCGACCTGCCTCCTGTGTGTACTACCGGGGAGCGCGTGTTTACATAGTTTCCCTCGCAAAATGCCTTAATCCTCATACACGCCGTCCCAGTAGGACTGATACATGATCTCACCGGTCACGGCGTTCACATGCACATAACTGAACTCATTGATCCGGAATTCGTAAAACACCTCTCCCGTGTGCTTCACCTTGAGCAGGTATGTTCCGTGGATCGGCTCCTCCTCGCGGAGCGCGAACATTGCACCCTTGTGCTCCTCCGCCAGATCATAGACGGTTTGGAAGAACTCCTCTGCAGGACGAACGTCATACAGATCAAAGAAAATATCCGGAAGCTTTGCATCCATGCCGTAGCGGGACGAGCCCCAACTGACGGTTCCGTACTGACTGATCTCCGTTGTGAGCGGCACATCCGGCTCTACAGCACCCTGCTCCATTCGAAACCCGTACATCCGGAAATCCCCGCTCCCGACCGCCGTGTTAAAGCCGGTGACATAGACATCGTATGTAAGGTTCTCGTCAGCCTTCTCCAGGAATATGCGCACGAACGACTTCTCATCGTCGTCAAGGTAACGAACATCAAACAGCGTGCTCGGATAGTAGGTATGCTTCCCCAACTGCGCCTTCTTCTCTTCGACAAATACAGCGTCCGTGCCCGACTGCGTCCTCTTCTTCTCATCTTTTTTGATCTCGGCAGCATTCACGTAGGCCAGCAGCGACACTGCGAGAAATACCGAAATTATCGTGGCAAGCATTCTCCAAAACATAAAAAACCTCCCTGTCCGGCACTAAGTAAACGCCGTTAAGCGTTTTCTTAGTTACGAACAGGGAGATTGTTTTTATGGAATTATTCGAAAAAAATCTCGCCGTCGAGCTGCACCTGCGTGAGCTCATCCGTCAGATCGTACACAAGCTTCAGTGAAAACCAGTCCCGCTCCTCCTGAAGAAGCCGGAAGAAGATCTTGTCGCCCTCCCAGATCGGCAGCTCCGCCACACGGTCCTTGTCGATCCACTCGAGCGTTCCCTCGTCGCACTCGCCTGGCTCCGCGTCCGGCGCGATCTCCGCGGTGTACAGGTGCATGTACTCCACGGTGTCTTCACCGTAACAGAACGTCACGATGCCTCTCGCCCGGTATGACACAAGCGTAAGCCCTGTCTCCTCCGCGGCCTCGCGCTTCAGGCACTCGTCCGGGCTCTCGCCGTACAGAAAATGCCCGCCGACGCCGATGTACTTGTCCTTGTTGATATCATTTTCCTTCTTCACACGGTGCATCATCAGGTAACATCCGTCCCGCTCGATGTAGCACAGCGTGGTCAGTTCAGGAATCCGATCCATTACCTACCTCCCCGGCAGTTACCTTCGCTGCCGCTCTCTTCTTCAGAATGCTTCCGATCACGATGATCACGACACAGGCGACCGCGTTCACGAGGATCGCCATCCAGCTTCCCTCGATGCCGAACGCCTCATCGTAGAAGAAACTCGACCCGGTAACCTTGGTGCTGCAGACGGAAACCGCCGCGGGCTTGCCGCTGTCGGGCAGACCGAAGAGGAAATCCTGCGTAAAATTCCACATCATGTGCGCCGTACACGTGAACAGTATCGTTCCGAAATAATGGTAACTGAGCGCGTACAAAATGCCCACGATGAAAATGCTCAGAAGCGGGATGAGCCCGAAGCCCGGATTGGCCGCGTGCAGGTAGGAGAAGAAAAATGCGCTGACTACCGTCGCGAGGACAAGCGGAACACCCTCGTTCTTCATTTTCCCGAACACAAACGCCCGGCTCTCCAGCTCCTCGACACTCGACTGTACAAAGACCGCAACGACCGCGATCAGGAACACCGTGACTGTCATGCCGGATGCCCTGTGGATCTCAAGATCCCCGTGCATGCGCGCTGCAAAGACGCAGATGCCCATCAGTCCGAAACCGAAGATCGCTCCGAGCAGCGCGAACCACAGGCTGCGGGCAACATTTTTCGCGGGACGAAGGATATAGCCGCGATCCTTCTTCACCGCCAGCGCGTATATGACCAGCATTACCAGGAAAAACGTGTGCCCGAGGTACATGAGCGCATGCTCAAGGCCCTCCTCAAGCCCCTGCTTCCCGAGCCAGTTAAATGCCCTGGCCCTCAGAAAATACGCAAGATAATGCAGGCCGTAGCCAAGAACAAAAACAACAACGATCGTTTCGATCACACGCGCCACACGGCCCGAAGGACGCGTCTCGCGGTTTTTATCTTCTGTATTCCCCATATTCACTTTCCTCCTTACATGCGTCAATCAAGGCTCGCCAGAATGCCTTCGAGCAGGTGCCATGTCTCGGGTATGGAATCCAAGAACAGCGTCTCGTTGATCGAGTGCGGATCATGGATGTCAGGCCCGATGCTGATCATATCCACTTCGGGGCTCAGGATCTTGAAGGTTCCGCACTCAAGACCCGCATGGATCGCCACAACCCTGATGTCCTTTCCGGTCAGTTCCTTGTAAACGGTCTTCGCCAGTTCCACAATACGGCTGTTCGGGTCAACCGGCCACGCATCCGATCTCTTGCTGACCTCGACTTCGTAGCCGCACTCCTTCGCCAAAGCAACCTGCGCGTCGCAGATCTCAGTCTCCTTCGGAGCGGACGAGCTGCGCACGTTGGTCACGCCGTAGACGCCGTCTGCGTTCAGCCGGAAAATGCCGAAATTGGAAGAGCTCTCCACAAGTCCTTCCATGTCGGCGGACATCGTGTACACGCCGTTGATCACTTCCGTCATAAAACGGATCGCGGCGTCTCTCTGCTCCTTGCTGATCGTCTTCGGTATCGTCTCTTCCTCGTTCGACTTGAACGAACCGGTCGGACACGATTCCTTCAGCGTATCGCAGAAGCTTTCCGTTGCCTGCACATACTTCTCACGGTCCGCCGAATTAATGACGATCGTACAGACAGCCTTGGACGGGATCGCGTTGGCAGCGGTACCGCCCTCAAACGAGGCAAGTTCCCACTCCACCCCGTATGTGTCCAGCGATTTCAGGCATTTCGCCAGTTCGATCAAGGCGTTCGGTCTTCCCTTGTCGATCTCAATGCCGGAATGTCCGCCCGGCAATCCGGACAGCTCGATCGTGAGCGCCATATCGCCCTTCGCGTCACCGTACGTAAGCGAGCCGCTGAACTCAACGGCATCGCCCGCAGCGGAGCTGACCAGCACCTCGCCGGCAGCCTCATTGTCGATATTGATGAGATATTTCGCGCCCTTCAGCCAGTCCGCGCTCATGTTGAACGCGCCGTCCATGCCGTCCTCCTCATTCACGGTGATGAAGATCCGCAGCGGACCGTGCGCGAACTTGCCCTGCACCGCCGCCATGATGAGCAGGCAGCCCGAGCCGTCGTCGGCACCGAGCGATGTTCCGTCGGCCGTCAGCGTGTTGGCTGTCTTGTCCCAGACGATCGTGATCGGGTCATTGACCGGATCAAACGTCTTGCCGTCCGCGACGGCGACAACCATATCCATATGTCCCTGAAGGATGCACAGCGGCAGGCTTTCCATGCCTTCCGTCGCCGGCACGTCGAACATGATATTGCCGACTTCATCCTGAACCGGCGTGAAGCCCTGCTCCTTCGCCCAGGTCATGAAAAACGCGCCGATCTTCTCCTCGTGATGGGACGGACGCGGCACTGCCGCGAGCTTCTCAAAATTCTCCACAACGTAGGCGATGATCTCCTCGTCGCTCATACCCTCATTCTCAGGTTCGTCCGCGTCATCCAGGCCCCACGCTTCCCACGTCTCGGGGCTGAAGGTCTTCAGCGAATCGATCATGATGACACAATCCTTGTTCACGTTCTGAAGCACCATCGCCATCTTGTCCTTCGGGATCGACACACAGCCGCCGGTGTACGGCTTCTCGGGTCCGAAGCAGTGAAGGAAGATCGCGGAGCCAAGCCCGGGAACACCCTCCTCGTTGTAGCTGATATTCATGCAGTACTGATAGTGCTCGTAGTAGTCAACGATATGCTCGCTGTTCTCCGTGTCGAGGTCGGGATAGTCCTTGATGCTGACCATCTCGTTGTAGTGATACCCCTCACGGCTGTCGGCGGACCAATACGTATCCTCCGTCACCTTGACGTAATCAAACCCCTTGCAGCCCGGGTCGTCCGCAATTCCGAACGCCTTCGTAAAATGATACACACCCTGCGGCGTTCTCGCGTCGCCCTCCTTCGTCTTGCCCATGCCGAGCTTGCCGATGTATCCGGGCGTCGAGAGGATCTGCTCCCACTTGCCGGCCTCGTTTTTCTCATGCATGGAAACATACGCCGTGGTCTTGCCGACAACGGCAACCACGAAGAGCTGCGAAGCGGACTGCTGCTGTCCGAGTTCCGCAACCCATTCCGGCGAAGCAACCCTCTCCGCTGCCGGAGTGGGCGTAGCCGTCGGTTCCGCTGCCGTGGTCACCGTCGGTGTCGCCGTCGCACCCTCGAATGCATTGTTATTGTTATCGCCGTCGCAGCCCGCGAGAAGCACGGACAGCACGATCAGCAAAATGCACCCCTTCATTTTCCGTCTCATAACTCATATTCCTCCTGTCAGTAACACTTCTTCGCGCACCGAAAACCGAAGCGCGGCACGAATGTCCGATGCCCTTTCACAGCATTCCGGACACCCTCGTTTTTTCTTTCTCCGGCTCCGAAACAACCGTCCCCGGATTATTACAATAATACCATATTACGACATCGCTTTACAACCGGAAAATGAGTGTAAAAAAGCGGAGAACCCGCCTTCTCAGGCGTTCTCTCCGCTGCTTTATTCTTTCGCTCCGCACTCACAGGGTCTCAAGCGCGATCTCGTCCCCGGAATGCACGTATGTCAGCTGCTCGCCGCAGATCTCCTTCAACACCTCGTAGGCCGGCAGGCCGGTGCAGTGGCAGGAGTAAAACCGCGTCGGATACTCCGTGAGCTTCCGCGCGATCTCCGCGATCTCGTCAAGCTCCTCATCGCTGTAGGGCGTCTTCTTCATCAGGTGGAACCCGCTCACGACCGCGTCGGGCGCGCCGCCGCATTTGGCCTCGTACGCGTCCAAAATACTCAGGATACCGTTGTGCGCGCACCCGGACAGAAGAACGTTCCTTCCCTTCTCCTTTACGACAAGGAAATGCTCATGCACAAAATCATCGCGGACATAGCCGCCGTCCCGCCGGATCAGCAGGTTGCGGTTCACGGACGGAAGCGCGTGGGTTCTTCGGTCGATCGTGATCAGCTCAAGCTCCTCATCGATCGGAAAATCCCCCTGCAGCAGCTTGACCTGCGGAAGCTTCAGTATCTGCGGGTCGATGCCGATGTAGCGGTAGCGCCCGCCCGGCGCGTCAACCCCGTCGTCAGCATAATACTCGCCGCCCGCCGTCGACTGCATGTAAATGTCCGCGTGGTCATTGAACGCGACGAACGGAAGGATCCCGCCGGAATGATCGTAATGGCCGTGGCTCAGCACGACCGTGTCGATTGCCTCTAAGTCGATCCCGAGCCGCTCGGCGTTTCGCAGCGTCTCCCCGGACGGACCGAGGTCCACCAGAAGCTTATGCTTCTCCGTCTCAACATAGAAGGAAAGGCCGTGCGCATATGCACAGCCCCGAACGCCTTCCGTATCCTCGATCAGATTGATAATTCTCATTTCTTCCGATCCATCCTCCCGATCATGATTCCCGGATCTTCTTAAGTCCCCGGATCAGACGCTCCGCACCGTCCTCGCACAGCGCGCGCGGACACGCGATGTTCATGCGCAGATGATGCTCGCCTCCCGGTCCGAAATGCTCTCCGTCACTCACAAACAGTCCGGTCAGCTCGCGAAGCTTTACCGCGATCTCGCGGCTGTTGCCCGGGATCGCGCTCACGTCGATCCACAGAAGATAGGTCGCGTCGCCGTCCGAGACGAACACCTCAGGCAATTGCTCAAAGAGCTTATTTTTCACCATGCTACGATTGTAGAATATGTACTCTCTCAATTCTTCCAGCCAAGCTCCGCCCTGCTCAAACGCAGCGATCGCCGCTGTCTCCGCGAAGCTTCCCGGCTCGCCGACCTCGTCAGTGTTGACCGCTCTCCAGATCTTGTGACGAAGCACCGGGTTCTCCGAATAGATCGCCGCGGTATGCAGCCCCGCAAGGTTGAACGCCTTCGTCGGCGCGATGCAGGTGATGCTCACCTCCCGACACGTGTCCGAGGCGGAGGCAAACGGCACATAGCTCTTGCCCGGCGCCGTGATATCGCAGTGGATCTCGTCGGAGATCACGATCACGTGATGCTTCTTCGCAAGCTCACCGACCTTCGCCAGATCCTCGCGCGACCATATATTGCCCGTGGGGTTATGCGGGTTGCACAGGATCATCAGCGACGTCTGCGGGTTCGCCATGCACGCCTCGAGGCCATCGAAATCCATGCGGTACGCGCCGTTCTCATAGATCAGCGGGCTCTCGATCGGCCGACAGCCGTTGTTCAGAATACAATTGTAAAATGTTCCGTACACCGGGGTCTGGATCAGCACGTTCTCATTGGGCGTCGTAAACTTGCGCACCGCGGACGAGATCGCCGGGATCACGCCCGTGCAAAACACAAGCGCTTCTCCGTCCATCGTATACCCATGGCGCTCACTCCACCAACTCACGTACGCGCTGCGCCAGCGCGCGGACACGTCCGCGTACCCGAAGATCCCGTGCTCCAGCCGCTTCGCGATCGCCTCGCGGATCTCCGGCGCTGTCGGAAAATCCATATCCGCCACCCACATGGGAAGCTCGTTCTCGCCGACGTCCCATTTTACGGAGTCTGACGCGCGCCTGTCGATGATCGTATCAAAATCGTATTTCATGTGTCTCCCTGTCTTTCCGGGCTATTATTCTCGTCCGTACCGTTCCCCCAAAAACAACTACTCTGTCCGCAGCCACTCCGGACGATCGGATTCCTTCTCAATATCACTGCATACGATCCGCGTCTTCGACGGATCGATCTTGTCCTTCTCGATGATCAGCTCGCCGATGCTCTCCGCGCGGATCGTGCCCGAGCCGGGGTTGAACACGCTCTCCACCTTCGACGTGATCTCGACATCCACATTCGAGTACTCGAACGCGAGCGTCGTACCCACGAGCTTGCAGTTCTTCATCACAAGATTGTCGATGTAACACATGCCCTGCAGGCTCTCGATCGTGCAGTTCACAAGCGTCAGGTTCTTCGAATTCCAGCCGAGATACTCGCCCGAGATGAACGAATCGTACACGGTAATGTCCTCGCTGTTCCAGAACGCGTCCTTCGTCAACAGCCGCGAGTTGCGGATCACGACACGCTTCGCGCCGTCGAAGGAATAGTTTCCGTCGAGCCGCAGCCCGTCGATCTCCATGTCGGAGCAGTTCATCGCAAAATAATCCCCCTTCGCCACGGACACATTCTTCAAGCGTACATCACTGCAGCTCCACATCGTCTCCTTCGCGTCGGTGAACGTGACATCCGTAAGAACAATGCCGCGGCTTCTGCGGAAGTTCTTCGGTGCCTGGATCACGGCGTTCGTCACCTCGATGTCCGACGTGTACCACACGCCGGCGCGCGCCATCTCAAACCACGTGCAGTCCGTCGCCTTCACGCTGTTACAATACCACAGCGGGTATTTCCAGCGGAACAGCGAATCGACAAGCTCGATGTTCGCGCTCTCCTTGAGAGGCGACTCGCCGCCGTCAAACACGCACGCGTTTATGCGCAGGTCGCGGCTGCCGAACAACGCCCGCTCCCCGGTCAGTATTTTTTGCTTTATCTCATTCATTCGTTATCCTCCGTGGGCCGGCAGCGCCGACCGTCCATACATACTCTTTACGGTACCATAGTACCATTTTCCTTTGGATAAGTCATTGCATTATGTTTCACGAAAGTTGTTTTATTCGATAATCTTGCACGAGCGAACGCACTACGTCGCTCATCACCTGCTCGTAATCTCCGTCGATCAGCGTGACCGGCTCGCCGGCCGCGCGGCAGCCTTCGATCATCTTCCGATGCTCTCTCTTGACCCACTCTGCCTCGAGGTCGAACTCATAGAACCGGCCCTCAACGTCCGAGCGGTGCTCGCGGATCGCGCCGAAGTTCTCGTCGATGTACGCGTCCGTCATCGCCAGGCAGACAAACCGGATCTCCGCGAGATACTCCTCCGTAAAATCCTTCCGCCAGTCAAACGGAATGTAGCACCCTTCCACGATGAGGTTCTGATGGTTTTCGATCGCTGTCTTGATCATCTCACGCACGATCGGCCAAAGATACTCCGTGAGCTCATCGTCGTCCTCCGGCGTAAGGTCCGTGTTCCCGCTTCGGATCAGTCCCATCTTCAGATGGTCGATCGAAAGGTACGGAAAATGCAGTTGCTCCAGCAGTTTCTGCGCAAGCACCGTCTTGCCGACATGCGAAGCGCCCGTGATCATGATTATCATACTTTCTCCTTCAGCTCACTTTCTGTATCCGTACGGCACTATTATATCATACGGTCCCACGCGTACTCAATCTCGTCGGTGAACCCCGTACCTTCCCGGATCGCCTTCACCTCCGCAATGCACTTTTGCAGGCACAGCTCGATGCACTCGTCAGCCATCTCTCTCTTGAAGAAGAAACAGTCGCCGGTCACCGGCGTTCCGAAGTACGACCGGTAGTTCTGCAGAAATCCGGCGAGATCGTAATTGTCATCCGCAAAAAGCGGTTCCGCCTCCATGCCGTCCGTGAGCACCAGATCCGGCGTGAGTTTGTATTTTTCGATGATGTAGCTGTTGGTGATCGCATAGTCGTTGTGCAGCCGCTCCACGTTGCCCTCCGGCCGTGGATCCCAATGGTGCGTCTTATACACATACTTACGGTACACGATGTCCTGGATCAGATGCAGATAAAACCCAAGATACAAAGGATCCGTCCTCAGCTGCTCCGCGAACTGCGCGCGAAACCCGGGAAGATCGTATGTCTTCTTCGTTTCGTCGCAGACGTTGATCTTTCTGTGTCCGCGGCCGGGACCTGCCGCGTCGGGATAGATCGACCCGAGCAGAAAACGGTTCCGCTCCAGCTCGGGAAACTCCCGCAACACGCCCTCGGAAATTGCCACGTGCATGATACTTGATGCCATTTTTTTCTCCCCCTGTTTACTCTTCCGTTCCGATAAAGTCGAAGATGCTCATCTGTCCGGACTTGTCCGGAAACTCACTCATAAACGCAAAGCACTCGTCCTCTTTGTACATGATCCCGTGCTCCCTGCACGTGTCGCGAAGCAGTGCCGTCAACTCCTTTTTGTTCGGGCTCGGCAGCTCGTACGCGTTACCGTACTCTCGGATGTACCGCTCCTTCATCCCCGGAAAATGCTTATCCAAAGCCGCGTAGTAATACTCCCGGTCGCCCTCGCGAAGCGTCAGCCCCATACCGAACGAGATGATGCCCTTCACACCGACGCGGACGCACTCCTCAAGGATCGCGGATACATTTTCCGCGGTATCATTGATGTACGGCAAGATCGGCGTCAGCCAAACGATCGTGGGAATGCCGCGCCTCTGCATCTCCTCGAGCACCTCGATCCGGCGCTTCGTGTTGCATACGTTCGGTTCGAGGATGCCGCACAGCTCGTCGTCGTAGGTCGTCAGCGTCATCTGGACCACGCACTTGGCCTGTTCGTTGATCTCCTCTAAAAGATCGATGTCCCGCAGGATCCGGTCCGACTTGGTCTGGATCGCAACACCGAAGCCGTACCTCCGGATGATCTCCAGGCACTGCCGCGTCAGCCCCAGCTGCTCCTCACAGTGCATGTACGGATCGGACATCGAGCCTGTGCCGATCATGCAACATTTGCGCTTCGAGCGAAGAGCCGCCTCCAGAAGCTGCGGCGCATTCTGCTTCACCTCGATATCCTCGAACGGGTGCGTGAACTGATAACACTTGCTCCTGCTGTCGCAGTAGATGCAACCGTGCGAGCAGCCCCGGTAGATGTTCATCCCGAGGTGACCGCCGCTGCCTGTCAGAATCCCCTTTGCGTCCGTAAAATGCATACTGTCCCCGCTACTGTCTGAAATAGTTTCTGATCGCGTCCGCCATCTGATCCAGGTGCTTTGTGAAGCAGTGATCGTCGCCGTGGATCGGGATGAGCTGCGCGTTCTTATAGAGCTTCACGGTCTTCTCCGCGTAGGAGTACGGAACCGTCTCGTCCGCGTCGCCGTGGATGATCACAACAGGCTTCTCGAACCGCGCGATCTCGTCCTCCACATGGATCGTCTGTGCCACGCGGATGTAATCCCCGGACAGCTCCCAGCTGTCGGAGACAACCTTCTCCGGAATGTGCTTCGGATCGTACATTGCCCCCAGGACATTGCCCTCCCTTGCCATCTCCGGGATCATCCACGCCGGAGACAGCGGCAGGATCGCCGCGAAATCATCCGCGCACATGCCGCCGACCAGCATCGTCAGGAGACCGCCCTGCGAATGGCCGCTCAAGTACAGCTCCGTCACGAACGGCAGCGTCTTGGCGTATCGTACCACGGCAAGCGCGTTCGTCACCCATTTGTAGAGCGTGTGGTCGGAAAATCTTCCGTCGCTTCCGCCGTGTCCGTACATCTCCGCGCGGAGCACGGCAACGCCGGCGTCATTCATCGCCTTCTGCGCCGCAATGATGTGATCCTCCTCCATGTGTCCCGTGAAGCCGTGGATCAGGATGCAAAGCGGACCACGCTCAAACCCCTCAGGGCGGTCCAGCTTCGCGTGAAGCTTCGTTCCGTCACTGTCAATGTAAAACTCTTCCATATCGTTTCTCCTGTAATCCATTGAATACCTTTCCTGCCACTTGCCCCTGCTGCCGCTGCAGTCACATCTTACCCTCTGTGATCCTGCCGCTCAAACAGCCCGGGCATCCACCAGATCTTCGCGGCGCGCGCAAACACGGCCAGCATCAGGACGTAGAACGCGATCAGGTAGATTGGGAAAATTCTCATGCCAAGCGCCTGTCCCAGCAGACCGCAGCACACCTGCCCCGCGGGAAATGCGAAGCTCGAGACCGCCATCTGCGTTCCGATGATCGCGGACGACCGCTTCTCGCCGAAATTTTCCGGGGCGAGATAGTTGAAATTCGGGAACATCGGACCGTTTCCGATGCCGATCAGCATCAGTGCGCCGACCGTTACGTAATTGTTCGGCACAAGCAGCAGAAGCGCAAGCGCAACACCGAGCACGATCAGCCCGAGCTTGATGATCTTCCAGCTGTGCAGCTTCCGCGCGACAACGCCGGACAGAAATCTTCCGATCGTCATTCCGAGATAATAAAATGTCACCGCTGCCGCGGCAAATTCATTGCTCGCGTGTCTGTGCTCAACCAGGAATGTACTGCTCCACACTCCCGCAGTGGCCTCGATCGCCACCGAGCAGACGAACAACAGCCACATGACCTTGACACCGCGGATGCCCGCTGCCTGACGAAGCGACAGCGTCTCGAACTCCTCCTCCGCCACGGTCTCCTTCCCGTGCACCTTCTTCCAGACGGGAAGCGTCACGATCAGAAGGATCGCCAGCCCGAGCTGGATGAACGCAGCGATCCGGTATCCGGTCCTCCAGTTCATCCCGTTGCGGAACACCATCGTCATGATGAACGGGCTCACCGTGACACCGACGCCGTAGAAGCAGTGTAGGAAACTCATCTGCGAGGCGCTGTAGTGGAGCGCCACATAATTGTTGAGGCCCGTGTCGATCGAACCCGCGCCGAGTCCGAGCGGGATCGCGAAGATGCAGAGGAAGATAAAACTCCCCGACATGCTGTATCCGAATAACGCAAGTGCTGTTAAAAGCGTGCATCCCGCCGTGAGCCGGTTGGTTCCGAACCGTTTGATCAGCCGCGAACTCATCAGGCTCGACGCCGTCGTCCCGAGAAAACAGATGCCCGAGACAAGTCCGCCGAGCGAAAACGGCAGATCAAACTCCGTGTAGATCGACGGCCACGAAGCTCCGAACAGGGAATCCGGAAGTCCCAATCCGATAAATGCCGCATAGATCACGGCTATCAACAATGTCGCCATAGGCCCTCCGTCAGCGCTGTATTTTCCTTCGCGTCATTCCGACAACCGGTCTCGTTCTCCCTGCATCACCCAAAGGAATGCGCGCGCTGTCCGCAGGTCGGCATTCGCAAAATGATTCCCTTCGTTCCATTCGAGCGTGCACTCAATAGTTCGCTCCCTAAGCATGGCATGCGCCTCGCGGATCCGATCCCCCACGGTCGCCATGACGGGATTGCGCGTCTTCTCCTCCCGGTCTCCGAGGCTTAAGTACACCCGCCTGCTTCGGATCTCGTGCTCCCGCATATAGCCGGCAAATCCCGGGAACCACATCGACGGCGATGCCGCCGCAACGCCACGGAACAGGTCGGTCTGATACGCTGCCCAAAGCGCGAACAGCCCTGCCAGCGAGTACCCGCCGATGTAATACGTTTTCGTTCTGTCCTCACAGTACCGGATGATCTCGCGGAGCGTGTCAGCCGCGCCGCATCCGAAATTCTCCCGGCCGAACACCGCAGGTGCCTCCCACGGAGAGAGCTCCCGGTTCCAGTCATCAACCTTGAACGTGACCATCATAAACTCTTCGGAATATCCTTCGCGGATCGCCGCGATCTCATGCTCCGTCAGTTTCTCATCGTGATCACCCACCGGCTGGACCAGAACAATCCGTGCGGTTTTATTTCCGTACTCACGCACTTCCATGGTTTCAACCAATCCCCCGACAACATATTTATTAGATTATACCATACAATGCCTGTTCGGGAAACAAAAAGAGAACCGGCTTCCCGGTTCTCTCTCAACAATACTGTAATTCTCCGTCGGACGCATTGTCCGGATCATTCCTTGACCAACGGGATCCAGATGTAGTTCACGTTGTCCTTCGGCGGGCAGTACACTTCCAGGTTGTAATTCCCGGCAAGCTTGTAGCCCTTCAAACTCGGCAGCCACTCCGACCAGATTTTCGTGTTCAGCTTCTGGAACTCGTCCGGGATCGGTCCTCTGCAGGCAAATACTGCCCACAGACCGCCGGGGATCACAAGCGTCTCGCAACCTTCCGGAACGTCCTCCCACGGCATGTACAGGTCCGCGATCCAGTAGTCGAAATCATGCCCGTCCATGTCCCAGCAGACGCCGAACGCGCCCATGACCGGACGGCTCTCGCCCTGCGCCATCCACTCGTCCCAGAACTTCGGGACCTCCTGATAACTTGTCTCGTCGTTGAAGCGACGCTTGACACCCATAACCGTAAATGGTGCTTTCTCAACAATACAATAATCTAACATGCTTCCGCCCTCCAGGGATACTTTGATATGCAACGGAGCGATGGAGCGAAGCGGTGCCCCGGTCTCACGTGCCCGGGATGGCGTGATCCCGTGAAACCTCTGGAATGCCTTGGCAAAGCTGTCCGGTGAGTCGTAGCCGTACTTCAACGCAATATCGATGACCTTCGCGTCCGTGCCGGAGAGCTCCTGCGCGGCCAGCGTCATGCGCCTGCCGCGGATATACTCGCCGACCGTCATCCCGCACAGCGCGCCGAAGATCCGCTGATAGTAAAACGGCGACAGCGCCGCCAGCCCCGCGATCTCCTCAATTTCCGGAGACCCGTCAAGGTTGTTTTCGATGAAGTCGATTGACTGCTGAAACCCTTCGATCCAGTTATCCATTTCGCCTGCCTCCCTCGCATTGCAACCACAGTATATCAACTGACGTACTCCCCGTCCCGACATTCTGTGCTCTCATTGTGCGGGTATCTTTCTGTGACTCATTTTTCGGAAACTGTGTCCCTACAGTTCTCTCTCGTAACACAGAAAATCCTGCTCGTACATGTGGCATTCACCGACCGTGCGGAACCCGAACACCGCGTAGCACCGGATCGCCTTCACGTTGTTCTTGTTGACCAGCAGGTGGATGCCGGCATAGCCACGCCGCTTCAGCTCATCCATGCCGAACTGCATCATGATGCGCCCAAGCCCCTTGCACTGCTCATCGGGCAGCACCGCGATCCTCGCAAGCTCCCCTTCAGGCGCCAGCTTCGCGTCCCAGCAGTCGAGGCGGTCGACGTCCTCGTCCTCCTCGATCGAGACCGCTGCCTTGATGCGCCCGTTCATTTTCAGAACAAACAGCGCGTCCCGCGAGAGATCGTAGGTGATCGTCTCATCATCCGGATACTCCTCATCCCACGCGCAGTATTCGCGTCCTAACTGCGCCCTGTAGAGCGCCAGGATCTCCGCGCGGTCCTCCTCGGTCGCTTTTATGATCTCATAGTCCATGTGCTTCTATAACCTCACTATCCGGTATATTCCCCTCATACCGTTCCTATGTACGCCACCGAACTGTTGGCAACCGTCACGACCCCGTCCACGGCGGCATGTCCGTCAAACAGTTTTGTAGCGTCCATGTGCCTCCCATTCGTAACCCGGGCAGCGGGGTCTCATCCGCTGTCGCCCGTCTCCGACGATCAATCTTTTATTTCAAAGCTTTCTTCCAGTCTTTGTCCTTCATCATCGGAACGCCGAGGTACTCGCTGAATCTTCGGAACGCTTCCCCGATCGCGGCGATCATCTCATCCGTCACGGTGACATCCTTCTCCCACCACCAGTGTTTGATCACAAGCGGGTCCTTCCCGTTGTTCTTCTCCGGCTCAAACCTTGCGATAAAACGGTTTCCGTACAATACGGGCAGCACATAGTAGCCGTACTGCCGCTTCGCGGCCGGCGTGTACACCTCCCAGGAGTACTTGAAGCCGAAGATTTCCTCGGTGATGCCGCGGTCCCAGATGAAATTGTCAAGCGGCGCGATGAACTGTACTTTGTCGCACTCCACTCGCTTCCCGAGGAAACTTTCGTCCTCCCTGCGGATGTAGAAGGGCTCCTTCGTGCCTTCTACCCGCACCTCAGTCAGCTCGCCGTCCGCGACAAGCTCGCGGATAATCTCCTCACGCGGGTGACGGTTGTAAATGTAGTGCCACAGCCACGCGCCGGTGTTTCTGTTCCACACCATGCCGATGCTGCCGATCCTGCGCTTGATGTACCACCGCAGGAATTCGTGTTCATCGGAAAATGGATCCTCTGCGTTCAGAATTTCCGCATCATACAATCTCTCGGCAAGGTCATACACCTTCAGCGTCTTTAACTTGGAATGGATGCCCAGTTTCCCGCTGTGATACAGATAGTCAAGCGCCGCGCTCGAGAGCTTGCTGTGACCCCAGCTGCCCTTCTCCGCCCGGCCGCCGATGTCGATCTTGTTCGCCGGCAGCGGCCCGTTCTCACGGACGCGCGCAAGCGTCTCGTCCAGGATCATGAGTGCCTCCGCAGAGCCCCGTTGCTCCAGAACGCCGACCAGCTCTTCGGTCGCTCTCCTGCGGATGCGCGCCATGCTCGGATAGTCCTCCGTCAGGATGATCGACATTACCTTGTCAAAGCCGTCGATCAGAAATCGCTCCTTGTACAACAGGTCGTAAAGCATCTCCGGGCGGTACCCCTTGACCCGCGATTGCAGTACCAGATCCGGGTTTCTGCCCACGACGTTGAGCGGATCATACTGGATACAACGCACCCTCTCCATGAACCGCTTCGCGCCATCGTAACCTTCAAACTGCCCGTAATCCGTTAACCCCTGATAATTCACCAGGAAATTGCGGGCATCCTCATTGGAAATCGTGATCATCCGTTCTGTCCCCCCACACATCATTTTCCTTCGAAACCGGGGTGTTCACTTCCGAAGAAGCCTTCCCGGCTTCACCGCATAGAGCCCGTGCCGGTTACAGTATACGTACAGCTCACTCACGCGGTTGATCTTGAATCTCGCCTCTGCGGCTCCCTCCGGGTACAGCTTCACAAACTGCACTCCCTGATCGGACACTGTTGCCAAGAACGAGATGTAATGCTCCTTGCTCATCGGATGATCGATCGTGACATAGTACTCGTCCTCCACAATCTCGATGTTCGGCTGATGCTCCTCGTCCGCTGCCTCCGCCGCAAGCGGCGGCAGGGTGATGCCGCAGCAGCTGACTACCGCCTCGCCGATCGAGCGGATCACGTTGCCGCAGACCGGGCAGACGTAGAATTTGCCTTTGGCGATGTTGGCGGAATGATTCGTGTTGCAGATGTCCTCGCCGGACAGCAGCTCGATCACGGAGATGTCGAGCGCCTTCGCGAGCGGCTCGAGCAGGCTGATGTCCGGGAACCCCTGCCCGGTCTCCCATTTGCTGACCGCCTTGCTGCTGACAAATATCTTCTCCGCGAGTTCCTCCTGCGTCATGCGCTTGGCCTCGCGCAGGCGGCGGATCACGGCACCGGTAACATACTTATCCATATGATTGACTCCTTTCGGGTTTTGATGCCGTCATGGTACCACGTCCTGTACGCGCAGACCACCCACGCATCGTGGAGTCAGTATTCGGTCTTCACGCTGTCGAGCCCGAAGATCTCCTTAAACCGCGCTTCGTCCTCGGGCGTGCGGATGACCATCACATCCGTGAATTGCCCGTTCTTTTTGTTCTTGAACCCCGCGACCTTCTCGCCCGTGCAGATGGAACTGCGGATTACGGCGTACTGCGTCTGCGGATCGTACGCAACCTTGTCGCGCAGATCCTTCTCGTAGTACGGTACCCCTGCGGAATCCTGGCTCATCTCGATCGCGAACACGACGAAAAATGCCAGCAGGCCGAGGCCGCCGATGATCACGGGCAGCCAGTACAGTTTCCGGAAAATGAGCCACAAAACGAAGGGGACCGCCACGCCAACCAGAAGGCTCGCGCCGATCCAACGGCCCGCATAACTGTTCGAATTGATCTTCGGTATCCGCATGACTCACTCCCCGCTGCTTCTCAAATCCTGATCCCGAACTCCTTCATCCGGAGCACTTCCTTCGCGGGGATTCGGAAGGTTACCGTCATATCCTTCGTTGTCGTATAGTGACACGTCCGCGTGACGGCAACATCATCCCCGTCCCTCTCCAGGTCATACTCAAACAAAGTCGGGTTGTATATTCTGTCCGGTACAAACTGCCGGATCATCCGCGCCGAGGCTTCCGGAAACTCCGTGTCGAACTCCTTGAACTGCTCGATATGACACAGCACACCGTCGCGGTAATCGTAATACTCGGCATCCACCTTGATTCCCACGGCGAACGGACCGTTGCTCGTGCGGAAGGTTTCCACGCTAACGAGATTGCCCGCCTCGTCGTACTCGCTCCACTCCGTGCTGAGCCACCGGTACGAGCACGTTCCGTCCGGCTTGTGAAACACGACATACTCAAGCTGCAGATTATCGGAGACAATGAAGGTTGCCAGGGTGTCTCTGTTGCTTCCGATCAGCTCCTCCGCCAGAAAATTCGAGGAGTTGAATTCGAACATCGTGTGGTGACGGTTTCCTGCGGTATCATACACGACTGTGATGTACGAGCCGTCCTTCGCATTTTTCCACAGTTTCGCGTGTTCCTTCTGGGTGAGCAGCTTTTTGTTCTCGATATGGTTCAGGAGCCTTCTGTCATAGTTGTTGACCAGAATGTCACTCGCCTTCGCATACCGTATGTCCCCGCTCTCGATCGAGATGTCCGGCACGTACGTATCGACATACTCCGTCGTAATCCGGCGGTATTTCGCCAGGATCGCTTCCTTGTCAAATTCTCTCATCTCTTTTTCCCTCTCCGAACGCCTGAAACATTCCTTCGCTGTCCTTATCCGCTCCCGCTTATCCGTTCTGCGGCCGGAAATTATCCTTGTCCACCGCGACGTACAGGTCCATCCCCATTTTCCGCTCAAAATACTCCTTGAGTCCGAGGTTCGTGTTCCATTTTTCAGGGTCGTAATACCCGTAGCGCCTCTTCACGTCAGACATACGGTCGATGATGTCCATCACGCCCTCCGCCCCGGAGATCGCGTCGCACAGCTGGATCAGACGGTCATAATCATCAAATTCGACCTCCGCCAGTCGCTCGCGGATCAGCGCGGTCTCCTCCTCGGTCGTGTCGAACCTGCCGACGTATTTGTCAATGACCTTCTCGTTGAACGAGTGCGTCAGGCAGATCTTCGCGGCCTCGTCAAAACCAAGCGCCATCATATAGGTGTAGCCGTCGTACACATGCCCCAGATGCCTCTTGCCGAAACGTCTGCCGATGTCGTGTAGCAGGCCGATCACATACGCCTTCTCCGCGTTCATCCCGGATCTCGCCGCGATCGCCTCCGCGCAGTGCGCCGCCGTCCTGCAGTGGTCACCCCACGGCCCCGGATTGAGACCCTCCGCCTCCTTCACGAGGCGCTTCGCTACTTCTCTTGTCGGATACATAGTTTGTTTCTCCCCCTGTTGTTTATTGATCCTCCGAATGTGGATCAGTCCTTTTCCTTTTTCACCGAGTAATCGACCAGGAATCCTCCTTTGGCCTTCGCCCTCTTCATCGCCGAGGCGAGCACCCCGTTCTCCTTGATCTTGCCGCTGATCCAGCACTTGTCTGCCAGCTCCGACGCGGTCATCGTGAGATAGAAATCGTCCGGCAGATTGAACGAGACCTCACCGCCGCCGGTGTTGCCCGCGGAGATTCCCTGGCATCGGCAGTCCTGATGGATGTACGCGCTGCCGTCGTCGTAGAACCGCAGCGTCACGATGTCCACCCCGCGCTCAAAGTAATCACCGGCTTTCGCCAGCTCGATGTCGAGCGACAGGAACCGCAGATGATACTGCTGCGCAAAATTCTCCGCTCCCGTGCCGTATTTTCCGCGGATGATAACACCGTTCTTCCGAAACATCGCGGTGTTCTCCTCCGACATGTAAATCTTGCATTTCGGATTCAGGATCCACAGCTGATCAAGCGTCGGCAGCAGGTCGAACACCCCGAGTTCCACAACCTCGATCTCCTCGCCGAGCTCGAGCGCCACGCCCTTCGGGTTCGCCAGTTCATCCTTGCTCCAGTACGAAAAATGCTCCGCCTTCAGCACTTTGCCGCCGTACGCGTCAAAGCCTCTCTTGCGATAGCCTGCACTTACGTTCATGGTATCTCCTCTCTGCATTACACCGCATTGTCCCCGATAAATCGGATCAGCCTTGATGCCTCGTCACGCCGGAACGGGTACACCCGCTCGATGTACACGTAGTAGATCAGCATCGACCAGAACACCTCGTACCCGCCGTAGTCAAACTCCTCTTCCGTCGGAAAATACAGCAGGCATCCGTTCGTGTATCCGTTCACATAAAAGTATTCGTCATCAAGCAGCCGTACTGCCTCCAGCGCGAATCCGACCATGAATTCGTACGGCCCGCCGCACATGGTAACCTCGCCGAGTGACCAATACTGAATCTCCACGTCCTCGTGCTGCTCGCGAATGCCCTCCCTGTTCAGGCGTTCCACCTTGGCAAGCCAGCCGGTGTCGGCAATCCCGCACAGCTCCAGCGCTTCCTTCGCGATGCGCTGCGCCTCCTCGTTCGAAGGGACATCAGAGGAGAGTGTGATATCCACCTGACTGAAACCTAAACGCAACATGTTCTCCCCTCTATATGGGGTAACTGATCTCGTCGCCCCACCGTTTGATCTCGTCGAAAAATCCCTCGACCTGCATCAGGCCGTATGCCCACAGAAACGCACGGTCCTTCTCGCTGATCTCGTCAAGCGACATCCACAGCACTTCCTTGAGCGGCGGATCGTCGCCGGTCTGCTCAGGGTCGTAGCCAGTGATCGCGTCCTGATCATCGGGGATACGCACCTCGAACGAGTACTCCGCGGCGCCGTCCGACTTGTACTGCACCGTGAGCGGTCTCACGATCGCTCCGTCCAAACCGCACTCTTCCCGAAGCTCGCGGATTGCCGCCTGCTCCGGTGTCTCGTCTTCCTCAATGCCGCCGCCCGGCACCGTGTAGAACAACCTCCCGAAATAGAAGACCTTCTCCATCAGGATTTTCCCGTTCCGCGTGACGATCGCGACACTGCGGCTGCGGCGGTATACGTATTCCATCTCCTTGTCCATCGTCAACCCCTTAATCACCTGCTGCCTTCGGAAGCTGCTTACTCACTCCGGTTTTACCGTCTCATCCGGGTAATCCCAGAACCCGCCCTTGTGGAAATTCTCGTTCCCGAGCGGCTTCGCCGTCAGCCGGAACATGACGCATCCGTCCGGGCACACGATCGTCTTCGTGTATTTGCTGTCACCGCCGAGGTTCTCGAGGTCGCCGCCGCTGCGGATCGCCTCCATCAGCGGGTACAGCATCATCATGGTCTTTGAGCAGATTCCGTAGCCGTCCTTGTTCACCGGGCAGCCGTACGTGCACGTGTACGTATCACCGATCTCCTCACCGTTGCGGCAGTACCGCTCAGTGTGGTCGCCGTGCAGAAAGCCCGTAACCTCAACCGTAAACTCGTATTCTTCGTCGTACCACTTTTTCATATCAGTTCCTCCATCTCCCGGATCTTGTCTCCGACATCCTCCGGACAATGCGCGTCCGAGGAGGTGATGATCCGCACACCGTGCTGCTTGAGCACCCGGAGCAAATCCCTGTTCATCCCTAGCGTCGCGGTGTCAGCGCACCGTCTCGCCACGCCGCTGTTCTCGTCCGCATACATGCCGCTCTTCGCAAGCTCCGCCGCCAGCCGCTCGTAGTAATCATCAAGCGCAAACGACGACTTGTGTCCGAACAGCATGATCGAATCCGGATGCCCGATCCCGTCGAACAGCCCGGACTTCGCAAGCAATATCTCGTCCTCAAAATACTTCCGAAACGCCTCGTCGACGTCCTCACCCTCCCACAGCTCCGCCGTGTGGTCGAACGCGAAATCCCCCGCAAAATGCACGCTCCCGAGCAGGAAGTCGAACCCCTTGCCCTGCGTCAGTTCCCGCGTCATCTGCTCATGTTTCGGAAAATAACACACCTCCATGCCGAACTTGATCTCGACCGGGTACTTCTGCTTCCGGACAAGCTCGATCAGCTCGAGGTACTCGTCAAGCTTCCGCACCCCGCCGACGCGCCGGAACCACGCGTCCACGAAATCGCTGTACGCGCGCACGGAATCGTACATCGGCACGAACTCCTCAAAGCGGAAGTTGTGTTCCAGAAGCCGGATCTCGTCGACCTTCATCTCGATCGCACGGTCGACGAACTTCTGTATCCACTCCAGTGTGTACGGCCCACGCTCAATGTGAATGTGGCCGTCAATTCGTTTCGTTCTGTCTGTCATTTTTCAAAGTCCTATCTCGCGGTAGATCTTCTCGATCCACGGCGACTTGTAATTGATGTAACTGTCGATATCGCAGGGGAACCGCTGTGCTCCCTCCTCCTTGATCCTGCTGTACTCCCGCACGGCATCGGGATGCGCGCGGAGATAGTCGCGGAACGTAAGGTGTCTGCGGAGCTCCGGCGAAGCCTCCGTGCAGACGTAGAGGTGATGCTTCCGAAGATGCTCCTTGCCCTCGTAGCCGAACGCTTCTCTCCCCTCGATCCCGAGGTTTCCCTCGTGCTGATACCCGATCCCCGCGAGGGCGGCGATAACCGCGCCAAGCTTTGTCTCGTCCGCGATCACGACATCGATGTCGATGATCGGCTTCGCGGAAAGCCCCTCCACCGAAGTGCTTCCGACGTGCTCAATCCGAAGAGCAAGCTCCCCGAGAGCGCTCTGCAGCTCCTCCCGGATTGCCAGAAAATCCTCTTTCCACTGCGCGTCGTACGGGCTGACCACAACGTGCTTTCTCTTCACGGGAGCAGCCTTCTCACTGCCCGCAGCGCTGTTCTCGAGATACCGGACAACCGCGCCGTAATCGCCCTCAAAGCGGAACGCATTCATCCCGACCTCACGGGCGCCGCGCACGTTGTCCTCCCGGTCGTCGATGAACAGGCAATCCTCGCCCTTCAGGTTGTATTTTCCTAAGAATGCCCTGTAAATCTCCGGGTCCGGCTTCAGCATGTGGTAGTCCGACGAGACGAACACGCCGTCAAAATAGTCAAGCGGCAGAAACTTCGGAAAATACGTGTAGAACAGGTCGCTCGCGTTCGACAGGATGTAGATCCCGTACCCATGCTCCTTCACGTACGCGCAGAAGTCTCCCGCCCCCTCGAGCGGATTCATGCACACTTCCCATCGATCCGCGCAGGCCTTGAGCGCCGCGTGAAACTGTTCGGGCACGCGTACCTTCACCAGGTCAAACCGGTCCACGTCCTTTATGTCTCCGCGGTCTCCCATCGCCCACTCGGGACCTTCGAAGAGCTCTCTCCGGATCACTTCCTTCTCCTCGTCCGAAGAGCAAAACATATCGATGACGGCATCGGGATTGTAGTCCAGAAGGACGTTCCCCATGTCGAGCACAATATTCCTGATCATTTTCCATGCTCCTTTGCGGAACTGTAATACTTGTTTTTATTCGAGGCTGTCGCCGCGGCTCACTCCTCCGGGTCGAAGAACCCGAGCGTCGCGAGCGCCTCCAGGTGCTTGCGGACGTACACCGGCGAGATGACGGGCCACGAGAAGCCCAGCCGGTACAGCGCCTTCACGGTGTAGGTATTGTCCGAAAGCGTCCACTGCAGCGTCTTGTTTTCATTGTCTGCGTACGCGATCAGGCTGGAGACATACAGGCTCTTCGTCTCGTCGTAGAGCGCCTCCGAGAACCGCTTCGAGAAGGTCTCGTCGTCCACCACGTCGATGTGGTATCCGCACTCCTCGAACGCCTCCAACACGTTGGCAAAATGAATGTTGTGGCAGTTGTTGGCGTGGAACACGGAAAATTCATCCGGCGTCCCCGCCAGCGTCACCACGGCCTTCGCCGTCATATCCACCGGTGAGAACTCCACCGGCTCGTCCATCCTGCTGACCGGGAAACAGCCGAGCACACGGTACGCTTTCAACCGGTTGACGAAACCGTTGGTGTTGAAGTTCATCTGGAACTCACCGTCGCTGCGCCGTCCCATCAGGTTTCCGATGCGGATGACCTTCGCCTTGAGGCCGCGCTGCTCCATCGCGTCGTAGATCGCGGCTTCCGCGTCGTACTTCGATTCGACATACTTGTTGGTGTCGGTTCTCTGTCCGATCTCGAAATCCGTCTCCTTCAGGATGATCTCGTCGAGAAGGTCGCTGTCAACCTGGCCCGCGATACTCAGCGTGGACACCTGGACAAGGCGCGCGTTCACCGCGAGCGCAAGCTCGATCAGGTGAACAACTCCCTCCGTGTTGATCTTATGGATCAGGTTGCCGGTCTCAAAATGCTTGACCATCGCGGCGCAGTTGATGATCACGTCGCACGGAACATCCTTAAGATGCTCGGCGAGATCCTCGTCCGTGATGTCGGCGTCGATGATCTGCACCTTCTTCTCCATCAGGTCGGTGAACAGATCGTTGAAGTAGTACATCAGGTAATGGTTGATCCGCGTCTCCGGCGCGATGGAATGTCTCTTTCTCGCGAGGCACACGATGTGATCGACCGCGTCGCTGTGGAGCAGCTCGCACAGCACGTGGATCCCGAGGAAGCCGGTCGCGCCCGTAAGCAGCACGTTCCCAAGACGCCCTGTCTTAATACCCGCAAGGTTTCCGACGCAGTTTTTGCTCAGGATCGACTCGTACTTCACGGATCCTGCAGTCTGAGCAACCTTGTCCGCGGGCGCGGCATCCGTCTTCGCTGTCTCGTCCGCCCCGCTCTCCTGTGCGGCTGCCGCCTCAACCTTGGCTGCATCGCCCATCTTTGTCTCCAGATACTTCGCGAGCATGCGGGGCGTAGGGTACTCAAAGACGTTCTTGTACACGAGATCAAGCCCGTCGTGGATCGCCGTCGATACGATCAGCGCAACCGACAGCGACGTTCCGCCGATCTCGAAGAAATTGTCCGTGGCGCTGATGCGCTCCTGATTGAGGACCTTCGCAAAATACGAGCAGATCTTCTCCTCCATCGCTCCCACAGGCGCCTCATACTCCCGCTCCTCCGCCGCGTCCGCGATGTCCGGCAGCTGCTTCTTGTCGATCTTGCCGTTCACGGTGAGCGGCATCTTATCGAGCTGAAGCATGGCGTCGGGCACCATATATGGCGTCAGGCGGCCCTTGAGGAAGGCACGGAGCTCCGGTACGGGGACTTCATTTTCCGCTGTATAGTAACCGGCCAGGTAGTCCTCCTTGCCGTTGTTGCACACGATGACCTTGCTCAGCTTCACGCCCGGGTACTCGAGCATGACATTCTCGATCTCATCGAGCTCGATGCGCAGGCCGCGCAGCTTCACCTGGTTGTCCATGCGCCCGAAGTAATCGTACTCGCCGTACTCGTTCAGCCGCACCAGATCGCCGCTGTGGTACGCCTTCTGCCCGAGGCAGGTGAAGAACGATGCCGCCGTTCTGTCGGGAAGCTTCACATAGCCTCGTCCGACACCGGCGCCGCAGATGATCAGCTCGCCGCTCACTCCGGGCGGCACAATCCGCTTTTGCTTGTCCATCACGTAGTGCGTCACGTTCGCCTCCGGCTTGCCGATGGTGATCGGCTGTCCCGGAAGGATCTCCGAGGACGTGCAGCACACGGACGTCTCCGTGGGGCCGTATCCGTTCATCACGTGCGAGTTCGGGTTCAGCTCCTTGAGCCGCGCGATCAGCGTGGACGGAAAGGCCTCACCGCCGACGTGGTACGCCTTCAGCGCCGCTATGGGCTCGCGCATTTCGGGCACCTCCAACAGGCTCGAGAGGTAGGACGGCGTGCACACGATGGATTCCGTGTGGTGCTTCGTCATCAGCTTCGCGAGCGCCATGGGATTGTGGATCTCGTCAAGCGTCGCCATGCACAGGGTCACGCCGTTGCAGAGCGTCACGAAGCGCTCGGTGATCGACATATCAAAGGAGATCGAGGTCACGGACAGTGCCGTGCCGATGTCCTGCGTGTGCCAGTAGATCGCCGGGTGCATGGGGTTGGCATTCAGGTAGTTGCACATGTTCCTGTGCTCGATCATCACGCCCTTCGGGTTTCCGGTCGAGCCCGAGGTGTAGATGCAGTACGCAAGGCTGTCTAAGTCAATATCAAGATTGGGATTCTCGTCGTTCCCCGCGCTCGTCATGCTCTCCACGGTGAGCGTTTTGTAAGGCTGTTCATCGGAAAATAACTCCGGTCTCTCCGCCTTGATCGCCTCTGTCGTGATGACGCACGGGCTCTCCGCGTTCAGCAGGCAGTACCGGATGCGGTCGTCGGGGTACTCCGGCACCATGGGCAGGAATGCCCCGCCGGACTTCAGAATACCGTGCTCCGCGATGAATACTTCCTTCGTGCGGTCCAGCACCATTCCGACGATGCTGTCCTTTCCGACCCCGAGGCCGACCAGCGTGTGTGCCACGCGGTTCGCGAGACAATTCAGCTCCCCGAAGGTCAGGCTTTCGCCCGCGGCGATGACCGCCGTCTTGTCGGGATGCAGGCTCACCTGATGCTCGAACAGCTTGTTCACGCTCATGAGCTCAACCGGCACCTCCGTGCGGTTGACGCGCTCGTAGATCTCCATGTGGGACGGTACAAGGCGCTCCGCCTCCGCGACCGTGTCGCAGCCCTCGCACAGCAGTGAGAGCGTGTACCGGTACTGCTCCAGGAAGCGGTTCATAAGGTTCGCCTCATAGAGCTTAGATGCGTACTGCACGACCATCGTCATGCTGTCGCCGAAGCGATGCATCGTGACATTCATATCGCGCTTGAGCGTCTGCAGGTCATAGTTGAACGTGACGCTCAGATCACCCTCGGTGAGCGGCTCCGGATGGAAGAAGTTGTTGACTCCGACATCGAAGACGGGATTGCGCGAGCTGTCCGTACTGACCCCGAATTCGCGTATGAACTCCGCCATCGGAAGCGGGCGGTTCCGCGAGCAGTCGCGCAGCAGCTGCGCGACTTCCTTCACAAACTCGCCTACAGGCCGGCTCCCCTCCGGTTTCACGCGGATGATACCGGTGTTGACGAACATTCCGGTCATAGTTTTCTCTTCTTCCCTGCGCATATCGACAGGGAATCCGATCACCAGGTCCTCGCTTCCGCAGTACATGCCAAGCGTAATGGAAAGCGCGGATAACAAAACGGAAAATGTGGTGACCCCGTAGCTCTTCGCCGCGCTGCTGATCTTAGCGAATTCCTCCCTGTCAAACGGAAGGGTAAGCTGCTTGTCGGCGCCCGGGTGATCCTTCGGCCGCTGCCCTTTCAGAGGCATCTCCGCGACGGGAATCCCGTCCGGGAAGAGCGAGTGATAGAACGCCTTTCCGGTCTCGTAATCATCCGCCTCAAGGGATCTTTCGGAGAGATCCGGCGCCGCTGCCACAGGGTGACCGCACAGACGGTCGAACAGCTCCTGCGTGAACAGCATGGTGCTTCTTCCGTCGATGGCGATGTGGTGGATCTGAAGGTTCAGGATGATCTTCCCGTCCGGCAGCTTGTATCCGATGAACCGGGCAGGAACCGTCTTCAGGTCAAACGCGGGCAGCGAGGCCGTCGCGCGCTCCCTCACCTCCTCCTCGGATCCCGCGGTCTCCCAGCGGATCGACGGAACTTCATCCGTCAGAATCCTCACCGGCTCGCCGTTCTGCTCACCGTAGTACGAGCGGAGACACTCGCGGTTTTCGACCATTTTCCGAACCGCGCGTTCCACCTTCTCCTCGCCGGCACCCTTGATCTCAAAATACGAGTTGACCGAGTACTCCGTCGACTCCGGATCCAGCATCTGCGCTAAGTACATCGACATTTCAAACGGGGAAAGTTTCATGGGATACCTCATCCTTTCGTGTAATTCAAGAGACAGACTGTCTCGACATG
>JAFZVZ010000040.1 GCA_017617545.1 Lachnospiraceae bacterium
AATATATACTCTGTCAGAGAAGGTAAGGTGTTTACCGTTACCCTTAAGATTATGACTCATATGGGCATCCTTTCCGACAGACAGATAACCTTGTATAGGATACATGCCCAAAAGAGGCTGTGCAAGAGAAACTTCTACTTTGGCGGAAAACATGTAGAAATTAAAAATTCACTTTACGGCTGTAAGGCCACAGAAAGTGAATTTGTCACATAAATTAGGGTAAAATATATTGACGCGCAGGGAAAGGTCTGTTATACTTCCCCTGTAATTTGTTTCGGAAAATGAGCCGCCCGACGCGAGGGGGCATTTTCCGAAAGATCCGGAGGGGTTTCGGATCGGTCAACGCAGAGATTGAGAAAGGGAAAGTTATGGCAGATGAATACCAGCAGGGCCAGGTGCCCGCAGGAGCCGCTCCGGCAGGCGTGATGCCGGATGGGACGCAGCAGATCCCGCAGTTTACACAGCAGCAGTTCACACAGCAGCCGGTGAAGAAGGCAAAGAAGATCAACTTCAAGCTGATATTCTTTTTTCTGGTGATCATCGCGGCAGTCGGATACTACGGATACCAGTACTTCCTGGCACCGACGCCGGAGTTCACGGTGAACGGTACGAAGTTTACGATGAAGAGCACCCCGGATGATTTTATGAAGGCAGGCCTTGTGATCTGTGACAGCAAGGGCAAAGTCGTTGATCTTACCGGCAACAGCGTGCTGCCCAAGACGGTGCTCAATACCGAGTACCAGATCGGGCTTCCGCTCAGCGACAGCTACGCAACGCCCACCGGTATTTTCTTCAAGGTCATGAACACAGCGACCAACGCGAAGGGTGTGAAGAACTGTCAGGTGTATTCCGTTACGTATTGGCCGGGTCAGGATAAGACCGGCGGTGCGGTCAAGTTCAACGGACAGGACCTTACGGACCTTGATCCGAAAAAGTGGGTTGAGGCGTTCAAGGCTGCTAAATATCCGTTCTCCGACAAGGAGCTCGGACAGTTTGAGACCGGCGGCACGACGATCGTCCTCGGCGAGCGCGGACAGTACAAGTATGAGGCGAAAACGGAGACAGGTTCCGGTACGCCTTCGTTTATCAAGTTTACAAACGGGATCAAGACGGAGACAAGCAAGTAATACGGATAATCAGGACAATAGGAGAGCCCGGTGCAATGTGCGCCGGGCTCTTTTGGTGTGTCGTGAAATTGTGTTAATGAACGGTTGATCGCTTCCGCGCGATCAGTGCATCACTCGGCCGTCTTGAACGCCAGCTGCGCGAAGTTGTAGAAGCCGAGGTACCAGATGTTGAAATCGTGGTTGCCGGCCTTCTCCTGCCACATGAAGTTCTCGCCGTCGACGAGCTTGTCCGTGTACTTCGGCAGGTTCTTGGCAGCGGCCGAGGCGCTCGCGTACGCGATGTTGTCCTGCAGACCGCAGATGTTGTACATGTAGTTGATCTTGTACTGCGCGAACTGTTCGCCGTCAATGATCGAAGCGATCTTGTCGGACGTATAGGATGTCGGCGCAGCGGAAAATGTACCGAACCAGCTGATGATGTCCAGGCACTCACACATGCCGATGTTGATCGTCTGCATGCCGCCCATGGACAGGCCGGCCATCGCGCGGTGATCGCGAACAGCGGTCGGATCGGCGTCGTCGTGGTACACTGCGAAATTGCTCTCGATGTACGGGATCAGATCGTTTCGGAGCTCCTGTCCGAAGACGTAGAAGGAAGCGTAGTCGCCGTCCTTGTTCGCAAAATCATAGTAGGAGCGTCCGTTCGGCGCAACCACGATGAACGGCTCGATGTCGCCGTAGCGGATCAGGTTGTCCATGATGGCCTTGACCGTGGAGGACAGACCCGTCATGCCCCACTCGGTTTCGTCTCCGCCGATGCCGTGCATCAGGTAGAGCACGTTGTACTGCTTCGTCTCGTCGTAATCCGGCGGGAGATAAACGTACGCCGGCTTGGTGAGCGTTGCCTGATCGTTCAGGTAGTCCTTCGTCTCATAGGTGATCTGCACGATCTCTCCGCAGTTCTTAAGACGATACGTCGAGTAGTCGGTAGGGATGCGGGTGTCGATCTTTGCGTGAGGTCCGATCGTCGGCGTGGGCGTCGGATCCTCCTCGGGCGCCGTCGGCGTCGGAGTGTCGGCAGCGGGCGCTTCCGTCGGCGTTGCCGGCGTTTCGGACGGAGCCTCCGTTGCGGCGGGGGTTCCATTTTCCGAAGAAGAGTCCTTGCCGCAGGCAATGAAAAGCGCTGCCATGGCAATAATTAACAATACAAGAGACAGTTGTTTCATAGTGACTTCCAATGTTCCTCCCAGGTTCCCTCGAGTTTACCTTCGATGTTTTTGCGTGCTTTTTGCATGAGTGTGATCAGTTGGGAGGCTTCCTCCGGAGTCATCCCTTCGAGCGCGATCCGGTCTGCCTGCGCGGCCTTTTCGGACACCTGGTGGGCCAGCTTGCGACCGTGGTCGGTCAGGTAGATCGCGTAGGCTCTCTTGCCGCCGGAGACATAGACGGTCTCCTTCTTGATCATGTCCTGCTTCTCCATCTTGGCGAGAAGCGAGGTCATCGTGGCCGGCTCCACACGGCACCTCGCTGCGAGATCCTTCTGCAGATACCCCTCCTCCTCAAACAGCACATTGAGAACCTTCGGCTGACCGCTGGTCAGACCGAGCGCGGCATAGTAGCGGGTGTTGTACGACCTGTGCGCGTAATAGAGCGACAGCATTTCGCGAAAGAAGCGAGCATTTTCCTCAGCCATGGTGGTAACTCCTTTCCTCTGATCAGCGTTCAATTAGACATCTAATTAAGCGCCTAAATCATAGCACAGGGCAAGGGCACTGTCAATGCGGAAACGGTGATTCGTAGACGGAAATGGATGAAACAGCGAAAAATGCGCCCTCACCGTATTTCGGCGAGGGCGTAAGTTTGTCGTTGCTGAGAAACAGGGGGGTAATGGCAGTTATTCCCCGAATGCCTGCTTCAGATCCGCAAGGATGTCGTCGATGTTCTCGAGACCGACGGAGAGGCGGATGAGATCCGGTGCAACGCCTGCCTCGATGAGCTGCTCATCGGTGAGCTGACGGTGCGTGTGGCTTGCCGGATGAAGAAGGCAGGTCTTCGCGTCCGCAACGTGCGTCACGATCGTGATGAACTTGAGGCTGTCCATGAAGTCAATGGAAGCCTGACGGCCGCCCTTGATACCGAAGGCGATGACGCCGCACGTGCCGTTCGGGCAGTATTTCTCGGCGAGAGCGTGGTTCGGATCGTTCTCGAGGCCTGCAAAATGAACCCATGCAACCTTGTCGTTGCTCTCGAGGTACTTCGCAACCGCGAGGGCGTTGCTGCAGTGGCGCTCCATGCGAAGCGGAAGGCTCTCAAGGCCGAGGTTGAGGTAGAACGCGTTCTGCGGCGACTGGATCGAACCGAAGTCGCGCATCAGCTGGCTCGTAGCCTTGGTGATGTAAGCGGCCTTGCCGAACTTCTTCGTGTAGGTTAGGCCGTGGTAGGACTCGTCGGGCGTCGTGAGACCCGGGAAACGCTCCGCGTTGGCTTCCCAGTCAAAGTTACCGCTGTCAACGATGGCGCCGCCGACGCAAACCGCGTGGCCGTCCATGTACTTCGTGGTCGAGTGCGTTACGATGTCGCAGCCCCATTCGATCGGGCGGCAGTTCACCGGCGTCGCGAACGTGTTGTCCACGATGAGCGGCATGCCGTGCTTGTGAGCAAGCTTCGCAAATCGCTCGATATCGAAGATCGTGACGGTCGGGTTTGTGATCGTCTCGCCGAAAATGCACTTGGTGTTGGGCTTGATCAGCGCCTCAATCTCCTCGTCGGATGCGTTCTGATCGAAGAAAATGCACTCGATGCCCATCTTCTTCATCGTCACGCCGAAGAGGTTGTAGGTGCCGCCGTAGATGGCGGTCGAAGCGAGGAAGCTGTCGCCGCACTCGCAGATGTTGAACACCGCATAGAAGTTTGCAGCCTGGCCCGAGGACGTCAGCATGCCCGCGAAACCGCCCTCCATCGCAGTGATCTTCGCAGCAACGGCGTCGTTGGTCGGGTTCTGCAGTCTGGTATAGAAGTAGCCCGAAGCCTCAAGGTCGAACAGGGCGCCCATGGCGTCGCTCGAATCATATTTGAATGTTGTGCTCTGGTAGATCGGAAGCTGTCTCGGTTCCCCCTGCGTGGGCTTCCAGCCCTCGTGGATACATTTGGTTTCAATCTTGGACATAAACTCCTCCTTCAGTCGCATTATCGCGGTCGTAGTTTCGTATTTTCTAAGCAGTACGGTTTCGCCTGTTTGCGCGAATCCGCTATGGAAAATAAGATACCACAGCAGTGGGCGTTTGACAACTGTTTTTGATTGCGGGAGGCAATTGCTTTTTCGGATGCTTCATCATAGACTGCGCCTATCGAGGCACAAGGCGCATAGAAAACCATGATCCAATCTGTCCCGGGATGGTTCATAACAAAAAGAGAGGCTGCCGCTGTGCGACAACCTCTCTGTAGGTTTCTTTAATTGTTTGACGGAAGATCACTCCGTTGCCGGAACGATCGGTTCTGCGTCATCCGCAGCGCCTGTGATGGTCTTGCCGTCCGTAACGATGGTCGTTGCGTTCTCAAGTCCGGTCACGTTGATGTTGCGGTTCACCTTGGCATCGTAGGACTCAGCGTTGATGATGTTGGCAAGGTCGATGCCGGTAGCCTGCTTCATGGATTCGAATACCTTAGCCATGACAACGGGTACATTGCCTGCGACCTGATCCACACCGTTCGCGCCGCCTTCGCCGCCGCCGATGATCGTGATCTTGTCGATCTGCTGAAGAGGAGCGGCAACCTGAGCTGCGATCTCGGGAAGAACCCGGATCATCATCTCGGCTACGGCAGCCTTGTTGTACTTCGCGTACGCCTCAGCCTTCTTCTCCATCGCCTGAGCCTCAGCAAGACCCTTGGCCTCGATCGCCTTAGCTTCTGCCTCACCTACGGCACGGATACCTTCAGCCTCCTGCTCCTTCGCGAAACGATCCGCAGCAGCCTGAGCCTTGCGGGCCTCAGCTTCACGCTGTGCCTCGAACTGCTTAGCTTCTGCGTCTTTCTGGCGCTGATACAGGATTGCGTCGGCCTTCTGCTGTGCAGCATACTTGTCGGCCTCGGCCTGCTTCTTGATCTCTGCTTCGAGGGCGCGCTCCTTGACGGCTACGGCCTTCTCCTGCAATTCGATCTCACGCTCCTGACGGGCGATGTTTGCGTTAGCGGTCGTGATCTCGATCGTCTTACGCTGCTCTTCCTTCTGGATCTCGTATGCCGCGTCGGCCATAGCCTTCTTGGTGTCGGCATCGAGCTGCAGCTCGGATTTCTTGATCGCGAGTTCGTTCTGCTTCTTTGCGATCTCGGTCTGTGCGAGAACAGCTGCATCGTTGGACTCTTTGTCCGCGGCAGCCTGAGCGACCTTGATGTCTCTCTCGGACTCGGCACGCGCGATCGCAGCAGCCTTCTTGATCTTTACGATATTGTCAATACCGAGGTTCTCAATGACTTCATTGCCGTCCACGAAATTCTGAACGTTGAAGGAGATGATGTCGAGACCCATGGCCGCGAGGTCGGGCTCAGCATTTTCCTTAACAAGGTTTGCGAACTTTTGGCGGTCGGAAACCATTTCCTCGAGCTTCATCTTACCGACGATCTCACGAACGTTACCTTCGAGCACCTCGCGCGCTACCGCAGCTACGTAATCGGTGGGTTTGTTCAGGAAGTTCTCGGCAGCCAGACGAAGCTTGTCGGGCTCGTTGCTGATCTTTACGTTGACGGTCGCGTCAACATTGATATTGATGTAATCCGCGGTCGGGACGGCGTTGCTGGTCTTAACGTCGATCGGGATCAGACGAAGGTTCAGCTTATCCATACGCTCGAAGAACGGAAAGCGGAAGGATGCGCGTCCGATGACTACCTTGGACTTGTGCTTCATACCGGAGATGATGTATGCCATGTCCGGCGGAGCCTTGACGTAGCCTGCAATGAAGATCAGAACTGCGGCTATGATAATGCAGATCACTACAATGCCGGCAGGCGACTGTATGAAATCTGCAAAGGACAGAAATGATACCATGGATGTAAATCCCCCTTTCATTACTACAAACGTGACACCTTCCAAATCATACACGTTTGCGTTTCAATCATTATAATCTATGGGAGAGGAAAAAGGAAGAGCAAAATTGTTAAATATTATTTAACATTTGTAAAAGATATTTCCTATCAGAGTTTTGGGAAAATGATTCCCGTGCTGTAAAACAGGTCTTTCAGGAGAAATTTCGTCTTCGGTAAATGTAATTGCGGCCGGAGGTTCCGGTGCGCTCGAGCACGCCCAGGGACGTCAGCACGCGCACGCACGTCTGCGCCATGTTGCGGTGGATGCCGCAGCAGGAGGCGTAGTCGGCGGAGGTGAATTCTTCCGGCAGCGTATCGGGCAGAAAATACGCGTAATCCTCGGGGCAGCGCAGGTCCACCTCGGCCACGAGCTCCTGCGGAAAACCGTCGCTCCGCGAGGCGCGGATCTTCCGGTCCTTGCCGTAGCCGTCGAGAAGCTTGTACTCTTCGACATCGAGCAGTGCGAGTTTCACGGAGAGGCCGTCGTGGGGGAACAGATCGCCGAGGCCTTCGAGTTCGGTCAGCACGCGGTGGCCGAAATCGATCTTGCCGGTGCGGCGGGCCTTGGAGACGGTGCCGTCCGCGGGATCAACCCAGCGCAGCGTCTTGCGGTGGGCGACGGGGTAGACGATCGTCACGGGAGAGACGGCGAGAAATGCCGCCAGTTTTTTCTTAAGAAGATAGAAGTGTCGTGTCTGGATTTCGAAAATGCCGTCGGGGCGGGCAACGTCGGCGACGAAACCGGTGCCGCGTCCTGCGGGCGGAAGAACGCGAAGCTCCTCGTATTCCGGCGAACCTGCGTAAAAATGCTTCAGCACGGAGTGGATCGTTTTCTCCGCGAGCGTACCGATGCCGTTTAAGGCGGTCAGCTCCTCCTCGGTGCGGTCGCAGACCTCCGTAAACAATTGTTGCCGCACCTCGCTTATGAAGTGCGGCTCCAGAAGGTCGTACATCGGTTGTTTGAGAGGGGGCTTCTTCATGGTGATCTCATTTTCCGCGCGATGATAACGGATCTACGGATTTCAGGTCTGTTTAGGGGTGTCCGGGAGCGGTTCATACCAGCTGACAAACGCGGCTTCGTCGATGTAGATGTGGTCGCGGTAGTAGACTTTGTTGACCTTGCATCCGGGGCCTATGATGACATCGTTGCCGGAGACAGTGTTGGTGATGACGTGCTCCAGGACGATATTGTCGCCCGTGATGCCCTCCGACACGGTGAGGAATGTATTGTTCACCGACCGCGGGGGCAGGAACATCCGCTCCAGGATGCCCGGCTTGCGGGGAACAAGGACGATCTGTTTGCCTTTGATCCCGGCACAGAGGCCTCTCTCCGAAAAGCCAAGATGGATCGCGTTGGCGTCCAATTGCCCGAGCGTCAATGTTCCGTAGGCGGTGATCTCCTTGGCAGTGATGGGGCCGCTGTAGGAGACGGTGCCGTTCATCCGCACGACGGGCGCGATGATGGAGCCTTCGCCGATAAACTGGCCGCTGATGGAGAGATGCTGGGAAACCTGCAGCTTGGTCCTGACGGCGGAGTTTCCGTACCAGAAGGCGCTTGTGCAGCGCATCTGCGGAACGCGCATGGAGCCGGTTGCGTGCAGGGTGCCGACCTTGAGGGTGTACTCTCCGAAGAAGTCGCCGTTCATCCGCATGACGTCGACCTTGATGGGGCCGAGCATGCTGACGGAGCCGCTCAGATGCAGATCCTCATAGCTGCCGCCGCGAAGCTTGTTTCGATTGTAATAATACGACGGCATCGGTGACGAAACCCTCCTTGTGCGCAACGAAATCGTGTCGAAGGCCGCCGCGGGATGCCCCGTGACGACGACCAAACCTATTATACATAATCTTCGCGACAATTGCATCGTTATTTTTCGGAAAATGAGCCGCGACCCGTGAGATGCGCGCGTACAGCCCGCTCCCGTGGGGAAAAAACAGTTGACAACAATTTGAAAACAGGTGTATATTGTTGACAATCTGATACTTTTCGGCGATGAAGGGAAGAGTACCGATGCGAATCCGCCACAGAGAATCCGGGTAGCTGAGAACGGAGCGGGGAACGACATCGCGAACATGGTCCCGGAGCTGCGGGGGCGAGGCGCGAAAGCGCTTAGGTTCCGCCGGGTGCGCCCGTTAGAGCGCAGGGCTGTCGATGATCGGCATAGGTGCGGTTTGCGTCGGAAACGCAACAGGAGGACCGCGCGAAGCAGGATTTTCCGCAGCTGCTGAGGCATAGAACTATGCGAAATAAAGTGGTACCACGAAGTCACGGACTCTCGTCTTTATGTAAGACGGGAGTCCTTTACATTTTCCGGCTGAAGGTATCGGAGCAAATCAGGAGTATCAATCAAGCAGGAGGACGAACAATGGCAGAGAAGAAACCTTACTACATCACAACCGCCATCGCGTACGCGTCGGGCAAGCCGCACATCGGCAACACCTACGAGGCGATCCTGGCGGATGCCATCGCGCGCTTTAAGCGCTACCAGGGCTACGACGTGTTCTTTCAGACGGGCACGGACGAGCATGGACAGAAGAACGAGATCAAGGCGTTCGAGGCGGAGCTGACGCCGAAGGAATTTGTCGACCGGACAGCCGGCGAGATCCGCAGGATCTGGGACCGCGTCAACACCTCGTACGACAAATTCATCCGCACGACCGACGCGGACCACGAGCTTCAGATCCAGAAGATTTTCCGGAAAATGTATGAAAAGGGCGACATTTACAAGGGCAGCTACGAGGGCCTGTACTGTACGCCCTGCGAGTCGTTCTGGACGGAGTCGCAGCTTGTGAACGGCTGCTGCCCGGACTGTGGGCGCCCGGTTCAGCCGGCGAAGGAGGAGGCATACTTCTTCAAGATGAGCAAGTATGCGGACCGCCTGATCGAGCACATCAACACGCATCCCGAGTTTATCCAGCCCGAGAGCCGAAAGAACGAGATGATGAACAACTTCCTGCTGCCCGGTCTGCAGGATCTGTGCGTATCGAGAACGTCATTCAAATGGGGCATTCCGGTGGATTTCGATGACAAGCACGTCGTGTACGTATGGCTCGACGCGCTCTCGAACTATATCACGGGCATCGGTTATGACGCGGACGGCAACAGTACGGAGCAGTTTAACAAATTCTGGCCTGCCGACCTTCATCTGATCGGCAAGGACATCATCCGCTTCCATACGATCTACTGGCCGATCTTCCTGATGTCTCTCGACGTGCCGCTTCCGAAGCAGGTGTTCGGACACCCGTGGCTTCTGCAGGGCGGCGACAAGATGAGCAAATCGAAGGGCAACGTCATCTACGCGGACGATCTGATCGACCTGTTCGGTGTGGACGCGACGAGATATTTCGTGCTTCATGAGATGCCGTTTGACAACGACGGCGTGATCACGTGGGAGCTTGTCGCGGAGCGCACAAACTCCGATCTCGCGAACACGCTCGGCAACCTCGTGAACCGCACGATCTCCATGAGCAACAAGTATTTTGACGGCGTTGTGAAGCAGACCGGAGCGACGGAGGAGGTCGACGACGATCTCAAGGCCGTGGTGACGGGAACGGCTGCGCGCGTGGCGGCAAAGATGGACAACCTTCGCGTTGCCGACGCGATCACCGAGATCTTCACGCTGTTCAAGCGCTGCAACAAATACATCGACGAGACGACGCCGTGGGCGCTCGCGAAGGACGAGGCCAAGGCTGACCGCCTCGCGGAGGTTCTGTACAACCTGACCGAGTCGATCCTGATCGGCGCATCGCTTCTGAAGAGCTTCCTGCCCGAGACGGCGGACCGCATCGCTGCACAACTGAACGGTACGCTTCGCGGTTGCGAGGAGCTTGACAAGTTCGGTCTGTACGAAAGCGGCACGAAGGTAACCGCGACGCCCGAGATCCTGTTTGCCCGCATCGACTGGAAGGAGATCGAGCCGAAGATCGCCGAGATCCGCGCCGCGCAGAAGGCGGAGTACGAGGAGGAGCAGGCCCGCGTGGCAGCGGTTTACGCTAAGCACGGAAAGACGCCTCAGGGAACGCCGATCGCTGCGGCAACAGCCGATACTTCGAAAAATGAGACACCTGTCGCGCAAGGCGCCGACGGCGCTGCTGAGGGCGTGATCGATGTGGAGCCGAAGGCGGAGATCTCGTACGATGATTTTGCGAAGCTTCAGTTCCGCGTTGGCAAGATCATCGCCTGCGAGGAGGTTCCGAAGTCGAAGAAGCTGCTGTGCTCGAAGGTACAGGTCGGCAGCAAGGTGCTTCAGATCGTGTCCGGCATCAAGCAGCATTACAGCGCGGCGGAGATGGTCGGCAAGCGCGTGATGGTGCTCGCGAACCTGAAGCCGGCGACGCTGGCCGGGATCGTATCCGAGGGAATGCTTCTTTGCGCGGAGGATTCCGAGGGGAATCTGTCGCTCATGACACCCGAGAAGGCAATGCCCGCGGGAGCGGAGATCCTTTGATCAAACGGTAAACCAGGGCGGGGGCCGCGTGCCCCCGCTTTTTGCGCGCCCGCAAAGCGGGCATACCTTTGCGCATTCGTGCGATCCGTCGGAGACACAAATGAGGAAACGCCTGCACGGCGTTTCCTCATTTGTTAAGTTTGTGTTACGATTCCCCGCCCCGCATTGAAAAATAAGGCTTTATGATATATAGTGATATGGGTTTTTATCTGCCCGGCAAGGGGACCGGGAAAAACATACTGCGAATGTTGCGCGGAGGTAGTTATGGCTAGGTTTTGGAAAGAGTTTAAATATTCGCTTCGCATGCGAAAACATCTATTCTTTCTGTTGATGATCATTATGGGGTTGACTTCGGCGGTATATCTGTTCCGGGAGAGCCTTGAGACCTCGCTGGAGAAGGCTTTTCCGAACGAGTACGGTCTCGTCACCGAGGGAAAGACGGAGGCCTATCACATCGAGGGTTCCTACGCTGAGCATGCAACCGCGAAGGATGTGGATATTCAGGCCGAGCTGACGATCAACCGGTCGCTGCACGACGCAGCATGGATGGACTACGAGGAAGGTTTCCTCTACGACCTGTACGTGAAGGACTACAGCGGCCCGGACAACGCCGTGATCGGCTACGGCACCGACAAGTTGGACGCGAACAAGGCCGTGGATATGGATAAAGGCAAATACGGTAAGGTGCAATCAGCATGGCTTTCCCAGGAAGTGCTGGACGCCGCAGGGTTCGGCGGACTGACGAGCAGTCTCTTCTCGGCATCGAGCAGCTACACCGAGAGCATGTATGTCATGCTCGGCGCGGGCATGGCCGGCGGCAAATACGATGCCGGTACGAAGCTGACGCTCCGTGTTGAGGGTGTGAAGATGGAGGCTGTAGTGCTCGGATTTATGGATCCGGGAACGACGCTTTTAGTAGGCAACAAGCCTGTGTGTCTTGACTTTTACGTGGTCTGCCCGCTGCTTGACCTCTCCGAGCTTTACGGAGGCGGCCTCGGCGAGACAGGGACACCGACCAACACGGATCCGCTCTATATTCAGGATACGCTGTTTACCGAGGACGGGCATTTTGAGGATACCGAGACTGCCCTCAGGGAGGTCGAGAAGGACGGTATCCGTTACGTGGCTGCCAAGTGCCTCTGGATCACGGATGAGGATATCGACGCGCTCGACGAGGTGCCGAGCTGGCTGCAGACGATGCGCAACACGAAGGCGTCGGGCGGAATGATGCCGGCGTGGTTCGGCAGCAATTATCAGGAAGCGGACATGGCTCTCGGCAGGCGCCTGACGACGATGACGCTCTACGACGGAAAGAAGACCGTTGTGTGCAACGGCTTTATTCCGGGGGGCGAGAAGTTTACACTCGGTGATAAGACGTTTGATCTTGATGAATATATCGTAGTAGCGCTCAAGACATCGGACAGCTCGAACACTTCCAATGACGAGACGGGCGACAATTCGGGCGAAGGCGAGAAGGAGAGCGGGCTTCAGGTTGAGAAGCGCACGCTTCTGTTCCGTCTGCTGGTGAAGAAGAACAGCGGTGTCATCCGCACGAAGTACACGGCGGATGAGTCCCAGGTCAAGCTTGAGGGCATCCTTGAGGGCGCGTGGGAGAACTACCAGAAGGACAATCCCGATCTGGAGCGCACCTCGACCTATGTGGTGAAGGAAGCGGACAAGCCGGGCAGCGTCATCTATCGCGACAAGATCCGCGAGGTTCCGAAGAAGCTGACGAAGGTCGATTCCATCGGCTACCTGGTGTGTGTCGGACTGCTGCTTCTCTATGTGGTGTACAAATTCTTCAAGGGCTCGGATTACTATACGGCTCTCGTGCTGACGGGCGACACGAAGATCGAGATCGTGCTTCTGTTCCTTGCGGAGCTTGCGGTGCTCTTCGTATTTGCCTGCGGACTTGCGTTCGGCCTGTCATGGGTCGTCTGCAAGCTGTTGGGACTCGGAGCGGTTGTCATTAAGCCGATCATCACGAAGAACCTGCGCATCGTCGCGTTCCCGTTCGTGGCAGTCGTTGCGCTGGTGATCGCCAAGGACTTCGGCAAGATTTTCCGCAGACGGTAAGCGGTGTGAGGGCACAGGAGGATACCGGTTATGGCATTTGAGGTGAAAAAACTCAACAAATCGTTCGGCATCGGCGGCGCGCGCCGCAGAGTTGTCAAGAATTTTTCGATGAAGGTGCTGGACAACGAGATGGTGGCGATCGTCGGCAAGAAGGGCAGCGGCAAGAGCACTCTCATGAATATGCTCGGCGGCCTGATCGCTCCGGACAGCGGCACGATCACCGTTGACGGACGCCGGATCTACTTCTGGAATCCGTTCCAGAGAGCGATCCTGCGCAACAAGCGCGTCGGCATTGTGCCGCGCGACTCGCTGCTGATCTCCGATATGACGATCTACGAGAACCTGCTGCTCCCGATGGGACACAAGTTCATGACTTCGAAGCGGAAAATGCGCCGCGCAAAGGAAGTTCTCCGCGCCGTCGGTCTCAAGGGCTTTGGCAAATACTACCCCGCCGACCTGGAGGAGTTTGAGATTCAGAAGGTCTGCCTGGCACGTGCCATCATGACCAACCCGAAATATTTGATCCTTGACGAGCCCACCGGCAATCTGCAGTCCGCGGATGTCGACCGGTTCATGGATATCGTTGAGATCCTGCGCAGCAGCGGCTTTACCATCATCGTGCTCACGCACTCCCGCCGCGTCGCGAGCCATTGCGAGCGTCTGATCCCGATCGCCCAGCCGAGAACCTCGGTACAGCAGGTGGCTGACGAGGACGATGAGGACGAGGATGACGAGGAAGAGGAGATCGGCAAGACCGCGAAGATCCCCGAGACCTCCGTTGCCTCCGAGGATGAGGATGAGGAAGAGCCGTCCGAGGATGAGGACGACGATGATGAGGATGTCACGCTCGCGAAGAAGTACGAGAGCGACGATGACGAAGACGATGATGACGACGAGGACGTTACCCTGGCGAAAAAATACGCGCAGGAGAACGAGGAGGACGCGGAGGACGAGTGATCTTTCGCGCGACCGCGTAATATGATAAGAAAATGCCCCGCGTTTTGCGGGGCAAATCTTCCTTGTGAGGAATGTTGTTTATGAAACAAACCAAAACGGAACAAACGAAACGAAGTGCCGGCATTTTAATGCCGGTATTTTCACTGCCGAGCCCTTACGGCATCGGCACACTCGGCAAGGCGGCGAAGGAGTTCGTCGATTTCCTTGCGAAGATGAAGCACCGCTACTGGCAGGTGCTCCCGGTCGGCCCGACCGGCTACGGCGACAGCCCGTACCAGTCGTACTCGGCGTTCGCGGGCAACCCGTATTTCATCGACCTTGATCTTCTGGTCGAGCAGGGACTGCTGACGCAGGACGAGATCCGCGAGGGATACTTCGGCACGGAGCCGCGCTACGTTGACTACGGCGCGCAGTTCGGCAGCCGTTTCGCGGTCCTTCGAAAGGCGTTTGCGCGCAGCAATTTCCAGAAGACCGCGGAGTATGCCGCGTTCGCGAAGAAGGCGGAGTACTGGCTCGAGGACTACTGCCTCTTCATGGCGATCAAGGAGAGCGAGGGTTTCAAACCCTGGCAGGAGTGGAGCAACCACGATCTGAAGCTGCACAAGAAGGCCGCGCTCGCAGCGGCGGCGGAGGAGCTGGCCGACGAGGTCTCGTTCCAGAAGTTCATGCAGTTCACATTTTACGAGCAATGGCACGCCGTGCGCGCATACGCGTCGGCTAATGGCGTGGAGATCATCGGAGATATCCCGCTGTACGTGGCGATGGACAGCGCCGACACGTGGGCGTACAGCGAGCTCTTTGAGCTTGACATCGACCGCAACGCGACGAACATTGCCGGAGTTCCGCCGGATGCATTTTCCGACGAGGGACAGCGCTGGGGCAACCCGCTCTACCGCTGGGACGAGATGGAGAAGAAGAACTTCAAGTGGTGGCGCGAGCGCATGAAGGCCAACGCGGACCTCTACGACGTGATCCGCATCGACCATTTCATCGGCATCGTCAACTACTGGTCGATCCCTGCCAAGTGCAAGACGGCTAAGGGCGGCAAATGGCTGAAGGGCCCGGGCAAGAAGCTCACCGACGTGATCGCCGAGTCCGTGAAGGGCGCGAAGATCATCGCCGAGGACCTCGGCGTTCTCACAAAGCCCGTGAAGGACCTGATCACGGCCTGCGGCTATCCCGGCATGAAGGTGATCGAGTTCGGCGTGGGCGGCGACCCGGAGAACCCGTATCTGCCGCACAATTACACGAATTCCAACTGCGTCGCCTACATCGGCACGCATGACAACGAGACGCTCGCGGGCTTCCTCGCGGGCTGCCCCGAGTGGCAGATCAACTGGATGATGGGGTATTTCGGTATCCTGAAGCGCGAGGAGCTGCACGATCAGATGATCCGCCGTCTCTACGAGAGCGTTGCGGACACCGTGATCATCCAGATCCAGGACCTTCTGCATCTGGACAACTCGGCGCGCATCAATCATCCGTCGACGCTCGGTTCGAACTGGCAGTGGAGACTTCTGCCGGGCGAGCTCGCGAAGATCGACACCGGGTACCGCGCATGGCTCTGTGACATGTTCGGCAGAGCGCCGAAGACGGCGGCGCCGGCAGCTTCCGGGAAGTAAAGCGGGAGCTGAGGACAATGCGTTTAAAAATGGCGCAGCGGTCGTTCACGGCAGGAGTTTCGGATAGACCTAGGGGTGTTTTGAAAGAATAGGGGTTTTTATGAAAAATAAGTATGATGTAGTTATCGTCGGCGCAGGCCCGGCCGGTATATTCACGGCGTATGAGATGATCACGAGAGGCTCCAAGAAGTCGATCCTGATGATCGAGAAGGGCCAGCCGATCGAGAAGAGAAGCTGCCCGAAGGCGAAGACAGGTCACTGCGTCGGCTGCAAGCCGTGCAATATTACCACGGGTTTCTCCGGCGCGGGAGCATTTTCCGACGGAAAATTATCCCTGAGCTACGAGGTCGGCGGTGATTTTCCGGAGCTGATCGGAGCGGACGCCGCGCAGGCGCTGATCGATTACACGGATTCGGTGTATCTGTCCTTCGGCGCGGACACACATGTGGAGGGCGTCAGCGAGCCCGACAAGGTGAAGGAGATCCGCAGGCGCGCGATCCAGGCGGGACTGAAGCTTGTCGACTGCCCGATCCGCCATCTCGGCACGGAGAAGGCGCAGGAGCTTTACAAGAAATTGGAGCATTTTCTGCAGGAGCACGGTGTGGACATGATCTTCGGCTGCACCTGTGAGGATTTGATCATCAACGACGGCGTGTGCAAGGGCGTGGTCATCAACCTGCCCGGCGGACGCACGGAGTACGCGGCGGACAGCGTTGTCGTCGCGACCGGCCGCCGCGGCGCGGAGTGGCTGGAGAAGCTGTGCGCGCGCTACGACATCGCGCACAAGCCCGGCACGGTTGACATCGGCGTTCGAGTCGAGGTCCGCAACGAGGTCATGGAGGAAGTCAACGAGGTGCTCTACGAGTCCAAGCTCGTGGGCTACCCGGCGCCGTTCAAGAACAAGGTGCGTACATTCTGCCAGAACCCGGGAGGATTTGTCTCCCAGGAGAACTACGACAACAACCTTGCGGTGGTCAACGGCCATTCCTACAAGGAGTTAAAGAGCAACAACACGAACCTTTCGATTTTGTGCTCGCACAATTTCTCGGTGCCCTTCAACAAACCCATCGAGTACGCACAGAAGGTCGGCGAGCTCACAAACATGCTTGCCAACGGCCAGATCCTCGTGCAGCGCTACGGCGACATCCTCTCCGGAAAGCGCACCTGGGCCAAGGAGCTGGCGCAGTCCAACGTCCGTCCGACGCTGCCTGACGCGGTGGCCGGCGATATCACGGCGGCGATGCCGTACCGCGCGATGACGAACATCATCAACTTCATCCAGGCGGTGGACATGGTCGTTCCGGGCTTCGCGAGCTACGAGACGCTTCTGTATTCGCCGGAGCTGAAGTTCTACAGCAACAAGGTGAAAATGGAGCCCGACCTCACCACGAACGTGGCCGGTCTCTACTGTTTAGGCGACTCCTCGGGCTGGACCAGGGGTCTCATGATGGCGTCCTCCATGGGCGTTCTGATGGGGCGGAAGCTGGTATAGCGACACACCCGGTGCTCGCACACATTTTCCGAATAAAAAGAAGGCCTGTCGTCAGGATGGTTTCATCCCGGCGGCAGGCCGTTTTTGCGCATATTGGTATTCGTACCGTTGTTCGTGCCGTTATTCGTACCGCTTTTCCTTGAAGGAGATGATCAGCGCGATGACGGTGCAGACCGCGGCGACAAGACAGATGAAGAACCATAGGAGGATCTCCGCCGTGAGGTGGGCATCGGAAATGTCAGTTGTATCGGCCAGGCCGGAAAGCATAGAGAACAGAATGGCGTAGATGAGGAGCGTCGAAGCCTCGGAAACGGTGTATTTCCAGTACAGCGCGTAGGTTTCCTCCGACAGGGCGTTCTGCAGTTTCTTCCAAAGGTTCTTCGTGTGGAAAATGAGATACACAATGGTAAAAAGCATTAGTCCGATGCCGAAGATGACCAAAGGACGCCCGATCAATGCGGAAAGGGCACCGAGACCTTCGTCATGGGACTCCTGTCCGAGCTCCTTGAACGCCCGGATCATCTTCGGAATGCTGAACAGGCAGAAGAGCACCGCGGAAGCGCCGGTGATCGCAATGGCACCGAAGACTGCGATGGAGAGATTGCGGAGTTTCTGTTTCATGGGGAGCTCCTTTCTGCGTTGCATGCATCCGGCCGCGAGGGCATTTTGATCTCTATTACAGGCGTTTGGTTATGTGTGAATTTTTTCGGGGTTACAGGCGTTTGGTTACGCGGTTTTTTCTGCGGTGTCTGCGCGGCAGCACGATGAAAATGATGATCACGCACGGGAGGAAGAGCCCTCCGAAGATGACACCGCCGAGAAGGCGGGCCTTCGCTTTGATCGACCATCCGGCGAGGAAGCCGGTGTCATCCTCCGTCTTCGCTTTGGTGCCGGGCATGGGAAGCGGGGTCGTGGTCGGCGTCGGCGCGATTTCTCCGCCCGGGTTGTCGCCTTCGGCCGGTGTCGGTGTCGGCGTTGCCTCCGGTGTCGGAGTGATGCTCGGCACCAGGTAGGAGGTGTCGAGGACAACGCCCGTGCCGCCCAGCGACGGCAGCATCGACGGCGGAACGAGGAAAATCGGCCACACGGCGTCAAATTCCTCCTGCGACATCGGATACTCCGGATTGTTGTAGAGAATACCGGCGTTGCCCACGCGGTGCCCCTGGTAGAGGTACACGACGCGGCCTATGATATTTTCCCCGTGAACGTACTCGTCGGGAAGGTTGTACTCAACGGTCTTCGTGAGCGTCGAAGGATCGGCGCCGCGGGGAAGCACGATCGTGGAATTGCGGTCGATGTACACGAGATCGCCGCTTCCGTCATCGAACATCGGGCAGTAGTCGAAGAGGCCCGAGTAGTCCTCGTTGACGGCATTTTCAATCTCCTTCATCGCGTGAGCCTTGTAGTTCTCGAACGCGTAGTTGATGATGGAGACGGTGTCGTCGTAGGAGCTGTCGGAGGTCGGGCTGCCGAGCACGATCGCGACGACGGTCATGCCCTCGCGGGACGCGTAGGTGCACAGCGAATATGTCTTGTCCTCCGCCTGGCCGCCGGATTTGCCGGCAGTGGCGTACTCGTATTTCTTGGTCTTGCGGATGAACTGGTGCGTCTGCGCGAGCATTCGGCTTTCCTTGAGGTTCGTCACGGGGATCTCATACCAGCTCGACGAAGCGATCTTGTTGAACAGCGGATACTGCGAGAGAGCGCAGGCGACAAGCCCGAGGTCGTACGCGCAGGACGTCTGCTTCGCGCCGCCGGTTCCGGTCGCGCTCGAAAACTCGGAGTTCACACCGCCGAGCGCCTGCACGCGCTCGTTCATCATCGTGTAGAAATTCTTGATCTTACCGCCGCCCATCTTCTCACCGAGCGCATAAGCGACTTCGTCGGCGGACGCGACGAGCATGGCGTAGAGGCCGTCCTGAACGGTGATGCGCTCATTTTCCACGATACCGACGCGCGTCACATTGGTGCCGATGCCGTGGATGGCCTGGTAGGAAAATGAAAGCGTGTCCGTCACGGAGAGCTTCTCCAACGCGAGCAGCGCGGTCAGAAGCTTGGTCAGGCTCATCGGCGAGCAGGATTCCGTCGCGCTCTTGGAGTACAGCACGGCTCCGGAGCCGACCTCCATGACGACGGCGTATTTGGCGCCGATCTGCGGGCCGCCCTCCAAAACGGGGTCCGCGACGCCGCGCAATGCCGGGACAGGGGAGCTGCCGGAAGGTGCCGTGGCGCTGCTTGCGGCCAGGGCCATGCCGGTATCCATCGGAAGCATGCCGAAAACGGCGGTTCCCAACATGATCAGAACCGCCGCAAGGGCGCATAAGCGAATTCGAATGTTCCGTCGGTATTTCACGGGCACTCCTCTGTGTCAGGGATGGTTATGTCAGTGATCGCGGGGCGATCAGTTCTGTCCGTAGTAAGCGTTCGGACCGTGCTTTCTTAAGAAATGCTTGTCCAGAAGCTCCTGCTGCATGCAGGGCGCGTCGCCGATGAGCATCTGGCTGTGCATTGCCATGTAGGCAAGCTCCTCCAAAACAACGGCGTTGTGAACGGCCTCGGCCGGCGAGGTTCCCCAGGTGAACGGACCGTGGGAACGGACGAGCACGGCGGGAATGTTGAGGGGCTCGATGCCGCGCTTCGCGAACGTCTCGATGATGACGTTGCCGGTCTCAAGCTCGTAGTCGCCGGCGATTTCCTCCGGCGTCATGTAGCGCGTGCACGGGATGTCCCCGTAGAAGTAGTCACCGTGCGTCGTGCCGCCCGCGACGATGTCGAGGCAGGCCTGCGCGTAGGTGGTGGCGTTGCGGCTGTGCGTGTGAACGACGCCGCGGACACCGGGCCATGCGCGGTAGAGCGCGAGGTGCGTGGGCGTGTCCGAGGAAGGCTTCTTCGTGCCCTCGACGATGTCGCCCTGAAGGTCGACAACGACCATGTCATCCACGGTCATGCCGTCGTACGAAACGCCCGAGGGCTTGATCACGACGAGGCCCGACTCCGGGTCGTAGCCCGAGACGTTGCCCCAGGTGAACGTTACCAAACCGTATTTGGGAAGCTCAAGGTTGGCTTCCAGAACTTCTTTCTTCAGCTGTTCCAGCATATGTGTGTCTCCGATCTGTAGTCTTATAGTTTACGCGCACTGCGCAGTGTTGCATTTCCGCTTGTTCCGTGCCTTGTTTTATCGCGTCCTTACTCGTCCGCCGGGAAGAAGAGCTTCGCCTCCTCGCTCGCCATGTACTGCGCGGTGGTTCCGAAAAATGCGGTCTCACCGGCGATGTGCAGGATCTTCGAGGAGTTCACGACCGCGCTGTTGATGTCGTGCGTGACCATGATGATGGTCATTCCGTCGTTCCGGTTCAGCTCGCGGAGCGTCTCGTAGAGCTCTGCGGCAGCGGCCGGATCAAGTCCCGTGATGGGCTCGTCGAGCATCAGGATCTCATGCGCCGCCAGGAGGCTCCGCGCGAGAAGAACTCGCTGCTGCTGTCCTCCGGAGAGCTCGCGGTAGCTGCGGCCCGCCAGATTCTCAATGTGAAGCTTGGTGAGCACTTCCGCGGCCTGCAGCTTCTCCTTCTTGGTGAAGAACGGCCACCAGCCCTTGTGCCCGAGAAGGCCGGTCATGACGACCTCGCGCACCGTCGCCGGAAAATCCCTCTGCATCTCGCTCATCTGCGGCAGATATCCGATACAGCCGCTTCCCTTGCTGCAGTTGATGCGGATCTCGCCCTTGAGCGGATGGATCAGACCGAGCATGGTCTTCATGAGAGTGGATTTGCCGGAGCCGTTCTCGCCGACGATACTCACGTAGTCGCCGGGGAAGATCTCAAAGCTTAAGTCCGGGATCACCGTCTGGTTGTCGTACCCGAGAGCCGCGTGCTCGCAGCTGATGATGGGAGTGTGCTTGTCGCAACAGCAATTGTCCTGCATGATTATCCTCCGTGGGAAAACAGGGAATGATTCCCTTGTTTTATCGCATAAAATCCCGCATATCATCATACCCGCAAGCGGTCGGAAAGTCAATACATCGGCGGTGTTTCCGGGGCATTTTCAAAGGTGCGGTTTTTTGTGTTGAAAGCGGAAAATGAAGCGGCGCGGAGCCGCATTTTCCGAAGAATGATACGAAAAATGCCCCCGCGCGGCGTTTTTTGGGTCTCAATACACGGAAGATACAAGGAAACTACTTGCAAAACTTAGAAAAATAAGGTATATTTGGGGTGTATGGGTGTCGGCGTGTGTCTCGGGGGAATTTGTCCGCGGCAGGCCTGCCCGAATACTTGAGAATACTATGAGAAAGGAAGAAATGTTATGTTCTGTACAAAATGTGGTAATCAGATCCCTGACGGTTCTGCTGTATGCCCGATCTGTGGTGCGCAGTTCGCAGCTCCTCAGGCAGCTCCTCAGGTAGCTCCTCAGGTAGCACCTCAGCCGGTTCCGCAGGCAGCACCTCAGCAGTTCGCTCAGGTTCCCCCTGTAGCTCCTGCTCCTGCTCCTAAGGCTAAGAAGGCCGGCAACAACAAGCTGCCTCTGATCATCGCTGCTGTTGCAGCAGTTGCTGTTATCGCAGTAGTTCTCATCCTGCTTCTCTCCGGCGGCGCAAAGGGCGTTGTCAAGAAGTACCTTAAGGCTGCTGAGGCGGCTGATGAGGTTGAGGGCGAGGCTAACAAGTATCTTGCTCTTAAGAGCTCCAAGGCTCGCAAGGCTCTGAAGCTCGACAAGGACGACAAGGATGATGACGATGATCTCGAGTACAGCTGGAAGATCAGCGACTCCGAGTCCTACGGCAAGGATGACAAGGAATTCAAGGGCATGATCAAGTACCTTGAGAAGAGCAAGGAAGCTGAAGTTAAGAAAGTAACCAAGATGGCTATCGTTGAGGTTAAGTACTACGCTTCCAAGGGCAAGGACAAGGACGATGCTAAGGATCAGTACATGTACTTCACCTGCATCAAGGTTGACGGCAACTGGTACATCCTTGACATGGACGGCGGCGAGAAGATCAAGACCATCGCTAACAAGTGGGCTGATATGGCCGGCTCCAGCAAGAGCGACGATGATGATGATTGATCATCCCGTAAGCATGTGATCACATCGGAAGATGCGTAACGGCGGCGTGAGCATGCCGAAGGCATCGGTACGATAACAACGAGAACATTCCCCGGGCCGCATCGCGGTCCGGGGGATATTTTTAGGAAAATGACCATGAAGAACAAGAAGAAACTGTCCGGAACGACCAAAGCGCTGATCGCGATCGGAGCCGTTGCCCTGGTCGCGGCGATTATTGTGATCGTGTTGCTCAAGACCGTTCTCGCACCGCACGCGAGCGCGAAGAACGCGAGCAACCGGGCATTTGACGCGGTATACGGGGGCAATTACGACGATTTCGTCGAGGTTACCATCTACAACGCCGACTGTATGGTGGATCTGGGGCTGACACTCTCGGGAGAACTGCACAACCAGATCGAGCCGTTTTTTGAGACGCTGAAGGCCTCGCTCAAGGACAGTCAACTGCAGTACCGCCGCACTAAGACTACGGTGGAGGAGTATGCGAGGGGCGAGGAAGGCTTCGAGAAGGGCGTCGAGTTGCTCCGTGGGGAATACTTCGATGTGTACGACGGCCGTATCGAGCGCATGGCGCGAGCCGTCATCGAGTTTAACTGGAGCTTCCTGGACGCGAACGGAAAGAGGCTGAACGGCAAGGACAGCGATGTCTACTGGAGCATCTGTATCGACGGCAAATGGTACGCGATCCCGAACATTGATGAACTGGAGGAAACGACGTCGGAATAACCGCGGCCCGCGGCGCGGAAAATGCGTGAAAACGGCGCGTTTGCGGTGAATTTTCCGAAAACGGAGAGTTTTTTCGGAGAATCCGTTCCGGAAAGCTCGAAAAATGCCGAAAAACCGCGGTTTTCCTTGCGTTTCGGCATATTTTTGCTTGACTTTGCCTCGGATTTCCTTTATAACTTAACTGTGAGTATGATTTGCGTACAGATAAGGCTTTATGCCGTTTACGCACGTCATGGAGATAAAATTTTCACAGGAGGAATCACGTAATGAATAAGACAGAATTGGTTGCTGCTATTGCTGAGAAGGCCGGCGTTAAGAAGGAAGACGCTAAGAAGATGGTTGATGCGTTCATCGGAACCGTTACCGAGACGCTCGTAGCTGAGAAGAAGGTTGTCCTTGTTGGTTTTGGTACCTTCGAAGTAAACAAGAGACCTGCTCGCAAGGGCCGCAATCCTCTTACCAAGGAGACGATCACGATCAAGGCTTCCAAGCAGCCGAAGTTCAAGGCCGGCAGCGCTCTGAAGGATGCTGTTAACAAGAAGAAAAAGAAATAATTGTTAACGGGTGCCTTGTTGCATAAAGAAGACATCATGGGCCGGTCGGTTACTGACCGGCCCATTGTTCATAATGGACGGTTACTCATGAGACTTGACAAATATCTGAAAGTATCCCGGCTGATCAAGCGCAGGACGGTTGCCAACGAAGCCTGCGACGCCGGGCGTGTCTCGGTGAACGGCAAGGTCGCGAGGGCTTCCCTCGAGGTGAAGGTCGGCGACATCATCGAGATCGGGTTCGGCAACAAAGACGTAAAGGTTGAGGTGGTCTCGGTCACGGAGACCGTGCGCAAGGATGACGCGAAGGAGTTGTTTCGCTATCTGTAGCGCGACGCAGGGGGCGTTATGAAGAAAGGAATTGTTCCGAAAAAACATATGCTTGCGAAGAGAGCTCTCTCGATTCTCATTCTCCTTGTCCTCGTCGGCGGGATCGGAGCGGCGAGCGTGATCGCTCTGCACGGAGCGCAGGACGATTATCAGAAGAAGCTGGAGGAGAAGGAGCGGCTGATCCGCCTGAAAGCACAGGAGGAGGCGCGCTCAGAGGAGATCGAGCAGTACCGCGCCTACGTGAAGACGCGCGGATACATGGAAGAGGTCGCGCGCGAGGTTTTGGGACTGGTTTACAAGGATGAGATCCTGTTCCACGCGGAGGAGGGTGACGGAGTGACGCCGTCGGTGACTCCCGAGGGAGACTGATCGGCACGGAGAACGGAGGGCCATATGGAGACTGAGGCACTGAAGAGAGTTCGTGAACTGGTGGAGCGGAAACAACTGCTGACGCAGGGAACCGGTGTTGTCGTGGGATTTTCCGGCGGCAGCGATTCGCTGTGTCTTCTTTTGTTATTGAGGGAGCTTGCGGAGGAACTTTCGCTGTCGCTCACGGCGGTACATATCAACCATGCGATCCGCGGTGAGGAGGCCGACCGCGACGAGGCCTTCTGCAGGGAAACCTGTGAGAAGTGGAACATCCCGTTCCGCAGTGTCCACATCGATATCCCGGCGCTTGCCGCGGAGCGCGGCACGGGCGTCGAGGAGACCGGCCGGACGGAGAGATACCGCATCTTCGCGGAGATCGCGGAGGAGGTCGGTGCTACGCGCGTTGCCGTTGCCCACCACGCGGACGACAACGCGGAGACGATCCTGATGCACCTTGTCCGGGGCAGCGGATTGCGCGGGCTCACGGGCATCGCCGCGGACAGCACTCCATTTTCCGACACAAAGGTCCACCTGATCCGGCCGCTCCTGTCCATCGGCAAGAGCGACATCCTCGAGGAACTTCGCCGCCGCGGCGTTGAATACTGCGAGGACGCGACCAACTACGAGTCGGAGGGCGACCGCAACACGCTTCGAAACCGCGTGATGCCGTTGCTCGCGGAACTCAATCCCCGCGCCGGAGAGCACATCGCGTCGGCGGGGGCGCATCTGACGGCGGCATGGCAGCTGCTGGACGATTTCGCGGAGAAGGAATTCAAGCGCCTGTACCGCGGGCGTGACGAGGCGGCAGAGGCCGGGGACACGGCAGCCGCAGGGAACGGACGCGGCCATCACGAGCTCGATGCCGCCGGCTTTCTCGCGCTTCCCTACGCGCTGCGCGGCGAGGTGGCGATGCGCTTCCTGACAGCCGTCTGCGGGCGCAGAAAGAACCTGAAGGACGAGCACGCGGAGATGGTGGAGCGGCTCTGTGAGAGCAGCGTTTCCGCGGAGGCGACGTTCCCGTACGGAGTGACGCTGGTGCGCGGGTACCAGAGCGTTCATCCGAAGGGGGAGAAGGAAACCTTTGACGGAAGACATGAGATCGCGCGCCGGGAGCTGGAGCGCGGCGTGAAGGTGACATTTTTCGGAGCCAAAACAAGAGTGTTTACCTTCGCGGTACGCAATCGTGAAGATTGCATTAAAAATCCCGACAATCCCTATACGAAATGGTTTGATTATGATACAATGGGCAAGGCTTGCGTCGTACGCACCAGGCGGCCGGGCGACCGGATCACGGTGACCCTTGACGGACATACGCAGTCCGTGCAGGACGTGTTTGTCAACCGCAAGGTGCCGCGCGCGGAGCGGGACGCGCTCCCGATCATCCTCACAGCGGATGAGAGCGCGGTCATCTGGATACCCGGTGTCCGCAGCAGTGAAGCCTTCCGCGTGACGGATGACACGCAGCGTGTGCTGGTGATCACCGTCGAGGAAAAGGAATCGTAAACGAAGGAGAGGATCCATGGAAACGGTCAGTGTGATGATCCCGGAGGAACGTCTTCTTGCGCGCGTTCGCGAGATGGCGGAGCAGATCACGGCGGATTACGAGGGCTGCGAGCTGAAGCTCGTGTGCATCCTCAAGGGAAGTGTATTTTTCACGACGGAGCTTGCCAAGCGCATCAATCTGCCGATCAAGCTGGACTTTATGTCGGTGTCGAGCTACGGCGACGACACGGAGAGTTCAGGGCGCGTGCGCATCGTCAAGGACCTTGACGAGAGCATCCGCGGCCAGCATGTGATCGTGGTTGAGGATATCGTGGACTCCGGCAGAACGCTTGAGTTTTTGCTGGAGATGCTGAAGAGCCGCCAGCCGGAATCGCTTCGGCTGTGCACGCTTTTAGACAAGCCGTCGCGCCGTGTGACGGATGTGAAAGTGGATTACACGGGATTTGAGATCCCGGATGAATTTGTCGTGGGCTTCGGGCTGGACTACGCTCAGAAGTACCGCGCGCTGCCGTTCATCGGCAAATTGAGCATTACCAAGGAAGACGGAGAGGCTGAATGAAGAGAAACAGATCGATGAGGGGAGTTGTATTTTACATAATGCTCCTCAGCATATTTTTCATCGGCATGGTCTACTCCTCCTACGCGGACCGCAATCAGGAACAGTATTCCTACAAGCAGTTCTGCGAATGGCTGGAAGCAGGCAATGTAAAGACGGTGACCATCATCCCCAACGAGGAAGTTCCGACCGGTACGGTCCGGGTCGTTCTCACCAACGGGCAGATCCGCACGTTCCGCGCGGCGGACATCGTCCGCGTGGAGGAGAAGGCGGAAGCCGAGGGCGTTGAGGTTATTGTCACGGAAGTGGATAAACCGAGTTGGTTCTGGACGCTCGTGTTCCCGTATCTCGTGATCCTGATCGCGGTGATCCTGGTGTTCATGGTGCTCGGACATTCGCTCGGCGGAGGCGGCAGCAACGCGCAGGTGATGAACTTCGGCAAGAGCCGCGCGCAGATGACCGACGGCAAGGACAACCCGACAACCTTCAAGGATGTCGCGGGCTTGCAGGAGGAGAAGGAGGAGTTGCAGGAGGTTGTTGACTTCCTCGCGAATCCGAAGCAGTTCATCCGCGTCGGCGCACGTATCCCGAAGGGTATCCTGATGGAGGGACCTCCCGGAACCGGTAAGACGCTGCTCGCGAAGGCAGTTGCCGGCGAGGCGGGTGTTCCGTTCTTCTCGATCTCCGGTTCGGATTTCGTGGAAATGTTTGTCGGTGTCGGTGCTTCCCGTGTCCGTGATCTCTTCGGAACGGCGAAGAAAAATGCACCGTGTATCGTGTTTATCGATGAGATTGATGCCGTGGCGAGACGCCGTGGCGCCGGCTTGGGCGGCGGTCACGACGAGCGTGAGCAGACGCTCAACCAGCTCCTCGTGGAGATGGACGGTTTCGGCGTCAACGAAGGCATCATCGTCCTGGCTGCGACGAACCGCGTGGATATTCTCGATCCCGCGATCCTGCGTCCGGGCCGTTTCGACCGCAAGGTCATGGTCGGTCGCCCCGATGTTCGCGGCCGTCTTGAGATTTTGCGCGTACACGTGCGCAACAAGCCTCTCAGTGAGGATGTCAATCTTGAGCATATCGCAAGGTCGACGGCAGGATTTTCCGGAGCCGATCTTGAGAACCTTATGAACGAGGCGGCGATCAATGCCGCGAAGGAAGGCCGTGCCTTCATCAACTACGAGGATGTCAAGCGCGCTCTCATTCGCGTGGGTATCGGTACGGAGAAGAAGAGCCGTATCATCTCGGACAAGGAGAAGCGCATCACCGCCTTCCACGAGGCAGGACACGCGATCCTGTTCCACGTGCTTCCGGATGTCGGACCGGTCTACACCGTGTCCATCATTCCGACCGGCACCGGCGCGGCGGGCTACACGATGCCGCTCCCGGGCGAGGACGAGATGTTCCGCACGCGCGGCGAGATGCTGCAGGAGATCATCGTAAGCCTCGGCGGACGTGTGGCGGAGGAGCTTGTGCTTGCCGACATCACAACCGGCGCGAGCCAGGATATCAAGCAGGCGACGCGCATGGCCAATGCCATGGTGACGAAGTTCGGTTTCTCCGAACTGATCGGACCTGTCAACTACGATACGGATGAGGATGAGGTCTTCATCGGCCGCGACTACGGCCACACGAAGAGCTACAGCGAGTCCGTGGCCAACCGCATCGACGACGAGGTTCGCCGCATCATCGAGGAGTGCTACGCCGAGGCGAAGCGCATCATCGGCGAGAACCGCGAGATCCTCGATCGGTGCGCGGAGCTTCTCCTTCAGAAGGAGCGCATCACCCGCGAGGAGTTCGAGGCGCTGTTCGGCATCGAGCCGGAGGCCGCTCCCGAGGTGACGGAAATCACGCTAGATGAGGAGTAACAAGCCACCCGGTGTGCTTGCAAAAACCATAAGAGGATATAACCGGAAACGAATGCCGGGGCAATCGACAGGATTGCCCCGGCATTTTCACCGTGTTGGCTGAACTTTGCTACGGAATTCGGCGCACCGGAGTATAGGCGTAGCAAAATCTTCGCAATTTGCCGGAATGTTTTGGCCCGAAACGCAAAAATGCTACGGGAGACGCAGAACTGTACGCTTCCCGTAGCACAAACTGGCGATCGGAATTGTTAGGGAGAGAAGAAACCGGAAAAGAATGCTACGGAATTCTTTCCTCCGTGAATGATATGTAGCAAAAAGACAGAGAGCGCAGGGATAACAAGAGAGTGTGTGCTACTGAAATCAGCAAAGGATGAAGATTGCGTTGCAAAACAGCCCGCGCGTCTGATAAGGCATTCAATCGTCTATCGAACTGAGCTTCCGGGATCGCTTCCGCCATGAAGGTATCGTGCGCGGTGATTCTTGATACATTGGAACGTCTCATCGCTGATGTCGTGCTCGATGCGGCAGGCATCCTCAGCGGCGACCTCGGGGGTTACGCCGAGCGAGACAAGCAGCTCGGAGAGCACCTGATGACGCTCGTAGATCTTCTCCGCGATGGAGCGGCCTTTCTCCGTGAAGGCGATGCGTCCGCTCGCGTCGATGATGATGCAGTTCTCGTCCTTGAGGCGCCCGAGCGCGCGGCTGACAGAAGGCTTCGAGATGTTCATCTCGGCGGCGATATCCACCGCGTGAACCTCCGGATGCGCCTGTGCGAGGATCAAAATGGTTTCCAGATACATTTCACCGGATTCGTAGATCATGGTAGTGTAAACCTCCAATCTGAAGTCTGTTTATGATTCGCGTCAGTTATCGATTACGGTTATCGATGTCGGGGCGGAAAATGCAATTGCATAATAAAGAGTGTTCGTTATAGGGAACTTTCTTTGATTATATGATACAAACAGGGGAAGCGTCAAGCAACAGTTCCATGAATTGTTCACGACTATCCCTTATTTTTGTGCAAAAACCCACTTGACAAGTTACCCAATGGTAACTATAATTACGGCGGAAGTTACCTATAGACAACCGCAAGCGCGGAATATGTCAAGGGAGGTGTACATATGATCCCGTTGTGTGTGGCAGACCCCAATGTTGACCTGACGGTGCGACGCATCGCAGGAAATCCGGAATTGCGGCTGCATCTGGAAACGCTCGGTTTTGTTGCCGGAGCAACGGTGCGCGTCGTGGCGGAACACAGCGGCAACGTGATCGTGAACGTGAAGGAATCGCGTGTCGCGATCAGCGATGAGGCTGCGCGTCACATTTACGTGTGAAGCCGCGTGACCGCGCGTGGTCCCGGAGTGAAGTGAGCCGGAACGAAATGCGGTCGGACAGGAACAGGAAAGAGCTGCTTCGGCGGCAGAAAGGAAAGAATACAACATGAAGACATTGCGTGAAACAGGAATCGGTGAGACCGTGCGCGTCGTCCGCCTGAGCGGGCAGGGCGCGGTGCGCCGCAGGATCATGGACATGGGCATCACCCGCGGAACGTCGGTGTACGTGCGCAAGGTTGCCCCTCTCGGCGATCCGATCGAGGTGACCGTGCGCGGCTACGAGCTCAGTCTGCGCAAGGAAGACGCGGAAATGATCCTTGTTGAGTAGGATACGATCCTGGCGCCGGCAAGAGGCGTTTCTTTTTTTCAACAGCGGTTACCGTAAGGCAACCGTCAACCCACGGAAAGGACAAGACTTATGAACATCAGAATCGCGCTGGCGGGCAATCCCAACAGCGGTAAGACAACGCTTTTTAATGCGCTGACCGGTTCCAATCAGTTCGTCGGAAACTGGCCGGGCGTAACGGTCGAGAAGAAGGAGGGAAAGCTGAAGAAGCAGGACAACGTGACGATCGTCGACCTGCCCGGCATTTACTCACTCTCCCCGTATACCCTTGAGGAGGTCGTCGCGAGAAACTACCTGCTCGGCGAGCGGCCGGAGGCTATCCTCAACATCGTGGACGGCACGAACCTCGAGAGAAACCTCTACCTCACGACACAGCTGCTCGAGACCGGCATCCCGGTCGTTGTGGCAGTCAACATGATGGATGTCGTCGAAAAGAACGGCGACAAGATCGACACGAAGAAGCTCGCGAAGGCACTCGGCTGCGAGGTCGTGGAGATCTCGGCGCTCAAGGAGACCGGCATCGACGAGGCGGCCAAGGCGGCTGTGGCAGCGGCGGGAAAGCCTGCCGGCATACCGCAGCACTCATTTTCCGGACCTGTTGAGCACGCGATCGCGCACATCGAGGAGGCGGTCGTGCACAACATGCCCGAGGAGCAGCAGAGATTTTACGCGGTCAAGATCTTCGAGCGCGACGAGAAGATCCTCGAGAGCCTGAAGATCCCGCAGGAGACGCTTGCGCACATCGAGAAGGACATCGCGGCGGCAGAGAAAGAGCTCGACGACGACGCGGAGAGCATCATCACGAACGACCGCTACGTATATATCGCGGACGTGATCAAATCGTGCAGCAAGAAGGCGAAGAGCGGCAGCCTGACGACCTCGGACAAGATCGACAAGATCGTGACGAACCGCTGGCTCGGCCTTCCGATCTTCGCGCTTGTCATGTTTTTGATCTACTGGATCGCCATGGTCGGCGTCGGCGCGCCGGCAACCGACTGGGCGAACGACGGACTGTTCGGCGACGGCTGGCACCTTCTGGGCATCGGCTCCGGCGACACGGAGGATGCGGAGGAGGAGTACGGTGACACCGACGCGATCCTTGAGGGACTGCTCGCGAAGGCTTCCGAAGCCGGTGTTGACACAGAGGCAGCGGAAAATGCGATGGATTCTGAGGCGGAGGATTACGACGCCGCAGCGGCCGTTGCCGCCCTGCGCGAGGTGCTGAAGAGCTATCAGGCGACCGACGGCGCCGATACAGCGGAGATCCCGTACACGGTGGTCGACGAGGAAACGCTCGAGGAGAGCGAGGAGACAGCATCGCTTGCGGATGTGAATGACGCCATCGCTGCGTACGAAAAGTACGAGGGCGGCGTGGATCCCGCGAACTACGGCGTGTGGGTGCCCGGCATCCCCTCACTGGTCGAGTCGCTTCTTGACAAGATCGGCTGTGCGGACTGGCTCAAGGGTCTGATCCTCGACGGTATTGTGGCCGGCGTCGGCGCGGTGCTCGGCTTTGTTCCGCAGATGCTCGTTCTGTTCTTCCTGCTCGCCTTCCTGGAGGCGTGCGGCTACATGGCGCGTATCGCGTTTGTCCTTGACCGTGTGTTCCGCAAGTTCGGTCTCTCCGGCAAATCCTTCATCCCGATGCTGGTCGGCGTCGGATGCGGTGTGCCCGGCATTATGGCATCGCGCACGATCGAAAATGAGCGCGACCGCCGTATGACCATTATGACAACAACATTCATCCCGTGCGGCGCCAAGGTTCCGTTCATCGCGATGATCGCGGGCGCGATCTTCGGAGGCAGCGCGTGGATCAGCACCTCCGCGTATTTCATCGGCATGGCGGCGATCGTCATCTCGGGTATCATTTTGAAGAAGACGAAGATCTTCGCGGGCAACCCTGCGCCGTTCGTCATGGAGCTTCCGGCGTACCACATGCCGACACTCGGCAACGTGCTCCGCTCCATGTGGGAGCGCGGCTGGTCGTTCATCAAGAAGGCAGGCACCATCATTTTGCTCTCGACGATCGTTGTGTGGTTCACCTCGTACTTCGGATGGGTGGACGGAAGCTTCCGCATGCTCGCCGAGGATGAGATCGACAGCTCCATCCTGGCTGCGATCGGCGGTGGCATCGCATGGATCTTCAAGCCTCTTGGGTTCGGCAACTGGCAGGCGGCCGTGGCGTCCGTCACCGGTCTTGTGGCGAAGGAAAATATCGTCGGTACGATGGGTATCCTCTACGGCGACATCGCCGGCGTAGGCGCTGCGTTCACAAAGATCACGGGCTTTGCGTTCCTCGTGTTCAACCTTCTGTGCGCACCTTGCTTCGCGGCGATCGGTGCGATCCGTCGTGAGATGAACAGCGCAAAATGGACCTGGTTCGCAATCCTGTACCAGTGCGGCTTCGCGTATGCGATCGCTCTGATGGTGACGCAGTTCGGCCGGATCTTCGCGGGCGGCATGAACATCATCGGTGTGATCGTCGCGGCGGCAATTCTGGCGGGAATGCTTTACATGCTGTTCGTAAAGAAGTATTATGAAGCTACCACACTGACCACGAGCGATGCGAAGAAGATCGAGGCGGTCGGTAAGAAATGAGAAAAGCACATGCGATGAGGACGAAAGGAGGCGGTGACGAATGGCATGGCTTATGGATAATCTGGCAACGATCATACTGTCGCTGGCTCTTGTCGCCATCGTCGTACTGATCATACGGAAGCAGATCCGCGACCGGCTGGCAGGCAGGACCTCCTGCGGCTGCGGCTGTGAGAACTGTGCCTCGCGCGGATTGTGTCATCCGGACAAGGTGGGCAAAGACGGGCCGAAAACCGGCTGAAAAGAGGGGTCAAAATGGCCCGATTGTGCAACATGACGGGAAAGCTCAAAAAATAACGCCATATTTTGATGTGATTCAGACACATTGACGAAAGACATGTGTCAAACTGCACAAAAACTTTTTATGCTTTTTGTAATGTTTGTGCACACATCCGTGTTGGTCGGTGGTATTATAATGAGCGTAAACCCCAATACATTATATAGTTTTTGCTACACCCCAAGTAACAAAAATACCTTCTCCGGAAAACGCCCTCGCAGCGATGCGAGGGCGTTTTTCTGCGCGCAGTTCGCGCACTGCCGGCAGGCTTCACCTACGCGCTGCGCGCGCGTGTTTATACAGACTTCTTACCTTGTTATTCTGGTTGACAATTATATAGAAAAACAGTATACTTATTGTGCCGTGCAACCGGGGAGATAGCGGTGCCCTGTACCTGCAATCCGCTACAGCAGGGGTGATGATGTGCCGAGGGGCGTCCGATTTGGAGCTGCCCGTAGTAAGTAACGTTGAAGCTTGGGCCTCGCGCGATGGGAATTTGTGAACCGTGTCAGGGTAGGAATACAGCAGCACTAAGCGAACCCTCTCATGCGCCGCGAGTACACCTGGGCCGAGTCAACTGCTATGGTAACGTCCGGAAAGGCGTTTCGACGCACTTCGCACGGCTTTTGTATTGGTTTGTCGAAAGATTTCGCAATGCCGGCGGAGGACCGCCGGAGGTTTCCCAGGAGAGGAGAAAGTCATGTTACTGACAACGACCGCCAAAGTCAATGCAGTAAAGAAGCTGGTTCGTGCCAAGAAGTACGACGAGGCGCTGGAGATCGCGGATAAGATCAATCCCGCGAGAGTGGCGTCCGTGTACGATCTGTCCGCGATCGCAGAAGTATACATGAGAACGGGACGACTTGAGGACGCGAAGGAGCTGTATCTCGAGATGTACGGCCGGAACAAGACCCACAAGGTGATGACCGGTCTGATTGAGATCTGCCTGAAACTCAAGGAGCCAAAGGAGGCGGAGCAGTATCTGCGCGAGTTCCGCCGGATGGAGCCGGACAATCCGGAGCGTCTGGTGTATCGCTACCGCGTGGACTGCATGCTCGGCAAGGATCCGGAGTTCCTGATCAAGAGCCTGGCGAAGCTGAAGAACGAAGAGTACACCGATGTCTGGGCGCTTGAGCTCGCCAAGGCATATTACAAGAACAGCGACCGCGAATCGTGCGCGAAGGAATGCCACCAGATCATGAAGTATTTTCCGGATTCCGAGGTGGCGTCCAAGGCACAGGTTCTGCTCGGTGCCTGCGAGACGGATGAGGCACCGGAGAGCGTCGTGACGGAAGCGACCGAGGAGCCGTTCGATACGACCGCCAACGTCGAATCGCTGATGGATGACGTGTCTGCCCTCTTGGAGGAAAATGCCCGCGCCGAGGCCGTGGCGAACGAGACCGTCGACGAGAAGGTGATGGCACAGGCGATGCCGGCGCATCCCGAACCGTACCTTCGCACTCCCGAGTTTCTGTCGCTGCACCAGCCTGCCGGCGAGGATCGCTCGATCTTCGGAGGAGACGAGGCAGCGGAGGCAACGGAAGCCGCAGCGGAGGTTGCCGAGGAAGCACCTGCTGAGCAGGAGACGGAAGCCGTCGAGGAAGAGGTCGTTGAGGCAGTGTCCGGGGAAGCTTCGGATGACGATGATGACGACGATGACGACGAGCTGACCGGAGATGAACTCGAGGAGTACCGCCGCACGTACGTGCTGCCGGAGACGCTCGAGGGCAAGATCGACAGAGTCATTTTCGACGACGATGACGATGATGACGACGATGACGATGATGACGCTGAGGCTGCGGAGGAAACCGAAGAAGCAGCTGAAGCTGAAACGATAGAAGATACCGCGGAAGCCGTGATCGATGCGGCAGCTGAGGAAACAGCCGAAGTGATCGAGGAGGCTGAGGAAGCTGCAGAGAATACGGCAACGGAGATCGCGGAAGCTGCGGAGGAAGCAGTGAGCGATGCTGCGGAAGAGATCGCGGAGACAGCCGAGGAGGTTGTCGGGGAAGCGGCTGATGAGGTTACCGAAGCAGTTGAGGCTGCGGAGGAAGCGGTTGAGGCAGTCGCGGAGACAGAGGACGACGCGGAAGCGGAAACCGAAGAGGATGAAACCGATGAGGAGGAAGAAAGCCTCCCCACGGAAGAGCCTGAATCTGACGATGACGAAGCGGACGAATTTTCCGAAGACGAGTTAGAAGACGAGTGGGACGAAGATGAGGACGCGGAGGATGACCTCGAATTCGAGGACGACGCGGAAGAGGACGGCGAGGACAGCGAAGAAGACGAGACCGAACACTGGAACAGTGCCGACGACATCTTCGGCGACGAGGATGATGCGGAGGATGAGGACGAGGTATACGACGAGGAAAATTTTCCGGAGGAAGAAACCGGGGACTCGACTGACGGGGATGATGTAGTGATCGCGGAAAGCGATTTTGCGGATGCGGAGCTGGAGGCGGTAGCCGAGCGGCTCGGCAATGAGGTTTGCAGCGCGACAGAGGAAGCAAAGGGACGGCCGGCGGACGCGGAGGAAGACGACGCGGCGAAGATGATGGCCGACACGCAGGTGGTGCCGTTCGTTCGGGAGAAGCAGGACATTCCCGACGAGGACATGGAGAAGATGCTTTTTAACCTGCTCAAGGATATCGGCGGCAAGGACACGAAGTAACCCGCGAACAGCGGACACGCAAGGGAATCATTAACAGTTTGGAGGACAGTCGGGTAGCCTGACGGAACAGTATGAATCGGTATATCATTAACGGCGGCAAGCCGTTGCACGGCGAAGTGGTCATCGGCGGCGCGAAGAACGCGGCGCTCGGTATCATCGCAGGTGCAATCCTGACAGACGAACCGGTCACGATTGAGAATTTACCGGATGTCAGCGACATCAACGTGTTGCTGGATGCCATCCGCGGCATCGGCGCCACAGTGGAGCGCATCGATGCGCACAAGGCGGTGATCTGCGGCAAAACGATCAATTCGGTGGTCGTCAATTCGGAAGTCATACAGAAGATACGCGCATCCTATTACTTGCTCGGCGCGCTCGTCGGCAAGAAGGGGAAAGCGCAGGTTGCGATGCCGGGCGGATGCGAGATCGGTGCGAGACCGATCGACCAGCATCTTAAAGGATTGCGCGCTCTCGGCGTCAAATGCGACGAGAACGACGCGGAAAATTGCATCTATGCCAGTGTCACCAACCTGCACGGCAGCGGCATTTTCCTCGACGTAGCGAGCGTCGGCGCGACCATCAACATTATGCTCGCGGCAGTTCTTGCCAAGGGCACGACAACGATCGAGAACGCGGCGAAGGAGCCTCACATCGTAGATGTGGCGAACTTCCTGAACAGTATGGGAGCACGCATCAAGGGCGCCGGAACCGATGTCATCCGTATCTTCGGTGTGGAATCGCTGAAGGGCACGGAATATACGGTTATTCCCGACCAGATCGAGGCGGGCACGTTCATGTGCGCTGTCGCGGCTGCGAAGGGCGATGTGACGTTGAAAAATGTCATCCCGAGACACCTCGAGGCCATCTCTTCCAAGCTTGAGGAGATCGGTGTGACGGTGACCGAGTCCGAGGACGGCACCGAGGTGCGCGTCGTGTCGGATGTGAATGCGAGACTTGGGGCCTCGACGGTCCGCACCCGCGTGTATCCCGGCTTCCCGACGGATATGCAGCCGCAGATCACGGTTGTACTGATGCTCGGCGACGGCGACAGCACGGTTTACGAGACGATCTTCGAGAACCGCTTCCGCTATGTGGACGAGCTTGTGAAAATGGGTGCCGAGATCAAGGTGAAGAACAATGAGACGGCGAAGATCCACGGTGTGGAGGCTGTCCACGGAACGCATATCGATGTTCCCGACCTTCGCGCGGGCGCTGCGCTGACGATCGCAGCGTTGGCGGCGGACGGACAGACCGTGATGGATTGGATCGATTATATTGAGCGCGGCTACGAGGATTTCGACGGCAAGCTGCGCGGTATCGGCGCGGACATCGTCAAGGAGACCGTGAACGATATTGAAGAAGCATAATCAGCGGAAGGATCCGCTGGAGGAGATGAGCCATGGAAAAGAGGTTGTTTACTTCGGAGTCGGTAACCGAAGGACATCCCGATAAGATCTGCGACCAGATTTCGGACGCAGTGCTTGATGCGATGATCGCACAGGACCCGATGAGCCGTGTCGCCTGCGAGACGGCGATCACGACCGGACTTGTGCTTGTGATGGGTGAGGTTACGACCGAAGCCTATGTGGATATTCAGAAGACCGTGCGTGACACGATCCGCGAGATCGGATACACGCGCGCCAAGTATGGATTTGACGCCGACACGTGCGGCGTCATTGTCGCGCTTGATGAGCAGTCGGCGGACATCGCGATGGGCGTCAACAAGGCGCTCGAGGCGAAGCAGGACGGGTCCACGGATGCGGGCAGCCGCATGGAGGACACCAACGTCGGCGCCGGCGACCAGGGTATGATGTTCGGTTACGCGACGAACGAGACGCCCGAGTTGATGCCGTACCCGATCAGCCTTGCGCACAAGCTGACGAGAAAGCTCTCCGAGGTTCGCAAGAACGGGACGCTCCCGTATCTTCGTCCGGACGGCAAGTCCCAGGTGACCGTGGAGTACGACGAGAACGGCAAGCCCGTGCATCTGCACGCGGTCGTGCTCTCGACGCAGCATGACCCGGATATCACGCAGGAGCAGCTTCACGCGGATGTTCGCAAGTACGTCCTCGACCCGGTTCTGCCGGCGGAGATGGTGGACGACGATACGATCTTCTACATCAATCCGACCGGTCGTTTCGTGATCGGCGGTCCGAACGGTGACTCCGGTCTGACCGGCCGCAAGATCATCGTGGATACCTACGGCGGATATGCGCGCCACGGCGGCGGAGCATTTTCCGGAAAGGACTGCACGAAGGTGGACCGTTCCGCAAGCTACGCGGCTCGCTATGTTGCGAAAAATGTTGTAGCCGCAGGCCTCGCGGACCGCTGTGAGGTTCAGCTCTCCTACGCCATCGGCGTTGCGGAGCCCACCTCGGTGATGCTGGATACCTTCGGCACCGGCAAGATTTCCGATGTTGAGCTCACGAAGATCGTCCGCAAGGTCTTCGACCTTCGCCCGGGCGGCATCATCAAGATGCTCGACCTGCGCCGGCCGATTTACAAGCAGACTGCGGCGTACGGCCACTTCGGGCGCACGGATGTGGATCTGCCTTGGGAGCGCACCGACAAGATCGAGGAGCTGCGCAAGTTCCTGTAGGACGCTGGCGTCACATGTCGGTAATGTAAATCGAATCAGGATCGGCTGCACGCCAAGTCTGCGCAGCCAATGAATATGTGCAGAACGGGCAAGCGGGGTACATCCGGCTTGCCCGTGTTTTGGCATGTATAGGATATGGTTTTTAAGGCCGGAAACGGCCCGGAGAGACCGCAAAGAACACGCATTGAGGAGTGGCAACGGGATGAAACTGACAGACATCATGAAAAACGGACGCACGGCATTTACTTTTGAGATTTTCCCTCCGAAGAAGGATATGCCGATCGAGACGATCTACAAGACGCTGGACGGACTTCAGGGCCTGCATCCGGATTTCATCAGCGTGACGTACGGTGCCGGCGGAAGCGCTGCCGACACGAAGACCGCGGACATCGCGGAGATCATCGAGAAGCAGTACGGCATCGCCTCGGCGGTGCATCTGACGTGTCTGTACAACTCGAAAGAGGACATCGACATGATCTGCGAGCAGCTGAAGGCGCGCGGGATCGAGAACATCCTGGCGCTGCGCGGCGACCGCAATCCGAACGCCGAGAGGGAGATACAGACCGATTTTAAGCATGCTTCCGATCTGATCGCGTACCTGAAGACGAAGGGCGAGTTCCACATCATGGGCGCCTGCTACCCCGAAGGCCACATGGAGGCGTCGTCGCTCGACGCGGACATTGAGAACCTGAAGAAGAAGGTGGACGCGGGCGCGGATCATCTGCTGTCGCAGCTGTTTTTCGACAACGATGCGTACTTTCGCTTCCTTGACAAGGCGCGCGCGGCAGGCATCAACGTGCCGATCGAGGCAGGCATCATGCCGTGTACGAGCAAGACGTCGATCGAGCGCATGGTCACGATGTGCGGCGCGAGTATTCCCGCGAAGTTTGCACGCATGATGGCGCGCTACGAGGCGTATCCGGACTCGGTTCGCGAGGGCGGCATCGCCTACGCGATCGACCAGATCATCGATCTCGTGTCGCGCGGCGTGGACGGCATCCACCTTTACACAATGAACAATCCCTATGTGGCGAAGCGCATCACCGATGCGGTTGCGCCGATGATCAACCCGGGCCTGATCCGGGAGGAGTGAGATCTATGGTTGAACTGAAACCGATCCGGATGGATGAAGCCGCGCGGTATTTGGGCTACGGCGATCAGACGCCGGACGAGACGATCCTGACGCTCATGAAGGAGTGCGAGGCGCCTCTGATGGAGGCGTGCCACCCCGCGTACAGCGTCGGCATCTTTGAACTGGAATGCTGCAGCGAGGATGAGGTCCGGCTTGCGGACTGCGCGCTCACACTGACAGGCAAGGACATCGTGAAGCATCTCGTGGGCTGCACGAAGGTGGCGATCGTAGCGGCGACGCTCGGCAGCGGCGTGGACACGCTGATGCGGCGGCTGCAGCTGACGAACATGCCCAAGGCGCTTTTGACAGACGCGATGGCGGGCGCAGCGATCGAGCAGATCTGCGACGACATCCAGTCGGAGATTCAGGGGAAAATGCCCCTCTTCCGCCAGACCTGGCGCTTCTCGCCGGGATACGGCGACCTTCCTCTTGCGCTGCAGGACGAGCTCCTCGCGGCGGTGGAGGCGAACAAGAGAATTGGTCTGATGACGACGGACAGCCACATGCTGACGCCGCTCAAGTCGGTCACGGCGATCATCGGCTTGCAGGATATGACGAAGGAGCTGCGCAAGGTGGCGACGGAGGACGGGGACGCGATCTCCGCGCCGGTCGGAGCCTGTGCCGCGGGGGCGTGCGCGGGCTGCGCGTACCATGACAGCTGCCTGACGAGGCAGGATAAGACGGCGGAGGAGCCGCAGGACACGTAAGATATTGGTGACGGAACAGTCACAGAGGTGAACATGGCAGAGAACAGACAAATCTTGATACTCGACGGCGCGATGGGCACGGAGCTGCAGGCGGCGGGACTTCCCGTCGGCGGCATTCCCGAGGTGTGGAACATTGAGCACCCCGAGGAGGTCACGGCGATCCATCGGCGGTACATTGAGGCCGGTTCCCAGGTCGTGTATACGAACACGTTCGGCGCGAACCGTCTGAAGATGGCAAAGGCCGGCTATCCGCTGCAGGCGCTGATCGTCTCCGCGATCGGCAATGCGCGCGCGGCGGTCGTTGAGACCGGCAGACCGGATGTGAAGGTCGCGATGGACATCGGCCCGATCGGCCGGTTGATCGAGCCGCTCGGAGACATGTCCTTCGACGAGGCGTACGATATCTTCGCCGAGGAAATGCGCGCGGCGAAGGGCGCTGACATGATCGTCATCGAGACGATGAGCGACCTGAGTGAGACGAAAGCAGCGGTGCTTGCCGCGAAAGAGAACACCGACCTTCCGGTTTTCGTGACGATGAGCTTCGAGGCGAACTCGAGAACCTTCACAGGCACGAGCATCGCGTCGATGGCACTGACATTTTCCGACATGGGCATCGACGGAATCGGCATGAACTGCTCGCTCGGACCGGAAGAGCTGCTGCCGATGGTGAAGGAGCTCTACACCTGTACGAAGCTGCCGCTCGTGGTCAAGCCGAACGCCGGCTTGCCCGATCCGGCGACGAACACCTACAACGTGTTGCCCGAGGAATTCGGCGCGATCATGCGGAAAATGCTCCCCTACGGCGTCTGCGCGGTCGGCGGCTGCTGCGGTACCTCGCCTGAGTATATCCGTGAGCTTGTACGCGTCGTGCGCGAGTGGGAGGCGGAGAGAGACGCGGTTGAGGCGGGGAAGAACGGCAGCGACGAGGCTGCGAAGAGCTTCTACCCCGACGATTACGAGGAGCTCACGACACTTCGCAACACGCGCCCGACGGGTATCGCGTCGGCGAGCAAGGCCGTGTGGTTCACGGAGCCGCGCTGCATCGGCGAGCGCATCAACCCGACCGGCAAGAAGCGCTTCAAGGAGGCGCTGCAGAACGGTGATATGGATTATATTCTCGGACAGGCCATCTCCCAGGTGGAGGCGGGCGCCGAGATTTTGGATGTCAATGTCGGACTGCCCGGCATCGACGAGACCGCGATGATGGTCCGCGTGATCCGCGAGCTGCAGGCGGTTGTCGATGTGCCGCTGCAGATCGACTCGAACAAGCCCGAGGTGCTGGAGGCGGCGTTGCGCATCTACTGCGGCAAGCCGCTCGTGAACAGCGTCAACGGTGAGGAGAAGAGCCTTACGTCGATCCTGCCGCTTGTGAAGAAGTACGGCGCGGCCGTGGTCGGCCTGACGCTCGATGAGAACGGGATCGGCAAGACGGCGGAGGAGCGCTTCGCGGTTGCGGAGAAGATCGTGTCCCGCGCGGAGGCGGCAGGCATCCGCCGCGAGAACCTTCAGATCGACTGCCTCACGCTCACGGCGAGCGCGGAGCAGGCGGGCGTCGCGGAGACATTGAAGGCGGTCGCGATGGTGCATGACAGACTGCATTTGGGCGCGGTGCTCGGCGTTTCGAACGTGAGCTTCGGACTTCCGAACCGCGACGTGATCAACACGGCATTTCTCACGATGGCGCTGCAGAACGGTCTTACTTTGCCGATCATGAACCCGAACTCCGAGGGCATGATGGGCGCGCTGCGCGCGTATCGCGTATTAATGAATATTGACAAGAACTCCCTTGCGTACATGGATGCGTATCGCGACTGGCAGCCGGCACAGACTGTTGTCGTCGCGGCCGGGGCGGCCGGTGCAGCAGGCGCTGTGGCCAATGCCGGCGTGAGCGCTCCTACGGGTGACACGGTAGCCGCGGACATCGCGGCAAAGCTCGGCGACGGCGCGGCTTCGCTGTACACGGCAGTTGTCCGCGGACTTGCGGCGCAGGGTACGGAGCTTACGAAGAGCCTTCTCGGGACGATGGACTCGATGGATATCGTCAACGGTGTTTTGATCCCCGCGCTCGACACGGTCGGTGCCGGCTTTGAGAAGGGAAGGATTTTCCTTCCTCAGCTGATCTTGTCCGCCTCCGTGGTGCAGGGCGCATTTTCCGAGATCAAGAACCATATGCGCGCAAGCGGCGCTGACGCGGTCAGCAAGGGCACGATCGTGCTCGCGACCGTCAAGGGCGACATCCACGACATCGGCAAGAACATTGTGAAGGTGTTGTTGGAAAACTACGGATTTACGGTTGTCGACCTCGGTCGCGACGTTGAGATCGAGGCGGTCGTGAAGGCAGCGCGGGAGACGGGCACGCCGCTCGTCGGGTTGAGCGCGCTGATGACGACGACGCTGCCGAGCATGCGCGACACGATCGTTGCGCTCCGCGAGGCGGGCCTTCCGTGCAAGGTTGTCGTGGGCGGCGCGGTACTGACACCGGAGTACGCGGCGGAGATCGGCGCGGATTACTACGGGCGCGACGCGAAAGCGACGGTCGATATCGCTCGGGAAGTGTTCGGGGTCTGACGAGGTTAAGGGCTTACAATATCGGGAGAAGAGACATGTGTATCACACGGCTTCGGAGATGGCTTCGAAGGAAACAAGGCGACGGTTCCGGGAATCCCGCGACGGCGGTTGCGGAAGGAACGGGCAGCTCCGGCGCGGCAGACAATTTCACGGAAACAGAAGGTAAGGACAGAATGTTTTTGATCATCGGTCTCGGCAACCCCGGGACAAAATACGCGGGCACGAGGCACAACATCGGATGGGACGCGGTGACGGCGATCGCGGACGCAACCGGCATCGCCCTCAAGACGAAGGAGTGCAAGGGCATCACCGGCACGGGCGTCATCGACGGCGTGAAGGTGAAACTTGTGCAGCCGCAGACGTTTATGAACAACAGCGGGGAGTGCGTGCGCGCTCTCATGGATTTTTACAAGGTTCCGGCGGACGACATCCTCATCATCTGCGATGAGGTTTCGCTGGCGACCGGGCGGCTTCGCATCCGTGCCAAGGGAAGCGCGGGTGGTCACAACGGAATGAAGAGCATCATTCAGCACATCGGCACGAGCGATTTTGCGAGACTTCGCATCGGTGTCGGGGAGAAGCCCGAAGGGTGGGATCTCGCCGACCATGTGCTGGCTCATTTTCCGAAGGAGGAGGAACCGACGGTGCGGGAAGCGCTCGCGAAGGCGCGTGACGCCGTGCGGTGCATTCTCTCGGACGGTGTGGAAGAGGCGATGAACCGCTACAACGGCGGTTGAGAAGGAACGATTGAAGGAAATGTGCCGCTGCGGCGGCTGACGGTTTTGGCGCGGGCGTTTGCGTCGGGGGATCAGGTAACAGGAGCGCAGGAATGAAGACATTTACGGAGCCCATGCGGGCGTCCAACGAGTTTGAAGCGGTCGGGGAGCACCTTCGCCGCGGCGAGACGCCCGTTATGGTGACGGGCTGCACGCCGGTGCAGAAGGCGCAGTTTATGTATGCTCTCGGCGAGCCGTATCAGTACCGCCTGATCATCGCGGAGGACGACCTGAAGGCGAAAATCCTGTACGAGGACTACCGCGAGTTCGACCCGGACACGGTGTACATGCCGGACAAGGATCTGATCTTCTTCAGCGCGGGCGTGCAGGGCAATATGACACTGCGCGAGCGCATGAGCGTGCTGCGGCGCCTCGCGGAGACGCAGGAAAATGGTGGGCGGCTCACGGTCGTGACGACCATCCGCATCGGTCTTGAGCGGCTTCAGCCGCTTGAGGAGATCCTCGCCGCGCGACTGACGATCGCGAGGGATTCGGAGATCTCCCTGACGGAGCTTACAAAGCGGCTCACGGAGATGTGCTACCGGCGCGTGGACCAGGTCGAGATGGCGGGAGAATTTGCCGTGCGAGGAGGTATCCTCGACGTGTTCCCGATCTCGCAGGACAACCCGTACCGCATCGAGTTCTGGGGAGATGAGATCGATGACATCAAGGTCTTCGACTCGGCGAGCCAGCGCTCGATCGAATCGGCCGACGGGCTGACGATCTACCCCGCGGTGGAGCTCGTGCTGAGCGAGGAGGAGCGGGAGGCCAGTCTTGCGCGCATGGAGCGCGACGTGAAGCAGACCGCGGACAAACTCGATGCCGCGAAGCATTACGACGAGTCGCACCATCTGCGCGTGATGGCGTCGGAGCTGGCGGACAACATCCGCTACCTGCCCGGGAGCGTGAACCTCGGGGCATTTATCGACTATTTCAAGAAGGACACCGCGACGTTCTTCTCTTATTTTCCGAAGGACACGATCGTGTTCCTCGACGAGCCTACCAATCAGGCGGAAAATGCGGAGGCCGTCGTCGCGGAGTACACGGAGAGCATGACGGCGCGCCTCGCGGCGGGAAGCCTGCTGCCGGGGCAGCTGCGCGCGATCAACGATAACAGGCGCATGTTCGCGGAGCTGGCGGCGCGCAAGACGGTGGCGTTGGCGGCATTTGTCGTCCGCGACACCATGATCGATTACCGCCACCGGTACGACCTCGGCGTGCGCGCGATCTCGTCGTACGGGAAGAACCTGGAGGCGCTTGCCAAGGACCTTTCGACGTATAAGAAAAAGGGCTACCGCATGCTGCTCGTCTGCCCGTCGCACACGAGGGCGAAGCACCTGGTGCAGGAACTCGAGGAGTACGGCGTGATCTCCTTCTACACGGAGGATCCCGCGCGCGTTGTCGGAGAGCGCGAGGTCATGATCGTGTACGGCAAGCTGCGGAGCGGTTTTGAGTATCCGCTGCTTCGCTTTGTCGTCATCACGGAGAGCGACATTTTCGGGCGCGAGCGCGCGAAGGTCGAGAGGAAGAAGAGCAACCGCAAGGCGCTCGACTACCATGAGCTGTCGAACGGCGACTATGTGATCCATGAAAATAACGGCATCGGCATTTACCGGGGCCTTGTACAGCTTGAAACCGAGGGCGTGACGAAGGATTACGTGAAGGTCGAGTACGAAGGCGGAACGTGCTACGTGCCGGCGACGGGGCTTGACGTGCTGCAGAAGTACGCGGACGCCGACGTCGAGAAGAAACCGAAGCTCAACCGCCTCGGCGGGGCGGAATGGAAGAAGACCAAGGCGAAGGTGCAGAAGAGCGTGAACAACATCGCGCAGGAGCTTGTCAACCTGTACGCGATCCGCTCGAGCAGAAAGGGCTTCGCCTACGAGAAGGACAACGAGTGGCAGCGCGAGTTTGAGGAGCTGTTCCCGTTCGAGGAGACGGACGACCAGCTTCGCGCCATCGCGGACACCAAGCGCGATATGGAGAGCGACCGGATCATGGACCGCCTGATCTGCGGCGACGTCGGCTACGGCAAGACGGAGATCGCGCTCCGCGCCGCGTTTAAGGCGGTGCTGAACGGCAAGCAGGTGGCGGTTCTGGTGCCGACGACCATCCTCGCGCAGCAGCATTATAATACCTTCATGCAGCGGCTGATGAATTTTCCGTGCCGCGTTGATATGCTATCCCGCTTCCGCACGCCGAAGGAACAGGCGCGGACGATCGCGGACATCCGCAAGGGTATGGTGGACATCGTGATCGGCACGCACCGCATTCTTTCCAAGGATGTGCAGTTTAAAAATCTCGGGCTGCTGATCGTCGACGAGGAGCAGCGATTCGGCGTCACGCACAAGGAGAAGATCAAGCAGCTGCGAAACGATGTCGACGCGCTCACGCTGACGGCAACGCCCATCCCGCGCACGCTCCACATGAGCCTGATCGGCATCCGCGACATGAGCATCCTTGAGGAGCCGCCGCTTGACCGCCTGCCGATCCAGACCTTTGTCATGGAGTACAGCCCGGAGATCGCGCGAGAGGCGATCAACAGAGAACTTGCAAGAGAAGGGCAAGTGTATTATATTTACAACAGGGTGAAGGATATCTCTGACGTTGCGGCCAAGCTGCAGGAGCTCTGTCCCGAGGCCAACATCGCGTACGCGCACGGTCAGATGGAAGAGCGTGTTCTCGAGAAGATCATGACGCGGTTCATCAACCGCGAGATTGACGTGCTTGTCTCAACGACGATCGTGGAGACGGGCATGGACATCAGCAATGTCAACACGATGATCATCGACGGAGCGGAGCGGCTCGGACTGTCGCAGATGTATCAGCTCCGCGGGCGCGTCGGCCGTTCCAACCGTATCGCCTACGCGTTTCTGATGTACCGTCGTGACAAGATGCTGACGGAGACGGCGGAGAAGCGCCTCAGCGCGATCCGCGACTACACGGAGCTCGGCGCGGGGTACCGCATTTCCCTTCGCGACCTTGAGATCCGCGGCGCCGGAAACCTTCTCGGCGCGGAGCAGCACGGGCAGATCGCGGCGGTCGGCTACGAGCTGTATTGTAAAATGCTCAACGAGGCCATCCGCGCGATGAAGGGTGACACGGAGGTTCGTGAGCTGTTCGAGACGCAGATAGATGCGGACGTAGACGCGTATATTCCCGCGACCTACATCCGCAACGAGATACAGAAGCTTGACATGTACAAGCGCATCGCATCCATTGAATCGGAGGATGATGTGGAGGAGATGCAGGATGAGCTGACCGACCGGTTCGGCGACATGCCGGACAGTGTGGATCTGCTGATCCGCGTCGCATACCTCAAGGCGCTTGCGCATAAGGCATATGTCGAAAAATTAACGATCCGCGATGGGTTCCTTGTGCTTCGCATGTTCGCTAAGGCAGCGCTTCATGCGGAGGGAATCCCCGAGGTGGTGGAGCAGTTCCGCGGACGGCTGCATGTGCAGACGGGCGAGGTTCCGGTGTTCACCTACACGCTGCAGGGGAAGAAGCAGGGCAACCCGGATTTCGGGGCGCAGTTCCGCGAGACGGAGAGCGTGCTGAAGGAGCTCGGGAAGCTGGCGGAGTGACGGAACATTTTCCGAGAGACAGGATTACCTATTGTGGGAGGTATCAGTATGCGAATCAGACCGGGATTTCGGCGCATCTGCGCGGTGATTCTTGCGTTTGTGCTCGCGGCCGCGATGTGTGGCTGCGGCAAGAACAATGAGGATGAGAAAAAACTTCCGACAAGCGAAGGCTTCACGAACGATGTGCTGCTGCGCATCGGCGGGTCCGAGGTGAGTTACGCGGAGGCCAACATTTACCTTTTGAGTATGCGCGAGGAGGTCGAGGCGCTCTACGGCGCGGAGATCTGGGACATCAAGTTTACGCGGGAGCAGCGGCCGTACTCGGAGCTGATGAAGGAGCGCCTTCTCGAGAAGCTGATCTACATCAAGCTTGTGTGCCACATGGCCGATGAGTTCGACGTAAAATTGGAGGCCGATGACATTCTCAACGTCAACGATTATACGCAGCAGTATCTCTCCGGCATCACGGAGTCGACAGCGAAGAAATACGGCATCACCGAGGATCTGGTGCGTTCCATCTACAATGACAACGTGCTTGCGGAGAAGACGTACCGCACGATCACGCTGAACGCGGACATCTCCGAGATCACCGAGGCGGAAGTGCTTCGCGCCAAATTCTGCTATATATTCCTGAACAAATATTACGAGGACGCTGAGGGCAACCGCACGCCGCTCTCCGAGGAGGATATGCGCGCGCTGTGGACAAAGGCGGAAGGCTATCGCGCCGCCGCAGCGGAATCCAAGGATTTCTATAACTACGCCAAGGGCGTTTCCGCGGCGAGCACGATCGAGATCACGGTCGGCCGCGCGGACCTGCCGGTGAAGAGCCGCAACGCCGCGTTTGCCCTTCACACGGGCGAGATGAGCGAGATCGTCGAGGAGGACGACGGCCTGTACATCTTCTACTGCGTCGACGAGAAGGACAAGGCAGCCACGCAGGCGGCCGAAGAGGCTCGCATCGACGAGGTTTCCCGAGCATATTTCGAGAGCCTCTACGAAAAATGGAAGGTGAATATACCGATTGAAGTGAATGAGGCGCTGTGGGATGCTATGTAGATGCCTATCGGCATCTTGGATAAATCAAGCGAAAACGTCCGTAGTTTTCGCTTGATTTATTTTCCGGGTTTCATGTGGTACGAAAAGAAACACAACAATACCAAAGGGGCTGCCTGTCGGAAGCCCCTTCTGTTTTATATCGTCATTTAGTTGTGGTCTACTTGGTCTCTTTTGCCTCAGGCTCGTTCTTGCCTGCGCACAACCCATAGTACAACGCTGCGAGCGCTGCTGCGAGGAGCACGCCGCCGACGATGTCGATGAACCAGTGGACGCCGCAGGCGAGCCGGCCGACGGTGACAACGGCTGCGATTGCTACGCAGGCTGCCGTGAGGGCGAAACGAAGTCCGGCAGAGCGGACGCGGCGCGCGATCTGCATCACGGCGGTAGCCATCACGAAGACGAGCATCAGCGTGTGCGAGGACGGATAGGAGGCTTCAAGCACTCCCTCGTCCCAGGGGTACGCCGGGCGGTAGTTGAGCGGCAGCTTGTCGAAGAGCACGTAGAACACGAGCATCACGGCGTAGCCGATCCCGAGAAGGATGATGTCGCGGTCAACCTTCAGGAGCGACTTGCGATGGACCAGCTGCGACAGGCCGATCAGACCGAAGAACGCGACGACCAGCCAGGTCAGGTAACCGAGGACCTCGGTCAGCGTGTAGATCGTCTTGTGAGCGCCGAAGAACTCGTTCACGTCCTTGTTGATCGACGCGAAGCCGACATTGGAGGCTGCAACGCCGATCGGCTGCACGTCCACATAACAGATGAGCAGCGTGAACACGAGAAATGCCGCCAGCAGCACGAGGCCGGGTACAATACTGCGAATGGATTTCATACGAAAGTTTCCTCCTTCTCACGCGAAGGTATATTAGTGCTTTTTATTTGTGAGCCCCGCGGCCTTGCGCACGCAGAGGTACAAACCGCCGAGAACAAGGATGAAGACGCCGTACGCAAGGATGATCAGGATCGCAGGCACGAGCATCTTCACCTGCGGCCGGTGAAGGCCGTAATGGATGAACTGAAAGTAGACAACCTCCGCGATGAAACCGACCAGCGCGACAATCCCCAGATTGCTGAACAGGAACTTAAGATCGCTGCGGAACTTCGGGCGGAGCAGATACATCACCGAGTCCGCGAACAGCAGGATGCCGGGGATGGTGATCGCCATCGTGTCGATGACATTTTCATCGACCGCGACATCGGTGTCAACCGCGGCCTCTTTGAGTCCGAACACGAACAGAGCAATGCCGCACGCGGCGGACAGAATGGCAAAAACAATGTTGATGGTGCGTTCTTTCATGGAAATGGATCCTTTTCTTATTTGGTCTCGGTCTGGTCTTCCGGAGTGAACGTGATCGGGTTGGACTCCCGAAGCGTCGTCGAATCGTCGATCGGCATCGCAACGGAGATGACGTCACCCTCCTTCAGCGATACAGCCGGCAGGAACAGCTCCGTGTCAGAGACGGCGATGGTATCGCGGTATCGTGTTCCGTTAATATAGATGTCGGTATACGGCGTAAAATGAGCCCCGTGTACCGTCAGATAGTAGTTGTCGCCTGTCGCGTTGTAGATCGCGTGGTAGGAGGACAGCGTGACCGGGTGGAAGCCGAACGTCATCTGCGTCGGCTCGTACGGTTCCCGGTCTTCCCAGAGGTACTGCTCGCCGTAGAGCATGTCGTAGGAAAGCAGCTGCAGCTCAGCAAGATAATCCGTGGAATCCTCAAGTGCCATGTGGGTCTGGTGCAGCTTGGTGATCAGGCCGGTGTGGTAGCCGAGGAGATCCATGACATGGGCGCTCAGCTGGTACGCCTCGAGATCGCGGTGCTCCACCGGAAGGTCGAAGTTGCTCCAGATCACGTATTCCGTCTGCAGGAGGCTGCCTTCGTTGAGGTTGTCCTCCGTGAAGTTGAACCCGGGCAGGTGATCGCCGTACAGCACGAGCACCGTCAGTGTGTCACTGTCCTGAAAATGCTCGATCAGGCGGGCGATGAGCTCGTCCATCTCGTGCAGCTGGTTGATGTAATACTTGAGACCGTTGATGGTGTTGTCGCCGTAGGCGTCCATGACGTCGGTGAGCTCGATCGCATTTTCCAGAATATCCTCGTCGGGGTATTTGCCGTGGCCCTGGACGGACACGGTGAAGACGAGGTCGCTGCCCGGCGTGGAGTCAAGCGCGGTGAGGATCTCGTCGTAGAGGATGGAATCGCGCGCCCACCCGAGCTCGTTGCGCTCCACATTTTCCATCATCTCGATCGAATCGTAGTCGTCGAAACCGAGGTTCGAGTAGACGATGTGGCGGCTGTAGAAGCCGGCCGTGTTGTTGTGGATCGCGTGCGCGCCGTAGCCGAGTTCCTTAAGGTTGTAGGCGATGCTCTCGCAAGTCTTCTCCCGAAGGATCGTCTTGTACGGGTACTCGCCGGTACCGAAATCGGCCATGTTCATGCCGGTCAGGACCTCAAACTCGGTGTTCGAGGTGCCGGCGCTGATGCTCGGAACGCCCAGAAGTCCGGAATTGTAATTCTTTCTCAGGTAGGAAAATGTGGGGATCGGATCCGTCTCGAAGTCGATGCCCTTGATGCGCTTCGGGTCGAAGAAGGATTCGAGCTGTATAAAAATGATGTTCGGTTTCTGTGCCTCAATCTCCGGTCCGGGTGTCACCGGGTTGTCGGTGCCGGTCGGCGCCGGCGAGGGACTCGGCGAGGTCACCTTGTCGATAACCTCCTTCACCTTGTCGCGCGAGTAGTTCGATGGCTTGTCGATACCCTTGTCGACAATACTGCAGACAAAGCAGTACGGAAGGCCGTAATCGTGGTAGGCATTTGCGATGTTCGGGAACGTCTTGGCCATGATACCGACACTGCGGCTTCCGATGATCAGCAGGATAAAGCCGAAAATGATGGACAGGTTGAGCGGAACCGCATAACGGTACTGCACGGGCTCCTTTTGCTTCGGGAATTTCAGGTAGGCGATGACAACAAGGAGCACGCCGAACAGGATCAGCAGCGCGAGACCGATGGCCTGCAGAACGTTATAGTATTTGAACAACACGTTCCAGGCGTCGTCAAGCATGCGGAAGTCGTTCGCGTTGAACGGCGTGACGCGGTTGTGCAGCACGACGAAGTCGATGACGCCGACAGCGATCCACAGGATACAGCCGAAGAAGTAGAAGAAGCTTCTGCGGCGGAACAGGATCGCAGGCGCGAGCGTGATCGCGATGATCAGCATGTTGACCAGGAAGATCAGCGGATGCGTGAACAGAAACACGAAGGGCTTCCAGAAGGAAAATCTGGAAAAGCCGTCCGCGATGAGGTTGACAAAGAATGCCAGGATCAGAATCTGGACAATGGAATAGCAGAACGGTTTTCTGCCGAGAAACTGTCTTGCCGAAGCGGAAAATGCGGCGCGACGGTCCGCGAAGGTACGCTTGGACGCAGTGACCTCCGAGGCTTGCGCCTTCGCCATTGCCTGAGCCTGCTGAGCCTTCGGCAAGGTTGAGATTGATTTCTTTTTCTTCTTGTTCTTACCCATGATAAAAACTCCGTACTCCCCACAAGGAAGCATCGGCGCGCAGCCGGCTTCCGAACCATACCTCTGCGTCGGCCCCGATCCAACCCCGCGGATCAAAAGGCCATACACAATAATGATACCACATTTTCCGTGGCAAATCAACTGTTGCGGGTGTGGGGAAGGTGACCATGCGCGGATGAAAAAAAGTATGAAAAAAGACAGACATGCGGTATAGTTGAAATAAGAAATCCCGGAAGTTTTAGTAAGTAAAAGATAAGTGAAGGAGAAATGGCTATGAAAGACTATATCGGAATCGCATTGTGGCAGGGAACGACAGGACAATGATGGGGGATGTTCGATGAGGAGGTGATCATTATGGATAGACGAGTGAGACCGAGGACTTGGTTATTGCTTCTGTTTGGGTGGATGATCTTGTTTGGGACTGCCTGTAGTGCGGGAACGTTTCAGAATACAAAACCTTCTGTCGAACCGACGAATACAGCGGAAGCAACAAAGTCTGTCGAACCGACGAATACAGCGACACCGATACCGACAGCAGAACCGACCAAACCAATGGAACTGCAGCCTGTGGAGAAACTTACACTTCAGATCGAAGGGGAGATCCGCGAGGAAAAACTCGACGAAGGATTGAAGAAGTACGAGGATACCGGCGTAGATATCACCATTGCCGTGGACTTCGGGGATGCTCCGCCGGTAGAAGCGAAGAAGGCATTCCTGGAACAATATCCGGAACTGGATCATTATCGCGTTCTGGGCATTACCGGAACGGATCGTCCGGAGCCGGATGAGCTGCTGCTCAGGATTCCTTACGCGGCAGCGAAAGAGCTGACAAAGGATGATGCGGTAGCATCGGTTTCTCTGTTTGTACACCCGGATAATGAGGCTTTTTATTCGGATTGCGTTACTGTTGTAGGAACAATCAATGGGAAAAATGTTTACGATGCATTGAAAGATCCCGGCTTTCGTTTTATGACGGACGATGAAAGGGCCTGGGCAGATGTCGTTTATTCCGGCAAACTGATGGTAGCTGAATTTCAGCTGGCGGATGACGAATTTGCGAGGGTTGTGGTAATCCCGAAGGCAAAGTACGAACCAATGGAAGAGAGACTGAATCTGGCATGGAAAGAAAGCGGTGTGGCGAATAAGAACGAATGGCTTATCGGAGAAGAAGGGGAGGCAGCATCTCGCCGGATACAAGCCGAATTGATTCAGGATTCGCTGCAGATTCTCTATGATGCCGGATGGATCGTGACGGAAGAAAACGCGGTGAATGGTCTTCCTTCATTTCGTTACCTTTGCGCGATCGTAACCGGACGTCAGCTCAGGAATCTGAAAATCCCCGAAGGAGCAACATACCGATACGAGATTCTCTTCGACGGATTGTGGCGAAAGGAACTGCCGCTGAGAGAAGAATTCATCAAATGAATGAGTGACCTTATGAAGTATAAGTTTTTTGACGATAAGGAGCTTTCTAGATGATGGGGAAGAGTATATATGAGGAGATCGCGGACATCGAGGATCAAGACATTCTCGATGCGGAAAATGTTGTGAAACGCTGGGGTGGCAACTCGTGGTTGAGCGGCTGGGGTGAACGTAACCGGAGTTGTAGCACGGCGAAGAATAATCGGAAAATAATCAGAGGGAATGAGCGGCATTCCCTCATTTTTCGTAAATTCAACGATGCAGTTGTTTCACGTCCGTTGACGGCAAATTAGATTTGTCGCGTCAGAATCGATCGCGGTTTTTGTGTAACCACCACAGGTAGACGATGCAGTGCAACACGATCGTGATGCACCAGCTGATCGGATAGGACATGTACAGCACGCGGAGCGTGTGGTGGGCGCGGAAATAGGTGTAGATCCAGGTGATGCGGAAGCCGCACACGCCGATAAGCGACGTCAGTGTCGGCAGGAGCGAGAAGCCGATGCCGCGCAGCGCGCCGACGATCACGTCCATGATACCGCACGTAAAATAGCACACGCAGATGACGCTCATTCGCACGCAGCCGTAAGCGATCGCCTCAGCGTCTTTCGTGTAGATGCTGATGAGCCGCGATTTCAGAAGGAGCGCGGTCCCGCCTAGGCCGGCGCCGAAGAGGAACACGAAGAGCAAGCCCCAGCGCAGGGCTTTGCGGATGCGGTCATACTGACCGGCGCCGTAGTTCTGGCCGGCAAAGCTCAGCGTCGTATGGTGCCATGCGTTCATTGATACGTAGATGAAACCCTCGATGTTGACACCCGCGGAGTTGCCCGACATGGCGAGCTTGCCGAAGGAGTTGATGGAGGACTGGATCAATACGTTCGAGAGGGAGAAGATGCAGCCCTGCAGTCCGGCCGGAAGGCCGATCCTCGCGATGGCGGCAAGCTTCTTCGCGTGGATGCGCAGCTTTGAGTAGGACAGCCGGCAGGCGTTGTTCTGATGCGCGAGGTTGTTCACTACCAAGACGGCGGAGATGAGCTGCGAGATGACGGTCGCGTAGGCAACACCCTCGACGCCCATGCCGAAGACAAGGACGAACATCAGGTTCAGGGCGACGTTGACGCAGCCGGCGATGCTCAGGTAATACAGCGGACGGCGCGTGTCGCCGATGGCGCGCAGGATAGCGCTTCCGAAGTTGTAGAGCATCATGATCGGCATGCCCAGGAAGTACACGCGCATGTAGTGAGCGGCGCCGGTGAGGACGTCTGCGGGAGTGTCCATCAGCTGAAGGAGCGGGCGCGCGAACAGAAAACCAACCAGAGCGAGGAAGGCACCGCTGATCACGCTGGTCAGGATAGCCGTGTGTACGGTCTCCTCCACATCCTTGTCGCGGCGTGCTCCGGTGAAGCGCGCGACAAGCACGTTGGCGCCCACGGAAAGGCCGATGAAGAGGTTGGTCAACAGGTTGATGAGCGCGCCGGTAGAGCCCACGGCCGCGAGAGCTTCGTCACCCACGTACCGGCCGACGACGATCAGATCCGCGGCGTTGAACAGAAGCTGCAGGACACTGGAGAGGATCAAAGGCAACGCAAACAAGAGCATCTTCTTAGGCAGCGAACCGCTGCACATGTCGATGTTCGTCGAACGAAATTGTCTTGTCGGACGAGTTGTTTTTGCGTTGCTCATAGAATTTTCCTTAAAACAAAAACGGCGTATAGCTGCCGAAAGATTTTTCGACAACTATACGCCTACTTTGTACAAAAGGCAATATCCTTTTTTATCTTTTGCTGATAGACATCCTCGCGAGCAGAGCTCGCGAGGTGTACGTGCGCTCGGTTATTTTTTCGCGGCCTTCGTCTGCGCGGAGGAGCGGTCCACCAGCGTGTCCGTGAGGAGCATTTTCCGAAGGATCGTCTTGACGGTGCTGTCGAGTTCACTGCCCTCGCGGTAGTCCGCAGGCTCGATGAAATTGACGCGGTTGTCGGTGAGCAGCGGCCGTACCTTCGGAAGCGTCTCGTCGCGGTACACGGCGATCGAGTAGCCGCCGTTGACCTTCACGAGCTTCATGCACGGCACGTCCGTCAGGCCGTCGCCGATGTAGATCATGTTGCGGAATGGCACGGGGCGCTCGTCCTCGGGAGTGTATGTGTTGAGAGTGGCGTCGTCGCTGATGTCGAGCACGCCCTTGTTGATGCGGAACAGAAACTGCGTCTTCGTCGTGTAGTTGACCGCGTTCTTCGGCCAGCACGCGACGCCGTTTTCGTCGTAGAGAAACTCGCAGGCAAATACCTCGCGGAACGCCTTGAAGATCTCCGAGCCCTCGATGATCTCGCGCAGGCCGGAGGAGATGATGTAATGCTCCACGGTGACGCCGATCTCGTCGCCGAAGCGGCGGATGCGCTCAAACCAGTCCGTGACGCCGGGGAAGAACTCGAGGTCCTTGCCGTGCTCAACGAAATCTTCGCGGCGGATGCTGCGGTGCGCGTTGCGAGAACGGTCGAGCATCAGGTACATGTAGGCGAGGACGCTGTCCATTTTCCGCTCCGTGGCGAGTGCCTGCGCCTCCGCCCAGAACGCCTCGGCGGTCATGCCGACCTTGGGGATGAACGTGTACTCCTCCATATCCTTCGTGCAAAGTGTCTTGTCAAAATCATACATGATGGCCACGACCGGCCGTTCGGAAGTTTTCATGGGGCACCTCGTCGTAAGAGAATAAACCGATTGTTCCACAATCATTATATTGCATTTCGCGGACAATGCAAGGAAGAAACGGTTCGTTGCCTCAAGGAAGAAACGGTTGCCTCTCAATTGATTTTATGGATAAGCAGTGTTATACTTAGTAAATGCATGGGTGAAAAGAACGCAAAAAATGCATAGCAATAGCGTGTTGTGTGCAAAAGAAAGGTTGAAGGATGAAAAAACATTGCGTGATATTTGTTTTATTGGTGCTAGCACTGATTTACTTCTGTTCATGCAGTGCAAAAACGACAAAACCAGAGGTTTCAATAAACAGTGCTGTTACAGATTATTTGTTGTTACGAAATGTTAATGACAGCAGAATCATTACTGTTGATATGCAGTGGTTCGAAAATTATAAATTTAGCGAAAACGGAGTTTCCTATTGGAATATTTGTGGTCGTGTAGATGAAGCTCTTCGTTTGTTTTATACATATTCGAGCGATACTGACAACATTATTTTGGAGGGAGATGTCGTAAGGGCAGAAGTTGAGCTTTGTACCGAGACAGCAGTGGACACATCTAAACATGAATGTATAATCGTTATCGGAGCGGGAATGTTTAACATTGCGGCGGAGCGAGCATTATGTGGAAAAAAGTCGGGAGACGTGATACAAGTGCAACTTTCCGATGACGGAATAGTGAATTATCTTCAAATCAAGGACGTCAAGACATCCATTAAGGTTCTTTCGAGTGGAAGTTGTTATGCAGAAGAAGATGTGATAAAAGCGTTGGAAGCAGACGGTTTTTCTTCTTTTGAAGAGTTTTATTGTTATCTTTTTGATGTGAAACGGAACGAAGAATTGTTCTCGTGTCGTGAATTGAATAAAGCAACATTTTTCGAGGAGGCTTTTCGCATCTGCACTTTTGATCTGTCGGAAGAAGACATTAAGGATTATGCGCTGCAAATAGCTGGTGAGTACGAAAGAACAGCAGCGAATTTAAATATTGAACTTGAGGAATTCTATTCAGGTGTTTTGAATTTGGACGAAGATAGTTTTTTTTTACAATGCATTCAATCCGCCGAGTATGAGATCAAAAAGGCTCTGATTGTGGGACTCATCGCGGAGCAATACGGTATTTCTGTCACGGAAGACGATTTTGTTGAGTTCTGCAGCGGCAAAGGAATTGATGCGAAAGACAGTGCTTCACGGGCGTCGGTCCGGTATGAGTGCCTGGAGGAAAAAGTACTTGTGAAATTCGGAGTTATTTTCCGATGATATGTTCCCCGGAACGATGATAGAAAAGAAAAGGAAAATGGTCTGTATGGAGGAAAAAGAGACAATCGAAACAACGGGTTCGGGCTCGACGGAAGCGCGGGGAAACGGCAAAATCCTCAAGTGGATCCTGTTGGGCCTCGGCGCGGCATGCGCGGTGCTGGTGATCTTCCTGCTGGTGCTCGACAGCTCGGGCGCCAAATACCGCACGGAGCACTCGAAGGAGTTCGGCTACACGATCCAGTACGATGAGTCGCGGTATCAGAAGGACCGGATCCGGCTCGGCAACAATGAAAATCCGACCTATATGGACCGGTTCGGGTTCAAGACAAACCCGTACGCGAATTTCCTCGCGATCTCGGAAGTGTCCGACGAGGCGGATGTCAACGAGGCGCTGGAGGTGTTCCAGTCGGACGGCAGCTACTCGTTCATCACCGAGGAGGATGCCGTGTTCGGCAGCGGCAATTACCGCGCGAAGAAGATCGTGTACACCGATACCGAGGGCGACGAACCGGTGGAGGTATCTTACTACTACATGGCGGACCGGAAGCTGTTCATCACGGTCTCCTGCGACAAATCGCATAAAAAAGAGCTCGCGAGGATGCTCGCGAGCCTTACGCTTGATGATTGATCATTCCCCTTCGAACAGAGGCGTCGAAAAATATCTCTCGGCCGTGTCGGGCAGGACGGTGACCACCGTTTTGCCGCGGCCGAGTTTTTTTGCCATCGCGAGCGCAGCAGCGACGTTCGTGCCGCTCGAGATGCCGCAGAGGATGCCTTCCTTCGAGGCAAGGTCGCGCGAGGTCTGCAGCGCGACATCGTCCTCGACGATGAAGATCTCAGAGTAAATGTTCGTGTTGAGATTGTCGGGGATCAGGCCGTCGCCGATGCCCATCTGCAGGTGCGTTCCGATGGATCCGCCCGAGAGGATGGCAGCGTTGGCGGGCTCTACCGCCCAGATCGTGATGTCCGGATTTTGCGTGCGAAGAACTTCGCCGATGCCGGAGATCGTGCCGCCCGTGCCGATGCCGGAGCAGAAGCCGTGGATCGGGCCTGCGACCTGCTCGAGGATCTCCACGCCGGTGTGGTACTTGTGCACCAGAGGGTTGTTCGGGTTGGAGAACTGCTCGGGAACGAAGACGTTGGGATCTTCCTTCGCCATGCGGAACGCCGTGTTGATGCACTCCGCGATGCAGGCGCCGATGTCGCCGTCATCATGGACGAGGATGACTTCCGCGCCGTAGTGATGAACGAGCTTGCGGCGCTCCTCGCTGACCGAATCGGGCATGATGATGATCGTGCGGTAGCCGCGCACGGCGCCGACAAGCGCAAGGCCGATGCCCTGGTTGCCGCTCGTGGGCTCCACGATGATCGTGTCCTTCGTGATGCGGCCTTCCTTCTCCGCTGCGAGGATCATATTGTAAGCCGTGCGGGTCTTGATGGAACCGCCGACGTTCAAACCTTCGAATTTGACCAAAACCTCCGCGTCATCCGGGCCGGTCATGCGCTGCAGCCGGATAATGGGGGTGTGACCGATGGATTCGAGAATATTGTCGTAAATCATGGGTATCCGTCCTTCGGGCGAAGTCGCAGTCGTGAGACTTCGCGTGATCTGACACTGTGCGTGCCTACGAAAGTGTATCGGATTGCACGGTAAATGTCAAGGAAAACATAGGCGCGCCGCGGGTGAAAACGGAGACATTTTCCTTGCGAAACGGACGGTTTTATACTAATATGGTTTCGGGTGTGTAATCGGAAAATGCCGGTGCCCGGTTCGGGAGACCGAAGAGTTTAATCGGTGTTTCCGGAGGAGTTCCGAAGGGGAATTCCGGGGGAAAGGAGCAGTCGTATGTGGGAGAAACTGACGCAGTATTTCAGCGGGCGCGGGTTGAAGGAAGTGAACCTCAACCGTGACGATATGCGTCTTTACTATGCGTCGGAAGGCAAATCGGCAGACCCCGTCTGGCTGATCAACGATGCCGCGGTCGCCGCTCTGACGAAAGAAAAATACAACAGATATATGGAGACGATCCGCAGCATTTTCCAAAAACAGGGCTTCGAGACCGTCTCGATGCTGACGCTTTTTGTCACGGGTCGGATCGGACAGTGCAAGGAAGTCGGCGAGGGGTCCGCGTTCTGGATCGTGGACGCGGATTACGGCAGACTGATCGTATATGAAAACCAGCCGGAGGATTTCCTTGGGATCCGCTCGGTGATCGAGAACAATCTGCATTTCGGCGGACACAGCCGCAACGCGGAGGGCGCGCAGACGGACCTTGATCACGACAATTTTCGCGCGGCGAGCAGGGTTGCCGCGTACAGCCGCGATGCCGTGACGCGCGTTGACAAAACCAGGGCTGACGCTTACCTTGAGGAGCAGAGAAGACAGAACCGGTACCGCACGTCGCAGCGGCGGAGCGGCCTTCAGAACGTATGCATCGTGACGGCAGTGCTGATCGGCATCAATCTGGTCATTTTCCTGCTCACCGACCTGTTTGAGCTGGTCGGCATCCTCGAGAAGGGCCAGATGAGCTGGCGAACGGTGGTCACGGAGCACGGTTACTACCGGCTGTTCACATGCATGTTCCTGCATTACGGCATCGATCATGTCGGCGGTAACATGATCGCGCTGTATGCGCTCGGCGGCGAGCTTGAGAGGCAAATGTTCCGCGTCCGTTACATCATCCTCTACCTCGTGTCCGGCCTCGGCGCATCGGTGGTGTCGTGCATTTACTATCATTATTTTACGAATATCGACCCGTATTCAGCAGGGGCATCCGGCGCGATCTACGGATTGATGGGCGCGTTCCTTGTGATGCTGATCATGCATCCCGAGCAGCGGCGGAGAAACAACGCGACGCGAGTCGTGATCTTCGCGGCGTACCTGATCTACAGCTTTGTCCGCGCGGACGCCAACGTCAACCTTGCCGCGCACTTCGGCGGCCTGGTGGTCGGCGCGCTTCTGTACCCGATCCTCGACGGCATCCGTACGAAGCGGATCCGCGAGTGGGATCGGAAGCGGAAAATGTAGGCGCATCTTAAGCGTGCAATGGAAAGCAGAGATCGGAGGAGAAGCAGCAATGTTTCGCATGTGGATCAAACTTTGGAAAGACAACCGCCTTGTGAAGGACATGACTGTGGAAAATCCGGACCCGGTCAACCGCACAAAGAAGGTGTTTGACGCGGTAGAGCGCGCCTGCTCCGAGTGGAATCTGCCCAAACCGATCTGGCTCCAGAACAATGTGAAGGAATTCAAGAAGAGCGCAAGGACACGCTTCGGCTCGGATTCGTTCATTGAGGCAATCGATTTCGACTGGTTTGAATTGCATGTAATTGAGGAAGACCTGAATTACTAAGGGCGCGCTGCAGAGCGAGACATATGAGCCGCCCCCGCCCAATTGTTAGCCTGATTGTCCGCGTGTGGCGCGTCTCGGTGTGGACTTTCCCGGGGCGGTGTGGTATAATGATAAGACACGAATGAGACCGAAGAAAGGAGCAAGGCATGGCATATATAGCGCTGTATCGGAAATTCCGCCCGAGCACATTTGACGAAGTCAAAGGCCAGGACGCGGTCGTTACCACGCTGCGGAACCAGCTGCGGACGGGACGGATCGGCCATGCGTACTGCTTCAACGGAACACGCGGAACAGGAAAGACGTCGGTAGCCAAAATACTGGCGAAGGCGATCAACTGCGAGAACCCGGTCGACGGAAATCCGTGCAACGAATGTGCGATGTGCAAGTCGATCAACGACGGAAGCTCCATGAACGTCGTCGAGCTCGACGCGGCGTCCAACAACGGCGTTGCGAACATCCGCGAGATCGTGGATGAGGTGCGGTATTATCCGACGGAAGGCAAATACAAAGTATACATCATCGACGAGGTCCACATGCTCTCGACAGGTGCATTTAACGCGCTGCTGAAGACGCTCGAGGAACCGCCGTCGTATGTGGTGTTCATATTGGCGACGACCGAGGTGCACGCGATCCCGATCACGATCCTCTCGCGCTGCCAGCGGTACGATTTCAAGCGTATCCGCGTCGAGACCATCACGGACCGGCTGCTGGAGCTGTGCGATCGGGAAGAGATCGCGACGGAAGAGAAGGCGATGCGCTATGTGGCGCGGCTTGCGGACGGATCGATGCGTGACGCGCTCTCGTTGCTTGAGCGATGCGTCTCGTACTACGCGGGAGAGGAACTGACCTACGACCGCATTTTGGAGGTGCTCGGCACCGTCGATGTGGAGACATTTGCCTTGGCGCTTCGATATATTCACGACGGGAAGATCCCGAAGATCATTCGGCTTCTGGACGAGATGACCGTCGCGGGGCGCGAGCTTCCGCGGTTCATCGTCGACCTGACATGGTATCTGCGAAATCTGCTGCTCGCCCAGTCCGGCGAGGACCTGAGCGAGGCGCTGGAGATGTCCGGCGAGCAGATGAAGCTCCTGGCGCACGAGGCCAAGGTGTACGCACCGGAGGAGCTGATGCGCTACATCTCCGTGCTGTGCGAGCTGACCAACCGCCTGCGCCACGAGTCGCAGAAGCGGGTGCTCATCGAGATGACGGTGGTGCGCCTGTGCCGGCCGCAGGTCGATATCGACAACGAGGCTGTGCTGGACCGCATCCGTCGTTTGGAAAATGAGCTGGCTGTCCTTCGCAAGACCGGCATCTCTGCCCCCGCGGCGGAGCCGGAGGAAGAGGAGGCACCGAAGGAGAAGCTGAAGATCGCGCTTCCCGAGGACATCCTGGATGTCGTGAAGAACTGGCCGACACTGTGCAACATGGCACCGCAGCCCGCGCGGCTGGCGATGAAGGTGTGCACGCCGAGCCTGAGCCGCAGCGGAAACCTGCTTTTGGTGTTCACGACGTCGACGGACTTCAACCTGATCAACTCGATGAACCATATCGAGCAGGTTGAGAAGACGATCGAGAAGGTCATCCACCACAAGGTTACGGTGGAGGTTGAGCAGCTCAAGGAGGGCGAGGATCCCGGCAAGTACGTCGATCTGAGCGATGCCATCGCGGGCCGCCTCGGTGACGTGGAAGTGGAGATCATTTAACGCGGTGATAACCGTGAAGTTCACGGAATCCATAGAAAGAAACAGACAGGAAAAGGAGAAAACACAATGGGTAAGAAGGGCGGATTTTCCGGCGGTATGCCGGGCAACATGAACAACCTGATGAAGCAGGCTCAGCGCATGCAGCGCCAGATGGAGGAGATGCAGAAGGAGCTTGAGACCAAGGAGTGGGAAGCAACCGCAGGCGGCGGCGCCGTGAAGGTTCGCGTTTCCGGACAGAAGGAAGTTACGGCGATCGAGATCTCGAAGGACGTTGTGGATCCCGATGATGTTGAAATGCTCCAGGATCTGATCATGGCTGCGGTCAACGAAGCGTTCCGCAACATGGAGACGGAGACGAACGAGGCAATGAGCGGTATCGCGGGCGGCCTTACGGGCGGTCTCGGCGATTTCGGCGGCCTGTTCTAAGTTACGCACGCTTGTAGGCTTGCGCACGGTTCGCGGCGATGAGCGCGAGCTCATCGATGAAAAAACGCTGGAGGATTGACCGGCCGTGGATTATTACAGCAAAACGACAACAAAACTGATCGCCGAGCTCGGGCATTTGCCAGGGATCGGCCAGAAGTCGGCGCAGCGGCTGGCGTTCCATATCCTTCACATGCCGGAGGAGCAGGTGCGCGACCTCTCGGCGGCAATTTTGGACGCGAGGACGAGCGCGCGGTTCTGCCGCGAGTGCTGCACGCTGACGGATGAGGACATATGCCCGATCTGCGCCAGCGACAAGCGTGACCACAAGACCATCATGGTCGTGGAGGACACGCGCGATCTCGTGGCGTACGAGAAAACCGGCCAGTACAACGGCGTGTACCATGTGCTGCAGGGAGCGATCTCCCCGATGCAGGGCATCAATCCGACGGACATCCGTCTGAAGGAGCTGATGATCCGGCTGCAGGGGGACGTTGACGAGGTTATCCTCGCGACGAACTCTACGCTCGAGGGCGAGGCGACCGCGATGTACATCAGCAAGCTTCTAAAGGACACCGGCATCCGCGTGACGCGGATCGCGAGCGGTGTTCCGGTCGGCGGCGACCTTGAGTATGTCGACGAGGTGACGCTTTTGAAGGCGTTGGAAAATCGCACGGAACTGTAAGGGAAGCGGGATCATTTTCCGAAGAAGAGACAGAACAGACAGCAATTAACCGAGGAGGAAAGGAGGGACCCCGTTGGACGAGGGAACAAAGCAAGTCACAAAGGAATACACGGGGGAATCCCGCTTTCGTCCGATCTACATTTTGATCATTGCGGCTGTCATCATCCTGGTCGGCGTTGTGGTCGGCTGGATGATCAAGAGAAGCAAGGATCGCAAGACCTACGCCGCGTATGACGTGGTGAAGATGAAGCAGATGCCGTTCACGACGGTCAGCGGAATTCTTCCGATCCGCGACGGCGTGCTCCGGTACGCGCGGGACGGCGCGGAGGCGGTCAACCAGGACGGCGAGAGCCTCTGGAACGTCTCCTACAACATGGCCAACCCGGTGGCGGACACCTGCGGCAAATTCGCAGCGGTCGGCGATGCCGGCGGCGTTTCTCTCTACATCATGGACGGTACGGGCTCGTTCAGCAACGTGACGACCGACCATTCGATCGTTCGCGTCGCGGTGGCGGCGAACGGTGAGACCGCCGTTCTGATGGACGACGGCAAGGAGGATTATATCTCCATTTACCATGCGGACGGAACCCGTGTGGTGGACATGAACACGGTTACGAACGTGAACGGTTTCCCGCTCGATATCGCGATCTCGGAGGACGGCGCCAAGCTTGTCGTGTCGTTCGCGTACTTCGACGATGACGCGGTCCGCTCGCGGCTTGTATTTTACAATTTCGGAGGTGTCGGCCGGAGTTACTACGACGGCATGGTCGGCAAGGCGGAATCCGTGACAACGGACTACCCCGACAACCTCTATGCGGATGTGGAGTTTGTCACCAACGACCGCGTCGCGGTGTTCGGTGACCGCGGGCTTCTCGTGTACGAGATGGAGGAGATCCCGAACCTCGAGCCGAAGCAGATCACCTACACGGGAACGATCCGCAGGTTCACGTTCAGCGGCAAGTACATCGGTCTTCTGACCGAGAAGCGCGACGGCGGACGCATCCAGTATGAGGTTACGCTGTACGACACAAACGGAGCGCAGGTTGAGACGCGCACCATGGACAACTATTACAGCGGCTTCCGGATCGACGGGGGCGATGTAATACTCTACAGCGATACGTCGCTGTACATTTACCGCATCAAGGGCAGGGACAAGTACAAAAACTCTGTTTCGCGGGCGGTAAGCTACTGCTTCGCCACGAGCGAAGACAACGGTTTCGTGCTGATCTTCGACAATCAGTTCAACCGGATCCGGCTGATCGGCGGGGAGTGACGTGTCACAACCGCGGTGACGCCGAAGACAGTTCTTTCCGCGCCGCTTTGTGAGGCCGGCGGGAGAGAACAGGGCAGGCGGAAAATGAAGCGGCTCCGCTCATTTTCCGAAGAAGTTGAGTTGGCGGACGTCCCTCGCGGGCGTGCGCATACCCCGTACCGGGAGAGGAGAGAACAATGAATTGGATGGTAGTAGGATGCGGAGCGATCCTGTTGATCTGTGTGATCTGGGGCTGGCTCCGGGGTTTTGTGAAAATGGTGTTCCATTTTCTCGCGGTAGCGCTTGCGCTTGTGCTTGCGGCGTCGCTCTGTCAGCCGCTTGCGAAGGTGATGATGCAGCAGGAGAGCGTGGTTTCCTCGGTGAAGAAGCACGTTCGCGAGTCGTTAGGGCTTGACAAGCTCGCGGAGAAAGGGACCATCACGGAGGACGATATCAACAAGCTGAAGCTTCCCGAGGTTGTGAAACAGCAGTTGAAGGATCACAACACGGAGGAAGGCTACAAGCTCTTCGATGCGGACAATGCCGCGGACTACGTGGCGGAGCTGGTCACCAACGTGATCGTTCGGGCGGCGTGCTTTGTCATACTGTTCCTGACATCGCTGGCGATCATATATCTGCTCGGTGTCGCGCTGAATTTTACGGCGAAACTTCCGATCCTGAGCACGATGAACCGGGTGTCCGGCGCGATGGTCGGCCTGTTCGTGGGAGCGGTGCTGATCCTGATGTTCTTCACCGTGATCACGGCGTTAGGCAACACGGAATTCGGGCGCAATTGCCAGGCGGCGATCGCCGAGAGCAATCTGCTCAGCTCGATCTATAACAACAATATCATCTGCGACGTGTATCTGGATCTGACAGACAAGTTGTGATCGCCGCGGTGTGGAGCCGGGGGCACGGCGGAAGCAGGTGCGTCCGGGGCTTGCTTGAAATGATATGAATTTTAAGGAAACGCTGATCAGATCAGCGTTTCCTTAACGTTTTGAGGAGGAAGAGAACATGAGAGACGTAGCGACCAATGCAAGGCGGTGTGTTGCATGGATCATGACGATGGTTCTTGTGATCGGCATTCTTACCGCCTGCGGGAGCGAGGAACCCGAGACGCGGGATCCGAAGAAGAACGGTACGGTGACCGTGTCGCCGGAGCCGACGGACGAGCCCGGCGGGGACGTGACACCGACGGCGGAACCGACGCCCGGGGATGTGACGCCGACGGCTGAGCCGACACCTGCGGAGACGACACCGACACCGGAACCCACGGCGGAGGCAACACCGACACCGGAAGCGACGCCCACCGAGACGCCTGCTCCGACGGAGGAGCCGACACTGTCCGGTTATCCGACCGCGACGCCGACGCCGGCAGCTGCGTTCGGAACCAGCATGAACGATTACGTCGGCACGTGGTACGCGAAGTCCGTTGAGGGACTGGAGTCCGATCGCACGGAGTGCAAGGACGATCCCAACTGCGACTATCGCCTTGAATTCGTCAACGATGAGTACGACACCGTACGGTTTACCGTTGCGTTTGAACACGACACCAACAATTCCGCGGCGTGGGAGTCGACGCGCGTGTTTGAACTGCGCACCAAATTTTCCGAAGAGGAACTGGAGAAGTACCGTGACCTGAACTACGGCATGGAAGACCTGGCGAAGGACGTGACCGACCTTTCGCGCGGACACCTTCTGTTCAGCTGTGTGGAAGGACCTAATGACGAAGACTACGGAATGCTCCTGATCGTGGATGCGCAGTCTGACGGGTCGCTTGCGGTTGAGTATGCCGCCGTGTACGCTTCGGGCTCGTTCCCCGTATTTACCGATTATGAATTCGTGCGCGAGCGCGTGTATGAGGTGGGCTGCTACTTTGAGGATTACGTCGGAATGTGGTACGCTCACGAGAACTACAACTGGGGCGACTTCACGACGGAGTACTATCCGAGAAGAGATGACGAATGGGATTTTTCGGAGGATTACTACCGCATCTACATCTCGCCTTACGGTCAGCTTGAGATGGCGTTCGGCAAGGCACCGAGCGATGAGAAGTCGACCTACATTCTCTACTGGTCGATGCCGGAAGAGTGGGTGAAGCGGTTCAACAATTATCCGTCCTTCCCGAAGGACCTTCGGACCAACCTGAATGAGAAGACGCTCGTCTTCGCAAGCCTCGACGGCTATGTTGTGGTTGTCGCGCGGATGAAGGACGACAAGACGCTTCACATCACGATCGACGCCGGCGAATACCCGTATGAGCTTACGCTCACGAGAGAGCACGCGTACGATTACGACTGCGCTTCAATCTTCATGGACTATGTGGGATACTACGAGCTCAGCGAGCATGTGGACAACGGAACGATCGTGAAGGTAACCGATCCCGAGCCGTATGTGCAGGTGAGGATCACAAGCGATGGCATCCTCACACAGATGTACACAGCCTCGCCTGTTGACTATGAGATCCGCACGAAGGCCAACTCGACGAACGATCCGGCGTGGTATGCGGAGCATGGTCTGGACAAGCTGTACACGAACGAGGAAGAGCAGCTGTGGGTGTTCCGCAGCAAGGATCTCTCGACCATGAAGGACGCGATCGTCGTAGTCCGGATGGTGGCGGACGGAGAACTTCTCATAACGTCGTACTGGAACAATAACGGATCCTACGGCGAGACGACATACGCAAAATACGTGCGCATGTCGGGAGAGCGATAATTTGCCGATACATTTTACGGCACAGATGGAGGATACAGAATATGAACCCGATTTTGGAACAGTTCGGACGCTACGGCATCATTCCCGTGGTGAAGATCGACCGCGCGGAGGACGCGGTGCCGCTTGCGAAGGCGCTGTGTGACGGCGGTCTGCCGGTGGCGGAGGTTACGTTCCGCACGGCGGCGGCAGCGGACGCGATCGCCGCGATGACAAAGGAGTACCCCGAGATGCTTATCGGCGCGGGCACCGTGCTCACGACGGCACAGGTGGACGCCGCGATGGCAGCGGGCGCGCGATTCATCGTTAGCCCCGGACTGAATCCGAAGGTCGTTTCCTATTGTATAGAGAAGGACATCCCGGTGACGCCGGGTGTTACAAGCCCCTCGGAGATCGAACAGGCGCTTGAGCTTGGGCTTGAAGTCGTAAAATTCTTCCCCGCGGAGGCGAGCGGCGGCCTTGCCAAGATCAAGGCGATGGCGGCTCCGTACGGCGGCATACGTTTCATGCCCACCGGCGGCATCAATGCGGACAACCTCAATTCCTACCTCGCCTATGACCGCGTGCTTGCGTGCGGCGGCAGCTGGATGGTATCTGCCGATCTGATCAACGCGGGGGATTTTGCGAAGATCACCGAACTGACCCGCGAGGCGGTTGCGAAGATGCTCGGCTTTGCGATCAAGCATGTCGGCATCAACAGTGAAAATGAGACCGAGGCAAAGCGTACGGCTGACCTCTTCTCGACGATCTTCGGCTTCCCGCAGCTTGAGATCCCCGCGTCGTATTTCTGCGGCCAGGGCATCGAGGTTATGAAGACCATGGGCCGCGGACGCATGGGCCACATCGCCATCATGACATGGTCGGTGGAGCGTGCGATGGCGTACTTGGAGCGCAACGGTGTGGAGCTTGACTACAGCACGCTTCGCAAGGATGCGAAGGGCAAGCCGGAGTTCATTTACCTGAAGCAGGACTTCGGCGGATTTGATATCCACCTTGCGGTGCGCAGAGCGTAAGAGACTGTGACATAAGACGAAACGAAAAAGACCGGCCGTTACCCGTTTTCAGGGCAGCGGCCGGCGTTTTGTTTGTTATCTGTGATTTATCAGATCATTCCTGCGTAAAATCCATATCGAACGCCACAAGATTGTTGTCGGCGCAGGAGAGATAGGAGTATACATACGTTCTTCCCAGACCGGTATCCCTGCGGGTGAAGGTGATCAGGTTGATCTCGGAATTCAGAGGCTGCTTCTCCCATGTCTCGGTAATGGTCGAGCTCACCACATTCATGTCAAGTACGGTTTTCCCTTCCGAACCGAAACCGTCACCGGAAGTGGTAACATTTTTGGTTCCGTTATGGCCGCCGCGGCTTTCGGTGTAGATCACCTTGCCCTCGGAATCGGCGATGCGCTCGCCGAGGCTCTGGTAGGAGAAGAGCTCCTCCGCGTTGCAGCGCGAAAGGATCGGGGTTGTGTCGCTGCCAAGGAAGTACGCAACGTTGTAGTAATAGTAGTATGCATGCATGCTGTAGCCTTCGGTTTCATCGCTGTATCTGCGGATGACCCCCGCTGCGGCGATGTAGGGCTGCTTGGCGTCGATGACAGCATTTTCCAACCAGGGAAGAGTGTCCCATCTCGGAAGATCGCAGTTGGTAACTCTGCCGCTGTAGTCGTCTTTGTAGGACCAGCGCAGTTCATTGACGAGCGAGATCCTCTCGTCTTCGTCGGTGTCACCCTTGATGTGTTCGTGGGTAAATAAGGTGCAGGACGAGCTGTAGTCATCCGTGAATTTGCCGTTTCTGAGGATCCGGGCGATGATGGAGTAGCTGTAGCATTCAACTGTCTCGTCCACGCCGGTGTAGGTGTAGCCGTTGGCTGCATCCTTTGCAAAATCGGCGTTGACCGGACGGGCGTAGACCGCGGATTCGTAAACCTCCACAATAGTGTCATCGGTCAGCTTTGCAGTGGCGAGGAGGCCGCTTCTGTGAACCGGAACATCCTTGTACTCGTCGCGAAGCTCGGTGAGATACTGCTCGGAACGCTTCTCATACTGCTCATTGCCCAAATCCACGCCGTTCTTTTTGAAGTACCATTCAAGAACGCTTGTGAGCCCGCCGCCGGGTTCGCAGTGGCCCCACACGGGGATGAGGAAACTGTCGGTCGCAAGATAGATATCCTCATCGTCCCCGATACCGAGGCGCATGACATCAAAAATCAGGAGGTTCTTTGCCAGTTCCAATTTCTCCCAGTTCACGATCGTGAGATCGCCGTCGGTATCTGCCAGGTATTCGCCGCTGTCGAGTTTCTTCAGGGCGTTAAGGGCTGCCTCATCGCCGCCGTAGAAAGCAAACTTCGTTCCGTCCGGACCGTAGTATACATCGTCTATGGTGTAACCGTTGTTGGAACGAACATCGATGTAGTTGTGAGTGAGAAGCAGGGAGTTATCCTTGCCGGTGTAATAGGAAATCATATTAGAGTCGCGATAGTCCTGCAGATCCGTGCGGCGGATGCCGGCCTCTGCATAGTAATCGTCAGTCTTCTTCAGTTTCACACCGCTGTTTTTGAGCAGCTCGGCATCGATGCCGCGGTCATCGAACCAGTTGAGCCGGTTGATGATTTTAATCTCCGTTCCCGCGGGATTGGTACCGAGTGCTGTGGGAAACTCTATGTAGGTGTATTCGATGCATTCGCCCTTGCTCATGGTGCGGAAGTACAGGGAATAGTCGTAGCACTCCAGTGCTTCGTCGGGCTTGCCGGTGAAACCGGTTTCGCTGTTTTCGTTATTGTCAATGCCGTACGGACGGCCGTAGACGGCGGACTCGTAAACCTCCACGGTTCCCTTGTCGGTCTTAAAACTTCCGAGAAGTCCGCCCTTGCGGATCGGTGCATCCTTATAGGAAGAGCGGAGATCTGCGAGGTACTGCTCGTTGTGCTCAAGGGCGAGCTTGTAAAGCTCCTCGTTGTTGTCAAGCATCCGGCAGGCACGGCCCTCGATGGTAATGTCCTCCGGAATCGTATCTTCCTTGTTGGGATCAACCGACTTCCAGTAGAAGGAGTATTTGCAGAGGTTTTTGTATGCCGGTGCGATATACTCCGCATAATCGTTTCCGTCGTAATAGCCCTCGTCCGCGAACACCAGGGCGTCACCGGATGCTGTGCGCAGCTCGGAGTACTTCATCGAAGCGGTAAAGCCGTTTCCGAGATCCAAAACGCCGGCCTTCGAAGGAGCCGAAACCTTGACGGCGATCACATAGCCATCGGGAGTCTTGTCGGTCGTAACGTCCTTCGTCTCGCTGCTGAGGCAGAAGAAGACATTGCTGTCGAAAGAGATCATGCCGTGGCCGGTACCTTCGTCATAGGTTAAAAAGGAAAGCGCGGGAACGGTATAGGGCAAGTTGATCTTTTTGATCAGATCCTCTGCCTTCATGCCGATGTACTGCGAGAGATCCCCGTAGGCGATCGTGACGGCGGGCGTCGGAGCTTCTGTAGGGCTCGGAACTTCCGTCGGCTCCGCGGTGGGCTCGGCCGTGGGCTCTGCTGTGGGTTCCGCCGTGGGTGTCACCTCTGTCGTAGGTGCTGCTTCCGCCGTGGGCGTTGCCCCGGCCTCTTTGGTCGGCTCCGTCGTGGGCTCAGCGGTAGAGTTGTTCTTGCCGCAGCCGGCCGTGACCAGAGCCAGAGTAAGGATCATAAGGATTGCAAGTAAGCATTTTACGGAAAATGAGTGACCTTCGTTTTTCATAGTAACCTCCCCGGAAAAAAGTGATTTTGTGTCACCGAATGTAACTGATGCTATCATAGCAGAGAAATGTTACGAAACAAGTGTTGAACTGATTACATATTTGTTACGAGTTCTTACAAATGTGTTACTGTTGAGGGCACAGCGCGCGCCGCTTCCTTATTAAACAAAAAAGGAGCCCGGCCATATGGATCTGTCAGGTGCGTCGGAAGGCTTCGGCCCGGCAGGGCGCGGAAAGCCGGCATCTGTACTTGTGGCAAGACAGTCCGGAAAATACTATATCTTGTATACTCGTCAAATTGCACGAAAAACGGCCGAAAAATGGGCAAAAACACGGCAGAAAAACTCATAAAAATGTGTTGACACAGGGAATGTGCTGTGATACAATCAACTTCGCACTCACGCAAAGAAAGCAGGGTGCATTGCGCCGTAAGCCCTTGTAAAATAAGGCTTTGCGGCCGATCGGAACCTTGAAAACCGAACAGTGAAACAACCTTGAAATTCGTTTTGAAGTTTCTGGCAACAGAAGCGAACTTTTCAACATGTAAATTTCAGGATACAAAGGCTTTTTAAAAGCTAGCGTAAACTGAGAGGATAAACTTTTAACGAGAGTTTGATCCTGGCTCAGGATG
>JAFZVZ010000041.1 GCA_017617545.1 Lachnospiraceae bacterium
AATATATACTCTGTCAGAGAAGGTAAGGTGTTTACCGTTACCCTTAAGATTATGACTCATATGGGCATCCTTTCCGACAGACAGATAACCTTGTATAGGATACATGCCCAAAAGAGGCTGTGCAAGAGAAACTTCTACTTTAGCGGAAAACATGTAGAAATTAAAAATTCACTTTACGCCGAAAAGGGGTAAATGCACGGCAAGAAGCACACCGCTTGGTAAACGTGACAAACAATAGCGCTATAAAAAGTAAATATTGTTGACATTTTTCGAAAAATGTGATATGTTGTTTCCAAGCAGCATCTTGCTGCCGTAACTGAAAACGGAAGTGTACATACGATCAGGGGGTTATATACCATGAAAAAATCAAGAATGTTTTTGGTTCTGCTGGCGACGGTGACGGTGTTCTGTCTCAGCGCATGCACCGCGTCGCACACGAGCAAGAAGAACGATTCGGACAGTTCCACGGAGCAGTCGGGCGACAATAAGTCAAACCCGACGAACGAGACGGCCGGCACGAATGAGACGGCCGGCACGGACGAAACGATCAAGGCTACCGAGAAGGGTTCGGTGTTCACGGATTACAACGGAAAGACCGCCGATGAGATCGCGGAGAACATTCAGAAGATCCGCACGGTAACGAAGGATGATACGATGGAAAATTTCGGGGAGAGGTTTGACTACACCCCCGATTCTACCGGAATTGAGAAGGTGTATTCCCACAATGCCCAGTACCACTGGCTTTCCGGTAAGGACGGTGCTACGGAGTATGTGACGCTGGTCACGCTCCACAGCAAGACGGGAGAAGACGATAAACTTCAGGTGGACCAGAGCAGCTATGTTTCCATTACGATCGAGCTGAACGATAAGGAAACGGCTATGGCGGTATATGATAAGGTGTGCGCCTTGCTTCAGCCGAGCTGGGGACAGATCAAAGATGACGGAACGTTTGAGCCCTTTAATCCGATTGACAATCGCGACGAAAACAGTTGGCTGACAACGTACGGCGCCCGCAATATCTCCCTTGCGTGGCCGAACGAGAACAATGACCATTATGAAATGCATATTCTGATCAGTATGAGAGTTGCCGACAAGTAATCGGAACGGCAGCGAAGAGCGACGCTCCGTGAGGTAACGGAGAGAGGTGCTCACTGTTGAATTAGTGCTCCCCGAGTGATATAATTTCGTAGGCTGTGATGCCGTGTGCGTCATGCCGCGGAACACTCGGGGAGTTTTGTTATACTGGTGGGAGATGCGTAATATGAAGCAGGAGAGATATATAAAAAACGCTGCGGAGACGGTCGATAGGGAAATGTATGTCCAAAGGAAAATGAGCGGGCTAAGCGAGGCACCCGTTTGTAAGAGCATACGCAGGGTATTCGGACTGATCCTTCTCTGCGCGGCGGCGGCCTTGCTGCTGACCGGTTGCGGGGAGCAGCTTGCCACGGCGGATCAGATGAAGGAGTTTGCGGTGAAGTCAGCGCACGGTGAGGAAGTGGAGCTGGTGGAGGAGATCAGCGAGAGAAGGCTGCATTTTCGGACGAAGGAGCGAGGCGTTGAGTTTGACGTGTGGACGTTCGGGTCCGAGGTTCAGATCGACGGTTCACACGTGTATTACACGGACGATTACGCGATCGCGGCCGACTACGAGGACGGCGTGTACAACCTGTACCGGAAGGAGATCGAGGAGCTGATCGAGGACTGCGAGCTGAAGACGGTCGTGTACTCACCGCAGTTTGACCGCCTTTCGGAGTTCACGATCGCGGTTGACGAGAACGCGTCGGAGGAGCAGCTGGATAAGATTTCAACGTTCCTCGGCGGTCTTCGCGACATCGCCGAGCGAGAGGCGAAAGCTCATACGGACGGGTTCGGGATCACGTTCGTTGTCAGCGTGCTGTGGCACGGGGAGGACGGCTATGTCGCCACCAAGGGTGACTCGTCGTTCGCGCAGAACATTACCGCGGGTACGCCGGACGAGCGGCTCGATATCCGCAACTATGAGCGCTCCTCGAACCGCACGGACAACGCGACCGCGCCGGACCGAAACGGTGTGCTGCTCGAGGTGAAAGGGCAGTAAAGGATGATTTTTCGAGGGCGGGTTCTTCCGGGATGGGAGAGCCCGCTTTTTTGCGTTGAATTTTCCGAATGACACAACGAATGGTTGAATTTTGACGGAAAAATCAACCTAAAACTAAACGTACACTTGAATTAGCGCTAACACTCAACTGTAAATTGTGTTATAATGCAGACAAATCAACCGAGAGGCGAGTGCAGACCTTCAACGTGTGGGGGAAGATAAACACTCAAGCCTTCAGAAAGGAGTTTTCTATGAGTTTTGGGGAATCATTACAGGCGCTTCGCAAGGAAAATAAGGTGACGCAGGAACAGCTCGCGAACTACCTGGGGGTGAGCGCGCAGGCAGTGTCCAAATGGGAGAACGGGAGCTACCCGGAGGGAGACCTGATCCCAAAGATCGCGGATTATTTCAAGGTTTCCACCGATTATCTGTACGGGCGAGAGGGACGCCGCGCCTCGATCGAACAGCAGGTCGTGAATGAGCTGTCGTCGATCTGGAGAGGCGAAGGAAGCTACGATGACTTGCAGAAGGCGTTCATCAATAAGGTTCACCGTCTCCTGTGGGCGCTGCAGATCAGCAGCTGGAAGAATTCCATCGACTATTACGACCGGCCGCAGCACGAAGAGAACAGCGCACGAATGTCGAGCGCGATATGCTTTGACGAGGGCTATTCGTTCATGCGCCTCGATAAGAACAAGGATTGTTTCCTCTTCCTCCGTCAGCCTGAGGGGGACAAGGGGTATGAGCGCTGGTTCAGCGACACGACCGAGGTTCGGAAGTTCTTCGGAATGCTCTCCGATCAGGATAACCTGAAGGTTCTCGGTTTCCTGTACACGCTGCGGAGCGGCGAACTGGCGAGCCTCTCCACGATCGAGAAGGCGACGCACGTGTCGCGGGAGAAGATCACTGCGCTGTTCGACTATATCGGAAGGTCGGTCGGCAGGGACGGAGAATCGCCGATCCTGGAGGTGGAGCTTGTCGGGAATGACGAGGACAACCAGAGGGCGTACGGTGTGAACATGACGATGGGCGGCTTGTTTGTGGGGATTTTTGCGATGGCGGATTCGTATGTGAATTCGCCGCAGGGTTATACGATGCAGTCGAACAGCAGAACACGCAGCTGGGCGGACCGCTCGAAGCTCGGGGAGTGCAAGTAAAGGAGGAATTACCATGGGAGAGAAGTTTCATTTTCCGAAGGATCTGTATGCGGATATTCGGATTGAGGAAAAATACACCGTGAACCTGTTTAACTTCAACGGTGAGCTGGTGAACGACAGGGCCACGCAGGAGAACGGCGCGCTGATCCGCGTGTACGACGGAAAATTATGGTACACGACGTCGACGAACGAGCTTGATCGGCTTCAGGAGGAGCTGGACGCGCTTGCGGAGCTGGCGCAGCCGAACCCGGCGGTCTATGACGATCCGGCGATCCGGCTTCTGGAGGTCAACCGCGACGAGCGTCTTTTATACGAGGGGGACAAGCTCGCGGACATCGCGCGGCAGCGCTTTCTGGATGTGATCGACTACTACGTCGGAGCGTGCATTGAGGATGAGATGCCCGAGGTGAACTCGTGGTCGGTCGGCGCAGGCGGCGAGTACATGAAGAAGAGTTTTTACTCCTCGAAGGGGAGCGAGATTGTATACGATTATCAGATGTGCGCGGGCGGCGTGTGGTACACGCTCGGCAACAACGGCCAGCCGATGAACAGCGGCAAACAGCTCTTCGGCGTGACGCCGGAGGAGCTGACCGGGCATGAGGCGGAGATCCTTGCGGAGCGCGAGCGATACATCGATTTTATCAAGAACGCGGTGGATGTGGAGCCCGGCGAGTACACGTGCGTGCTCTCGCCGATCACGACGGCGATGTTCGCGCATGAGAGCTTCGGGCACAAGAGCGAGGCGGATTTCATGCTCAACGACAAGACGCTCCGCGACGAGTGGGTGCTCGGCAAGAAGGTCGGATCGGACCTTGTGTCGATCTGCGACAGCGGCGATATGCCGAACCACGGCTACATTCCGTACGACGATGAGGGCACGAAGGCCCGCGAGACGTGGCTGATCAAGGACGGCGTGCTGACCGGGCGGCTGCATGATGCGCACTCGGCAGCGGCGCTTGAGGAAGGATTGACCGGTAACTGCCGTGCGCAGAGCTACCGCAAGAGACCGGTCGTGCGCATGACCAACACCTTCCTGCAGGCCGGCAAGGACTCGTTTGAGGACATCATCGCCGACACGAAGGACGGCATTTACGTGTACATGGTCTCGGACGGTACAGGCAGCGCCACATTTGTCATGAACGCGACGATCTGCTACCGCATCCGTGACGGCAAGATCTGCGAGCCGTTACGGGTCCACATGCTGACCGGCTCGGTGTTCCAGACGCTGTTCGACATCGACCGCGTCGGCTCGGATTTCGAGCTGTTCGACACGTACACGTGTGGGAAAATGAACCAGATGGTCCGCGTTTCCGCGGGCGGTCCGAGCATCCGCGTGCGCAAATTACAGGTGAGTTAAGGGGGATTTTACGATGACGATCAAAGAAAAACACAGCAACCGCAGGACAGTTTCCAAGATGTCCTACGAGGAAAATAAGCCGATGGCGTTCGAGCGCACCGGTTCCGTGGAGAGCTCGTACCGCGTGTATGACGGGGAGAAGGTCGGTATCTGCTACAGCATCGGCGAGATCAGCGACGAGGAGGGTTTCGCGAGAGCGCAGGCGGACCCGGAGCGCGCGAGACCGTATCCGTTCACACCGGAGACGGGCGGCGAGCGCAAGCGCGATAAGAGCGAGAGCACCGTGACCGACCGTGAGCTGATGGATGTCGCGGGGGAGTATATGCAGTACATCATCGAGAAGTATCCGCAGTTCACATTTTCCGGAAACTTTACGACGGAGCGGTGCCGCTACGCGCTCACGAGCGACCTCGGCACGGACTTTGAGGAGGCGGACGCCTGCTTCGGCGCCGGGATCATGTTCAAGCACAAGGACAGCCGCGACATCATCGACGGAAGCTTCGGCTTCAACATGCGCACCCTCGATGACGGTGAGGTCTTCCGCACGATGGCGGACCTGTACCTCGGGCAGTACGAGACGCCGGCGGAGGTGCCGGAGGAGATCCTTCTGTGCATCCAGTACTACTCGCTCACCGGGACGATCTCGGACGAGCTCAACGCGGAGACGCTTGCGCTCGGAACGTCGCACCTCACGGGGAAGGTCGGAGAGCAGGTGTTCAGCGAGGATTTTACGCTTGAGCATGACGTGACGGACAAGGAGGCCTGGTTCGGCCGGTTCTGGGACGGCGAGGGCTGCGTGATCGAGGGCGACAAGCTTGTGCTGATCGAGAACGGCGTGATCAAAACCGGGTTCTCCGACAAGCGTGTCGCGAAGAAGTACGGTGTGCCGCACACGAAGTCGGCGGGGCACAATTACTCGGATCTTCCGTATCCCGGCGGCCTGAACCTGCGCATTCGCAGAAGTGATAAGACGATCCGCGAGCTCATGGCGGGCAGGCCGGCGATCATTCCGCTGAACTGCACGGGCAGCCCCATGGACAACAAGGGCAACATGAGCATGATCATCAACACATCACTTCTGTGGGACGGGGAGCGCGTCGTCGGGCGACTGCCGGAGTTCCGCGTGAACATGAATTTCTTCGACGTACTCGGGAAGGATTACATCGGCGTCGGGTCGGACGATTCTCCGTTCTACCACGACAAGGTGATCCTGCTCAAAGGGTATAGAGTATGACAGATAGCGGAGGGCCGTCAGGCCCTCCGCTATCTGTCTATGCTGTTTGCATTGTTTAATTATCCGGAATTTTGACCGTATGATTTTCCAAGTCATGAAAGACACCCACGATATATACAGTATGATCCTCTACGCGGAAAACTGCTTTGTATGCCATGGCCGGAAGGAATGCTTCGCGATACTCTCGTGCTTTCAAATATTTATCTGCGCTTAGGTGGAACTGGAACGGATTTTCTTCCAGACGGGCGTAGATACTTTCAAGATCATCGAGAAAATGAACGGCAGCTTGTTCGTTTTTAAGTTTTCGAACAAGATACTCGACGATATTGTCTATCAACTCCTCTGTCCTGTCGGAAATCACAAGATTATAAGTCATACTTCTCCCTAACTGCAGCGAGAGATTTGCGAGCATCCTTGGTTTTGCCTGCTTTGATCTGCTCTTCCGAAGTTGCAATCTCGCTGTAGATCGCCCACTTCTTCTGCATGTCTTCAAACAGTTCGACGCTCATCAGAACCATGTCACCATAGCCGTTCTTAGTCACATATATCGGTTCGTTGGAATTATGGCACAACTCGGAAATACCGGAAGTGTTCTTCAGTTCTTTGATGGGAATGATCTGTGGCATTGTATCTCACCTCCTTATTGTGACATAATAATACCATAATTATCACACACGCGCAATATAAAATCGCAGTATTTCTTACTATTGTAGTAGAACAGATTATGTGGTATGATATCATAGATTTCTTATATACTCCGATGAGATCGGGACGAGGGAGGAGCAGCGATGGACTGTAAAAACTTTGAACGGTTTGACATGGCGAAGCCGCCGGTTCGCACCAAATGGTATCTGCGGCCGGTCACGATCATGCTGAGTCTCCCGGATGTGTGGAAGCACCGCGCGAAGATCACGAAAGTGCGCACGGAGGGGCTCAAGCCGCCGTACGTGCTGCTGTGCAACCACAACGCGTTCATGGATTTCAAGGTCGCGACGAAGGCGATCTACCCGAGCCGCGCGAACTATGTCGTGGCGATCGACGGTTTCATCGGCCGCGAGAAACTGCTGCGCAACGTCGGCTGCATCTGCAAGCGGAAGTTCACAAACGATATCGTACTGGTGCGCCAGCTGAGCCAGGTGATCAAGAACGGTGACATCGCCGTGATCTACCCCGAGGCGCGCTACTCGCTGTGCGGCACGACGGCCGTGCTGCCCGAATCGCTCGGCAAATTATGCAAGCTTCTGAAGGTGCCCGTCGTGACGATGATCTGCCACGGACACCACGTGAACTCGCCGTTTTGGAACCTGCACGACCGCGGCATCAAGCCGACGGAGGCGGAGATGACATGCATCTTCACGCCCGAGGAGCTTGCGAAGACGCCGGTCGATGAGATCAATCAGCGGATCGTTGAGATGTTTCAGTACGATGACTTCGCATGGCAGAAGGAGCGGGGCATCGAGACGAAATATAAGGGACACGCGGAGGGCCTGCACAAGGTGCTCTACCAGTGTCCGGAGTGCGGGACCGAGTTCCGCATGAACAGCAAGGGAATGAAGCTGTTCTGCGAGGCATGCGGCGCGAGCTGGACGATCAGTCCGCTCTCGGAGCTGTCGAGGGATGCGGAGAACAGCGCGCCTGCGGCAGAGAAAGCTGCGGCAGCGGCCGATGCGAAGGCTAAGCTCGCCGACACGGCAGGGTTTGATTTTACGCATATTCCCGACTGGTATGAGTGGGAACGCGCGAACGTGCGCGCGGAGGTCGAGGCGGGAACGTACTCGTCCGGCGACCTCGAGGTGCATGTGGATTCGCTGCCGAACGCGAGGAAGTTCGTGCGGCTCGGCAACGGCACGATGCGGCACGACATGACCGGGTTCCATGTGAGCGGCACCGACGACGAGGGCAACCCGTTCTCGATGGAGATCGCGGCGAAGACGCAGTATTCGGTGCACATTGAGTACGAATACCTGGGCAAGTACGGCGACTGTGTCGACCTGAACACCCTCGAGGATACGTGGTACACATACCCGCACGGGCGGGATTTTGCGATCACAAAGATGGCGCTTGCCACGGAGGAACTGTATTTCCACTACCGCAGGCAGGACGGAAAGAAATGCAAGCCCGGGCTTGCGTAAGATGCAAAGCATGCATCACAGGGGAAACCGGAGCGTGAGCGGACCGGCACCCGAAGCAAAGAATTACGACGGAGGAACAGTACCTTGGCACAGAAAATGACGAGGGCACAATATCTGAAATACAAAAAGCGCAAGGCAAAGCAGCGGAAAATCCTTCTTGCTCTGGCGGGAGTCGCGGTTGTTCTGGCAATCGTTTGCGGACTGATCGCGGCGGGCGTGATCGGACCGAACCGCGGGAACAACACGGACAAGAATCCTACGCCGACGATGCAGCCTGCGGGACCGACGATGACGCCGACGAACACGCCGAGCCCGTCACCGAGCCCGAGCCCGTCGCCGACGCCTACACCGACGCCGAACGTCGTGAGCATGATCGCGGTAGGCGACAACCTCTACGACTGGTATCTGCTGGAGGACGGCTACAACCGCGAGACGGGAGAGTTTGACTTCAGCCACAATTACGATTACATCAAGCGCTACGTGCAGATGGCGGATTTCGCGGTCGTGAACCAGGAGACGCCGCTCGGCGGCGACGAAGGGTACGTCGGAGACAGCTGGGAGGAGAAATACTTCGGCAACCGGCAGATGTGGGGCTCCTACCACGGATACGCTTCCTTCAACACGCCGGACGAGGTCGGACACGAGCTCGTGAAGGCCGGGTTCAACATCATCACGATGGCGACGAACCACTCTTCGGACCACGGCTACAAGGCGATCCAAAAGTCGATCGAGTTCTGGCGCAACAACTATCCGGATGTCACACTTCTCGGCATTCACGACAGCGTGGAGGATCAGAATATCATCCATGTCGTTGAAAAATACGGCATCCGCATCGCTCTTTTGAACTACACCTACGGGTTGAACAAGAAGTCCGCGACCGAGGAAGCGCCGTACAGCGTGGATATCCTCAAGGAGGACCGCGTCCGCAGCGACATCGCGCGGGCGAAGGAGATGGCGGATTTCGTCGTTGTGTTCCCTCACTGGGGTGAGGAGTACTCGATGGATGAGCTCAACTCCACGCAGAAGAAGTTTACGAAGATTTTCCTCGAGTGCGGGGTTGACGCCGTGGTCGGCGCGCATCCGCACATCGGACAGACCATGGAGTGGCTGACCGGCGACGACGGTCACAGGATGGTTGTATACTACTCCCTTGGCAACTTCATCTCCAACTTCAAGGAGGCGGACTGCAACGTCGAGGGCATGGCGTATCTGGAGTTCTACAAAAACGGCGATGAGTGCATTTTGCGCGAGGGAACCATCATCCCGATCATCAACCACTGGGAGTACTGCAGCGACAAGCTCGGCAACCAGGGCAGGACGCGCCAGGGCAAGACCTACCGCGTGTACGCGCTGCAGGACTACACGGAGGAGTTGGCCAAGGAGCACGGCTGCACCAAGTACAGCAACGGCAAAGCATTTTCCTATACCCGTATTTACAAGGTTGCGGAAAAACTCTGGGGCGACAACATCAAGATTGTCGACTGGAGCGGTGAGGAAGCGTCCTACTCCGTGGAGGAGGAGAACTAAACCCGGGGACGAGACCGGGGATCTATACCGGGAACGATAGTCCGGGGACGGGATTACACAAAAACCGGGAACGAAAGCCCGGAAGCGAAACTGCAGAGAGGAGATCATGCACATGAACGGCAGTGAACTGGTAATCGAATGCCTGCGTGAGCACGGGACGGACCTTGTGTTCGGCTATCCCGGCGCCACGAATCTTGCGCTTTACGACGCAATGTACCGGCAGACTGCGGTTCGCCATGTGCTGACGGCCCATGAACAGGGCGCGGCGCATGCGGCGGACGGCTACGCGAGGGCAACCGGCCGAGTCGGTGTGTGCATGGCGACCAGCGGCCCGGGGGCGACAAACCTCGTGACGGGTATCGCAACGGCGATGATGGACAGCGTTCCGATCATCGCGATCACCTGCAACGTGACCGTGGATGCCATCGGTCGCGACAGCTTCCAGGAGATTGACATTTTCGGCATTACCCTGCCGATCACCAAGCATAACTTCCTCGTGAAGGACATCCGCGAGCTGCGCGGCGTGATGGACGCGGCGTACGCGATCGCGGCGGGCGGGCGCCCCGGACCGGTCCTTATTGACATCGCGCGCGATGTGACGACGGCAGAGTGGACCGAGGAGATGCAGCTTGCCTACGAGAAGAGCAAGCGGGCGGACGAAAACCATGACGGCAGAGTGCTCTCGGCGGACGGAAGGGAGGATGCTTCGGTCTGGAGCGGTGCTTCGGACCGCGGATCTGCGGCAGCCACCGCCAAGGCGTTCCGCAGCATTTTACGAAAAGCAAAGAGACCGCTTTTGCTTGTCGGCGGCGGTTGTGTGATCTCCGGTGCCGAGGAGGTTGTGGCGGAGCTTGCGGAGAAGATTGACGCGCCCGTGTGCGAGACGCTGATGGGCAAGGGCGTGTACAGCGGAACCGGCGAGCGGTATCTCGGCATGGTGGGAACCCACGGCACGAAGGCGGCCAACGCGGCCATCGCAGAGTGTGACTGTCTGATCGCCCTCGGGGTGCGGTTCAGCGAGCGCGTGACGGACAACAAGCCCGACTGGTGCGCGCAGGCGAGTATCCTGCAGATCGATATCGACGCTGCGGAGATTGACAAGAATATCGAGACGGCCGCGCATGCGGTGGGTGACGTGAAGGAGGTGCTCACGGCGCTTCTTCCGGAGCTTCCCGCAGCGACGCATGCGACCTGGATGGCGACGAACAAAAAGCGATTCGCGGGTGACCTTGCGGAGCGCGCGGCGATCTACAACGACCGTTCCACGACGGCGCTCACGTCGCAGTGGATGGCGTTACTGCTGGATGATCTGACGGGAGGCAACTGTATCATTACCACGGAAGTAGGGCGTCATCAGATGGATGTCGCGCAGAACTACCGCGTGCACAGCCCGCGTCAGCTGCTGACGTCGGGAGGCCTCGGAACGATGGGATACGGACTTCCCGCTGCGATCGGCGCGGCCTTCGGATGTCCGCACACCCGCGTCATCAACATGGCCGGCGATGGGTGCTACCGCATGAACATGAATGAGCTTTCGGTGGCGGCGAAGTATCGCCTGCCGATCGTGGAGATCGTGTGCGACAACCACGGCCTCGAGATGGTTCGGCACTGGCAGCACGTGTACTACAACGACCGCTACTATCAGACGAGCTTCGACGATCATGCGGACTATGTGAAGATCGCGGAGGCGCTCGGTGTGCCGGCAATCCGCGTTGCCACGCGGGAGGATGCGCGCAAGGCGTTGGAACGCGCTCTTGCGAAGGACGGTCCGATGGTGATCGTGTGTGAGCTGCGGTAAGTATTTTCCTTGACGAAACCGATACATGGGTATAGAATGATTGGTAAGCGGCCCTGAGGAAGATAGTTTCTTCTCCCGGGGAGGAACCGCTTACCATTTTTCCGCTTATGCGGACACGATATATTCTATTTAGGAGGTACTAACCATGGGAAGAGTGTATAACTTTTCTGCAGGTCCGGCCGTGCTGCCGGAGGAGGTGCTGCGCGAAGCTGCAGCAGAGATGTTGGATTACCAGGGAAGTGGCCAGTCTGTTATGGAGATGAGCCATCGCTCCAAGGTTTTCGACAAGATCATTAAGGACGCTGAGCAGGATCTTCGGGATCTTCTGAACATCCCGGACAACTACAAGGTTCTGTTCCTTCAGGGCGGCGCTCATCTGCAGTTTGCGATGATCCCGATGAACCTGATGAAGAACAAGGTTGCGGACTACATCGTAACCGGTCAGTGGGCTAAGAGAGCTTTCAAGGAGGCTCAGAAGTTCGGCGATGCGAAGTGCATCGCGTCCAGCGAGGACAAGACATTTTCCTACATTCCGGATTGCTCCGATCTTCCGATCGATGACGATGCGGACTATGTGTACATTTGCGAGAATAACACCATTTACGGAACGAAGTTCAAGACGCTCCCGAACACGAAGGGCAAGGATCTCGTCGCTGACGTATCCTCCTGCTTCCTCAGCGAGCCGATGGACGTTTCCAAATATGCGGTGATCTACGGCGGCGCTCAGAAGAATATCGGACCTGCCGGCGTTGTGATCGCCATCATCCGCGAGGATCTCATCACCGAGGATGTGCTTCCGGGCACGCCTACGATGCTGCAGTACAAGACCCATGCGGACAACGATTCCCTCTACAACACTCCTCCTTGCTACGGCATCTACATCTGCGGCAAGGTCTTCAAGTGGCTCAAGAAGCAGGGCGGACTTGAGGCGATGAAGGAGTACAACGAGAAGAAGGCGAAGATCCTCTACGATTTCCTTGACGAGAGCAAGCTCTTCAAGGGTACCGTTGAGAAGAACTCCCGCTCCCTTATGAACGTTCCGTTCGTGACCGGTGACGCCGATCTCGACGCGAAGTTCATCAAGGAGGCTACCGAGGCCGGCTTCGTGAACCTCAAGGGTCACAGAAGCGTCGGCGGCATGCGCGCGTCCATCTACAACGCTATGCCGATCGAGGGCGTTGAGAAGCTCGTTGAGTTCATGAAGAAGTTTGAGGCCGAGAACGCCTGAGACTGCTTTCGCAACCGGCGGATGATTGCGGAAGAAACCACCTCCGCCGGAACCAGAAACGGAGGAAATCACAATGAAATATAATTGCTTAAATGCGATCGCTAAGATCGGTTTGAATGAGTTCGGCGATGCTTACGAGCAGACCGACAATTTTGCGGATGCGGACGTAGCGCTTGTGCGCAGCGCCGCAATGCATGAGATGGAGTTTGGCGACAACCTTCTTGCAGTTGCAAGAGCTGGTGCCGGCGTCAACAACATTCCGCTTGACAAGCTGGCTGAGAAAGGTGTCGTCGTATTCAACACGCCCGGCGCGAACGCGAACGGCGTGAAGGAGCTCGTGATGGCAGGTCTTCTTCTGACCTCCCGCGATATCCTCGGCGGTATCAACTGGGTGCAGACGATCAAGGACGACGAGAACGTTGCCAAGCTGATCGAGAAAGGCAAGGGCCAGTTCGCAGGCCGCGAGATCCAGGGCAAGAAGCTCGGTGTTATCGGTCTCGGCGCCATCGGTGTTTTGGTTGCGAATGCAGCATCCGCTCTCGGCATGACCGTTTACGGCTGCGACCCTTACATTTCTGTGGAAAATGCATGGAAGCTCTCCCGCAGCGTCATCCATGTAAACAGCCGCGAGGAGATCTTCACCGAGTGCGATTACATCACGGTTCATGTGCCGCTTCTTGACGACACGAAGAAGATGATCAACGCGGAGACGATCGCTACGATGAAGGACGGTGTTGTCATCCTCAACTTCGCGCGCGACCTTCTGGTTGACGACGACGCGATGGAAGCTGCTTTGGCTTCCGGCAAGGTTGCGAAGTACATCACCGATTTCCCGAACGCAAAGACGGCCGGCATGAAGGGCGTGATCGCGATCCCTCATCTCGGAGCTTCGACGCAGGAGTCCGAGGACAACTGCGCTGTGATGGCTGTCCGCGAGCTTCGTGAGTACGTTGAGCACGGCAACATCATCAATTCCGTTAACTTCCCGATGCTGGACGCAGGCGTATGCCGTGTGGCAAGCCGTATCTGCGTTCTTCACCGCAACGTTCCGAACATGCTCTCACAGTTCACGACCGCGGTGGCAGGCATCAATATTGAGAATATGTACAACAAGAGCAGAGGAGATTTTGCGTACAGCGTGCTTGACGTGTGCGGCAAGGTCGACGAGGAAGCGATCGTTACGAAGCTTTCCGCTCTTGACGGTGTGCTGAAGGTTCGTGTTCTTCAGTAACATCCGGGCAACTTTAGTAATGACGAAAGAAGGAAACGCCGATAACCCGGCGTTTCCTTTGCAATCCCGACGGCAACGGAGGTTCCAACATTGGAAAAATCATTGCAGGAATTGATGGAAATCTGCGATTCCATATGCATGACAATCAGCCGGTTAAACATTGGCGGCGTGCTCGCCCTGAGCATGCCGCTTAAGGTGCTTCTGCATCGGGAAATGATGGAGTTTGCGCTGTATCTCGCGGATGCCGACGGCATCATCACGCAGGAGGAGCAGGATCTGATCAAGGATACCCTGCAGCTCAAGCTGCGCGCCGATGAGGTGACGGAGATGCGCCGCCGCATCGCGGCACAGGGAGGCTCGTACGGGTCGACAAGACCGCGCGCGATGAAGTATTTCATCCTCGCCGATGCCGGCAAGAAGATCGGGAATGACCCGAACAAGTACCAGAACGCACAGATCCTTACGGACACCTACAAGCTTTTCGCGGAGCACATTCTCGCGACGAAGGACAACGCGACCGAGAAGGAAACGAACCGCATGACGCAGTACATCACCATGCTGGAGACGTTCCTCAAGGAGTACGGTGTATTTTACACGAGCAACTTCAAGGTCATCAAGGCCAAGCCCCTTTTGGTGGAGCGCAAGGTCGTGGATCCCGGTGATCAGGAAAATGTCGACAAGCTGATGGAGAGCCTCAACTCCCTCGTCGGTCTCGACCGTGTGAAGAAGGATATCGCGGGCATCGTGGACCTGATCCGCGTGCAGAAGATGCGCGAGTCGAAGGGCATGAAGACCGCGGACGTCAGCAAGCACATGGTCTTCTACGGAAACCCCGGTACCGGCAAGACGACGGTCGCGCGACTGCTCGGAAAGATTTTCCAGGGTCTCGGTGTTCTGAAGGGCGGCCAGCTGATCGAGGTGGACCGCGGCGGTCTGGTGTGCGGCTACGTCGGCCAGACGGCGATCAAGACGCAGGAAGTCATTGACAAGGCGATGGACGGCGTGTTGTTCATCGATGAAGCATATACGCTCAATGTCGGCAAGGGCGAGAACGACTTCGGTCAGGAGGCGGTGGACACGCTTCTGAAGGCGATGGAGGACAACCGCGACCGGTTGATCGTGATCGTCGCCGGTTACGAGGAGCCGATGGACGAGTTCCTCGATTCGAACCCGGGTCTCAAGTCCCGCTTCAACAAGTACATCCGCTTCGACGATTACTCGCCGGAGCAGCTGATCAAGATCCTCGAGGGCATGTGCAGCGGCAAGGATTACAAGCTTTCGCCCGAGGCGCGGCAGGCGGCGATCGAGTATTTCGACAACTGCCTCAAGACGCAGGCGGAAAATTTTGCGAATGCGCGTGAGGTCCGCAACTTCCTTGAGAAGGCGATCACGAACCACGCGACCCGCGTTGTCTCCATCAAGGAGCCGACCGAGGAGCAGCTGTGCACCATCATCGAGGACGATGTCAAGGATATCGTGCCGAACGTGATCGAGAAGCAGTAAGACAACAAAACAGAGAAAATCAGGGCTGCCGTACCGGTTGGTGCGACAGCCCTTTGTCAGTTTATGAACGTTTGAGGTGTTTTATTTTCCGAAAGATCAGACCCCTGAGGCGGGGTTAAACCCGAAGATCGCGCAGGCGAGAATGTCGAGGCCGTAGAGACAGCACAGGACGATGCCGACGATGCGACGGGTCTTTGGCTGCAGCCTGTGGGATAGCCACACGGCCGCCGGGGCGAAGAGGTAGGTGCCGCAGAGGCTGAAGACGCCGAACGCGAGCGAGCTGACAAGCGAGATGCGGCCGCACACGTTGAACGGCTCGTCCGAGTAATCCCAGTAGACGACGCCCAGGCCGTACTCCAGGACCACACTCGTCAGGTATTCAAAGGCGGTGGAGATGATGATGCCGTACAAAAAGACGCGGACCTTGCTGTGGCGGAACCGGTATAAAAGCAGGATCACAAGGATGCCGCCGTAGCCGTAGATCGGAACCCACGGGCCGTATTTGGTGCCGCGGTTTACGAGGACATGGTCGCGGATCAGATAGAGGCTGCACTCCCAGATCCAGCCGGCAATGGCGAAGAAGAAAAAGATGTAGACGTAGTCAAGCAGCGAGTATCCGCAGAATTTGCGGGACTCGTTCGCGACATCCGTTCGATTGACCTCACCGATGTTCGGTTCCATGGCAATTTCCCCTCCGACAAGAAAAACCGTCGCGGCACGCAGACCGCGACGGTTTGCATGTTCATTGTATCACCGTGCATATAAAGTTGCAACCGTTTCGGGAGTGACGGAATTATTAAAAAAGTGGGAAAAATGGTTCCCGCGGGTGAAGAAAACCGCCTTTGCAAGGGTGTATAATACGGTCACACAATGGGGAGGTACGCCCTTGCGCAAAGGGACGGACCGGAGGGACAGAAGGAGCCTCCTCGTTGAAAACGGGAGTTTTTTGTGTTAGGATATCAAAATGGGCCGGCGCGTAACCAATGCCGGCCGGGAGAGTGATATGGCGGGACAGAACCAGAACCAGAAGAGAAACACGCTGCTTTTCGTCGGCTTGCTTGTGCTTGGCGGCGTGATTCATATTGCGGCCAACATTCTCCACAACACGCCCGTTCCGCACTACTCGATCAACACGATGCTGTTCTGCCTGGAGTTCGCGATCTACACGCTTTTGCTGTTCTTCTGGCTTCAGTCCGTCCGGCTTAGGCTGCTCCCGACGAGGGCGAAAACCTACATGATCATTCTGGCGACGCAGATGGTCGCCTATCTTTCGCTGCGCGCGTTCAAATACCGCATCGCGGCGAGCGTGGCGGCGATGCGGTACGCTTGGTACATCTTCTATGTGCCGATGATCCTGATCCCCACGCTGTTTTTGATGGTCTGCATCCGGATCGCGCGTGGCGAAAAATCGTCCGTCATCGACGAGCGCTTTCTGACGATCCCCGCGGGTCTGCTGTCCCTGATCATCGCGACCAACGACCTGCACCGTCTTGTCTTCAAGCCGAAGGCCGACGTGGATCCCGCCTTGTTTTACGGGCAGCCGGGAACATACACCTACGGCATCACCTTCTATCTGACATACGCGTGGATGATCCTGATGATCCTCATCGGTGTGATCCTGCTGATCAAGGTTTGCGGCAGCGGGAAGAACAAGAAGAGGATCCTTATCATTCTTGCCGACATCCTGTTGTGCTACCTTCTTCTGAAGCTCCACGACATCTATTACATCCGGATCGATCTGCAGACGACACGCCTGAACATCCGGTTCATCCCTCCGTACGAGTCGCCGGAGATCCATGTGTTCTGCATGCTTGCGGCGTTTGAGTACTGCATCCGCGAGCGCCTGATCCCGCACAACAAGGATTACGAGGGGCATTTTTCGAAAATCCCGCTCCCGGTGCTGATCACCGGCCTTGATTATGCGCCTGCGTACAGCTCGGCCAACGAGGTCGAGGCGGACCGCGGCATGCTGGAAGCTTCGCTGTCCGAACCGTGCTACCCGCAGCCCGACCGGAAGCTGTCCGGGCGCCGGATCCACGGTGGTTACGCGTTCTGGACCGAGGACGAGAGCGAGGTGCGCAGCGCGAACGAGCGACTGCAGGAGGCCAATGAGCTGCTCGAGAGTGAGAACACGCTGATCGAGTACGAGAACAAGCAGAAGGAGGAGAACGCGTACCTGCGTTCCCGCCACCATATTTACCACGAGATCGCGGAGAAGATGTACCCGTACCAGAAGCGGATCGAGGAGATGCTGAACGGCGCGACGCCGGGGTCCGAAGGCTTTTACGACTGTATCGCCGAGGTTTCCGTGCTCAACGCTTACGTGAAGCGCAAGACGAATCTTCTCCTGCTCGCTTCGGAAAATGAAACCATCGAGATGAGGGAACTCCAGCTTGCGGTCTCGGAGTCCGCGCGGTATCTCACGTACGCGGGACTTCGCTCGTCCGTGGATGAGAGCGGTTTTGCCGCGGATATGCGGCTGCCCGCGGACACGATCATCTCGCTGTACGACACGTTTGAGCGGATCATTGAGCAGATCCTTCGGAAGGCGTCGCTTCTGATGGTCTCCTGCAAGGGAACCGACCTGACCATGGCGACGGATTCGGAGGCGCCGATGTTGATCCTGACCGGCGAGGCGGTCCTTCCCATCACCGCGGAGAAGCAGGAGAACATCCTCTACCTGACGATCCACGCAGAGAAAGGCGGTGATTGACATGACGATTTGGGAAGCCATGACGACACTGCTTCGCGAAATCCTGCTCACGGGACAGATGATCCTGATCCTGTTGCTCGGATACCTGAGCATGGCAATGCTGCCTCTGCGAAGAAAAGGGAAAATGACCACGCTGACGGTGGCGGTGGAGGTTGCCAACCTGGTGCTGTTCTACCTGCTGCTGGACTGCGTGTTCCACTACAGGGAACCGGAGAAGCCGAGAACCTGGCCGGCGGCGGTCGACGCGTTCGGCAAGCTCCCGGTGGCGCTGCTGATCGCGGCCGAGGTGCTGACGGCGGGATATCTCGTCTGGGCAATACGGAAAATGATCCGCTTCCGCAGCGAGAACCTGACGCCTCTGGCGGTGAAGGAGACGATCGACCTTCTTCCGGCCGGCGTTGCGATGGAGGAGGAGGACGGTAAGGTTGTGTTCTCGAACCTGACGATGAACAAGGTGTCGCGCGCGCTCACGGGCCGTGTGCTCACGGACATCGGGCCGCTGCTCGCGCTCGGCGGAATGCAGGTTCCGGCAGGCGTCGGAGATGGCGGTGAGATGCAGATTGAGCCTGACGAAGAGGAAAGCGACGACGGCACGCGGAGCAACATTTTCCGAGTGACGGAACCGAACGGTACACGCGTATGGCAGTTTGCCTCGGACACGACCGAGGAGGACGGAAAGACGTATCTTCGCCTTGTCGCGACGGACATCTCTGCGCAGGCGGAGATCAACGCGGAGCTGCAGGCGAAACACGATAAACTGACGGAGATTAACCGTCGTCTCGACATATTCAACCGGAACGCGGAGCGCATCATCATCTCGCAGGAACTGCTGACTGCAAGAATGCAGGTCCACAACGAGACGGGGCATATTCTGCTCGCGAGCCGCCATTACATGGAGCACCCTGAGGCTGTCAACGAGACGGAATTCCTTCACACCCTGAAGCTCACGAACGCCCATCTTCTGAACGAGTACGAGACGGATGACACGGAGCGGGATGAGCTCTCGGAGGCGATCGAGATGGCGTCCGAGATCGGCGTGAAGGTGAAACTGAACGGCATGATCCCGGAGGGCGGCGCGCCGCGCACCATTCTGGCGGCGGCCATCAACGAGTGCGCGACCAACATCCGCAAGCACGCGGACGGCGATCTGCTCACGGTCAACACGGATATGGGCGGGGAAACCGTCGTGTTCACGCTCGTCGGCAGCGGCAACGCCCCGGCGGGACCGGTCACCGAGACCGGCGGACTGGCGTCTCTGCGCAAGCTCACGGAGAAGGAAGGCGGGACCATGGAGGTTTCGGCGGAGCCTGATTTTACGCTGACGATCCGCATGACGAACGCCTGATACCCTCGCAGCATCATCGTTCGGAAAATGGCTCCCGCGAGTGATGAAAAACAGTTGAATTCATGGTATAATCACCGTGAAAGTGGGAAAGGCGGTGATAGCGTGTCAGAGAAACCTAAAGTAGTGATCGCGGACGACCAGTACGTCGCGCGAGGATTTTTCGAGATGTATGTGAAGATGTCCGCGGACTACGAGCTTGCGGCATCTCTTGCCACGGCGGAGCAGGCTGTGAACTTCTGCCGCAACAACGATGTGGACCTCGTCATCATGGACGTGATGATGAAGCGCGGGCTGGACGGACTGACCTGCGCGGAGACGATCAAGAACAACAATCCGGATATCAAGATCATTCTGGCGACCTCGACCGCCGAGTATCAGTGGATCGAGAAGGCCAGAAAAGTGAACATTGACAGCTTCTGGTTCAAGGAGTACGACGAGAGCTCTCTTCTGGAGATCATGGACCGCACCATGCGCGGCGAGTCGGTCTATCCCGGCAAGTCTCCGGATCCGAAATTCGGCGATACGCAGAAATCCGGGTTGACGGAGCGCGAGCTGGACATCCTTCGGGAGCTCACGACCAACCGCTCCAACGAGGAGATCGCGGAGAAATTCAACATTTCCCTCAACACGGTCAAGCGTCACATCCAGAACATGCTGAACAAGACCGGGTACACCAACCGCCTCGAGCTCGCGGTCAACGCCAAGGCGCTCGGGCTTGTGGTGCACGATGACGACCGCACGGACCGGCGCGGCGGGAACGACTGACCGGCCGGCAGGCGCGAAAAACGAAGAATTACCCCAAGGGCGACGGAAAAGTCGCCCTTTTTGTGTGAAAAATGGTTCCTGCGGGTGATGTCGGAATATTCCGAAAATCATATACTTGAGTGGGTTGGGGAAACTGTGCCCGTTTTTCGGACGCTGGTCCTCGATTTAGGGTTAATAACCGGAGATTTCTTTCCGGAGGAAAGGAAGATAATGGGATGAGAAACAGAGGAAGTATTTGGAAGAGAATACCGGCACTCATCGTCGTATCGCTGATGGTTGTTGTTCTGTGCGTGATGACGGCGATGGCGGACGGTGAGACAGAGTATCCTGTGGTCAAGTTGTATAATGCACGGGGATTTGTTCAGAAGGTCGGTTACGTGTCGGACTGGATTGACATCGGTGTTTCATTTGGCAACGATGTTGAGTTGGATCCCGCTAAAGTTATTGCAAAGGTGGTGGATCCGAATTCGGACACAGGGGAAGTTTCCGATATCTTTGAGGTCCGGATTAACACGGACACAAGTGCATTTCATGTAGAGGAGATGTATACCGGTGTGACGTATACCTTTGGATTCGTGGCAATCAAGCCGAAGGAAGGCCTCACACCGAACGGAAACAGCGATAAGACCTATATGGCAACCGTCCAACTGTTTTATGATGTCAACGGTGATGGACTCGATGCAGACGACGTGATGATCAACGGGACGGGACAGGTGTTTCGGTTTACGGTTACCAACGATACCCTGATTGAGACTGCAAGCTGCACATTTGATCGACCTGTTGTGGGGCAGCTTCCGAATGAGCACGCGACGGTGCCTGAGGGCGCGCATTATACAGTTACGCTGAGGGTTAAGGACGCTTCGTGTGCCGAGATAAATGATGTAGTGACGTGGCCGTATGAAGAAGGGGTCAAATATACGTATTTGGTGGATTTTGAAGCTAAGGAAGGGTATCGCCTGACGTTTGATACAGTGTATTCCGTTAATGGGGAGGAAAGCGAGATAAACGGATACCAAACATACAATGGAACCTGGGAGCACGTTCTTCAACACCGGAGAGTATACTATTACGCCGGACAGGAATGGTATGACATAACGGTAAACGGCGGAGAAGCCTACAATGAATCCGGCGATACTCCGGTGGTGGCTGCAAGACCCGGAGACGAGATTACTTTGGTTGCCGCGAATGCGCCGGAAAACCAGACGTTTGATCATTGGGCTGTAAACAGCGAGAATGTGACGATCGCGGATCCTACTGCTGCGGAAACGACAATGATCATGGGTGAAGAGGACGTGGAAATTACGGCTGTTTTTGCCGAATTACAGTCGTACAAAGTCTGGATCGGTGGAGTAGAAATCACTAATGCCAACAGAAAAAATATACTGAATGCATTGAATAATGACAATGGCAAACCTACCGCAACCGCATCCTATGATGCGGAGAGTAATACCTTGACCGTTAAGCTGAATGGCGCCGATCTTCGAGGTGTTTGCCAAGACGCGGTAATTTACTCGGGTGGTGTGAACCTCGTGCTGGATATCGAGGGCGGCCTGACGATCAAAGAGACCGGGTATGATCATTTAAACGCGATTTTTGTCGAGGCAGCAAATCTTACGATCAACGGTTCGCTGACGGCCGAGTCACAATACGGAAACGTCATTGAGAGCTACGGCGATTTGACCGCAGAGGGGGATCTGACGCTTACAAGCTCAAATGGCTGTGCAATTTCAGCGGGCGGGAGTGTTGTGATCAACGGAAACGTTACTGCGGAAGCACATTCTGTCGCGGGTAGTGCGATATTGACACCCAATGGAAATGTAACGATTACCGGCGATACGGTGAGCATAACAAATGAGAAGGGGCAAGGCGTTAATGCCAAGCAGGGAACGGTGACAATCACCGGCAGTGTGATGATTAAAAGCGGCACCGGTGCCATCAATGCGAAGGCGGTCGCTTTAAAGGGAACGCAGATTTCTGTCACCGGTAACCCCGGAATTACAACAACCGATGGTGCAGTGACGATCGAAGCCGTCGATGATGTGACCATCGCGGGATCGGTTGGCGCCGGCATCAATGGTTCGTCGATCGATATAAGTGGAGGCAACATAAGTGTTTCCGGTTCTATCGGTCTTCAATCCAGCGGCGGCAACATTATCATCACCGGTGATACCGAGATTACCGCGACGACCGGATGCATCCTTGCGATAAACTTTAGCACCGGTTCTGCATACAATGTATCGGTTAAAGGAAATCTTACGTGTTCAGCCTCGGAGGGCTACGGCATCTGGGCCGATAATATTGATATTACGGGGAGCCTGAAGGCAAATACGAGGGGTTCCTGTGTTAATGCGATCAACATGATCACGATCGACGGTGATGTAGCTGCGACCGCTAACGGAAATGCTTATTATGCACTCACGGCAGCGAAGGTGAAGATGGTTTCCGGAACCTGGACGCTGACCGGTGCGGAGATGGCGATTTATACGAAACCGGACGGGATTACGATCCCCGCTACTCATGGAATCACGCTTCCGGAGAACGGCAAGCTTGCGGAGAAGACCGACGCCAATGCGTCGTATCAGACAGTGGCGGATGCAGATGGCAATCCTGCGAAAGACGTGAAGATCGCACCGGCATCTTTCTCGGTCACTGTGACGGACAACGGATATGGTTCGGCACAAGCGGATATCATTTCCGGCATCACCGGAACGGTCGTAACCTTGACGGCAACTCCGAACGAGGGATACCGCTTCAAGGAGTGGAACATTCTGGAAGGCGGCATGCAAAAGACAGATGACGGCGCTATCATCCCCGGTATTTTTATTGATGCGAACGGCCAGTTCACTCTTGAAACGAAAAATGTCAAAATTGAGGCTGTCTTTGAGCCGCTGCCGAAGTATACAGTGACGGTTACGGCAGACCCGGCGGAGGGCGGAATCGTATCCGGCGGAGGGCTCGTTCAGGAGGATGACGATGTCACCGTGACGGCGACGCCGAACGAGGGGTATTCCTTCAAATATTGGGCGTATGCAGCCGTATTGAGCGTAGATGCCTCCGACCCGAAAGTGACCGCGAGCACGAGCGCTTCCTATACATTCCGCGTGACGGATGACATCGAATTAGTCGCCTGCTTCGAGAAAAACGCAACCACGGACAATACTGTGAATGAGCCGGAAGGAACCAAACCTGCAGAGGGCGGCACCGATACGACGAAGCCCGCAGAGGGCAGTTCTGAAACGACGAAACCCACTGAGAGCGGCACGGATACAACAAAGCCTGCAGAGGGTGGTACAGACACGACGAAGCCTACTGAGAGCGGCACGGATACTACAAAGCCTGCAGAGGGCAGCTCCGATACGAACAAGCAGACGGAGGAGGTCAAATACACTGTCGTGAGTGGTGACAACGGCTCAGTGACACAGGGCAGTGATATGACGATCATTGTCAAGAGAAGCGTTGCCGACGAGACCTGTATCAATCATTTTACGGGAGTTCAGATTGACGGAAAGGATTGCGCCGCGAGCGATTACGATGCCAAGGCAGGCAGCACGGTTGTCACATTGAAGGCTGCGACAATTCAAACGCTCAGCACCGGAACGCACACGGTTACTGTTCTCTTCGATGATGGAAAGGCCGAGACGAAGTTGATTGTCAAGGCGGCAACATCCACGGATAACAACGGTACAAACAATAGTGCAGGCGCCGGCAACAATTCCGGAAAGACCGGAAGCAGCGGAAACGAGGATATCCAGTCGCCGAAGACCGGAGACAAGTTTACTGACGGTATCTACGTTCTTATGATCCTCTCTGCCATCTGCATGTGTGGAGCGGGAGTGATCAGCAAGAAGCGCCGCAACAGCGAGGCGTAATACGTGCATCATTGCTAAAACAAATTCTTTGCGAAATAAAAATATAAGAGGAAAAAGAAACAACGACCGGGGCAATCCGCCCCGGTCGGTTACTATGTAAAATTTTGTTGCTTACCCAAGCACGATCTTCTTGAAGTTCTTCTTGCCGCGCTTTACTACGATGCCTGCGGCGATCTGATCCTTCGTGTAGGTTGCCTTGAAGTCGACGACCTTCTCGCCGTCCACCGTGACGCCGCCCTGCTCGATGTTGCGGCGGGCATCGGAACGGTTGGTCGCAAGACCGGCGGCCACCATGATCGTGATGAGATCGACGGAGCCGTCGGTAAATGCATCCTCACCGATCGGTGCCTCGGGAGCCTCGTCAGCGTTGCCTGCGCCGAATACCGCGCGTGCTGCAGCCTGTGCCTTCGCAGCTTCCTCCTCGCCGTGAACGAGCTTCGTGAGCTCGAACGCAAGAATCTCCTTCGCCTCGTTCAGCTTGCTGCCCTCCCAGTCGGACATCGCGTCGATCTGCTCGAGCGGCAGGAACGTGAGCATACGGATGCACTTGAGAACGTCCGCGTCCGCCACGTTTCTCCAGTACTGGTAGAACTCGTACGGCGTGGTCTTCTCGGGATCCAGCCACACGGCACCCTTCTCGGTCTTGCCCATCTTCTTACCCTCGGAGTTGAGAAGAAGCGTGATGGTCATCGCGGAAGCATCCTTGCCGAGTTTGCGGCGGATGAGTTCCGTACCGCCGAGCATGTTGCTCCACTGGTCGTCACCGCCGAACTGCAGGTTGCAACCGTAATCCTGGAAGAGCTTGTAGAAGTCGTAGCTCTGCATGATCATGTAGTTGAACTCAAGGAACGTGAGACCGCGCTCCATGCGCTGCTTGTAGCACTCGGCTGTCAGCATACGGTTGACCGAAAAATGAGGTCCGACCTCGCGGAGCAGCTCCACGTAGTTGAGGTCGAGAAGCCAGTCGGCGTTGTTGACGATCAATGCCTTGCCGTCCGAAAAATCGATAAATCTTGCCATCTGCTTCTTGAAGCATTCGATGTTGTGCGCGATCTGCTCCTTGGTGAGCATTTTCCGCATATCGGTCTTGCCCGAAGGATCACCGATCATGCCGGTGCCGCCGCCCAGCAGAGCGATGGGCTTGTTGCCGGCCATCTGCAGACGCTTCATCAGGCACAGTGCCATGAAGTGGCCGACATGAAGGCTGTCCGCCGTGGGGTCGAAGCCGATGTAGAAGGTTGCCTTGCCCTCGTTGACGAGGTTGCGTACCGTCTCTTCGTCCGTGACCTGCGCGATGAGGCCGCGGGCCTGAAGTTCTTCGTAGATCTTCATTGTTTTATCCTCCTATGAGAGATGTGATATCGGTTGCGCGCGAATTCGCAAACTCGCTTCGCGCGCAAACTAAAAATCGCGCCGTTCATCCTATCGAAAAGGACGAGGGCGCGCTCGTGTTACCACCTTTCTTCGCCGCGGGCTCACACCCGTGACCTTTGCGAGTATCGCGGAATTCGATCCGATAATACTCTGCCGTGTAACGGCGGCAGGCCGTCGCAGCCTACTTCCTTTCGGGTTTGGTGCGATGCTCCGGAATGTATTCCCGCTCGTGTTCCCTGCGCCTCTCATCCGCCGGCTGCTTTCTGTAGGTTCGTGAGAACGGTACTGGTTTCCTTCGTTGCATTTGTCTTGGCGCTATTATAAACAGATTATTCGGCGTTTGTCAATCACAAATCGTTGTCATTTTCCGAATTCCTTGTTATACTAAGGACTGTAGTGTGTCAGGCGGGAAAATGGCGCGTCTCGCGGCGCCTGAGCGCACTGCGATACAGAGAAGTTTGGGGAAACAGTTATGATTGATGATGAGAGAACCGAGCAGGAGGCGTACGAGCGCGGCTACGATATCGAGGAGCTGGCGTTGCGGACGCAGTCCGGCAAGAGAACGCTTCGGGAGCTGGAGGAGGAGCGCGACAGTCTTGAGGATCTGAACATGAAGCTGCACAGCCGGAAGCAGTTCTGGATGGTCGCGGCGATCGTGATCATGGCGATCCTGGTGGCTTTGTGCGGCGTCTTCTGGTATGTGCTGAAGAAAAATAAGCCCGGCAGCGGCGCGGAGCCGACGCCGTCGGCTTCAGCGGATTCGCAGTCGTACCGGATCTGCTCCGACACGGAGGCGAAGATCCGCGAATTTAACGCGAAAAATGGAAATTACACGGCCTCATTGGAGACTGTGATGGACAAGGAGTACGTCGCATTTTCCTACGGAAGCGCGTCGAACCCCGAATACAAGCTGTTGTACCGCAACGAGTACGTGTCCCGTGAGGACGCGGACCGCGGCGAGTACGGCTCGTGGATGGTCACCGCGCAGATGATCGATTACGAGGTTCCGTACACGCTGGCGGACGATTGGAGCAACCTGACGCCGGAGCCGGTCATCATGGGCGGCACCAAATACGTTCTCTTCGTGCAGGAGAAGGACGGGCTGCCTTCCTCCATCGTAGTGCTCGAGCCGGGTCTGATGAACGTCGGCAAGGAGCAGGGCTGCTTCGACGCCGTGAAGAGCTGGTTCAAGCTGGAGCTCGGCGAGGAGGCGTGGGCACATATCGCCAACGAGCTTACCTCGGATCAGACCGACGATCAGAACGGTGACATCGATATTCCACAGGGAACCGATCTGCGCAAGACGATCATGATCACGACGGGGCACGGAAACCGGTACGCATTTTCCGCATCGGACGAAGTGCTGGATCAGGTGCGCGAGAAGGGAAGCGGAGCATTTTCCTTCGGGGAGAGATTCCAGTGGGAGATCGCCACGGACGGCATCCACATCACGTCGCCGTTGTATGTGCGCGAGGGCGAGTACTACGGCGAGGTCACCGCGACCATCCTGCCCGTGCAGGGAAGCCTGAAGGTGAGCAACGCGTCGGTCGGCGCGTACGTGAGTTTCAATTATGATGACAAGGGCTTTAACGGCGTGAACACGCCCGCGGTCAACTATATCGAGAACCCCGTGTCGCTCTCGAACGGCACGGACGAGAAGCTGTATCTTCCCGAGTACAAGCGCGTAGCGAAGCACTCCTACAATTTTGACAAGGATCACTACTGGCAGGATGAGAAGGGCTACCGCTATGTCAAGGATGACAACGGCACGATCGTCTCCCGCATGGGCATTGACGTGTCGAAGCATGACGGAGATATCGACTGGAAGAAGGTTGCCGACTCGGGCATTGAGTTCGCGATCATCCGTGTAGGCTTCCGCGGCCCGGGCGAGGGTACGCTGGAGCCGGACGAGAAGGCAAAGGCCTACATTGAGGGCGCGTTAGCAAACCACCTGGATGTCGGTGTGTACTTCTTCTCGCAGGCCGTCACGGAGGCGGAGGCGATCGCCGAGGCCGATTACGTGCTGAACTTCATCAAGGATTACGATATCAACTGGCCGATCGTGTTCGACACGGAGCTGTATGAGAGCCGTCCGGACGCGCGAGGTAACGCGACGAGCCGCGAGCAGCGCACGGCATGCGCGAAGGCATTTCTCGACCATGTCCGCGCGGCAGGCTATCAGGCGATGCTGTACTCCAGCACCCGCTGGTCCATCCTGAGCGTCAACCGCGACGAGCTGGCGGATTACCCGTTCTGGTACGCGCTCTACAGCGACAAGAACTCGTACCGCTACGACTTCTGCATCTGGCAGTACACAAGCACCGGCACGGTGCCCGGCGTCAAGGGCAACTGCGACCTCGACCTGTGGCTCGCGCCGTGGCCGGCAACGGAGAAGACCGCGACCGGCGAGGCGAACTCGAAGCCGAACGGACCGAGCGAACAGCCCGGCAACAGAGCGGATGACAACGGCACGGATTGACGTTGAGCAGTCCCGGCAACCAAACAGAGAAACTACGGGGGAAACGACGTACAACCGGCGTTTCCCTCATTGATATAAGGGGGAGATACGTATGCGGAAAATAACGGCGATCTGCCTGACGGCAGTACTGTTTTGTCTTCTTATGACAGCGTGCGGCGAGGAGGCGGAGCCGCGGGAGAAGGCGAAGAACCGGCTGACGCCGACGGGCGCGGAGCAGGTGAGCGCGACACCGAAGCCGACCGGGGAGCCTGCGCCGAGCGCGACACCGGAGCCGACAGGAGAGCCCGCGCCAAGCGCGACACCGACGGAACCGACGGTTCCCACGACAACCGCAACACCGACGGAAGCTCCTACGGCGACACCGACCGTGAGCGCGGAACCGACACCGGTACCGGTCAAGCCGGAGGTGAGAGAATTTTCCTGTGACAGCCCGAATAAGGCGCTTCTCGCGTACACAGAGAAATTGAACGCGATCATCGACGAGGCGCAGAAGGCGGACAGCAAAATTGAGTTTCGTTTCGGCCTGTGCTTCGTGAACAGCGATATCACGCCGGAGCTGTGGATCGAATACCCTTCCGATCATGTCGAGCTGTATGCGTACGACGGGACACAGCCGGTGCTGCTGATCTCATTTTCCGAAGAATCCGGCCGGTGCGGATACTTGGAACAGGGCAACCTGGTTTCGCGCGCCTACCCGTACGAGGGCGGGTACAGGACGGATTATTACGTCATGGTCGAACTGACAATGAGTCCGTTCTTGACGATGGAGGAGAAGCCTGCCGGGGACGGCAACACGCGGTACTATCACGAGGGTCGGGAGATCCTCAAGGAGGAGTACGACTACATCCGGATGCAAATCGTGACGCCCTCCTCAATCGATGCTACCGGCAGCCACGATTCGTGGTTTGTCGAGGCGACGGGGTACGAGTACAGCAACAGCGAGGTCTATCCGGACCTGTTCGAGGAGTATCGGACGGTCTGCGGGCAGCGCGGATGGGAGCCGTTCCCGAACGGGATCCCGGAGGAAATCCTCAAGCTGGTGACCGGTGTCTGGCAGCTTACGGGCGGTACAGTCGAGGGCTGGGAATGGAGCGCCGAGGAGGAAGGGGATGAAGCAACCTGGACCTTCGACGAGAACGGAAACGGCACCTATCTGGAAACCGCGCCGCACGAGGAAGCGCCGGAGCAATATCATTTTACGTATACGCCGCGCGGCAAATTCTACGAAGTCCCGTGGTGCCTCGAGGTGCTTGTCGACGCGGAGCGCGAGTTTTACTTCTATATCTGGGTCGATAACAACGGCAGGCTGGTGCAGAACCATTTCTGCGCGCCCGAGAAATTCTCGTCCCTGCGCTTCTTTGAACAATAACGGCGGGACCGCCCGCACATGAAAAAACGGACTGCAGAAACTATCTGCAGTCCGTTCGTTTTTACTACGGATGATGTGATCAGCCGAGCGTCACGACAACCTCGTGTACGCCTGCCGGAAGAACCGGAACAACGTTGCCGTCAACGGCCTGACCGTCAACCGTGAGGGCCTTCACGCCCTTGCATACGTGGTTCGGATTCTTGATCGTGATGTTGTAGGTCGCGCCGCGGAACTTACGGACTGCGGTGAAACCGTCCCACTCCGACGGGATCGAAGGATCAACCTTCAGACCGTCGAAATCAGGCATGATGCCGAGGATGTACTGCGAGATGGCAACCATGTTCCATGCCGCGGTACCGGTCAGCCAGGAGTTCTTGCCCTGACCGAAGTTCTTGCCGGGACGTCCGATGTCGGAACCGGCATCTTTGCCGCCGATCATCTGGCCGTAAACGAAAGGCTCGGTCTTGTGGATATCGCTGGTGTCCTCGGTAAATGCCGGAGCAATCTCGGAATAGTACTTGAACGCGAGGTCACCCTGTCCCGCGTAAGCAGCCGCACAGATGATCCATGCGTTGTTGTGCGTGAAGATACCTGCATTTTCCTTATAACCGCCCGGATAGGTGGAAATCTCACCGTACTGGATGTAGTACTTGGAATACGCGGGGTTGTTCAGGACAAGACCGAACTTCGTGTTGAGTCTCTCGTCGATCGCCGCGAGCGTCTTGAGATCGGTGCCCTGGTCCTTGCCGACGTCGGACATGATCGCGAAGCCCTGAGGCTCGATGAAGATCTGACCTTCCTCGCACTCCTTGGAACCCATCTTCTCGCCGTTCGCGTCGTATGCGCGAAGGAACCAGTCGCCGTCCCATGCGGACTCCATGATGGCAGCCTTCATCGCATCGATCGCTTCCTGAGCGGCCTTGGCCTCATCGTCCTTGCCGAGATGCTTCAGAATAGCAACGTAGTTCGGACCGGTGTAGGTGAAGAGCGCTGCAACCATGACGGACTCGGCAACCTTGGAGTAGCCGCCCTCTGCCTTGAACTTCGGGTTCGTGTAGGTCTGGAAGCTCTCGCCCGGAGTGTCGGAGTAGCAGGAGAGGTTGATGCAGTCGTTCCAGTCGGCGCGCATCGCAAGCGGAAGCTTGTGAGGTCCGAGGTTGTTAACGATGTGATAGAAGGAAACCTTCAAATGCTCAAGCATCGTCTGCGCCTTGCTCATATCGTTATCGTAAGGAACCATCTCGTCGAGGATCGACCAGTCGCCGGTTTCCTTGATGTAAGCGGAAACGGAGAGGATCAGCCACAACGGATCGTCGGAGAAGTCACCGCCGATGTCGGCGTTGCCCTTCTTGGTGAGGGGCTGGTACTGGTGGTAGCAGCCGCCGTCGGGAAGCTGGGTGGAGGCGAGGTCGATAAGGCGCTCCCTCGCGCGGTCGGGGATCTGGTGCACAAAGCCGAGTATATCCTGGTTGGAGTCGCGGACGCCC
>JAFZVZ010000042.1 GCA_017617545.1 Lachnospiraceae bacterium
CCGGGGATCTTTTCGGTAAGGAAACCGTATCCGGTATGACAATCATATAAGAACGATGACAGAGCGAGGAGATCTCACACAGTAGATTTCCTCGTTTTTCGTTGCCATCCTGCCAAGGTCAGATATGGTCCAAAATACACCTAAACCATGACCTGAGTCAGGAGCAGGATAAAGTTTTGATATCGTGACCGATATCAAATCGAGGTCACATCTATCGGCAGAGCCGATAGAATAAGGGCTTTTGATTGATATCGTTTGCGATATCTTTTTTCATTACCGCGATATCAGAAAGGGTGAAAACCACGAGAAAACATCAGGAAAATAAGACGATTGGAGGTGATATCGATGGCGAAAAAGCTACGGGCGATAGCTTTCTTGAAAACAATCTATCATAGGAGCGCTTCCGGGTCAATCCGGAGGCGCCCCTGTTTCGCGTAGTGGTGGAAATGTCCCCGCACGTTGTTGTTTTTTCGCTGTGGATAAGGTATACTGTCCTTTGTCCGTTTTGTTACCGCTGTCAATTGTCTACAGGAAAGAGGATGCTCAATGAAGCGATGGTTCAGAAAATGGTTTCGGTACCCGGCGCAGGATATCCTGCTGCTCATCTCATTCTGCACCGCCGCTTTTTTTGTCCTCTTTTTTTCATATTCCTCGGAGAAACTGCGTAAATTCGAACAAGAACGCTATCCGTACAACGCAGTAACGGAAATCTTCTCCCGGGGCTACTACGGATCCGGCCCGACGCCCGAGGAGTGGACGCAGGCGCTGGAAGCGATCGATAAGTATGTCATCTTCTGTAATGCAGCGTCAAGAAAAGACGGCTATTCCTATTGCCCCGGCAGCCTGGTCTATGTGCTTATTTCGCAGAATGAACCGTTTGAGTTTTCATTTTCCGACGGCGGATCGTTTGAATCCTGCCGGAATACGCCCAATGCCATTATTCTCGGCAAGGGCTGGCTCCCTTACCTGGAAGAACGCGACTCCGGCTACGTCTTCCTGTACTATGACGCCGATCTGACGGTTGCCGCCTTTCTGGAGGACTACTCCTGGATTGAGGGCGCAGACGATTTCCGTGCGTTCATCCTCTGGGAAACGCTGACGCCGGAAAATGCCGCCATCATTCGGGAACGGATCCTCAACTCACGCGTCTACGCCTACAGCAACAAAAGCAGCCACGAAGAGATGACCGAGGAACTCAAGACGTCGCTGGCCGCCGTGTATGAAAATCACAACTACAACTTTCTGACGGAGTATATGGGAACGGATCTCACTGCAGAAGATCTCGCTTCGTGCAAGGCCGAATTCACCGTGCGCAATCCGAAGGAAACATCGGACATGGGCTTCTCCTGGTACGAAAGCTACCGAAAGACGGCCTTTCCGCTGGGTATCCTCTTCTCCATGCTGATCTGTTATCACACAGCGTATATCTGGCTGCGAAGGCGCAGGCGGGAATACACCATTCGCCTGATTTACGGCTTCTCGCGTCGGAAAATAACAGCCACAGCCTTCGCAGGGCTTCTGCGCTTCAGCGCCGTTGCCATGGGAATCGCCCTTCTTGCCGGCCTTATTTTCCTTCCCATCTACAGGGAATCCCTGGCCGCCACGCTGCGGCTGCTTGCCTGCATGCTTGCAGGAACGATGGTTCTGGCCCTCGGCTCCCTGGTCGGCATCTGGAGAAACTTGAGTGAGGTTGCAACACAAATCAACGAGGAGTAGCGTATGCTTATCCGAAACGCCATCGATCTGTTTGCTCTGAACGCCAAAAAGAACCTGCTGTCCATTCTCACTGCGGCTGTGGGTATTTTTCTGGCGTTCTATCTCGGCGTGTCGTTGATCTCGCAGGAGCATACCTACAACACGATCAACGCCGCGCTGGACGGCAAAGCGGAGCGTTTCGGCTGGGTTTCCTTCGACATGGAGGATGAAGATCTCTGTGAAGATCTTATCCGGGAACTGACCGGCCGTGAAAATGTCTATGGAGCAACCTTCAGCTACACTGACACAGCCCTCGGGGAACTTTATCCGGAGCTGAGGCAACAATATCAGATGCTCCACCCCGGGGAATCGGAGATAACCGTCCGGGTCGCTTCGGCACGGTTTTTGAGAGACTGCGGGCTCCGTCTTGAGGGCGACCGCTCCTGGGATGATATCATTCGACTGCTCAGCGGAAATACGACGGAAAATGTCTTCCTCCTTCCCGGTGCGGCCTATCGGTACATCGCTCCGGATCTGCCTTCCGAAGCTGCCGCACAGAATTCGGATCGGTCTTCATCGGCCGGTTATATCACGGCCGGTATGCTTGCGGACGACCAGACCATCCTGGGCGAGGATTTTCAGTACAATCTGGGCAATGATCTTCAATTCACATATTCCGCGGACACTGAGATCATCCTCCTCTGCCCGGATGAACTGTTCAATTCTCTGTTTTATTTTGACATCGGCAACGGATCCGTGCAAAGCGAGATCAGCGCCGTTGCTGCACAGAAGGGAATCCCGTATGAGGAGATGACCGTCTACACATTTTCCGTATATTACCGGGAGTTCTTCCGGGAAACAGAAGCGATCAGCGCGACTCTGAAACGGACACTGGCGGTGTTTCTTCCGGCTCTCCTGCTGTTCATCATCATTCTCCAGCTGGAAATGTTTGCGGAAGAGCGAAAGCACCTCGGAATCCTGAGCATATGCGGGTTTTCAACGCGATATCTTATGGGAATCGAACTCGCGAAGAATATGATCGCCATGCTCCTCAGCATCGGTCTGGCCGGGACCGCGCTGGTCCTTGTATTGCCTCGGCACTATGATACCGAAATAAGCACGATCATTCGCGTTGCATTTGCCGAATCGGTCATTCCCGCGGTCCTTGTTTTCACGGCTTTCATCGTGGCCGTCCAGATCATCGTAATCGGCATCTGCCTGCACAGAAGCAGTGTTATTGACTCAATCCGGGAGGATGGTTAACATCATGATCAATCTCATTAATGTTGTAAAAAATTACGGTACCGACGAAGCATGCACGCATGCCCTGCGGGGGGTCAATCTGACTATCGAGGAGGGAAGTTTCACTGCTCTTATGGGACCTTCCGGCTCCGGCAAATCCACTCTTTTGAACATTATCGGCGGAATGGATCGCCTGACTTCCGGGCAGTACATTTTCCGCGGTCAGGATATCAGCGCGCTCTCCAATCCGGAAATCGAAAGATTCCGCAAGGAAAACGTGGCTTTCATCTTTCAGAACTATGCGCTGATGAATCAGTATTCTGTCTACGAAAATGTCGAGATGCCGCTGATCGCACGGAAAATTCGCAACCGCAAAGAGGTCATCATGAACTGTCTTCGGGAAGTCGGAATACAGGAATTGGCCGACAAGCCGGTAAACCGGATCTCCGGCGGCGAACGGCAGCGAGCGGCCATCGCTCGGGCAATCGCGACCAATGCCCCGCTCCTTCTTGCCGACGAACCCACCGGTTCCCTGGACCGCTCCGCCGGTGCGGAGATTCTGGAGCTGTTCGAACAGCTCCACAGAAGCGGAAAGACCATCCTGATGATAACTCACGACGAGGAAATAGCCGCCCGGGCAGAGCGGATTGTAAGAATCCGAAACGGCGTAATTGTTGACTGATTACCGACGGACGGAGGGGCATTTTCCGACCGATAGGAAGAGAGGGTTTTCGCATCAGCCACCGCTTGTGCTGTGCTTCAAACAGTGATATAATGTGTTTTACATAGTTCAACTATGAATAATTACAAAGGGGGATTACCCACATGAGAAAGAAAAGACTTCTCATCGGAGTAGGAATTCTGGCGGTTATGATCTGCATGATCAGCGTAGCTTTTGCAGCAAAGTCCTATACTGTTTACAACCTGTACAACAGCGGACGCACGATCTGCCTGTATAGCCGTTTACAGCACACCGGGAACAAATGTTATTTTTACTCCGATGTCTTCGGAAGCGCAACCAAAAACCTGGACAGAGCTTCAGCAGTTAATCAGGGCATTTACATCAAATACGGCATTGTAAACTCCTGTAACTTCTGGGGCAATGAAGTTGTAAAAGAAGGCAAAGACTGCAAAACCAAAAAAACAACCGTATACATCTTTACCAAGAAGTACGAAACGGATAACGAGTTTCTCCAAAAAGGCGGAACGCTGAGTCTTTGGGACTCAGACTACTCCTATATCAAAATGTACATGTACAACACCTTATACAAAACCATCTACAGTTATGTCGGCGATCTGCCGCACGAGTAATTGTGGAACAGACGGAGATTAATTCCGATAAACAATCGAAATACAGATCAAGCGAATGCTTCGTTCCATTTCGAAGCATTCGCTTTTTTGTTGCAGCGAACGGGACGGACAGATCTGCAAAATCACAGTGGCAGGAAAATTCACAAAACTACAACATATGGTGGCTCTGCCCCATGCAATCCTCCCAATCCTCCCAAACCCGCAACCTTGAAATTCAATTGTGGCTGTCCTTATTATGAGACAGGCCGCTATCAAGGACATGAAGTAATCACCCGAGAATCAAGACAAATACACCGGCTCCATCCGCAAGGGTGGGGCCGTTTTTGTTTCAGGAAGTCCCAAATGGCGGTTGATGCCGGCCGCAAGCCGGAGACATTCCTTCCCGGGGATTTGTGAGTGACAAGCAGTTCTTTGGTGTGATATAATATCATAATAACCTAATATATGAATGGTTCGAAAATTACATGGGAGGATCCGGCAGAGGATCCGTATTTTACAGAGTACCGGGGGGTTGTTATGCCAGAGCAGGGGGACAAGCAAAAAGTATATCGGCAGAAGAAGAATCCGTTAATTGCGGAACGGGCGGGGCAGATTTTCCGGATCAAGCTGGTCTTGATCGCGGTTCTCGGCATCATCGGTATTATTCGCCTGAGAGGAGACCTCGCGTCGTGCGAAGACGGAAACCGGGCACTGATAATTGCGCCGGATGTAATCTGGACTTTGTTCGGCAGAGGGAAAATAGGGGATTGGCTGGCAGGAATCATTGCAGATTTTGGTGAAGTGATGATCAAACCGTATGTCGGTTTCCCGCTTCTTCTGGCAAGCTTTGTACTTACCTTACAGTGGAAGAAGTCACAATGGCTGATCGTCGTGCACGGTATTTTATATGTGCTGTTGGGTTTCCAGTTCTATATGGCGTGGTATCCGCTGATCGGAGAGAGGTGGGTTTGGTTTTTCATCATCCTGTGGCCGTTGTCGATCATTCTGTTTATCTGTGCCTGGAACGGAAACCGGATGATCAAATTGAAGGAAGCCGAAGGAATGGACTCCATTTTCCCCGAGAAGCGTTCCGCGGGCGGCGGGAATTCCAACAGTGAGGAACATTGAGAGGAATCAAAAGAATATGGTACGGCAGGTTTGCGCGGTGCCGAATAAAGAGTGAAAAGGAGAATTATATGAAACGCGTAATCGCATGCATATTGATGCTCTGCATGGTACTTTCCCTTGCCGGCTGTGGAAACAGCAGTGACGGTAACAAGAGCGACGGTAACAGCAGCGAAAAACCTTCCGACACTCCCGTAATCTCGGGCGATCCCAAAGCCCTGGAAAATATCGTCGAAGAGATCGCGGTGGATTACGGCACGTACGGCGCGGAGGCAGAAGAAAGGATCAATACGCTGTTGAAGAATTTGGCCGATGCAGACAAGAGTGCGGGAACGCGGTGGAAGGAAATCATGGACATATGGCGATCCGACAAGCTCGGTCAACCGCTCCATTACGATGTTCTGCCGGACGGTCTGCCAGACACGGACGAACTCTGCATCGTTGTCCTCGGCTTTCAGCTGAATCCTGACGGAACGATGAGGGAGGAGCTGGTTGAGCGCCTTACAGTTGCCCTGAACAGCGCGAAAAAGTACCCGAACGCGTACATTGTCTGCACGGGAGGCGGAACAGCTTCCGAGAACGAAGCGGCTTCGGAGGCCGGCGAGATGGCGAAGTGGCTGATCGCACAGGGGATTGCGAACAATAAAGTCATTGTGGAAGACAATTCCATCACTACCGCCCAGAATGCTATCTTCACCTACGACATTCTGACGTCCCTGTATCCTTCTGTAAAGAAGCTGGCGATCGTGTCGAGCGATTATCATATCGCGACCGGCGAGCTTTTGTTCAAGGCGGAAGCGATCCTCCGCGCAAACGCGCCGGGCAATGAAAAGCTTGAAGTGATCTCCAACGCCGCATGGAAGGCACCTTCCGGGTCGCTCTCGGCCATGTTCCAGGCAGGAGCGCTCATAGAACTGTTCGGAGATGTCGAGACGGCTTTCGACATTTACTACGATAATTACGATATTCACTCACTGCCGCCGCTGCACTGAGTCGGAAGAAGGGGGTAGATCCAGAGCATGCGCGAGTATGAGCGGTGAGATAGAGGCGGAAATAGCGAGAAGGAAGGCTAAAGCACGGTCAATGGAGCGCACTTCTAAGAAGAAAATCATATTCATCTGCGGCATTGTCTTAGCCTTATTGTTGGCAGGATGCCTTACGTTTTTGTGGCTGAACAACAGGCCGGGCAAGGCAGGGCTTTCAAATCCGCGAATAACGGAAGACGGGAGACTGCCCGGAGGGAAGAAAACCACCTGGGATTGTGTCAGTTTCGGGTCTTATCCCAACCGGGAAGTGTCCGCGGATGATAAGCTTCTCGGCGCGAAATGGGAAAATGATGAAGCCGTGGTTGACGGTGTCGGCTATGTCCGGATGGAGACCTCGTCCGGGTATCGGTATTTTACGAAGGAGCCGATCACCTGGCGTGTGCTTGAGGTAACGGATGATAAGGCCTTGCTCGTCAGCCATAATCTGGTGGACTGCTATCCCTATAACATCGAGGCGAGGGACGTTTTGTGGTGCGATTCGGACCTGCGGAAGTTTTTGAACGGGGATGCGTTCTATGGGAAGGCATTTTCCGAAGAAGAAAAAGAATGCATCCTGAAAAGCACGGTTCAGAATTCGAAAAATTACTACTTCGGGACGGACTGCGGCGATGCGACCGAGGACTACGTGTTCGTTCTTTCCGAGGAGGAAGTGTTTTATTCGGAAAATGCAAAAAAGCACGGCTTCGCCGCGAGCGACAGCGTAAATGACCTCGGCAGGAGATTCGTCCCGACGGATTACGCCAGGGCGAGAGGCGCATGGGTGAGCCGCGCAGGGGAAACCGACGGGTTCGGGTTCTGGTTCCTGCGCACGAACGGGTACTCGCAGTCAAATGCAGTGTTTGTCAGCGAGATGGGCTGCCTGTACAACAGGGGATGCTACGTGAACTGCATTGACTCCGGCGTGCTTCCGGCTATCTGGGTCAATCTGAAGAAGGCAGACCTCGCTGCGGAGTATGATTTTTCCACGGATATGGTGATCGATGTTGATGCTTTAGGCAAAGGCGGCGCAGGGGGCAACGCAGAGTATTCCTACACGCCGGTTTCCAACGGCACCCTGTCGGAGCCTGTGATCGAAGCGGATGCATCGAAGTCCTCCGGGCAGCGGACGACATGGGACTGCGTGTATTACGGCTCCTATCCCCAGAGCGAGGTCATACGGAGCACGGATGCGTATCCGGTAGAGGACTATGCCGTAAAGGAAGGGGATCTCATCATCGATGACGATCTGTACGACAGGCTTTCCGGGGCGGAATGGACCAATAACGAGGCCGAGGTGGACGGCGAGAGGTATCTCAGGACCCGCGGCGGAACATTTTCCGCGAGCTCACAGCATTACAGGTGGGACGACGAGGAACGCTATCACTATTTCAAGTATGAACCGCTGAAATGGCGAGTTATCGAGATCAACGGTGATGAACTGACGTTGCTGAGCGACAGGCTTGTTGACTGCGCGCCGTACAACCGCGAATCCACGGCGGTGTCGTGGGAAAACAGCTATCTTGCCCTGTTCCTGGATGTTGAATTTTACGATGAAGCATTCACTCCGGAGGAGAAGGAAGCGATCATATACGATTATATTGAGAACAACAAAAACAGAAAATACGGCACGGGTTCCGGGATCGCGTCTCCTGCCCGGGTGTATGTCCTGAGCGGGGAGGATGTCTTCCTGGACAATAAGGCCGTGAGGCATGGATTTTACGCAAAAACAGGCGTTGACGATCCGGCCAAGCGATTCCGGCCGACCATGTACGCGATGTCGAAAGGAACCTGGTACAGCCCCGTGGACACATACCGCGGGAACGGCTTCTGGTTCATGCGCACCAACGGCTACTCGCCGTCCAGCGCCACCTATATATGCGATATGGGGTATATCTACGACCACGGCACGGACGTAACCTGCAATGACTCGGGAGTATTGCCGGTGATACGAGTGGATGCCGCGAAGGCAGAACTGGTATATGCAGGGAAGGTCAGCTCGTAATTCGGAAATCGGGAAGAAAAAGTTTGACATCAATACGCTGGCGCCTGTGCAGTAGGAGAAGTCCGGGCGACGGCGATCAACGGAGAAAGGAACAGGGAGAAACATATGCTGAGATACAGAGAGTGGAAGTATAAGTGTCCTGATCCGCCTGTAGAACACAAGGTAACGGATATTCGCTTATTTTCCGGCAACGAGGAAAAGATCATGCTGGAATTCAAGCCAGTGTTAGTTCGTCCGGGCGATGAGGTCCTGGTTGGCGACTGGGACTACTATGACAGTTTCATGATATACCAGACAGACTACGATAAGCTCCTTACGGCCGAGCTCGAAGCGGTATTTCCGGTAATGGATCCGGATCCGCACGGATGGGGGCTGCAGGAATTGTTTGACCCGTGCTCGGATAATTGGTTCGGCACGGAAGACTGGCAGAGATTGATCGACCGATTGACCGTATGTTTTGACAACGCGGTGGAGCCGGAGAAAGAATTTTACTATGCGGTCCTGCTCCGCATGCGGCGATTTATGGAGATTAGTACCATGTTTTGCATTGAGGGGAATCTGTAGGGGCGGCGGCAACCTATGTCCCATAGCGTAAAATAAGGCATTTGCTCATTTTGTGTCCTTCCTTGTCGGGCATTTCGGACCTATCATGTGGCCATAAGGCAGCCGCAGGAGGTTGCGAAAATCCAAACACATTTTCAGGAGGACATGAAATAAAGAAATGGAGCAAGTTTCTGCAGAGAAAGGAGGCTCCCCATGAAATACAGTGAACCCATCATTATTATCCTCTACCTCATTATCGTGCTTGTCAGCGGGCATGTGATCCTGCGGAAGGCGCGGAACAGGACGGAGAGCCTGATGGGCGCGGCCGCGCTGGTGCTTGGGTGCGGTGACGCCTTTCACCTTGTGCCGCGGTTGCTGAACAATCTTTTGGATGCGGATTTTACGGCGGCCCTCGGGATCGGCAAATTCATCACTTCCGTTACGATGACGGTATTTTACGTGTTGCTGTACTATGTGTGGCTCGGCGTGTACAAGGCGGCCGGAGACCAGGGCGCGGGGCCGCAGGCATCGGCGTCCGCATGGGCCGGGGAGCGGCGCATAGCGGTGATTGTGTGGGCGGCGGCTGCGGTGCGTATCGCGTTGTGCCTGTTTCCGCAAAATGGCTGGAGTGAGAACAGCAGCGACCTGACCTGGGCCATCATCCGGAACGTGCCGTTTGTGATCCTCGGGGCGGTTATTGGCCTGCTGTACTACTCGAAGCGTGACGCTGACCTGATTTTCCGGTGGATGTGGCTGTTAATTCTGTTGTCATTTGTCTTCTATATCCCTGTGGCGGTGGGCGCGGGCGCATATCCGATCCTGGGGGTGCTCATGCTGCCCAAGACGGTTTGTTATGTCCAGATGATCCGGGCGTTCCGGAAGAAAAGCGGCGTGATTTTGAAATACTTTGGTGATTGAAGAGACCGCTGTCATGTGCGATACCAATCTTTGTTATCGCTGCAGCACACATAATGCAAGGGGGGAACAACTATGGATCTGGGTGACGTTTCGAAAGCGGATCTATTACCGGTTTGTGGGGAAGCCCTGGGCGCCTGGCTCATTTTTCTCATGGCACTGGTGGTTCTGGTTCTTTGTTTAGAATGATAGGAGGGGTCGTAAAATGATCAAAGTTGCATTTTTCGATGCTAAGGAATACGATATCCAATCCTTTACGAAGGTGGCGGAGGGTAATCCGAAGGTTGCGTTCAAGTTTCTTGAGACGAAGCTGACGGAGGACACGGCCGACCTCGCGAAGGGGTTTGACGCGGTGTGCGTTTTCGTCAATGATACCGTGAGTGCCGCGGTGATCGACAAGCTGTACGAGTACGGCGTTCGTCTGATCGCGCTTCGCTGCGCGGGCTACAATAACGTGGACGTTGCGAAGGCGTACGGCAAGATCCACGTGGTGCATGTTCCCGCGTACTCGCCCTATGCGGTCGCGGAGCACGCCGCGGCCTTGCTGCTCACGTCGGTGCGGCGCATCCATAAGGCGTACAACCGGACGAGAGATTTTAATTTTTCGCTAAATGGGTTGACCGGATTTGACCTGCACGGTAAGACGGTCGGGATCATCGGTACCGGCAAGATCGGCAGGATTTTCCTCGGAATTTGTCGGGGGTTCGGCATGAATGTGATCGCGTATGACGCCTATCCGGCGAAGGACAGCGATATCGAATATGTGCCGCTGGAGGAGTTGCTCGAGAGGAGCGATATCATCTCGCTTCATTGCCCTCTGACGGAGCAGACGAGGCACATGATCGACGCGGACGCGATCGCGCGGATGAAGAAGGGCGTTGTCATCCTGAACACCTCCCGCGGCGCTCTGATCGACGCGGAGGCACTCCTGGAGGGCATCAAGGCGCGTCGGATAGGCGCCGCCTGCCTCGACGTTTACGAGGAGGAAGCGGACATTTTCTTCGAGGACCGCTCCGGCCACATCCTAAACGACGAGCTGCTTGCCCGCCTCCTGTCCATGCCCAACGTGATCGTCACGTCGCACCAGGCGTTCCTGACCGAGGAGGCCCTCGGAAACATTGCCGAGACGACGGTCAACAACATCCTTTCCTGCTTCGAGAACGACGGCATGTGCGACAACGAGCTCTGCTATCGCTGCGGAAATATCGAGACCTGTAAGAAAGAGAGAAAGCAGAGATGCTTTTAGACACGGGGGAGTGATATCAGGAGGTTAGCCCTATTATGTTTACAGAGATACTCGGAAAAATCGACGACTTTTTGTATTACCCCGTTCTGATCATCGTGATGGCGCTTGCGGGGATTTATTTTACGGTGCTCACGAAGGGCGTTCAGATCCGTCTGTTCCCGGAGTCACTGCGGCTTCTGAAGGAGCCGCCGGAGGATAAGAAAAATGTCTCCTCCCTGCAGGCGATGCTGGTTTCCACCGCGTCCCGCGTGGGTACGGGCAACATTATCGGCGTTTCCACGGCGATCTGCCTGGGCGGTCCCGGCGCATGCTTCTGGATGTGGGTCATGTGCATCATCGGCGCGTCCTCGGCATTTATCGAGAGCACGCTCGCGCAGATTTACAAGCGGAAAAATGAGGACGGCGAGTGCTACGGCGGCCCGGCGTATTACATCGAGAGGGCGCTCCATGCGCCGATCCTCGCGGGCGTGTTCTGCGTGTTCCTGATCGCGACCTATGCGGTCGGATTCAATCTGCTGTGCTCTTACAACTTGCAGTCCACATTTGCCACATACTCCTTCTATAATGAGAAGACTACGCCCATCATCATCGGAGCCATCCTTGCGGTGCTCACCGGATACTGCCTGCTCGGCGGCGGCAAGCGCATCGTGAAGCTCACAAGCCTGATCGTTCCTATCATGGGTGTTGCTTATGTGCTGATCTCCCTCGTGGTGATCGGAGCCAACATCGCCAATGTTCCGCATATGTTTGCCTTGATCTTCCGCGATGCGTTCAACTTCCGCGCGATCTTCTCGGGCATCGCGGGCTCCTGCATCATCTACGGTATCAAGAGAGGCCTGTACTCCAACGAGGCGGGCGTGGGCTCCGCGCCCAATGCATCGGCTTCTGCCAAGGTTTCCCACCCGGCGAAGCAGGGCCTCGTCCAGACGCTCTCCGTCTACATTGACACGCTGCTTCTGTGTACGGCCACGGCGCTGATGTGCCTTGCGAGCGGTGTGGCGAGAGGCGAGGACGTGTCGGGCGCGCCCTATGTGCAAAATGCCATCTCCACGGTGTTCGGCAAGACCGGCCCCACGTTCATAACGATCGCCATGGTGCTCTTCGCGTTCACCACGCTTCTCGGAAACCTTTACTACGTGGACAATGCGATCATTTTTTTGAACCGGAAGAGACAACCCTCGAAGGTGTTCATGAAGTGCTTCCACGTGGCCTGTGCGGTCATCGTCATGCTCGGCGCGGTCATCCCGATGAATGCGGCCTGGGCGGCAGCGGACATCACCATGGGCGGTATGACGCTCATCAATCTTCCGGCCTGCATGCTTCTCGGCAAGGTTGCGATCGATGCGCTGAAGGATTACGAGAGCAAGAAGAAAGAAGGGAAGAACCCCGTGTTCCTCGCGAAGGATATCGGTCTCAGGGAAGAGGAACTTGATTTCTGGAAGTAGGGACGGAGTTACGGGAGCAGCTGATGCAGGAAGGGATGGAAGAAATCCGGAATTACGAGGAAGATTGATGGATAAGTTGAGTTTGCTCCTCCGCGGGCTTCGCATCGACTGGGAGGAGATTGACAGCGAGAGCTACCTGCGGCAAATCCCGGCACTCGCCGGGCTGCGGGAGCTGGAATTCGCGGACGGGGTTACATTTTTCGTGGGAGAGAACGGCAGCGGCAAATCCACGCTTCTGGAGGCGATCGCTATATGCTACGGCTTCAACCCCGAGGGCGGGACGAAGAACTACCGCTTTTCCACCTACGATTCGCACTCGGAGCTGTGCAGGGCGATGACGCTCATCAAGGGCGCCGGCAAGCCCGGCTGGGGGTACTTCCTGCGCGCGGAGAGCTTCTACAACGTGGCCACCGCGGAGGACCGGTACAGCCACGAGATCGGCGGAACTCCGCAGTATTACCACGAGCGCTCCCACGGGGAGAGCTTCCTTGCACTCGCGCAGTCGCAGTTTCGCGGGAGGGGCCTGTATCTTCTGGACGAGCCCGAGGCCGCGCTGTCGCCGCAGCGTCAGCTGACGCTCCTGTGCGAGATCGCGCGGAGCGTGAAGGAGGGCGGGCAGTTCATCATCGTCACGCACTCGCCGATCCTTCTGGGGATCCCGGACGCTCATATCCTGAGCTTTGACGATGGACCGCTGCATTCGATCGCCTACGAGGAGACGGACAGTTACCAGATTACGAAAATGTTCCTCGAGAATCGGGAGCAGATGCTCGCGAGGTTGTTGGAGTGATATTGCTCGCCAAAGACTACGGGAAATGCCCCTGCAAGCAACTGTTTTTGGATGACTGAGATTCAGGGAGAATCCGTTTGCCCGCACAGCGAGAAAGGAGTTGGAATATGTCTACAAGAACCGAGAGAATTGAAGTGTTTGCGGATACCACGTGAAGCGGGCGATCCACATGCTGACCTGCGCGGCGGCCAAGGGAGCAGAGGTGCTGGTTTTAGGAGCCTTCGGCTGCGGTGCGTTCCAGAACCACCCCGAGGTGGTTGCCAGAGCATACAAGGTGGCTCTGCAGGAGTTTCCGAAGGTGTTCCGTAAGGTTGAGTTTGCCGTGTATTGTCCGCCGGGCGGAAGCTTGAATTTTGAGGTGTTTACAAAAGTACTTGGATAGTGATGGGCGGAGCAGGTAGAAATGATTGATATATCATTTGATTTCACAAGGGGAGATAAATGCGAGAAATCCGCCTAAATAAGTAAACCATAAGGCAGAACAATTGCCCTGAGGAGCGATTGTTCTGCCTTTTCTTTTTTTGATTAAAACTATCTTGACTTATTACGAAGCTTATGAGAATATAGTAGTTGTAGAAACTGAAAATATTTTCAGTGAAAATCTTTTCAGAACAAAGGAGCCCGATTATGTTTGTTGGAAGAGAGAATGAACTGGCTGAACTTCAGAGAGAATTAAAAAGCTGGAAGAGTAAGACCGCTGTACTTGTGTATGGTAAGAGAAGAGTAGGAAAATCAACTCTGATCAATAAAGCGGCCGATTCTTTTGAGGGTGTGGTCATAAATCATTTATGTGTGACCAGCACGTTTGACGGAAATATGGCGCTTTTATATCAGAGTATCTGTACGGCATTGTCTCTCCCGAGAATGAGCTTTGATTCCATTTTTGCAATGATGGATTTTTTAAAATCGCTGGATAAGAAATTTCTTTTGATTATCGACGAATACCCCTACCTTAAGGAGACCAGGAAAAAGGGTGAGGTTGATTCGATTATGCAGGCGGTAATCGATAAGCTGCCTGAAAATGTAAAGATAATCCTCTGCGGCTCTTACATCGCGGTAATGAAAGAATTACTGGAGGAAGACAACCCTCTTTACGGAAGATTTTCGCTTATTCTTCATATCAGAGATTTTGATTACTATGATGCGGCAAAGTTCTACCCCGGCCTTTCGCCGAGGGAAAAGGTTGAGATGTATTCTGTCTTCGGTGGGTCTCCGTATGTGCTTGGACTTATCGATGCTTCCGTTTCTTTGGAAACAAATATAAAGAAATTGCTTTTGCCTGAGACGGGACTGGTTCGCGTTCACGTCGAAAGCATAATGATCAAAGAAATAAAGAAAACATTTGATACACGTATTCTTGAGGCGTTGGGAAACGGCAAAAAGAAATATACGGAAATACGTGACTGGCTGAGGAGCGACGAGAACGGACTTCTTGATAAGCAGTTAAAGATCCTTCTTGATATGGAAACGATCAGGAAGGAAGAGCCGATTAACAGGAAAAATGATAAGAAAAAGCAATTTTACGAGATCGAAGACAACCTTATGCGGTTTTATTTCGCCTTTATTTTCGGGAATGCCGGAATCATCACAAGAATAGGACCGGAACAATACTATAAGCGCAATTTCGGCGAGAATCTTCGTGAGTTTATCAGCAGAAGATTTGAGGGTGTTGTACTCGAATACTTCCACAGACAGGCTGTTGGCGGCGCGATGGATGACATTGAGGACTTTGGCTGCTATTGGTATGATGACCCGGTGAATAAAAAGAATGGTGAGTTTGACTGCGTCGTAAGAAGGGGCGGAGACAACTACGACTTCTATGAATGTAAGTTCTTTGACAGGAAAATGACAGCAGAAGAATGCGAACAGGAAGAAAAGCAGCTCGAAGAAATAAAGGGCATAACTGTTAGCAGAGTTGGATTTGTCAGTGTAGAAGGCTTCTCATCGAAGAAAATCAAGGATTTTTTTCTGGTGGATGGGAAAATGCTGTATAAATGACAGTTCGGCGTTGGCTGGATCTCGATTATTTTCATTTTTTTCAAAAAAGTACTTGACTATAAACCTTGTTGATAGTCTATCGTGGCCATTGAAAGGAGCCGAGGGGTTCCGCGAAAGGGGCCGGAGGGCTCCGCGAAAGACTACCATGAGGAGGATTTTACGATGACGATTAAAGAGGTTGAGGAGATGCTCGGTATTCCGAGAGCATCGATCCGGTTTTATGAGAAGGAGCGGCTGATCGATCCGAAGCGCGAGTCGAACGGGTATCGCGAGTACGATGAGAAGGACGTTGCCACGCTGAAGAAGGTGATCATTTTCCGAAAGCTGGGACTGCCGGTCTCGGAGATCGAAGATGTCCTCGACGGTTCGAAGCCGTTGGCGGAGGCGCTCGCGGATAACACAGCGCGCCTCGAGGAGCAGCTCGCGGAGCTGAACGGCGCGATCGCGCTGTCGAAGACGATCCGGCAGAACACGGCGGACATCGCGGATTTTGACGAGAATTATTACTGGGATGAGGTCGGCCGCGAGGAGGAGAAGGGTAACCGGTTCATGGACATCGCGAAGGATATCGCAAAGTACCAGAAGTCCGTGTTGCTCGACCATTTCGGACTTGCCGACACCGAGGGCAATCTGAACACGACCGTGAAGCGCGCAATCCTCATCGTGATCGCCGGCTGCCTTGCCTGGGGCGTATGCCGCTGGCTGATCATCGAGCGGACGCTGCACAGCTTCCTGATCGGTCTTGCGATCCCGCTGATCACGTCAGTGTTCCTTGTCATCGTCGGATATCCGCTTCATTGTATTCTGAAGCGCAATCCGAAGACGGCGAAGCACGAAAAATGGATCATTTGGGCTGTCGCGCTGTTCATCTGCCTCGTGATCCTTGACCTGGCGACGAAGTACGGGTGGTGACAGCCGCCAGGCGAAAAAACAGGGAACACGCGGCGATGCAGTCACCGCTTTTATAGTGCAACTTCTTAAACCGCCAACCCATCACGCCTTCCGGTAAATCCCGTTCTCGCGCGTGAGCAGGCGCTCGACGATCATGTCGCGCCGGATCGTGCAGAAATCGTCGTGGTACTCCGCGATGACGAGGTTGACCTCGCGCTCGGTGTAGTCACGGCCGGGTTCGAAGGCCTTGGCAATCTCCTTGAGAACGATCAGCTCCTTCTTGCGCTGTGAGGGGATGCTTTTGAGCTTTCCGTACTCGAAAAATGCCTCGATGACCTTCCGGCGGTATGCTTCGTCGCGCTCGTCCAGAAGCTGCTTTTCCTCGGACTGCTCTTTCAGGATGTCCAGGATCGAGACGTTGAAGACGTCGCCGTTGATCGCGTAGATCGTGTAATATTGCTCCTTGCGCGATTTGACCGCGCCGGCCTCCACCAGCTTCTTCAGGTGGAAGGAGATCGTGGCCGGAGTGAGGTTTAAGCGCTCCGAAAGGCGCTCCACGTACATATCCTCCGTCATGAGCGACTTCAGGATCTGAATGCGGGACTTGTCCGCAAGACATTTGAAAAGGCCGATCGCCTGCAGTTCCGTCATCATGCACCTCCGATCAGACAAGCTTCGCAAAGCCCGTGGAAATCTCGTAAACCGCCGAGAGCTTGGCTTCCTCGATCAGGACCTTGCGGTCGTCGCCGTGCGCCTTCGCCTGGTCAAGCGAGATCTGCCAGGTGTCGGTGATCTTCTTAAACGCAGCCGGAAAAGCCGTGTCAACCGCGTCGCCGGCCTGCTTGGCCGAGGCGCCGAAGACCGCCTTGCCGATGTCGTACACATTGAATTTGGCCTTCAGGATGTTCGCCTCATCGCTTCTTCCCTCGGCGGAAAGAGCCTGAATATCTGCCTGGACAGCCATTTTCCGCTTCTCAAGAAATTCGTAAAATGCTTCGAAGTTCATAGTAGTTCTCCTTTGAATAGATCGTATTATTTTTATAAACATCAATCTCCCTCACAAATATATAATTCGATGTTCATCTAAACAGATAATACTCAAAGGATTGACGTTTGTCAACATAAATTTTCCGAAGACTGATCAACACCTCAAATTTACGCTTTCTTCAGTGGACTGTGGGCAATTTTGAGGGTATAATTAACGAATAATAGGATTGTTACGGAGAGTAACACCCCTGTCACGGTTCGTTTCTTGACTGTCACGGGGGTACGGTCATACGATGGCCTCACAAACAAAAGCGCCGGCAGGGACCGGCAGAAAACGGAGGCAATCCTCGATTTTATCGTTCAGCCGGGCATCGTGGAAAACAGTGCCGGATCGTACAGAACAAAAGTCAATATAACGCGGAAAATCCCCCGGAGCTATAGGACTTCGGGGGATTTTGTGATTGCGCGCAGATTGCCACGGGAACGGAGCGGCAGTTACTTCAGCGCCTGCACCATATCGATTTTCCGAATGCGAAGAGACAGAAGAAGCGTTGTGGCGACCGTGCACAGGAACACGATGATGCACACTCGGGCCAGGTCGGCGCCGGTGAGGGCCGCGTAAATCTTCAGGGTGTCGTTCGAAAAATTCGCGCAGTACAGCTTCAGAAATTGAAAGCCGAGGGGCAATCCGGCCAGGGCGCCGAGGCCGAGAATCAGGATGTTCTCGAACGAGGCGAGCAGACGGATCTCGCCGTAGTGGAAGCCGAGCACGCGGAAGGTGTTGTACTCTCGGGCGCGCTCGATGAAACTGAGCACGCTCAGGTTGTACAGAACGATCACGACGAGGACGAAGGCGACCGCTTTCATGAGGTTGAATATTCCGGAAAATGCGGTCCGGAATTCTTCCAGGTTGTTCGCCTGACGCGTGACGCTCAGGAGCTGCGAGACGGTCGGATCGGCCTTCACAGCGTCCGGATCGGCGATGTCGCCCGTGAGTATGTTGGTGGGGTGAAACGCCGCGCCAGCGTCCGTCCAGCAGCGCTCGGTAATGTACAGGGACTGCGGCATGCTCGACGGAATGATGCCTGCGATCACAAAGGAATAGCTTCGTTCGGAACCGGAGGGGAACAGATCGACTGTGTCCCCTCTTTTGATATCCAGGGCTTCGGCCATGCCCTCAGTGATGTACGCGCCGTCATCGCCCGGGGTCCGCCCGTCCGTGGTCTCCAGGCAGATGAACGATCCTTCGGAAAATATGGTGACGGTCTTGAAACAGATTGCGTCGTCGGAGGCACTCGCATCGGTTCTCGCGTCGCGCTCGCCTGAAGGGGCAACGCTCGCAACGGATTCTCCCTCCCTGACGACCCTCATCCGGCTCTGCGCCACCTCGGTCATCTGCCCGTTCAGCTGTTCTGCAAGGGAAGCGACTTCCGCGGGATCCGCACCGGTTGCAAGCGTTAGCTTGTTCGTGTACGTGAACTCAGTGCCGTACGTTTTGTCGGTAAATGCCTCGATGGAGTCGGGCGTGCCGAAGCCGATCATGAGCAGCATGAAGCTGCCGCAAACGCTTACGACACCAAGGAGTATGCGAGCCTTGTGGACGGACGCGTCGCGAAGAGTCCAACGCATGCCGAAGCTGATTTTCCGCCAGAATCCGGGCAACCGCTCGAGCAACGTGTTGCGGGCTGTTTTACCGCATCTGCCGGCGGACTCCGCGGGCAGGCCCCTGATGGCTCCCTCCGCTGCCAGAACCGCCGTGAGGAAGGAGAGGAAGACGATGAGAAGTATGACGAGCAGCGAGCCGACGGTGTGGCGGATCGGCCACTCGGGGATCGAGATGATCCTCTGCTGATTGGGCTGCAACGCCTTCGTGAACGGGAAGGAGCACAGGAAGCCCAGGATTGTACCGGGGATGCTCACGAGCAGGCCGTACGAGGCGTAGTGCAGGATGAGCGCGTGGTTGGAAAATCCAAGCGACTTCAGGGTGGTGATGTCCGAGCGCTGGGCGTCGATCAGGCGCTTGATCGTAGTGCGCATGGACATCACGGCGAGCAGGAGGAACAGGCCCGAGAACAGCAGGGAGATCCGCTTGAGGTTGCCTGCCTGATTGTTCACAAACGAAACCTCAAACATGGTGTCTCTGTCGTAGTAGGCGAGAAACCGTGAGCCGAGGATGTCGTTGATCCTCTCCTTGAGCGCCGAACCCTCGCTATTCACCGCGAGGAAATTGCAGCGGTACGGAATGCCGAACGCGGACGCGAGATTGTCGCTCATGTAGCCGTAGCCGAAGCGGTGATGGTCCGGGACATAGTAGTCCGAAGAGCCGACAAAGTGCGCCCGTTCCGCGGACATGACGATGCCGGCGACGGAAACCTCGGCGGTGGTGTTGTTAAAGGCGAGAACAAGCTTGTCCCCGACGGA
>JAFZVZ010000043.1 GCA_017617545.1 Lachnospiraceae bacterium
GGAAGTATAGATCGGGAAAATGTAATTAGTGAAAATAGTGCAATTGCCATAGCGGAAACATGGATTAGAAACAATAAGAGTAATGGGTGTGATTACGTGTATGATTCTTGTGTCTATGAAGAAAGTGGGGGATACTATGACATACAGTTTTTTCTTCCTGTACAAGGGTGTAAATCTGATGATATTGTTCGGTTGTGGGTTGATCTTCAGGGAAATATTAATGCGTATTCGGATTTTAACCAAAATAGGTATAGCATGATTATGTTTACACCTGAGATGTATGCAAATGCGCAGATGATACTAGCGGAACGACTCGATACAATGTATACTGATTGTGTAAAGGAAGTGTATAATACCTATGTGTCGAAGAATGATGCGGGCGAAACTGTTCTTGTCATGGAAGTTCTTATCAAGCAACCTATTTGTTTTGAAGGATCGCTATTTTATAGTACGTTCGGAGAAAGGTTTGAGCAGCCGATTGAATGAAAAGAGTTTTCGCAAACGAAAGGTTTTTTGAATGAATAACCATTTAGCAGGAATTAACTGCAAATATGAAAGCGTACATGAAGGAGGCCGGCATGAAGAGATTTATGATAGCAACACTGATCGTGCTGGTCATGATCGTAATCGGCGGAGTGGCTTCGGTGCTTAGAGACGGTAATGAAGCAAAAGGAAGTGACGATGTGATTCCGGACAATGCATGGGATGCACCGACACAAAACGGAAATGCTGCTGTAATTGCGAGAAAATGGCTCAGAACAGCGCGCAGGGACGCGAATGATTATGTCATTGAGAATGTGATTCCAAATGAGAGCGGAGAGAATTACGAGGTTCGCTTCTTCAACACGGTGGACAGATACAAGTTAGATTCTCGCATCAGACTGATCGTCGATATGAAAGGAAATGTGACCGCATACGCGAATTACTACAATGGGAAATACCCGTATTATACATTTTCGGCAGAACAGTATGCGGGAGCAGAGAAAAAGGTATACCTTGCGATCGATCAAAGCATCTCAAATTATGAGATAATTCATTCATACGTTGATTACAATTGGCTTGGTGAGACGATATTGATCAAAGAAGTATTAGATAAAGATTATTACGGTTATTTGCAAAGGTTTAGCGAGGTGATCTGCGCGGAGGAAAACGAACTGCTGAGACTGACCGTTCCGGAGGAAATTACGCGGATCGATTTTTGGTACACAGGGGCAGGTTTGATCATGCAGGTCGATGACAGGGATACGATTGAGCAGTTCAGCGACCTTTTGCGCAGATCTGCCGGAACGGAAGGGGATCCCGAAGAGGACGACCATTTCTACTTGTATGCAGTTTATTGCTACTGCGGGGATCAGATGTGTGCGGATTACCACATAAAATTCGATGTTGTATGCGGATATGTCGGGGGTGTAAAGACGCTGATCAGATTGTCTATAGACAACCCGTTACAGGAGTATATTGACCGTTTGTTTGATGAACCCTACCGCTGGCCGGTACAGAAAATTCCCGAATAAAGTAACGAACGCGCAGGCAAATCGCCTGCGCGTTCTGTGTAATCTTGTTTTACTGTGTCACTTCATCAGTCCTTGTCGTTGCTTCCGGTCTGAGCGCTCTCCACAAGGCAGCAGGCCTCAACCTTCCACTCGCGGCAGGAGTAGAACCCCTTGTCCGCGTAGAACATGGCTTCCTTCGCGTAGGAGCTTGCCTCAGCAGCGGACACGCCGAGCTCTTTCGCGTGTGCGAGACAGCTCATCGTGTACACGGCGCAAGCCTCATCGTAGAAGAGATTCTCCGGATTGAGAAGGCTCTTGACGGTAGCTGCAGCAGCGCGGTAATCGCCTGCTCTGTACTGTTCCTTGGCCTTTCTGAGCGGAACGGAATCACCTTCATTTTCCGTAATGGAAAGTCTGCGCTCCTCGGGTGTCAAAAGATGAATGGAAATATCCAGTTTCTTCGAAAGGTATTCTAGTGTCTTAATAGACGGAACGGCAGTACCGCTCTCAATCTGAGAAAGCATGTTTCGCGTAATGAAATCGCCAACGACCTGGCTCTGCGTCATCTTCTTGGCCAGACGGGCTTCCTTGATGATGTGACCGATTTCTGATCTGTCCATAAAATTCCTCCTGTTCCTCTTAATATAACCGTAACCCCGTAAACTTTGTTTCCGTAAACTAAGTTTACAACCAATTGGATTGTAACAGATATTTACGAAAAATGCAATAGGGCAAATGTGAAACTTTTCAAATATTTTCGTTGCCAAAATTGACGGATTTTCATATAATTATGGAGTGCAGACCGTAAATTTCGAAGCGCGAGGGACGTGTTTGGGAATATGAAAGAAGCGTTCGGCCACGGGGACGGTCTTACCGGGTCGGGAAAGGATTTTCCAATATGAAGAGTAAAAGGAAAATGTTGCGCAAACTGTTGTGCCTTCTGCTGATCGTCGCGATGGTGACCGGATGCAGCGGCACCGGTGTGGAAGAGCGCAAATCAAAAGAAAACGGAACGAATACGGCGACACCTACGAGCGAAGTTACGCCGACAGGTGATGTGACGCCTACGGGTGAAGTCACGCCGACCGGCGAGGTTACGCCGACCGCTGAGGTGACACCCACAGCGGAAGTGACGCCCACGGGCGCGCCGGACACTCCGACGCCGGAGCCTGCTACGCCGACGCCCACGCCGTCCGGTCAGTTTGCTTCGAAGGAAGAGGAGCAGGCTGCGTTTGACAAGTACCTTGATGAAGTATTTGTCTATATGATGGGAACAGATTACCTGACCATTCATTTCATTATCGAGCATCCGGAAAATTACGGGATCGAGACGACGTTCGAGTCTTCCGCGGAGGATGAGATCGTCGACATGAACGAGGCATATCTTGATTTCGTGGATAACCTCAAGGGCATCTATGATTTCAATTATGACAATCTGACAAAGGCTCAGCAGATCAACTATGACCGTCTGATGTATGAGATGGACCTCGTAGCGCGGGGGAAGGATCTCTCGGAGAAATCGGTCAACAACACGCTGATGGCGGAGAGCAACAATGTGATCAACGGGATCATGCAGACGTTCATGGAGTTCCCTCTCATTGAGAAGGCCGACCTGGACAACTTTGTGAAGTCGCTGGAGTCCATGGGTCCGTATCTGGATACGATGTACGACTCGATGAAGGAGCTGTGCGATTACGGCGCATGCCTGACACAGGACATGTATGACGTTACACTCGAGAATATCAATTCTCTGTGTGCGGTGGATGACAACGTCATCCTTTTGGCGTTCCGCGCTAACGCGATCGCTGCCGGTTTCGATGAGGAAACCGTAGGGTATTACACCGCGGCCGTCAAGGATGTCCTCACGGATACCGTGATCCCTGCGGCTGAGAGACTGTATGATCAGGTGCAGACACTGGAGAGCTATATCACGGAGCCCTTCGGTCTGGCTGCAAGAGAAGGCGGCAAGGAGTACTACACGTATTTGATCCAGGGCAAGACCGGCTCCGACATGACCATGGAAGAGATGTACGATTATCTCGTGCAGGGTATCGAGGGTATGGAAGCGGAGTTTGAGAAGGTTTATCTGTCCGACAGAACCTTGTTTGACCGTTATGAGAGCGCGGAGTACGGCACGACGGATTACCGCGCGATCTTGGATACGCTCAAGGACTTCGTAGCGAAGGACTTCCCGGCGATCCGCGAGACGCAGTATACGGTTTCGGCGCTTCCGGATGAGCTGTGTGTCGACGGTGTGCTCGCGTACTTTATGCCTCCGCAGATCGACAATCTCGATCGCAAGGTCATCCGTGTGAACCCGCATTACGACGACAACGATATCGAACTGTTTGCTACGCTTGCCCATGAGGGTTACCCGGGTCATCTGTACCAGTTTGAGTATTTCAGCAGTTCGGAAGGATATCATCCGATCAATGCCGCGCTTTCCTATCTCGGCTACTCCGAAGGCTGGACGACCATGATCGAGCAGGAAGCATATAAGTGGGCATGCAACGGCGACGAAAATGTAGCCTTTATCTTCAACCTGGATCATAACTATCTCAACGCCCTTGTTGCGGCCATCGATATCGGCGTAAACTATTACGGCTGGGATCTCGCGAAGGTTCGTTCCTTCTTCGGCTCGTCCCTGTACGGTGACAGCGCAGCAACGGCACAGCTGCTCCTGGATGCGGTTGTTTCGGATCCCGGAACCTACATCTACTATTCGCTTGGATACTTTATGTGCAACGATATCATCGACGCGCTTATGGCAAAGGGTATGACCAGAAAGGAAGCATATCAGGCATTCCTCGAAGTCGGTCCCTGCAGCTTCCGCGTTCTGAGCAAGCATCTTGGTCTCGGTGACGCGTACAAGTAAACTTTGATCGATACCTGCGACGGCTGTCGTGTGAAAAGCACGGCAGCCGTCTTTTTTGTGCTTCGGGCAGACACAAACCGTGTCAATCGACTCATAAACGGCAAAAACTTGAAAAAACATACAAAAAAGAATTGATTATTACTCGGAAAATTGGTAAAATCATCATACGGTTCTCCTCGATTTTCCGCTGGGGAACATTACAAGTATTGGAGGATTACAAACATGCAGACGTACAAGTACGAGAAGATCCGCAATGTCGCCATCTTAGGTCACGGCGGGTGCGGAAAGACGACTCTCGTGGAAGCCATGGCATATACGACCGGCATTACCAAGCGTATGGGCCGTGTGGAAGAGGGCAACACCATCAGCGATTACGACAAGGAAGAGCAGAAGAGACTGTTCTCGATCAGCACGACGCTGGTGCCGATCCTCTGGGAAGATACGAAGATTAATTTCCTGGATACCCCGGGTTATTTCGATTTTGTTGGTGAGGTTGAGGAAGCAGTCAGCGCTGCAGACGCAGCGGTGATCGTAGTTTCCGGTAAGGCCGGCATCGAAGTCGGTACGAAGAAGGCATGGGAGATCTGCGAGCGCTACAAGCTGCCCCGCATGATCTTCGTAACGGACATGGACGATGACAACGCGTCGTTCAGAAATGTTGTCGAGGCTTTGAAGGAAGACTACGGCAACCGCATCGCTCCGTTCCATACCCCGATCCGTGAGAACGAGAAGTTCATCGGCTTCGTCAACGTTGTAAAGAAGGCAGGCCGCCGTTTCTCCAACAACCTCGGCGAGTATGTCGACGGCGATATCCCCGAGTACTGCATGGAGTACACGAACGCGTACCGCGACGCTCTGATGGAGTCCATCGCGGAGACGAGCGAGGATCTCATGAACAAGTTCTTCGAGGGCGAGGAGTTCACGATGGTTGAGATCGAGAACGCCATCCGCTCCGGCGTTGCTTCGTGCGACATGATCCCCGTACTGTGTGGTTCCGGTGTTCAGGCGAGAGGTACGTTTGCACTGCTTCAGGCGATCGACAAGTATTTCCCGTCGCCGAACAAGAATGTTATCACCGGTATGAGCCAGAAGACCGAGACGACGTTCTTCGCGGATTACGACGCGAACAAGGAATTTTCCGCACGCGTCTTCAAGACGATCGCGGATCCGTTCATCGGAAAATTCTCCCTCATCAAGGTTTGCTCCGGCGTTCTGAAGTCCGATTCCGTGATCTTCAACGCGAACAAGGGCACCGAGGAAAAACTGTCCCGTCTGTATGTGCTTCGCGGCAAGGAGCAGATCGAGGTCAAGGAGCTTTACGCGGGCGACATCGGCGCGATCGGCAAGCTGTCCGACACGCAGACCGGTGACACGCTCTCGACGAAGGCTAACCCGATCATCTACGATCCGATCAAGATGTCCGTTCCGTACACCTACGTTCGCTATGAGGCGAAGAACAAGGGTGATGACGATAAGATCTCGCAGGCTCTCGCAAAGCTGATGGAAGAGGATAAGACCCTCAAGACGGTCAACGACAAGGAAAACCGTCAGTCGCTCCTCTACGGTATCGGTGAGCAGCAGATCGACGTCACCGTGAGTAAGCTCCTTTCCCGCTATAAGGTAGATGTCATCATCTCGAAGCCGAAGGTTGCTTACCGCGAGACCATCCGCAAGAAGGTTCAGGTTCAGGGTCGTCACAAGAAGCAGTCCGGCGGTGCCGGCCAGTTCGGTGACGTTATCATGACGTTCGAGCCCTCCGGCGATCTTGAGACCCCTTACGTATTCGAGGAGAAGATCTTCGGTGGTTCCGTGCCGCGTAACTTCTTCCCGGCAGTTGAGAAGGGTGTGCAGGAGAGCGTTCTCGCAGGTCCTCTCGCAGGTTATCCGGTTGTCGGTATCAAGGCTACCCTGATCGACGGTTCCTACCATCCGGTAGACTCGAACGAAATGGCATTCAAGCTGGCTGCCCGCAAGGCGTTCAAGGCCGGTATCATGGATGCTACACCGATCATCCTCGAGCCGATCGCTTCGATGAAGGTTGTCGTTCCGGACAAGTTCACGGGCGATATCATGGGTGACCTCAGCAAGCGCCGCGGCCGTGTGCTCGGCATGAACCCGATCGCCGGCGGCAAGCAGGAGATCGTAGCGGACATCCCGATGTCCGAGCTGTACGGATACTCGACCGACCTTCGTTCCATGACCGGCGGTATCGGCGACTACTCCTATGAGTTCGCAAGATACGAGCCCGCTCCTTCGGATGTTCAGGCTAAGGTTATTGACGAGGCTGAGAAGGTAGAAGACGAGGAGTAATCGGATCTCTCGGTTATTCTTTCAGGTACACCGCCGATCGGGCGTGTGGTTGTTAATGCAGATTGTTGATACTTTTCACGGGGGAACTGTCTTCGGACAGTTCCCCTTTCGTATTTCGCTATGACATTGTGAATGAGGGACGTTTCCGAGGCCTCGTTTATTGACAACCGCGGGAAAGATTGTTACACTGTTATAAGCACGGCTGATATGTCCGTGCGGGATGGGAGTATGGTATGTTTCGAAGGTTTTATCCGGCGGAGATGGCCGAATCCTCGTACGATATCAACTACGAGGAACTGTACCGAAAGGGGTACCGCGGTCTGATCTACGACATTGACAACACGCTTGTGGAGCACGGCGCCGACGCGAACGCGGAGGTAGTCGAGCTGTTCCGCCGTCTGAACAAGATCGGTTTCCGCATCTGCCTGCTCTCGAACAACAAGGCGCCGCGGGTGCGCCGGTTCTACCGAGGAGCGCGCGTCAAGGGCGTCAAGCTGCACTACATTTTCAACGCGCAGAAGCCCCGCCGTCGCAACTACTTGAAGGCGATGGTCCTGATGCGCACGACGAAGAAAAATACACTTTTCATCGGCGATCAGCTGTTCACCGACGTGTACGGAGCGAACCGCTCCGGTATCCGCTCGATCCTCGTCAAGCCGATCAATAAGGCGGAGGAGGTCCAGATCGTCGCCAAGCGGAAGCTGGAGCGTATCGTCATGCATTTCTACCGCCGCGACCGCTGGGAGAAGATGAAACAGCTCAACGTCGTCCTGATCGGGTTTATCGGCTCGGGCAAGACGAGCGCCGGGCAGATTCTGGCGAAGGAGATGGGCTTTGATTTCATCGACACCGACAGCTACATCGAAGCCAAGGTCGGCATGAGCATGGAGGAGATTTTCCGTACTAAGGGAGAGGAATACTTCCGCGACCTTGAGACGATGGCCTTAAAGGGTCTCCTGAAATCGACCACGCACACGGTCATCGCGACCGGCGCGGGAATGCCGATCCGCACGAAGAATCAGAAAATGCTTCGCAAGCTCGGCACGGTTGTATACCTGAACGGAAGCGAGGAGGAGATGATCGCCCGGATGGACCTGCTCGATCCGAAGGAGAGGCCGATCCTTCAGGCGGAGACGACCGAGGAGGAGCGTCGTCAGCTGTTCCTGCGCTGGAGATTTGTCTACCCGATGGTCGCGCACCGCACTGTCGACATCGACGACCGCACGCCGGATCAGGTGGCTGACGCCGTCAGGGACGCGTTGTAAGCAGAGGCAACGCGCACGCGGGCGGGGGACGCAGTACTCGCGCCGCTGATTCATTTTCCGAAAATGACACTCAATTACACGAAATCGAAAAGGAGGAGACAAAATGCCTGCCGTTAAGACATTATTGATCGTAAACGGCCCGAACCTGAACATGCTCGGGAAGCGGGAGCCGGAGATATACGGACGTGAGACATATGAGGATCTGCAGAAATTCTGCCGCGCTGAGGCGCAGAAGAGAGGATATCTCGTTGAGATCTTCCAGAGTAACTCGGAGGGAGAGATCGTGACGCGCTTAAACCGCGCGATGTCGGGCAATTACAGCGGGATCATCATCAATCCTGCGGCGTACACGCATTACAGCTACGCGATCTATGACGCGCTTTTGATGCTGTCCGCGCCGAAGATTGAGGTCCATCTGTCAAATATTTACAAGCGCGAACCGTTCCGCAGCAACAGCGTCACGGCACAGGCGTGCGACCGCCAGGTGTACGGCCGCGGCCTGGAGGGGTACGCGGATGCGATGGACCTGATCGTCATGATCACGGAGGAACGCGCCCGGGAGGAACGAAGATGAGATCATGGGAGCGTGCGCTGCCGATCCTGGCAGAGCAGTCCGCGGACGCGATGATCGTCCGCGATATAGCAAATATCCGGTACCTTACGGGGTACACGAACGACACGGGCGTGCTCGTCATCACGAAGGACGGCTTTGCCGGGCTGATCACCGATTTCCGGTTTCTGTTCCAGGCGCGGTCGGAGGCGAAGGACTGCGAGATCTTCGATGTGGCGGGGACTTCGTACTCGGAGCTGATCAACAAGATCCTTGCGGAGCACGGCGCGGCGCGTGTCGCGTTTGAGCGCAACGTGACGAAGTACGGCGAGTACGAGGCGATGAAAAATGCGTGCGCCCAGGAGCTTGTGCCTGTCGACAACGTGCTCATCGAGCTTCGGAAGATCAAGACGGCCGAGGAGCTCGCGAAGCTTCGTCAGGCGGAGCATATCGGCGACATCGCGTATGAGAAGATCTTAAGCGACCTCAAGCCCGGCGTCACCGAGCGGGAGATCGCCGCGAAACTGACGTATTACATGTGCCTTGAGGGGGCATCCGGAAACTCGTTCGACCCGATCGTGGCTTCCGGCGTGAACTCCTCGATGCCGCATGCCATTCCTGGGACGAGACGCCTTCAGGAGGGCGACTTCATTACGATGGATTTTGGGTGTATCTACGAGGGCTACTGCTCGGATATGACGCGAACGGTCGTGCTCGGCCGCGCCGACGCGAAGCAGAAGGAGATCTACGAAACCGTTCTTCGCGCCCAGACTGCCGTGCTTGAGCAGATTCGCGGCGGAATGGCCGGCAAGGAGATCGACGGGATCGCCAGAACGATCATCAACGATGCGGGTTATGAGGGATGCTTCGGGCATGGCCTGGGACACAGCGTAGGCCTTGAGATCCACGAGCCTCCGTACTCGAACGCGCGCAGCAGCGAGATCGTGCGCGCAGGCAGCATGATGACCGTGGAGCCCGGCATTTACATCGAGGGCTTCGGCGGCGTCCGCATTGAGGATCTGGTGCTCGTCACCGAGGACGGATGCGAGAATTTTACGCATTCCCCGAAAGAACTGACGGAGATTCCCGTCGGCTGAGTTCTGCGCCATGAGGCGTGGGCGGAACGGTGCGCGAGGGTGCGCGGGTGTCCGGTCACGCGGCTTTGGTAACGTATTTTACGAAACGCGCGTGAAAAAATTGTTGCAAATATGCGGCAAATGGGATAAACTTAATTGAATTCTTAGTTAGGAGGATTACATATGTTATCAGCAGGTGAATTCAGAAACGGCGTAACTTTGGAGATTGACAATGCCGTGTATCAGGTGGTGGAATTCCAGCACGTTAAGCCCGGCAAGGGTGCGGCGTTTGTGCGCACCAAGTTGAAGGATATCAAGAACGGCGGTGTCGTAGAGAGAACCTTCCGTCCGACCGAGAAGTTCCCGCAGGCTCACATCGAGCGTCTTGACATGCAGTATCTGTATGCAGACGGTGATATGTATAATTTCATGAACACGGAGACCTTCGATCAGATCGCCATGACGGCAGATCAGGTCGGTGACGCTCTCAAGTTCGTCAAGGAGAACGACATGGTTAAGATGCTTTCGCATCAGGGCCAGGTGTTCGCCATCGAGCCTCCGATGTTCGTTGAGCTTCAGATCACCTCGACCGAGCCCGGCTTCAAGGGTGATACGGCGACGGGTGCTACGAAGCCCGCGATCGTTGAGACCGGCGCTACGGTTCTGGTTCCGCTCTTCGTTAACGAGGGCGAGGTTATCCAGATCGATACCCGTACCGGCGAGTACATGAAGCGCGTTTGATTGACAAAAACGGATCGAACGGAAGCCATCCCGCAGTTTGCGGGGTGGCTTTTTTCGTTGTGCAGGGCGTCTCAGTTTATAAAAATATAAGAATTTTCCAGCGAAAAAGAGCGCCTGTTTCCTTGAAATCCGCGGCGGGAGAATTATAATTATACCATACGGGTGTATGCTGTGCGCCACCCGGTGCGTGCGAGAAAACTCTTGCGGAGGAATGTTATGGGAAACGTTCGGATTGTTGCTGACAGCACCTGCGATCTGTCGCCCGAGCTGATTGCAAACTACGGGATCACGATCATACCGCTCTGTATCATCATGGACGGAAAGAGCTACTATGACTGGGAGGAGACGACGCCCGAGGAGATCTTTGCCTGGGCGGACGAGCATAAGACAACCCCTGGAACGGCGGCCGTGACGTTCGAGATCCTGGAGCAGCGTCTGACGCCGATGATCGAGGCGGGCGATGACATCATTTTCCTCGGGATCTCCGAGGACATGAGCACGACGTGCAATGTGGTGCGCATGTTCGCCGAGGAGAAGGAATACAAGAGACTGTTCGTGGTCAATTCCATGAACCTTTCCACCGGCATCGGTCTTCAGGTGTTGAAGGCCGCTGAGATGGCTGCGGAGGGTGCGACCGCGGAGGAGATCGTCGAGGCAATCGAGGCTGCGAGAGACCGCGTGAGGGCAAGCTTTATCGTCGACACGCTCACGTACCTTGCGAGAGGCGGACGGTGCAGCGCGGTTGCTGCTTTCCTTGGCAACGCGCTCAAGATCCATCCGATGATCGCGGTCAAGAACGGGAAAATGGGAGTCGCGAAGAAATACCGCGGAAACATGACTTCCTCGATGGAGCGCTATATGAACGACCTTCGCGAGGAGCTAGCGAACGCGGAGACGAAGAGAGTGTTCATAACACACCCCACGGGAGACCGGGAACTTCCTGAGAGGGCAAGGAAATTCCTCGAGGAACTCGGCATTTTCGACGAGATCTGTGAGACCTTCGCGGGAGGCGTGATCTCCAGCCATTGCGGACCGGGAACCATCGGAATTCTCTTTTACGTAAAAGAGTGACAGAAACTGAATTTTACGGCGGTTGTCAGGCGCAGAAAATTGCGCTGACAGCCGCTTTTTGTTTGCTTTATTGCGAGAAGTATGTTACAATGCATTATGTATATGTAATGTCGATTACTATGCCCGAAAGACGTAGTGGGGCGTCATCCGGGGAGTGGCGACAAGCAAATTCTTTTCGAGGTTGAATCTTATGATCAATAACGAGAAAATACGCCTGATGACGAAGATGGCAATCTATGAAAATTCGCCTGACGGCAAGGAAGACATGGAAATCGCGAACTATTTTAAGTCCGATTACCTTCGCCATGAGATCATCAAAACGATCCTCGCCGTGACATTCGGCTCGATCATTCTTGTCGCGATGATCGGCTGCTACCAGATGGAGTTCCTCCTGGATCATGCCCTGGAACTGAATTACCTGTACCTCGGTCGTATAATCCTCGCCGGGTACCTCATCCTGGTCGTGCTGGGCGTCGCCGTAACCTGGATCTCCTGCAGGATCAAGTACATGCGTTCACACAACCGGTTGAACAATTACTTCCGTACGCTCAGCAAGGTCCGCAAGATCGAGGAGAAGGAAGAATGGATCAAGGACATGGAAGAGGAATAACAGGGGGAAGAATCCGATGATGTTGATTTTTGAACTTCGTGCGAAGATTACCGCGCTGTACCAAAAGTACGCGTTCTGGTTCAATCTCGCCGCAAGATTTCTTTTGAGCTATATTGCGTTCAGCCGCATCAAGAGCGTGCTGAATTACAATCCGTCTCTTGGCAAGAGCGTAGTAGTTTTGGCGCTCGCCGCGATCTGTGCGGTGCTGCCTGCGACGCTGATGGTGTTCATCTCGGCGGTTTACGCGACACTCCAGATCTACGCGGCGTCCGACAACTCGCTGATCCTCGCGATCACGGTGTTCGCGCTGTTCATGGTGTGCTACTGCTTCTTTATCCGGTTTGCTCCGAAGTTCGGCGCGGCTGTAGTCGCGACACCGATACTGCAGACATACGGGTTCCCGTACGCGATGCCGTTGTTCCTCGGAGTGTTCGGCAATCCCGTATCGATCGTTCCGGTCTGCTGCGGTGTATTTGCCTACAACACGATCCATTATGTCAAGCAGAATATCGCTGCGGTAACCAAGCTGGATGAACTCAAGGATATCAACATTGATCCGCAGTCGGAGTACATGGAGGTTCTCAAGCAGATCGTTGCCAACCCGACCATGTATGTGACGATGCTCATCCTGTCGCTCGTGATCGTTGTCGTATACTTTATCCGCCGCATCCGCATGGATTACGCGTTTGAGATCAGTATCGCGGTCGGTACCGGTGTCATGATGCTCGGATATATCATCGCCGATCTCAAGTACGACATGGAGATCCGGATCGGAAGCATGGTTCTCGCGTGCCTGATCTGCGCCGGCGTTGTGCTGTTCATGGTGTTCTTCTACAGGACACTGCAGTATTCCGCGGCGGAGCAGGTGGAGTTCGAGGACGACGATTATTACTACTATGTCAAGGCGATCCCGAAGATCAAGGTCGGCGCTCCCAAGCGTAAGGAGAAGCGTGTCATCCGCCGCAGACGGCCGGGTGAGGACGACGATGAGGAAGAGTTTGAGGATGCTGCTCTCGGTCTGATCGATTACAGCGGCAAGGATTCCGGCGGTTCCCCGGTCATCCGTTCTGTGACCCCGGACGAAGAGCCGGAGGATGAGGATGACGAGTTCGGCGACGAGCTCACGGCGGAGGATTACAAGGCCTCAAGCCGCTACGGAACGCGCGTCGGTGAGAAGAGCAGCGCGGCAGCTCCGGGCAAGCCGGTTGTGAAGCCTGCCGATGACCTTGATGACGACGAGTTCGATGACGACCTCGATGATGAGGCCGATTACGATGATTACGAAGAGCCCGTTAAGAGCAGTGCTCCCGTCAAGAGCGGGGCTCCCGCCAAGGCTTATGCCGCTGACGTTGACGACTTCGACGATGACGACGATGATGACGAGGAAGAGCAGGTCATCCGCGGATATTTTCCGGAGAAGAAGTCATCGGGACAGACGGACATGTCTTCCGTGAAGCAGGCGGACGCTTCGTCCGATGAGGATGACGACGAAGATTATTTATGATCGTGACAGATCATATATTGGATTAAAACGATAGAAAGGAGGAGCGCCGATGAGAGCTTTCATAGACAATGTGAAACGGTCGTTTGACTGGGTTTCTCTGCCGAAGTTCGCGGTGACGGACATTATCGAGATCCTGCTGATTGCGTTCCTCATTTATCACCTGATCAACTGGATCAAGCAGACCCGCGCATGGTATCTTGTCAAGGGTCTCGTAATGCTTTTGATCGTGTGGATCGCGGCAACACTCTTTGAGTTCACGGCGATCCTGTGGATTTTCAGAAACGCCATCAGCGTCGGTATTATCGCGATCTTTATCATTTTCCAGCCCGAGCTCCGCAAGGCGCTGGAACAGCTCGGCCAGAACCGCATTGTCGGTTTCTTCGGAGCGAGCAAGAGCACGGGCGAGCGCTTCTCGGACGATACGAGGGAGGAGATCATCGCCGCCGTGAACTCAATGGCGAGCGTCAAGACCGGCGCGCTGATCGTCATCGAGGAGAAGGTGTCGCTCGACGAGTATGTGCACACCGGCATTGCCCTTGATTCAATTGTGACAAGCGCATTGCTGATCAACATTTTTGAACATAATACGCCGCTCCATGACGGCGCCGTGATCGTGCGCGGAAACCGTGCGGTGGCTGCGACGTGTATTCTTCCCGTGTCGGAAAATATGCGTCTCTCCAAGGAGCTCGGAACGCGTCATCGTGCCGGTGTCGGTGTGAGCGAGGTGTCCGACTGTCTGACGATCATTGTCTCTGAGGAGACCGGTAAGGTAGCTTTGGCGCAGCGCGGTCAGCTGATCCGCGATGTCGACGAGAACCTGCTCCGCAGCAAGCTGAACGTAAGTCAGAACAAGACGACGACCGGCGGCGCGCGCAAGTTGTTCGGAAAGGAATGGAATAATCATGAGAGACAGGCTTAAGTCCATGTTCACGCGAAACATCGGGATGAAGCTTGTCTCGATCGTTATCGCATTGATCGTATGGCTCTCCATCATCAATGTCTCCGATCCGAAGGTGACCAGAACAATATCCGACATTCCGATCGAAAAGAGAAACGAGGACCTCGTGAATGTCGAGAACAAGACCTACGTATCGGATTCGCCGAACACCGTGACCATCCGGATCTACGGAAACCGTTCGGAGATCCAGAATATCGTGGCGGGTGATTTTACGGCGTATGTCGACTTCAGCGAGATGAGCAGCGTGAACGCGGTACCCGTGCATGTCGTTCCGAAGAACGACAAGCTGAAGGATACTGTGGAGATCACAAAGCAGTCGGTGACGATGTACACCGGCAAGATCGAGGAGACGAAGGAAAATCGTATAAATATCTTTATCCGAATCAGCGGAGTGCCGGATGATTACTATGCGAGAAGCTACAATCCGAGTTCGGAATCGCTGACCTTAAGCGGTTCGAGCAAGATCATCGGGTCCATCGATCATTTCGTCGCCAACATCGATCTTCAGGGGAGCACGAAGAGTGTCACGGGAGTGGAAGTGCCGCTGACCGCGGAGGACCGCAACAACAAGCCGGTGGATCTCACGGGGATCCGTCTTCCGCAGAGCTCCATTCTTGTGAATGTCGAAGTCCTGCCCGTGCAGGATATCAAGATCGTGCTTGACACTACGAACGTCAAGGCGGCGTCGGGATGGGCGATCGATTACGACAATATCGAGTACACGACATCGATGCCTCTTGCGGGAGCTCCCGAGGTGCTCAGCAAGATCGAACAGATCGTGATCCCGTACACGGTGTACGACCAGATCGGCAGCCTGGAGACGAGCGTTTCGCTTCTTCGATATCTGCCGGACGGCGTGTATGTCGCGTCCGAATCGGATCAGATATCGATCAAGATACCGCTCGAGCGAAAGCAGGAGAAGTCGTTCTCGGTACGCACGGCGACCGTTTCCGTGCGGAATCTTGACGAGATGTTCAAGTATACGTTCGATAATGATACGGTGGAGTTTAACGTGTACGACCTGAGCAGAAGGCTTACGGAGATCACAGAGGTGGACCTCGGATTGTACATCGATCTCAGCGAGGTGCACAAGGCAGGAGACTATTCTGTGCCGCTGCACTCCACGCTGCAGGTTGCGGACGAGTCTTTAGCGGAGGATGAGATCCTTGTTCAGGTCCATGTAGCGGTGCGCGATGATGAGAACAACCCCGGCGGGAACGACAGTCGGGATTAGTCATATGAGGAGGAAACAGTATGGTTACGGGGAAAGCAACAGTTAAGAACGAGAAGGGTTTACACATCAAGCCGGCGGGAAAAATGAGCAGCATTGCACTTGCGTATCCCTGCATGGCATACCTTGTGATCCGGGAGTACCGCGTCAACGCGAAGAGCGTTCTGGGTATCCTGAGCGCACAGGTGAAGAAGGATGAAGAGATTGAGATCGTCTGCGACGGCGAGGGCGAGGAGGATGCTCTCCGCGAGCTGATCGAAGGCGTGGAGACGGGCTTCGGGCTCCTGTAAACAGGGCTTAAGCACGCACGTTTTACACGGCCGCGGGGCAAGTGCGGCCTTTCGGAAAATGAGAACACCAAACGGAAGTGCTTTGTATGATGCGTTGTATGGAGCACTTCGTTGGTTATACGGGGAGTTTTTTATGTTGAATGCAGGAAAATACCGCAAATTCCCGGTGATGCGATACGACGACCGGCGTTGGCCTTCCGCGGAGATCACGAAGGCGCCGGTGTGGTGCAGCGTGGATCTTCGGGACGGCAATCAGGCGCTTGTGGAACCCATGAATGTGGATGAGAAGCTGCGCCTGTTCCGCATGATCTGTGATCTCGGAATAAAAGAGATCGAGGTCGGATTTCCTGCCGCCTCAAGCACGGAGAAAGAGTTTGTACGTCTGCTGGCGACGACCGGGATCGTCCCGGATGACGTATACATCCAGGTCCTTTCCCAGTGCCGCGAGGAGCAGATCATAGAGACGTTTGAGGCGATCAAGGGACTTCCCAAGGTTATTTTCCACATCTACAATCCGACCTCAGTGCTTCAGCGCGAGGTTGTGTTCGGAAAGTCCAAGGCGGAAGTGACGGAGCTTGCGGTGCGCGCGGCCCGGAAGGTCCGGGAACTGGCGGAAGGCTTTGACGGCGAGATCGTATTGGAGTATTCGCCGGAGAGTTTCAGCGGAACGGAGCCGGAATACGCGGTTGAGATCTGCAACGCGGTGCTTGCCGTCTGGGAGCCGTGCGAGGAGAGAAGAGCAATCATCAATCTGCCGGAGACGGTGGAACTGAATACGCCCAATGTGTACGCGGATCAGGTGGAATGGGTGTCCGACCGGCTGATCTGCAGGCCGTATGTCTCCGTGAGCGTTCATACGCACAACGACCGCGGAACGGGGATCGCGAGCACGGAGCTGGCGCTACTCGCGGGCGCGGACCGCGTGGAGGGCACGCTGTTCGGCAACGGAGAGCGCACAGGCAACATGGATATTATCACGCTCGCGTACAATCTGTACGCGGTTGGCATCGACCCGGGTCTTGAACTGTCCGATATCGATGCGATCATGGGGGGCTATGAAAGCCTTGTGAAAATGCCGATCTCGCCGAGGCATCCGTACGCCGGAAGATTTGCGTTCACCGCATTTTCCGGAGGCCATCAGGACGCCATCAGCAAGGGCTTCCAGGCGATGGCGGGAAACCCGGACGGTGAGTGGAAGGTGCCGTATCTGCTGATCGATCCTGCGGATATCGGACGCACCTACGAGACGGTAGTGCGGATCAACTCGCAGTCCGGAAAGGGCGGCGTGGCATATGTTTTGAAGGATTACTACGGTTTCAACCTGCCGAAGGAGATGCACCGCGAGTTCGCGACGCGCGTGCAGAGGTTCGCGGAGACGGTCGGCACCGAGTTGACCAGGGAGGATGTCTACGGCGTATTCCGGAGCGAGTACCTCGACCGGAAGACACCGCTGCATTTTCTGCGATGCAGCATTGACGACCGCACCGACACGGAGGAGGAGTTCACGACGCACGCGCACCTGTGGTACAACTACAAGGGAACGGACGCGGAGCTGGACTGCTACGGAAACGGTCCGATCGACGCCGTGAAGAAGGGACTGCAGAAGGAGCTTGGCTTCAACATCCGCATCCTTGACTACACGGAGCACGCTCTCAACTCGGGTTCCGAGGCGCAGGCTGCGGCGTACGTGCGGATGCAGGACACGGATACGGGACTTACGACGTACGGCGTCGGCATCAGTTCGAACATCACGAGAGCCTCGATCCGCGCCATGTTCTGCGCGGTCAACAGGCTGTCGGGGATGAAAGAGGAGAAATGATCCGCGATGCTTTACAGGGGGTACAGTGTTGGTGTTACCGTTACGATAATTTGCTGATACTTGGAGGAAGGTATGGTTATTGGGGCAATCGTAGCCGGCGGTACAGGTCGCCGGATGGGAACCGCGGTTCCCAAACAGTTTCTGAAGCTTGGCAATCGCACGATCCTACTGCGCTCGGTGGACGCTTTTCTGGATTGTGATGAGATTGACAAGGTGATCGTCGGTGTTCCGAAGGAGTGGGTGACGTTCACAAAGCAGCTTCTTGACGAGGCCGGATACGGTGAACGTCGCAGTCGTGTCAAGGTGACCGAGGGCGGCGCGAACCGCAACGAGACCATGTGGAAGATCACGGAGTACGCTGTGGAGAGACTACATGCGGACGACATGACGATCATGGTGACGCACGACGCTGTGCGTCCGTTTGTTACGGATGACATCATCCGCAGCACGATCAAAATGCTTGTTTCCTGTGATGAGAAGACCGGCGTTACGGCGGCGGTCCCGTGCACGGATACGATTCTTCGCATCGGTGCGAACGCCGAGGTTGTCGAGACGCCGAAGCGTATCAACATGATGCAGGCGCAGACTCCGCAGACGGTGTATCTGGGCACATGGAGAAAGGTTTATAAGAAGCTTTCCGCTGCCGACCGGGAATTCCGCACGGACATCAGCGGCATGTACATCTCCGCAGGCTTGCGCGTGAAGGTTGTCGACGGTGACCGCGGCAACAGCAAGATCACGACCCCGGAGGATTACGAGGCAGCCAAGCGCCGCGTGCAGGACGAGGAGAACAACCGAAAGGAGCCGCAGGACAATGTATGATTATCTGATCGTCGGTGCCGGCCTGTACGGAGCGACATTTGCCTATGAGGCGAAGAAGAAGGGCAAGAGCGTCCTTGTGATCGACCGCCGAGACCATATCGCGGGCAATGCGTACTGCAAGGATGTCGAGGGGATACCCGTTCACTGGTACGGAGCGCACATTTTCCACACCTCGGACAAAAAAGTATGGGACTTTGTGAACCAGTTCGCGGAGTTCAACAACTACATCAACTCGCCGGTCGCGGTGTACAAGGATGAGCTGTACAACCTTCCGTTCAACATGAACACGTTCAGCCGCCTGTGGAATATCAAGACGCCGCAGGAAGCGAAGGATATCATCGCCGCTCAGATCGCCGAAGAGGGCATCACAGAGCCGAAAAACCTCGAGGAGCAGGCGATCTCCATGGTGGGACGCGATGTGTTCGTGAAGCTTGTAAAGGGCTACACGGAGAAGCAGTGGGGACGCGACTGCAAGGATCTTCCCGCGTCGATCATCAAGCGTCTGCCGCTTCGTTTTACGTACGATAACAACTATTTCAACGACCGCTTCCAGGGAATTCCGACCGAAGGCTACACGGCGATGGTCGCGCGCATGCTCGACGGGATCGAGGTTCGTCTCGGCATCGATTATCTCGCGGACCGTGAGAGTTGGGACGCGCAGGCGGAGAAGGTGATCTACACCGGCGCGATCGATGAATTTTTCGGATATTGCTACGGCAATCTTGCCTACCGCAAGGTGACGTTCGAGCACGAGCTGCTCGACACGGACAACTACCAGGGCAACGCCGTCGTGAACTACACGGAGCGTGAGATCCCGTACACGCGCATCATTGAGCACAAGCATTTTGTGTTCGGCAAGCAGCCGAAGACCGTGATCTCGAAGGAGTATCCGACGGAGTGGAAGCCCGGTGAGGAACCGTACTATCCGGTCGGTGACGAGAAGAACCGAGCGCTGTACGAGCAGTACAAGGCGCTGGCGGATCAGCAGTCGAAGGTGATCTTCGGCGGTCGTCTCGGCGAGTACAAGTACTACGACATGGACAAGGTGATCGCGTCCGCGCTCGCAAAATGTGAGACAGAGCTCGGATGACGGAAACATCCGGAACATACAAAACAAAACGGCCGCCGGTTTTCACCGACGGCCTTTCTATGTGGTAATCGCGATACCGGGAAACAAAGGTAAAGCGTTTCCACGGTAATGATTTCATTGTGTTACAAACCGATCATTCCGTGATGTCCGACTTGACCATCAGCGTGACGGGAACCGTGATCTCTTCGCGCTCCTCGCCGTTTTCCCGGCTTATGACAAGCGTGATCTCCGTACCGGCCTGGTAGGATGTGACACGCGTGATCAGTTGCTGATTGTCCAGCACCCGAATGCCATTGACGGAAAGAATAATATCTCCGGGGAGAATACCCGCGGCGGCCGCGGCACTGCCTTCGTCAACGCTGCTTACATGAACGCCTCTCGGCCATCCGAACGATTCCGCCATGTCCGCGGAAACGGTAGCAATGTGAACACCGAGGAATCCGGCTTCCTCCTCCGGGAAGGATTTCAACTTCTTGAGCTCATTGAGGATCGGGATTGCCTGAGTGATCGGAATGGCGAAGCCCATGCCCTCGATCTTGGAATAATTTTCCGAGTACTTTAACGAGTTGATGCCGATAACTTCGCCCTTCATGTTGATGAGAGCACCGCCGCTGTTGCCGGGGTTGATGGCTGCATCCGTCTGGATCAGGAACAGCTCGCCCTCCTCGGTCTGGACTTCACGATCGACCGCACTCACGAAACCGACCGTTACGGAGGTGCCGTACCCGAGAGCGTTGCCGAGCGCGATCACCATGTCTCCGACCTTGACCTCATTTTCCGAGGCGAGAGGAGCAATGCGGTAGGTTGACGGATCGACAGCTTTGAGCGCTTCCTTCGAGATCATGAGGATCGCGAGGTCGCCGGCCGCGTCGGATCCGCGGAGCTCCGCGTTCACGTCCGTTCCGTCGGGAAATGTCGCCGTGATCTCGGTCGCGCCTTCGATCACATGATGATTGGTTGCGATATAGAGCGTTGTGTCATCGGTGTCGAGTATGATGCCGGAACCCTTGGATGTGCCGTGCTGGACACGGCCCCAGGAATCCGTTTTGGTCACCTCTGCGTTGATCTGCACGACGGAGGCGAGAGCCTGATTGACGAGATCGCTGACCGTCGTATCCTCAAGTATGCCGACGTTCACCTCGTCCGTCTGCTGCAGTATGACGGATCCGGACACGAGAGGGATCGGTGTCGCGGTTGCGGTAGCAGCGTTGCGTGTTCCGTTGCCGGTGCCGCGCTCCGAGACACGATCGGTGTCATCCTCGAGATAGCGGATCGTAAAATACCCCGCGCACGAAGCAAGCAGAACAAAACAAAGGAAAAGTGCGATTGTTCTCAATACCTTCATGGTAAATCTCCCCGATTACTATAGTTGCGAATACGGTGTCATTTGAGACAATTACACTATAACCGCATAGTGTGACGCTTTTGTGAAGTGTTTGTTAAACAGCTGTGCGGGGGCGGCGCGTCGCTTGCAATAAAGGCGTTTTCATAGTACAATACCAATAGGTGTACGCGCGGAAAATGTGTGGGACACGGAAAGGAAATTATGAGTACGAACGACAACAATACGAACAACAATGACAACAAGCGGAAGAACCGCTATTGCGTTATTTGCGGAAAGAACGAAAAGGATGTGGGAACGCTTGTGACCGTGCCGCCGGGAATGCCCGTGTGCAGCGGCTGCATGCAGAAGATCCTCGACCAGGCGACAAGCCTTGCGATGAAGGCACAGCAGATGTCCGGCAAGACTACGGCGAAGACGGAGAAATCCGGCGGGGCGGAGGATACGGACCAGACCGCATCGAACAGCGCGAATAACGAGACGAACGATACTGCCGCAGCGAAGAAAACCTCGAAGACGGGGGATGCCGCCGGCACGAAGAACGCGTCAACGGACGCTGCGGACAAGGCGAAGAAGAACGGCTCTGATGTGGAGATCACGATCGAGCCTGCCGATGACGGAAAGAACGATTCCAATGTTGAGATCAACATCTATACCGATGAGGACGGAAACATTGAGATCATGGACGATGACGGAAATGAGGACGATGCGGGAGACGATGGCGGGGATGAGAATGACGATTCCCTCGACCCGAAGAACATGTTCAAGAAGATCCTGAACGGTATCCCGCTCGCCGGTGTGAGATTCGTCTTCCCCGATATGATGCAGGGGGAAAATGCGCGCGTCCGCCCGAAGCAGAAGGCCAAGGAGGACGCGAAGGAGGAGAACCCGGATGTCATGGACATCAAGGCTCTTCCGGCGCCGCATGAGATCAAGGCACGGCTGGATGAGTACGTGATCGGTCAGGATTACGCGAAGAAGGTCATCAGCGTTGCGGTGTACAACCATTACAAGCGTGTGCGCCGCCAGGACGAGGAAGCGTTCCGAGATGACGTGACGATCGAGAAGTCGAACATGCTGATGATCGGACCGACCGGCTGCGGCAAGACCTACCTTGTGCAGACGCTGGCCAAGCTTCTGAACGTACCGCTCGCGATCACCGACGCCACCTCGCTCACCGAGGCCGGTTACATCGGTGATGACGTGGAGAGTGTTCTCTCGAAGCTGCTTGCCAACGCGGACGACGATGTCGAGCGTGCGGAGCACGGCATTGTATTTATCGACGAGATCGACAAGATTGCCAAGAAGAAAAATACGACCAGCCGCGACGTCAGCGGTGAGAGCGTTCAGCAGGGTCTTTTGAAGCTTCTGGAAGGCGCCGAGGTTGAGGTACCGGTAGGCGCGTCCTCGAAGAGCGCGATGGTGCCGCAGACGACCATTAACACGAAGAACATCCTCTTCATCTGCGGAGGTGCGTTCCCGGGACTGGATGAGATCGTGAAGACACGTCTGACGAAGTCGTTTACGATGGGCTTTAACGCGAATCTGAAGGATACGTATGACAAGGATCCCGATATTCTTGCCAAGACGACGACCGAGGACCTCAGAGAGTACGGAATGATCCCCGAGTTTATCGGACGACTGCCGATGATCTTCTCGCTGCGAGGCCTTGACAAGGAGGCGATGAAGCGCATCCTCACGGAGCCGAAGAATGCGATTCTCAAGCAGTACCAGAAGCTTCTTGCGATGGATGAGGTACAGCTCAAATTCGACGAGTCCGCGCTCGACGTGATCGCGGAGGAAGCTGTCTCGAGAGATACCGGCGCGCGCGCGCTCCGTTCCATCATCGAGGAGTTTATGCTTGACATCATGTTTGAGATCCCGAAGGATGATTCCATCGGTACCGTAACGATCACCGGAGACTACATCAAAAAGAAGGGCGCTCCGATCATCGAGATACGCGCGTAGCGAAGAATTTTACGAAAAATGCCGCGCAGCGTCGAAAGAGTGCCTGCAGCCATGAAAAAACGGGCAAAGATTTCCTCTGTTTACGGCAAAAAATGCTTGATAGAACAAAGATTATGCAATATAATTAGTGTACATTGGTATAACGTTTTTTGAGTAGGCATCGTTATACCAGGCATTCCCTGTATGAGGGAGAGGAAAGGAAAGCGCTCAGCGCGGAAAGAAGGGTAACATGTTTTGTAAAAACTGTGGCAATAATTTGCTTCCCGGCGCCGTATTCTGCGGCGTTTGCGGAACAAAAGTAGAACCCGAAGGGTTCGCAGCGGATGCTGCAGCAGCGGTTGAGCAGCCTGTACAGCAGGTAGCGGCAGCCGTAGAGGCAGTTCCGGAGCAGGTGGCTGCAGCGGTTGAGCAGCCCGTGGAGCAGGCAGTGGCAGCTGTTGAGGCAGCACCCGAGCAGGTAGCGGCGGCAGTTGAGCAGCCCGTGGAGCAGGCAGTGGCAGCTGTTGAGGCAGCACCCGAGCAGGTGGCTGCAGCAGTCGAGCAGCCTGTAGAGCAGGCAGTGGCGGCCGTTGAGGCAGCACCCGAGCAGGTAGCTGCGGCAGTTGAGCAGCCCGTGGAGCAGGCAGTGGCGGCCGTTGAGGCAGCACCCGAGCAGGTAGCTGCGGCAGTTGAGCAGCCTGTGGAGCAGGCAGTGGCGGCTGTTGAAGCAGCACCGGAGCAGGTAGCTGCAGCAGTCGAACAGCCCGTATATCAGGCAGCAGCTGCTGTTGAGGCAGCACCGGAGCAGGTAGCGGCGGCAGTTGAACAGCCTGTATACCAGGCGGCGGCAGCAGTTGAGCAGCCTGTACAGAAGGCGGCAGAAGCAGTTGAGCAGCCGGTACAGACGGTAGCAGCTGCGGTTGAGCAGCCGGTATACCAGCAGCCGGTACAGCAGCCTGTATATCAGCAGCCCGTACAGCAGCCGGTTCAGCAGCCTGCATATCAGCAGCCCGTGCAGCAGCCGGTTCAGCAGCCTGCATATCAGCAGCCTGTGCAGCAGCCGGTTCAGCAGCCCGCATATCAGCAGCCTGTGCAGCAGCCGGTTCAGCAGCCCGCATACCAGCAGCCTGTACAGCAGCCGGTTCAGCAGCCCGCATATCAGCAGCCTGTGCAGCAGCCGGTTCAGCAGAACGCATATCAGCAGCCGGTTTACCAGCAGCCTGTGTATGCTCAGCCTGTATATCAGCAGCCCGCACCCGCTAAGAAGAAGAAATCGAAGGCGCCTGTTATCATCATCAGCATTTTGCTGATCCTGATCATCCTTGCAGGTTCCGGCATCGCATATCTTTCGTTCCTTGATAAGAACGGCAACAAGAACTACTTCGGTATCGATCTGAACTTCCTTGATTTTACGCAGCTTTCGAGCTCGCAGGAGAAGCAGTTCCTCGATCTTGCGGACAAGGTTAACACCGCGATCGTAAACGGAAGCTCCAGACAGTTCCGCAAGGCGATCAATGAAGACGCGATTGATTACGTATGCAAATCCTTCGGCTGCACGGATGCCGATGACTTCCTCGCGTTCTGCGCAGAGGATCTCGAGGATTGCGGCAGCGATATCTCCGCATCCGCCAAGGCATACCTGAAGTACGAGATCAAGGATCGCAAGTCTCTTGCATCCAAGCTGGAGAAGCAGACCGAAGCTGAGTTCGATATCTCGAAGGCATACCTGGTAGAGTGCATCAGCACCTACAAGGGAAGCAAGGGATCGAAGACGCTGAAGGATACCTACATCTTCATGAAGGACGGCGAGGGTGTATGGTCGCTGATCCTGCTCGGCAAGGACAGCATTAAGGACCTCGGACTTGACTGATACTTTTTAAGCGCATCCGGCGCTGCGGGAGATGCCGGACATACGGCATTTTCCAAATGATCCACGAATGAGTGATGGATTGTAAAACTACAGAAAGACCAGTGCTTAACCGTGCTGGTCTTTCTCGCATAGTGTGCGTAAGAAATTCGGAAATATCGGAAAGGCTTGGCGCCGTGGGGGCGCCGTATCTCGCATGGGTGAAAAGAAACCCCTATTGACAGGGAAAAATGTTGCAACGGCATGCTTTCTGCTGCTTGCGAACATCTTGGTGATCACTGCGATCTGGCTGGGAATTCGGTTCGGAACACTCGATATGATGGCGATCGTATTCCTGCTCAAGGTTCCGATCAGCGGATCGGATCCGACCAACTTTTACGAAATCTTTATCTTGATATTTACCATCGGACCGGCGGCAACCGCTGCGGAGCTCGGTATCTTCGCATTGATCAACCGCATCCGGCGCAAGCGCACGGAGAAGGGCAAGAGGGCTTCGGTTTCCACCTGGATCGTGGAGCACCGGCGTTTGATCTCAGTGTTCGTTCTGATCATCGCGCTGGGGATCGTCGGAGCAAGACTTCGGATCGTCAAATACGTCATCAACCAGTTCGGCAACTCACCGATCTACAACGATGAGTATGTGGATCCTCAGGAGGTACAGATCAAGGCTCCGGAGCAGAAGCGTAATCTCATCTACATCTACATGGAATCCATGGAGATCTCGTATTCGGACTGGGGACACGGCGGAGCGGCCAAGAAGGACATGATCCCGGAGATGACGCAGATCGCGCTCTCCAACATCTGTTTCTCACAGGACGGCACCCGCTTAAACGGTGCGCAGGCCGTCACGGGAACCACGTGGACGATGGCCTCGCTTGTGGCGCAGACAGCCGGCGTTCCGCTGACCATCCCGATCGGCGATAACGCGATGGGCAAGAAGGCGTACGAGACCTTCCTCCCCGGCGTATATACGCTCGGGCAGGTCCTGCGTGACAACGGCTATCAGCTGGAGTACCTGATCGGTTCGGAGAAGAAATTTTCCGGCGCGGACATCTTTATGAGGACGCACGGGGATTACACGATCAAGGACCTGAACTATTACCGCGACAACGGTATACTTCCCAAGGACTACTACGTATGGTGGGGCTTTGAGGATGAAAAGGTCTACGAGTACGCGATGGATGCGATCAGTCATCTGGGCTGCTCGGAACAGCCGTTTGCGTTCACGATGATGACGATGGACACGCATTTTACGAACGGGTACCGCTGCCGTCTGTGCGGAGATGAGTTCCCGGATCAGTACAGCAACGTGATCGCGTGCGCGTCCACGCAGCTGCGGAACTTCCTTGACTGGCTCTCGTGCCAGCCGTATTACGACAACACGACGGTGATCATTGTCGGGGACCATCCGACGATGGATACGAAATATATGGACACGCTGCCGGACAATAAGGACGGCTACGTGAGAAAGACCTACTGTACGATCATCAATTCCGCGGTTGAGTATAAACCGACGGGGAATGAAAGACAGTTCACGGCGATGGATATGTATCCGACGACGCTTGCCGCGATGGGCTTTGACATTGAAGGCAACCGCCTCGGACTCGGCGTCAATCTCTTCTCCGGGCAGGAGACGCTGCTCGAAAAATACGGTCTGAATAAGCTGAACGATCTTCTCGAGGAGAGATCGGACTTCTATGACACGCTGATGTACGGAGACGAAGAGAAGAACTGACAGACCGGATACAGCACGAATTCGTCGGAACGATGTTTGAATAATCAGGAAAGGAGGAATGCTCATGGCAAGCACCATACCGGAATTGTACGTGGAATACCGCAAGCGTCTGGAAGACGTCGACCGGATCGAGAAGGAACTGCTGCGCACCAACGAGCAGTCTTCCTGGAATGCCTGCCTGATCCGAAAGTCGGAGCTTGTCCGAAGCTTCTACGGAGAGACGGAGGCGGAACTGAACACGCTGATCAATCCGTATCTGTACGGTTCCTCGCCTCTCGATGATGAGAAGGCCATGGAGCTGTTCGAGGGCGCGAGTTCCTATTACAATAGCGCCATCTACGATGACGTAATGGAGTCGCAGATATTCAAACTTCTGTGGGAGTACTACCAGTCGACCGGCAACGAGTACATGGAGCGTGCGTGCCGTTGTGCATTTTCCAACAACGCGTTTCTCAACGTTGAGGGTAAGCTGCGCAGCTATGCCATGGAGCAGGCGGAGCTGGTCAGCGGCTACATCGACCGCATCGACTATCTGCGCGATCTTCACAAGAATGATGACGAGGCATTTTACACGGACGTGAGCCGCGTGTTTGAGACGCTGCACGGACAGTACGAGATGGAACGCTCGCGTTTTGAGCCCAACGTCAACCGCATGATCGGATGCTTTAACAATCTTTCCAAGATCCGTAAGTACAGGAAGTATTTTCCGGATGATGTGTGGGAAACGCTGGAGCGCCCGTTAAATGACGTCGGCACGGACGTGATGTTCATGGCTGCGCTACACTGGGAGACGGTGGATGTGCAGCTCAAGGAGATCATCGGACCGGCGTTCCCGATCGGTTTCATCGAGCAGACGAAGCTGCCGGTGGAAGAGCGCGATATGAAGGTGTATGTCGGATATATCGTGTACGCGTTTTATTCGGGACTGCTGAAGCCGGAGCAGACGTTCACACTGCTTCGTTCCTACAGCCGCACGATCACGAAGGAGTACGATTTCAACGATCCGAACTGGTACGATCAGCCGGATGACAGCCGTTTCGCGGTCATCACAACGACGACCAAGCCGATGTTCGAGATGATCGACGAGTTCTCCTGCGACGACGATAAGAAGAAGCGCATGAAGGCGGAGCTTCTCTATGAGGTGAAGACCTACATCGAGACGATCCCGCGTGAGTGCGCGTGCAAGGAATACCTCGACCAGGCGCTGTATCACCTTTTGTACGACCTGATCGGTTACATCGACATTCAGGAGGTTGCGATCGAGTTTATCGACAGCATGGTCATCAGCCGTCAGATGGCGACGCTGATCCATACGGTCATGACCGGCGAGCTTGCCAACGCGATCCTGGATCCGCTTGTGGACGAGCATCCCGAGCTGTTCACGACCGTGCTCGACACGGAGGACCTCCGCGAGGTTGCCAAGCGGAAGAGTGAGCTGATGACGCTCATGTACAACGCGGCGCGCTGCCACGACATCGGCAAGATCCTGATCGCGAATATTATCAACACGCAGATCCGGCGTCTGTCCGACATGGAGTACTCGTACATCAAGTACCATCCGAAGTGGAGCTACGAGATCCTGATGCGCAACCCGAACCTGCAGAACTACGCGGAGATCGCGCTCGGGCATCACAGAAGCTACGACGGCAACAGCGGTTACCCGAAGTTCTTCAACAACCGCGCGAGCCGCTACCGCATCCTGATCGATCTGCTGACCGTCTGCGACTGCATGGATGCCGCGACGGACGTGTTCGGACGCAACTACGCGAAGGGCAAGCAGTTTAGTACTGTGCTCTCGGAGTTCCGCAAGGCCGCGGGCACGCATTACAATCCGAAGATCATCAGCTTCATCGAGCAGAACGACGCGCTTCGCGAGAAGCTTTCGAAGATGACATCGGAGGAAGGACGCTCCGATCTGTACTACCATATTTACAGAAAATACCGCTGAAACCGGTTCCCGCCGCGGGGCGCGGCGGGGTCGGAAGAAGTTGTGTTTAAAATATTTCAAAAAACTATATTTTGTGCTTTTCTTTACAAATCTTTTGTGGTAGAATAGCCAAAAGTTGTATTTTCCGGGAGGAAACCATGGATTTTGAGAACATGACGGTACCGGCAGAGACGAGCGAAGAGCCGGTATCCAAGAACTTTATTGAGATGATCATTGAGAAGGATATTGCAGAGGGCAGCTGTGACAAGGTGATCACGCGGTTCCCGCCGGAGCCGAACGGATACCTTCATATCGGCCACGCAAAGGCAATACTGTTAAACTACGGTCTGGCGAAAAAATACGGCGGTCAGTTCAATCTGCGTTTTGATGACACGAACCCGACGAAGGAGAAGACGGAGTTTGTCGAATCAATCGCGAAGGATGTACGGTGGCTGGGTGCTGATTTCGAGGACCGTTTGTTTTTTGCTTCCAACTATTTCGGTGAGATGTACGAGGCGGCGATCCGCCTGATCAAGAAGGGCAAGGCGTTCGTGTGCGACCTCACGGCTGAGGAGATCCGCGAGTACCGCGGCACCCTGACCGAGCCAGGCAAGAACAGCCCGTACCGCGACCGCAGCATCGAGGAGAACCTTCGCCTGTTTGAGGGCATGAAGAACGGAGAGTTCCCGGACGGATCCAAGGTGCTTCGTGCGAAGATCGATATGGCTTCGCCGAACATCAACATGAGAGATCCCGTCATTTACCGCGTTGCGCGCATGACGCATCACAACACGGGTGATCAGTGGTGCATCTACCCGATGTACGATTTTGCGCATCCGATCGAGGATGCCGTGGAGGGTGTTACACACTCCATCTGCACGCTTGAGTTTGAAGACCATCGCCCGCTCTATGACTGGGTCATGATCGAGTGCGGCTACAAGGATAAGATCGACGGCACGCCGAAGCAGATCGAGTTTGCAAAGCTGTACCTAAAGAATGTCGTCACCGGCAAGCGCTACATCAAGCGCCTTGTTGAGGACGGTACCGTGGACGGCTGGGACGATCCGCGCCTCGTGACGATTGCAGCGCTTCGCCGCCGCGGTTTCACGCCGGAGTCTCTGAAACTGTTCATGGAGCTCAGCGGCGTTTCCAAGAGCAATTCCATCTCTGACTACGCGATGCTCGAGTACTGCATCCGCGAGGATCTCAAACTGAAGAAGTCCCGCGTGATGGCAGTTGTAGATCCGGTCAGACTTGTGATCGACAATTATCCCGAGAACGAGACCGAGGACGTTGTTGTTTCGAACAATCCGGAAAATGAGGACCTCGGCAGCCGTACGGTTCCGTTCGGCCGTGAGCTTTACATCGAGAGAGAGGACTTCATGGTGGAGCCTCCGAAGAAGTATTTCCGCCTCTTCCCGGGCAACGAGGTTCGTCTGATGGGCGCGTATTTCGTGCGTTGCACCGGATACGATACCGATGAGAACGGCAATGTGACATGCGTTCACTGCACGTACGATCCCGCGACGAAGGGCGGCGAGTGCGCCGACCGCAAGGTCAAAGGAACGATCCACTGGGTATACGCGAAGACCGCGGTTCCCACGACGATCCGCCTCTACGAGAATCTCGTGGACGAGGAGAAGGGCGTGTATGACGAGGAGACCGGCAAGGTGAACGTCAACCCGAACTCGCTGACGATCCGCAACGGTTTCATCGAGCCGTCCGTGGCAGGCGCCAAGGAGTTTGACACGTATCAGTTCCTCAGAAACGGATATTTCTGTGTGGATTGCAAGGACAGCAAGCCGGATGCGCTTGTATTTAACCGCATCTGCTCCATGAAGAGCGGTTATAAGCCGGTATAGTTTGATACGGAGGGACAATGAAGGAGCAGCTATATACAATCCCGGTCAACGACGCGTTCGACGCGGACACCGAGTGCCCGGTCTGCGCGATGTATGAGAAGCTTCAGTCGGACGCCATCGATTTTGTCATGGGCGCAAGCTACATGGAGGACGATGTCCGCATGGAGACGAACAAGAAGGGCTTCTGCGCGCAGCATTTGCCGCTCATGTACAAGAACCAGAACCGCCTGGGACTGGGGCTTATGATGCTCACGTACATGGACCAGCAGCTGAAGGAGATGGAGAAACTCGCCGGGAAGAAGCGCGGCGCAACGGGCTGGTTTTCCAAGGGGAACAGCGGCGACGCTACCGCGGAGTATATGGCGCAGCAACAGTGCACCTGCTATGTCTGTGACAGAATGAAGCACTCGTACGAGCGCTACCTTGTGACAACGCTGTATCTGTACAATACCGACTCATCGTTCCGCGACAAATTTGCGCGCGCCAAGGGATTCTGCATGAAACATTTCGGCGAGCTGCATGCGATGGCGCCGTCGCATCTGAGCAAGAGCAATCTCGATGAGTTTGACACGTGCATAAACAGGATCATGATCGAGAATTTCCGTCGCGTGCGCGACGATCTCGAGTGGTTTACGGACAAGTTTGACTACCGGAACGCGGACGCGCCGTGGAAGAATTCGAAGGACGCTCTGATCCGCGCGATCCAGAAGACCAATTCGATCTCCGTTGAGGAGAAAGCAAAGAAATAATACGCTCAGTGCGGAGACGACAGTCCCGCGCGGGCAGGCCCGAAGCAAGGAGACAGTATGAACGAGAGCAACTATTGTGAATGTGTGGTGTCGAGGAAGACAACCTTAAAGGACAATATCATCAAGGCATCACTTCTTACCCTGGCTACAGTGGTAACGCTGATCGGTTTCATCATCCCGCTTGTGTTTCTCGTGGCTGCGATCGGCTGGTATCTGATCTTCACGTTCTGGCCGAGATTTCAGGTTGTGTATGAGTATGTTTTTGTTGACGGACAGATTGACTTTGACCGGATCCTCGGCGGCAGCGTGCGCAAGCAGTGCAAGCGGATCGACCTTGACACCGTGACGCTCGTGGCTCCTGCGAGATCCCATTCTCTCGACGGTTACAAGCATTTGCAGACGAAGCCGTTCGATTATACGTCGCTTGATCCGGAGAGGGAAAATCTTGTCTATGTGATCGTCAACAATGCGGACAATAAATCCGAGATCATCCGTTTTGAGCCGGATGAAACATTGATCGCCCATATGAAACGGAAGGCGCCGCGCAAGGTGCAGGAATATTAAGCGCGACCTTCGGGGGTGTATTACGGGGCTTTGTCGGGGGAGGTTTTCCTAAGGTACCAAAAAATTATAATATAAAAGGAGGCTGACTATGGCTACAATTATCGGAGACGGCATTACTTTTGACGACGTGCTGCTGGTTCCTTCCTACTCGGAAGTGATCCCGAACCAGGTCGAGATCGGCACGGAACTGACTCACTCCATCAAGCTGAACATCCCCTTGATGAGTGCCGGCATGGACACCGTAACAGAGCATCGCATGGCCATTGCGATGGCAAGACAGGGGGGTATCGGTGTCATTCACAAGAACATGACGATCGAGGAGCAGGCGGATGAAGTGGATAAGGTGAAACGTTCGGAGAACGGCGTTATCAGCGATCCTTTCTATCTCTCCCCGAATCACACGCTGCAGGATGCCAACGACCTTATGGGCAAATACCGCATCAGCGGCGTGCCGATCACCGAAGGCAGACGCCTGGTCGGCATTATCACGAACCGTGACCTGAAGTTCGAGACGGATTTTACGAAGAAGATCAGCGAGTCGATGACGAGCGAGGGCCTGATCACGGCTCCCGAGGGCGTCACGCTCGATGAAGCGAAGATGATCCTTGCGAAGGCTCGTAAGGAGAAGCTTCCGATCGTTGACAAGGACGGTAACCTGAAGGGTCTGATCACGATCAAGGATATTGAGAAAGCGATCAAGTATCCGCTTGCAGCCAAGGACTCCATGGGACGTCTTCTGTGTGCGGCAGGTGTCGGTGTGACCGCCAACATTCTTGAGCGTGTAGACGCTCTTGTAAAGGCTAAGGTTGACGCGATCGTCATCGATACGGCACACGGACATTCGGCTAACGTTCTGAAGGTTGTCAAGATGGTCCGCGACGCATATCCGGATCTGCAGATCATCGCAGGTAACGTAGCGACCGCAGAGGCGACGGAAGACCTGATCAAGGCCGGCGTCAACTGCGTCAAGGTCGGTATCGGTCCCGGTTCCATCTGTACGACGCGTATCGTCGCAGGTATCGGCGTACCGCAGATCTCGGCGATCATGAGCGCTTACGAGGCAGCGAAGAAGTACGATATCCCGATCATCGCGGACGGCGGTATCAAGTACTCCGGAGATATTACCAAGGCTCTTGCGGCCGGTGCTAACGTATGTATGATGGGTTCGATCTTCGCAGGCTGCGAGGAGAGCCCCGGAGAGTACGAGCTGTATCAGGGAAGAAAATACAAGGTTTACCGCGGCATGGGCTCCATCGCAGCGATGGAGAACGGCAGCAAGGACCGCTATTTCCAGTCGGATGCGAAGAAGCTTGTTCCCGAGGGCGTCGAAGGTCGTGTCGCTTACAAGGGACTTGTCGAGGACACCGTATTCCAGCTTCTCGGCGGTCTTCGCGCAGGTATGGGCTACTGCGGTGCAAAGGATCTCAAGACGCTGCGTGAGACGGCTCGCTTTGTGAAGATTTCGGCAGCTTCCCTCAAGGAAAGCCACCCGCATGACATTCACATCACGAAGGAAGCACCGAACTACAGTGTAGATGACAATTGATCCGTTTTGTAGTATAATGACGTAGATGACGGTACCTTCCCGCCGACGGCGGGAATGACCGTTTCTGCGAGTGGGGTTTCCTGCTCGAGAGAGGAGGACCGGGATGGCAAATACTTCCGGGAACGGGACGCGACGTTTATCCAAGGCTGAACTTCGCCGCAGACGCCGCCGTCGTAAGAAAATACGCAAGTACGCTATTCTTGCGGGACTTGCGATCATACTCATTCTTTTCCTGATGCTGGTCATCAAGTTGATCTCCTGGATCTTCAGCAGTTCGGATGACGGACTGGTCAAGAAGGTCGACGATATCAAGGTGACGCAGAAGCTTCTGTCCGTCAATGATTTTACGAGACCGGGCACGGAATTGAAGAAGGTTGAGAAAATTGTGATCCATTATACCGGCGTGGAGATCAACTCCACGGCAATCGCTCAGCGCGACCGGTATGAGGCCAGAAAAGATTCGCACAGCGACACGGATACCCGTGAGAGCATGCATTTTATCATCGGAGCCGAGGGTGAGATCGTCCAGTGTATCCCGATCAACGAGGCGGCGTATGCTTCGAAGGGAGATAACGGCAGGGCCATCTCGATTGAGTTCTGTAACACCGGAACGGACGGTACGATGAGCAGTGACACGTATGTAAGCCTTGTGAAGCTTGTTGCGTACCTGTGTGATGAGTTTGATCTGACAGAGAAAAATGTGGAGCGCCACTACGATATCACCGGCGCCGCGTGCCCTCTGTATTTTGCGAAGAATCCGGATTCCTGGACACAGTTCCGGGAGGATGTTGCGAAGGCGATCAAGGGCAAATCGTTCGATACGTCGAACCCGATCGTGAAGCAGTAAAGCGATACGGAAAATGCTGCTGCAATCGCTTATACAGGCGAAATAAGACATGAAACCGGTTTCGTCGGACAACCGCATATCAACAAAAGAAGACCTGCCGCAGGAGCTCCGTAAGAGCCCTGAGGCAGGTCTTTTTTCGTGTCGGGCAAAGCCCGTTTCATTTTCCGAATATTACTCTGTACGAAGCGCCGTAACAGGATCCTTGCGTGCCGCGATGCGAGACGGGATAATGCCTGCGATCAGCGTGAGAACCATGCTGATGATGATCAGGATGACGCCGCCGGCCCACGGAAGCTTCGAGAGGTTGTGAACCTCCGCGATCTTGAAGATGATCATGTTGATCGGTATGTTCAGAAGAAGCGTGAGAGCGATACCGAGCGTACCTGCGACGAAACCGATGATCAGCGTCTCCGCGTTGAACACGCGGGCGATATCGCGCTTGGAAGCACCGATGGCTCGCAGGATACCGATCTCCTTCGTGCGCTCCAGCACGGAGATGTAGGTGATGATACCGATCATGATGGACGATACCACCAGGGAGATCGCCACGAATGCGATCAGAATGTATGTGATCGAGTTGATGATACGCGTGATCGAGGACATCAGAAGAGCAACATAGTCGGTGTAATCGATGCGCTCATCGTCGGTGCGGTCCTTATCGTTGTTGTACTCTGCAATAATATTGACGATGCGGTCCTTGGACTTGAAGTCCTTCGGGAAAATGCTGATGGAACTCGGGTCCTCGATGTCGTAGCTTCCGAGCTTCGCCATGTTGAGTTCGTAGGAGCTTACGGACTGACCGGAGTTCGCGTATTGCTTGAGCGATGTCATCAGGACCTCGTCCGGAAGGAGATTGAGCATCTCTTCGGGAGTGACCGTCTCACCGTTCTGGATTTTCTGCATGATCTCATCATAATTGCCCGAGGTGTCGGTCTGGAAGAAGGAGATCAACAGGCCGGAGATCCGCTGGATCTCTTCCTCGTTCATCTTCGAGAGTTGTAAGAGGAGCATCTGGCGGAGTTCGTCCGCGGAATATGCCTTCGGAACCTCGAAGGGACGTCCGGTAAATACATCGAGTTCCTTGTCCCGGATCTGCTGCTTGACGATGTCGCGCTTTGCGGTCTCGGCTACGATGTACTCCACGAGCTCGTGAGTGTAACCCATGGCACCGTTGACGGAGGTAGCCATCGCCTCCTCGCCGGGACGAACGATACCGACGACGGAGAGCGTTACGGCACGGCTGTTGTCCGTGAGGAGTGCGGCCATGTAATCGGTGTCCGTGGAACGGTCAACCCAGGTTTTGGTCGTCTCATCGTACGCGTAGTAGTCAGCCGGAATCACGAGGCGGAACTGAAGCGAGAGGAGATCCTGGTAGGAGAAGGAAACCTTCTCGCTCACGATCTGCTCCTGACGCATCATCGCGGAAAATGCCGCGGTCATCTCGTTCGGATCCTTCAGTGCAAGAGAGTAGAGCGTGTAATCACTCATCTCATTGTTCTTGTCAACGACAAGGATCACTTCGTTGTATGCGGAAGGCCAGCGACCGGCGAGCAGATCGTACTGCTCGTCCAGAAGAGCCTGGTTGTCAATGATCTCCGACCAGACGGACATCGAGTTGGTCGAACCGCCGACGCTCATCATCGAGGTCATCTCGGAGATGGACGATTCGGAGATACCGATGGACGCCCAGAACGCACCGAGTATGTTGCTCGGGTTCAGCTGGTAGACACCGTTCTGCGCCAGATCGTACTGATAGATCTGCGGAACAATATTGTAGGAGTAGCGGATGTCGGTGACGAGATCCTTCATCTCCTTATTGTTATCGAGGAAGTTCTTGAACTTCTTGAGGTCGTTGGTCTTGACCTCCGACATCATCGTGTTCACGATCTCGGTCAGCATGCTGTTGGAGTAGATGCGGCCGTCCTCATGGCGCTCGATATCATCGTTGGTGATACCCAATACGGCTGAGATGATCGCGGAGGAATCCGCAGTCATCTTCTGGATTGTGAGAGGGTAAGAGGAGAGTGTGTCCTCCTGAATACGCGTGATGTAATTGTTGACACCGTTGCTCAGCGAAAGGATGAGCGCGATGCCGATGATACCGATACTTCCGGCAAATGCGGTAAGGATCGTGCGCGCCTTCTTCGTCATCAGGTTGGTGAGAGAGAGTGAGAGCGCGGTGAAGAATGACATCGACGTGCGGTTCGGCTTCTTGTCAATCTTCTGATCGATCTCCTCATCCGTGAGCGGAGCACTATCGGAGGTGATCAGACCGTCGAGCAGGCAGATTGTGCGCGTCGCGTACGTGGCTGCCAGATCGGGGTTGTGCGTGACCATGATGACAAGCTTGTCTTTCGCGACCTCCTTGAGGAGATCCATGATCTGAACGCTTGTCTCGGTGTCGAGAGCACCGGTCGGTTCGTCCGCGAGCACGATGTCGGGGTTGTTTACAAGCGCACGCGCGATCGCGACACGCTGCATCTGACCGCCGGAGAGCTGGTTCGGCTTCTTCTCAAGCTGGTCGCCCAGACCAACGTCCTCGAGGGCCTTGACGGCACGGCTTCGACGCTCTGCCTTGGACACACCGGAGATGGTGAGAGCAAGCTCCACGTTCTTGAGAACCGTCTGATGCGAGATCAGATTGTAGCTCTGGAACACAAAGCCGATGCTGTGGTTGCGGTATGCATCCCAGTCCTTGTCCTTGTACAGCTTGGTGGAGCGGCCGTTGATCACAAGATCACCCGACGTGTAATGGTCGAGGCCGCCGATGATGTTGAGAAGCGTTGTCTTGCCGCAGCCCGAAGGGCCGAGGATCGCGACAAACTCGCTCTCGCGGAAGGAAAGGTCGATTCCCTTGAGAGCGTGGACAACATTGTCCGCAATGGGGTAGTCCTTGGTAATGTTCTTCAGTGTCAGCATTGTTCTTCCTCTTTATTCCTCTTTGTAATCCTGAGGATGATGTTTCTTCATTTGATTACGGAAAATGAAACGGTGCATTCCTTACCTGCTTACAGGTTCAGGGTTACGCCCCTGCCTGCATCACAGGTTCAGCGTTACGTCCTTGCCTGTCACAGGCAGCTGGCGAAGCTTGACGCCGGCAGATGCAAACATGCGCTTGGCGGCGATGTTCGCGGGTGTCTGGTCGTATTTGTCGCTCTGGTAGATCACTTCGGTGATACCGGCCTGAATGAGAGCCTTCGTGCACTCGTTGCAGGGGAAGAGCGTCGTGTATACGCGTGAGCCCTTCATGTTCGTGCCGGTGTAGTTGAGGATCGCGTTGAGCTCGGCGTGGCATACATAGAAGTACTTGGTGTCGAGATCATCACCCTCGCGCTCCCACGGATACTCATCATCGGAGCAGCCGCGCGGCATTCCGTTGTAGCCGACGGAAAGGATGCGGTTCTCGGTGCTGACGATGCAGGCACCGACGCATGTGTTGGGGTCCTTGCTTCTCTTGGCGGACAGAAGCGCGATCCCCATAAAATACTCATCCCAATTCAGATAGTTCGTGTTCTTCATTGTGTTCCCTTCTCCTTTGAAAATCAATGTGTTATCTTCGCACGAAATCAGCGATATTCGCTTCGTGAAACCGTAAACCTTGCGATGCGGTACAGGCAGCGTTCGCAGCGCTGTCCGATGTCAGTTCCGTCTCGCGGCGCGCTTGCGCTCAAGCGAGTCGAGGATCTTCTTGCGGATGCGAAGGCTCTTCGGCGTAACCTCGAGAAGCTCGTCGTTGTCGATGAACTCAAGGCACTGCTCCAGGCTCATGATGCGCGGCGGCGTGAGGCGGAGAGCCTCGTCGGCGGCGGAAGAGCGGGTGTTGGTGAGCTGCTTCTTCTTGCAAACGTTGACCTCAACGTCCTCGGGCTTACAGTGCTCGCCGACAACCATGCCCGCATACACCTTGTCACCGGGGCTGATAAAGAGATCGCCTCGCTCCTGCGCGTTGAACAAACCGTAGGTAACGGCCTCACCGCTCTCAAACGCGATCAGGCTGCCCTGCGAACGGTAGCTGAGATCTCCCTTGTAAGGAGCGTATCCGGAAAATACGGTATTGATGATTCCCTCACCCTTCGTGTCCGTGAGGAACTCGTTGCGGTATCCGATCAGACCGCGGGCAGGGATCTGGAATGTAAGTCTCGTGGAACCTGCGCCGAACGAGCTCATGCCCTGAAGCTCACCCTTGCGGGCGGAAAGTTTCTCGATGACGCTTCCGGCGTACTCCTCGGGAACGTCGACAACGCATTCCTCCATGGGCTCGAGCTTCTTGCCGTTCTCGTCCTCATGGTAGATGACCTGCGCCTTGCTCACGGCAAATTCATAACCCTCGCGGCGCATGTTCTCAATCAGAACGGAGAGATGCAGCTCGCCGCGGCCGGAGACCTTGAAGGCCTCGGTCGTATCGGTCTCCTCCACGCGGAGGGAAACGTCGGTGTTGAGCTCGCGGAAGAGGCGCTCACGCAGATGGCGCGAGGTAACAAACTTGCCTTCCTGACCCGCGAGCGGACTGTCATTGACAAGGAACTGCATCGAGATCGTCGGCTCGGAGATCTTCTGGAACGGGATTGCCTGCGGGTTCTCCGGAGAGCAGAGCGTATCGCCGATGTGGATGTCGCTGATGCCGGAGATGGCTACGATCGAACCTACGGTTGCCTCGTTCACCTCGACCTTCTTCAGACCGTCAAACTCGTAGAGCCTGCTGATCTTAACCTTGCGCATCTTGTCGGGATCATGGTGGTTTACGATAACGCAGTCCTGGTTGACGCGGATCGTGCCGTTGTCTACCTTGCCGACGCCGATGCGGCCGACATACTCATTGTAGTCGATGGTGCTGATGAGAACCTGCGTGCCCGCGGTCTCATCGCCCTCGGGTGCGGGAATGTAGTCGAGGATCGTCTCGAACAGTGGCTCCATGCTGACAGGCTTGTCCGTGAGCTCAAGGATCGCAACACCGCTCTTGGCAGACGCGAAGACGATCGGGCAGTCCAGCTGCTCCTCGTCGGCGTCGAGGTCGATCAGAAGCTCCAGAACCTCGTCGATAACCTCCTTCGGGCGTGCCTCCGGACGGTCGATCTTGTTGATGCACACGATGACCGGAAGGTGCAGCTCGAGTGCTTTCTTTAACACAAACTTGGTCTGCGGCATCGGGCCTTCGAACGCGTCTACCAGAAGCACAACGCCGTTGACCATCTTGAGAACACGCTCCACCTCGCCGCCGAAATCGGCATGGCCGGGGGTGTCGATGATGTTAATCTTCACACCCTTGTAGGTGACGGCTGTATTTTTCGAAAGAATAGTGATACCGCGCTCGCGCTCAATGTCGTTTGAGTCCATCACGCGCTCCTCGACAACCTGGCCGGTGCGGAAGACGCCGCTTTGCTTGAGAAGCTCGTCCACAAGGGTCGTTTTGCCGTGGTCTACATGCGCGATGATCGCGATATTTCGAATGTCGTTTCTCTTCATAAAAAATCCTTTGTTTTCCTAACAGGGCTACGCGTGCCCTCGTCATGATATGATCGCTGTGTTTTGTGCGCACAGCCTTTGACATTGTATCATAAAGTCATTGATTTTCATATAGATAAGGTAACGAACATTTTCCGTGATTGTGTGAAACTTTTGTGTATTTGTGCATGATTTATGCGTGTTTCCGCATTTTGACGCCGATATGACAAAGACGGCACGCAAAAGTACATTGTGCGAATTCGGAAAATTTCTTATACTGACGGTACTGTGATACATGCCCCTGACCGGCATGATCTCTCGGAAAATGCTTTGCAGTTACCGTTTATCAAACACAAGGGAGGTCCTTATGAGACTCGGCACATCATCACCGTTAAAACATGCTTCACCGGAGGAGTGGGCGGCCAACCAGATCGCGAATGGGTGTCGCACGGTCGTGTTTCCGGTGCAGAGCAATGAGCCGGAACAGAAGATCATCGCCTACAAGGAGGCGGCGGACAAGGCAGGGCTTACGATCGCCGAGGTCGGGATCTGGAGGAATGCCATGGCGGCTGACCCGGAGGAGAGACGGAGAAACCGCGATTACTGCGTGGAGCAGCTGCGCCTTGCCGATTTCCTCGGAGCTCGTTGCGCGGTCAATGTCGCGGGAGCGTTCGGACCGAGATGGGACGGCGGATACCGGGAGAATTTTACGAAGGAAGCGTGGGATGAGACGGTTGCGATGGCGCGCGAGATCATCGACCGTGCCGACGTGAAGAGGACGTATTTTACGCTTGAGCCGATGCCGTGGATGATCCCGACCGGGCCGAAGGAGTACCTGCGCCTGCTGGAGGATGTGGACAGGGAACGTTTTGCGGTGCACATGGATATCATCAACATGACAAACTCGGCGGACCGGTACTTTCATCCTGAGGAGTTGATCGACGAATGCGCGGAACTGCTCGGTACGAGGATCCGCAGCTGTCACATCAAGGATGTGCACCTAAGCGAGCCGTACACGATCCGTCTTGAGGAGTGTGGCCCCGGCGACGGTGAGTTTCCTCTCCGGTATTACGTCGAGAAGATGCATGCGATCGACCCGGACATGCCGGTGATCCTGGAGCATTTGCAGACGGATGAAGAGTATCTGAGGTATCTGACGTATCTGAAAAAAGAACTAAACGGACTGTATTGACATGCAGCCTTGTTGAGAAAAAATCTGTGTGAATACGGTGGCTTCTCTGTAACGGGAGCTGCCGTTTCGCTTTAGGCAGCACATTTTCCGCCTTTCCATTGTGGTTTCCGACTGGCGCTATGGGACTCGATCATGGTTTGCTTTTTTCTTTTTTTTTGCTATGATTGAACAAAGAGGATTTTGTATTCTTCTGTTCTTTTGGTGTAGTATGGTTGGGTTTTGAGCAAATTCCGAAAGGAGACATGGCTATGAGAAAAGCATTATTCATTGGAACTGCGATAGCTGTTATTTCCTTTTTCATTTTATCAGTGACCGCGTGTGGCTTGTCAACTTCACAAGATAAGAAACCGGCGGACGAACCGACGAAGCAAGTGGAAGCAACGGAAACTCCGAAAGTGACAAAACCCGTGGAACCGATGAGTACCGCGACACCAACGCAGACGCCGACTCCGGAACCGACCAAACCGATTGAACCACAGCCGGTGGAGAAACTTACTCTCAGTATTGAAGGAGAGATTCACGAGGAAAAACTCGACGATTTACTGAAGAATTACGAGGATACCGGTGAAGATGTCACGGTTGCTGTGGATTTCGGTGATGTTTCGTCGGAAGAAGCATGGAATGCATTTTTCAAACGATACCCGAAACTGGATCATTATAGGGTATTGAATTTCGATCCTGAGGTTTTGTTGCTTAAGATTCCTTATCCTGCGGCGAAAGAGTTAACAAAGGATGATGCGGTAAAATCAATTACCATGCCGCATGGGTATCCGGATAACGAAATGCTATTGTCACAAAGCGTCACTGTTGAGGGAACAATAGACGGGAAAAATGTCTATGATGCGTTGCATGATCCACGTTACGGGGAAAGTGATCTATGGATTTTTTCCGGCGTACAACTGAAAGGTTGGTTGTCGAGAGTTCTGATGCAGATGAACGATGATGAGTATATACGTATTGCGGTTTCTCCAAGTCTGCATCCGGAACTGATCGATGCGCTACTGGAACCGGCATGGAAAGAAAGCGGGACAACGGACAAGCAAGGGTGGCTTTTGACTGAGGAGGCTAAGAAGATCAAGGGAGAAATCATCACCGAGCTGACGGTTGATGTTTATCAATCGATTTATGATGCAGGGTGGATCGTGACAAAAGAAGAAGAGGATAAGTATCAGCCTGCATATCGATTTATTTATGCAATCGTAACCAAAAAACAGCTTGAGGATATTTCAATACCGGAAGATGCGACATATGGATATGAGGTCTATTTTGAAGGAGCTTTCCTCGGAAAACTGCGCACTTTTTACGCGTATTACGGCATCGAGTTCCCTTGACATACGGAACGCGACATGCTACAATAATCCCCGTATGATTTCGGAAAATTGTACCGGCGTAAGAGCCGGGTTTGCAAGCAACGGGACATACGAATTCGGATTTCGCGGAGGTTTTCCATGTCGATTTTTACAGGTTCCGCAGTGGCCATCATCACACCGTTCAAAAACGGCGGTGAGGTCGATTACGAAAGTTTTGCAAAAGTTATTGAATATCAGATCGCGAACAAGACGGATGCGATCGTTGTATGCGGCACAACGGGAGAGGCTTCCTGCCTTTCCCACGAGGAGCACCTCGATGTCATCGAGTTCTGCGTGAAGCAGGTTGCGGGTCGCATTCCCGTGATCGCGGGCACCGGCTCCAACTGCACGGAGACGGCGATCTACCTCACGAAGGAGGCGGACGCACGCGGTGTGGACGCGATGCTCGTCGTGACGCCTTACTATAACAAGGCGACGCAGAACGGTCTGATCGCTCATTTTACGGCGGTAGCGGGAGCTACGAAAAAGCCGCTTATTCTGTACAACGTTCCGAGCCGTACGGGTTGCAAGATGGCACCCGCTACGATCGCGACGTTGTACAAAAACGTTGAGAACATCGTGGCGGTGAAGGAGGCGACGGGAGATATTTCCGTTGCAACGGAAATCGCAGCTCTTACGGACGGGAAGATGGATATCTACTCAGGCAACGACGATATGATCGTGCCGATCCTCTCCGTAGGTGGCAAGGGTGTTATCTCCGTACTTTCCCATGTGATCCCGGAGCAGGTGCACGAGATGGTTGCTTCGTATCTTCGCGGTGACGTTGACACTGCGCGTGATCTCCAGGTGAAGTACTTCCGCCTCGCAAAGGATCTCTTCCTTGAGGTCAATCCCATTCCGGTGAAGGCAGCGACCTGCTTGATGGGACAGTGCGACGGAAGCGTGCGCATGCCTCTCTCCGTGATGGAGCCGCAGAATCTCGCGATCCTCAAGGCGGAGATGGAGAAGCAGGGAATCCTGTAATTATGACCGTTTCGGGTCTTACGGCTGCGCCCATGGTGCGGCCGGAGGCCCGTTTTGTGCTTTTATTCTTGTTTAAGGAGAAGTAATATGACACGGATTATCATGAGCGGTTGCAGCGGACATATGGGCCGCGTGATCACGGAGATCGTAGAGTCGGATAAGGATGCTCAGATTGTTGCGGGCGTGGATATTGTGACGCCTCCGATGGCGCCGTATCCGGTATATTCGACGGTTGCGGATGTGAAGGAAGAGGCGGATGTCATTATCGATTTTTCAACGCCGAAGATCCTCACAAAACTGATCGATGAGGCACAGAAGCGCAACATCGCGCTTGTACTGTGCACGACGGGCTATACGAAGGAGCAGATCGCGGAGATCGACGAGGCTTCGAAGACGACGGCGATCGTTCGCTCTGCCAACATGTCGCTCGGCGTGAACGTGCTGCTCCGCCTTGTTCAGGAGGCTGCGAAGAAGCTTGCCGCTGAGGGCTTTGACATCGAGATCGTGGAGAAGCACCATCATTTTAAGAAGGATGCTCCGAGCGGAACCGCACTCGCCATCGCGGATGCGATCAACGAGGCGCTTCCCGAGGCGCTGCCGTATGTGTATGACCGAAGCGGCAGAAGCGAGCCGAGACCGCAGGGCGAGATCGGAATCAGCGCGGTGCGCGGCGGTACGATCGTGGGCGAGCATGAGATCATGTTCTGCGGAACTGACGAGGTCATCACGCTCTCGCATATGGCATACTCGAAGGCGATCTTCGGCAAGGGCGCTGTTGTCGCGGCTAAGTATGTTGCGGGCAGAGAGCCCGGCCTGTACACGATGAAGGATGTCATCGAATAAATCATATGTCCGTCAACTACGGGGGAGACAGACGAGTAAACAATCAGGAGGCACAGAGTGATTAAGGTAGAACATCTGGTGAAGCAGTACGGTGATTTTCGCGCCGTAGATGACTTAAGCTTCACCGTGGAGAAAGGTGAGATCCTCGGTTTCCTGGGGCCGAACGGCGCCGGCAAATCGACAACCATGAATATGATCACCGGCTACAACTCCGCGACGGAGGGCGATGTATCCATCAACGGATTCAACGTCTATGACGAGCCGGAGAAGGCGAAGAGATGCATCGGATATCTTCCGGAGATCCCGCCGGTATATCCCGACATGCGTGTGAAGGAGTACCTGAAGTTCTGTACGGAGCTCAAGGAAGTTCCGAAGAAGGACCGCAACGCCGAGGTAGAGCGCGTGATGGAGCTTCTGCACGTAAAGCATATGCAGAACAAGATGATCAAGCATCTGAGTAAGGGATATCGTCAGAGAGTAGGCCTTGCGCAGGCTCTGGTCGGCAACCCCGAGGTGCTGATCCTCGACGAGCCGACAGTCGGCCTCGATCCGATGCAGATCACTTGGATGCGTGAGCTGATCCGCAACCTCGGAAGAGAGCATACGATCATTCTGAGTTCCCACATTCTGTTCGAAGTAAACGCCGTCTGCGACCGTGTGCTGATCATCAACCACGGCAAGAAGGTGATCATTGATACGCCGGACAATATCATCCGCACGCTTGGCGGAACGAACGGCGTACGCATTGTTGTGCGCGCCGGAGAGGATGCCGTGAAGACGGCAATGTCCGGAATCAACAATATTGCACGCATTGAAGCTCTCGCGGAGGACGTCGGTGAGGGTTTGACGGCATATGCCGTATATTCGTCCGACGGCGGTGAGATCCGTGACCGCATTGCTGCGGCATGCGCGAAGCGCGGTATCGCGCTGTTTGAAATGAACGCTATCCAGAAGACTCTCGAGGATGTATTTATCGAGATGACCGGAAAGGAGGGCGACACGAAATGAAAGCGATTTACAAGAAAGAACTCCGTTCTTATTTTACGTCGTACCTCGGATACATGTTCATTGCCTTCCTCCTTTTGTTCGTAGGCGTGTTCCAGTATCTGTACAACCTTCGCGGCGAGTACGCGAACTTTGCTCTTGCCATCAACGGAACGGCAACATTTTTCCTGTTGCTCGTCCCGATGCTGACGATGAGAATTCTCGCGGAGGAGAAGAAGCAGCGCACGGACCAGTTGATCTTCACTTCGCCGGTGAGTGTGGAGCGAGTTGTACTCGGCAAGTATCTTGCCCTTGTGACGGTTTTTGCGATCGCGATGGTGATCGTATGCGGATATCCCGTGATCCTTCATAACTACGGCGCAACCAACTATGCGGTTGCGTACACGACGATCGGAGCGTTCTTCCTGCTCGGCTGCACCTACATGGCGATCGGAATGTTTATCTCGGCGCTCACGGAGAGCCAGGTTTTCGCAGCGGTTGTGACATTTATCGTGATCCTGTTCACGCTGATGATCGACATGCTTGTCGAGATGCTTCCGACCGGCAATACGCTTGCCCTTGTGATCCTGATCGCGCTCGCGCTTGTGGTCGCCGTCATCACCTACGTGATGATGAAGAGCAAGGTTGTCACGGGCATCTTTACGGTGCTTTCCGTCGGCGGCCTGATCGTTGCCTATGCCTTGAACAAGCAGTGGTTTGACGGCAGTCTTGCGAAGGTGTTCGGTTGGCTTTCCGTACAGTCGAGATTTGCCCTGTTCCGCTACGGTATCGTGGACATTTCGTCCTACGTGTATTTTATCAGCATGAGTTTCCTCTTTGTGTTCCTGACGATCCAGGCCATAAAGAAGAGAAGATGGGAGGCGTGATATGAACAAAGAGATCCGTTCCCGCAAATTCCGCGGAGGTGCTTATGCCACCGCGATATCGTTCCTTGTAATTCTCGTGCTGATCGGTGTCAACCTGATCTCGAGCAGCCTGTTCAAGCGGTTTGACGTTACGTCTACGCGCAAGTACTCCCTGAATGACGACACCGTTAAGTTCGTAAAATCAATCGATACGCCGATCGACATTTACTATGTCACGGCGGAGGGTGAGGAAGACCTCATCATCAAGACCGGTGCTGAGCAGATCGCCGCGGCGAACGACAAATTCACGTTCACCGTCAAGGATCCGATCCAGTACCCGCAGTTTGTGTACCGCTACAACAAGATGCAGGATATCACGAACAACAGCATCATTGTTGTCAACGGTGATGATCCGGACCGGTATGTGTATATCGACTCTGATCAGATGAAGATCTACTCGGTCAACACGCAGACCTATCAGCAGGAGCTGTACGGCTATGACGCCGAGGTCGAGATCGCCAAGGCGATCGTCGAGGTTACGCAGGAGAAGCGCGCGACGATATACGTGACGACCAACCACAAGGAGTGGATCGCAAGTCTTGACAGCGAAAACGCAGGACAGCTGACGGAGACCGTTACCGACCTTTTGAAGCTCAATGCGTTCAAGGTAAAATACTGCAATCTCCAGACGACCGGCGCGGTGCCTGACGATTGTGACATCCTTCTGATCGGATCTCCGCAGACTGATTTTTCGGCTGATGAGGTCGCGGCAGTGGAAGATTTCATGACTAAGGGCGGAACGGTGTTCCTCTCGGTGTACATGGACAGCAATTCGTTCACGAATATTCAGGCGATGCTGACGTACTACGGTGTGCGCTACGAGGGCGGCATCCTCTGCGAGGATGACCCGGCTCACACGGTCGGCGACAACAAGGCGTACATTCTCTCCGATTATGAGGGACAGTCCGTGGAATGGCCGTTCGCGGTTCCGTTCTATACCGACGGTGTCTCCCGCAATACGACGACGAAGACGGCTCTTGTGTCCACCACCAAGGGAGCATACCGCAAAGCTACGGATGCGGGATATGAGAAACTGCCCGGCGACGAGACCGGAGAGTTCCCGCTGCTTTTGAAAGTGGAAGATACGTTCGAGGGAAATACCGGAACGATGTACATTTTCGCTACCACGTATTTCTTCTCCGATCTGTTTATGACCGGAAGCGCCTCCGTTAAAAACCGCGCGCAGTTTGTCGATTGTCTGAACGAAGCTGCAGGAACAACGGAGGATGTGTTGTCAATTCCGGACACGACTGCGCTCGAGGAAGCGCTTCGTATGACGACGAGCCAGAGAAACCGCGTCGCCATCGCGTCGTTCCTTCTGCCGGTACTAATTCTTTTTGCAGGTGTTGTGGTCATTCTTCGCCGCCGTGTGGAGCATGTAACCGTGACGGAAAAGGGTGATGAATGAAAAAATCCAGCATAGTGCGGCTTTCACTGTTGATCGTTGCCGCCGCGGCACTTACGGTCATTTTCCTTCTGTTGAAGAAACAGAAGGATAATCCGACGAACGGCGAACAGGTGACGTACTTCACGGTGACGACGATCGATGTCAACAGCGTGGACCGCATCAGTTTGAAGAGTACCCTGTACGAGGGTGAGTTTAAGAAACAGGGCGAAACCTGGGTGAACGATGAGGATATTCTGAACCAGAAGATCATATTGCAGATCCCTGACCAGCTGTTGTCTAATCTTCGTGCGATCGCCAAGGTGGACAACCCAGCGTCCGATGCCGAGTACGGACTTGAGAATCCGTCCGCGATCCTTGAGGCTTACGCGGGAGACAAGCGCCTGGTGCGCATCGAGCTCGGCGACAAGGTTCCGACCAAGGACTGTTATTACTGCCGGTTTAACGATGAGAAGCCGGTGTATACCGTAGCGGAAAATTATGCGAGACTTCTTCTGAAGGATCGCACATATTACGTGGAAACCGTCACGCTTCCGTCAATCCCGGACATCAAGAATGTCCGCGAGATCACGATCACCGGCGAGTTGTTCCAGGAGTTTCACGCGATCCGGCAGGATGATAATCCGTATGATTACTCCGGAGCGCAGCTCTTCCCGTGGAGCATTACGAAGCCGTATCGCTCGCCGTGGGATGCCGATGTCATCAACGGACCGTGGATGGACCGGCTCGAGTGGTACTTAAGCATCTATGCTGAGCAGATCTTCAAAGTGAAACCGGATGAATTTTCCAAATACGGCCTTGATCAGCCGAAAGCGACGCTGACGGTCCGTTACGCGGACGATACCGGTAAGGAGGAGAACTCCTACACGCTTCAGATCGGCAATAAGGATGAGGAAACCGGGAACTATTACGTCAGACTGCAGGGCGTTGACGCCGTGCTTGTGATGACCGAGTTCCGCATCAAGTCAATGTGCGAGTTCAGCGTGTTCTCATGCACATATCATTCGGTATTCTTCCCGAGCACGAAGGCGGTTAAGAAGGTGACGGCGCAGTCGGGTGACCTCACGATGACGTTCACGCACGAGACCTCTCCGGAAGGGGAAGACCTGTACTACATTAACGGTGTGGCTATCGACGGAACGGAAGCTCTCGCGTGGGCGCAGAAGGTCATGGCGATGAAGACCTCCGCGTATGTTCCGACCGATGCGCCGGATGAGGATCCGATCCTTGTGATCATGGTTGAGCCGTTTGATCCTTCAAAAAATGAGCCGATGACCATTCGGATCTACGACGATCCGAGCGGCTATGATATCGTGGAGAGACTGGGCGCGTGCGACTGCACGATCGACTCCCGCCTCGTCGACGATTTCATCAATTACATGAAGAAGGCGCCGGGCGCAAAATGATCCCGCACAGGGGGATTGACAGAAAATGAACAGGGGGAGCTTTCACCCTGCGGAGTTATTATGCAATTATCAAAAACACAGAAAATATGGCTTGGCATCCTGTTTGTGCTGTATCTGGCGATACTGATCTTTGTATTGTTTTTCTCGCCGGAATTCGGGCGCACGCAGGGCAATGTACATGGCCTGAATCTTGTGCCGTTCAGGGAGATCAAGAGGTTTTACAAGGGGACGGAGAGTCTTTCGAACAGTCTGTTCTGGCGAAACGTCGTCGGTAACATCATCGCGTTTTTCCCGATGGGACTGCTTGTTGCGCTGCTTGCGCCGAAGCGTCCGTACTGCGTGTTCGCGCTCGCGATCGTGTATCTTTCGTGCGCGGTAGCGGAGATCCTGCAGTATGTGTTCAATGTCGGAAGCTTTGATATCGACGATGTCATCCTGAACACTTTGGGAGGTTTTATCGGAATACTGGTAAGCATTCCCGTGAGACGATTGCTCGTAAATCAGAACGGCGGCAAGAAGAAACAGTCACATAAGAAAAAGAGATAAAGCAATTCGGATAGGAAACGCAATGAACAAGACAAAGACGGAGAAATCGACGGTTCATTACAAGGGGCGGCATCGTTCCATCATGGGAAAAGTGTCCCTCTCCGTCGGGATCATTGCGGCATTTTTCCTCGTGTTTCTGATCTTTTACGGACGCGCGAACCCGGAGGAATCGATCGGCGGACTGGGAATCATCAACGGTCTGCTTGCGATCGCCGGAACGATGTGCGCGGCGACCGCGAGGAGAGAGACACCGTTTCAGGACGGATATGCTCTGTCGGGGATGGTCGTCAACCTGATCGTGATCGTAGTGACGTTCGGATTGTTCCTTGTCGGCGCGGCTCTGTGAGCGATGCGGCAGTACAAACCGGAGAATGTATAACGAAACAGAAGGTACAGTTACGGGGAAAAACTGAGACAGAATTGTCTGTCGGGGTAAGGAGTTAACTTGAAGAAAGAATATAAGAATACAAATCAAAAGGGCGGGAAGGCAGTACCTTCCATGCTTTCATGGTCCGCGGACGAGAAAGAGAGACTTTCGCTCGTGCTCTCCTGGATCAAAAGCACGGCGAAGAAGAAAGACGCGCCCGATGGAATTGCCGAGCTGGCAGGTATCGCGGCAGCGCAGGAGAAGCTGTACAAGGCTGTCACGGACGGTTCATGGGCAGCAATGAGCGCGGACGAAAAATGCCGCATGAATAAGGCAATCTACGGATCGCTTGAGGTTGACGCGTATGAGAAATCCATCATCAACCCCGATGTTTCGGCGCGCGCATACGGCAATGCATACGCGATGGTGATCTCGGCGCTCGGACGTGAGCTTGTCGAGACGACGCAGTATCTGATGCGCGGCATTCGCAAACCGTTTCTGTACGCCTGCGAGTTGATCGCGGAGATCTACGGCCACATCGAGTTTGACGGGATCGACCGCGGGATCAAGCAGAGCCTGTACTATTATGCGCATGATTACTGCCGCGAGTACGTTTCATTCCGCATGTATGAGATTCATGAGGTTCCCTTCGGCAAGCCGATCGAGGAAATCATCCGCCGCGCCGCTTCCGACGAATCCGCACTGTATGATTACGGCCTTCCGGTTTCGGACAACGTGATCAACGTGTATCGGTTCCTGGCGAAACAGCCGCAGAAGACGATTGATGAGATGGCGCGCACGTTTGTGAACGGGTTTATCGACAGCTTTGAGACGATGCGCATCGACCGCGCGCCGAAGAAGACGGTCGCTTTCGACACGTACTTCGGATTTGAGCGCGTGACGGCGCGCATGATCGATTTCTTCCGCGAGGAGGGACTGGAGCCCAAACTGTACCTGACGAGCAACCTTTTGGTTTATGCGTGCGCATTTCTTCAGGGTGGCATGGGCGGAACGTCGATCAATCGTCAGTACGCATACGACCACAGAAGAAATTATTTGCTTGTTCTGCAGCGCCCCATGATTGAGGAGATCCTGGAGAGTTGCAGGGTGAACTATGAAGCGTATAAGGAAGAATGCGCCGCTTATGCGGGAATCGCAGCGCAGGAGGTGTACGGCGTGCCGGACATCAGCTACGTCAACAAGAAGGCGGTTCCCGTGCTAAAAGGACGCGGCAGCGAGTTCTTCAACGAACTGCGCAGCAGAAGCGCCGATCTGTGTGAGAAGTATGAGCCGGAGGAAAATATCACCTTCAGCATCATATCATATCCGGTGCCTACGGTCGGTGACCGGTTCGAGGAAGTGTTCCGCGAGACGATCGTCTGCAACAACCTTCCGAACAAGAAGTACAAGGCGATCCAGCAGAAGCTGATCGACGTGCTCGACCTAGGAGCTTTCGTGACCGTGACCGGCCGCGGAGAGAACGAGACGAACATGAAGGTGATGCTTCACACGCTCACGGATCCCGCGAAGCAGACGAACTTTGAAAACTGCGGCGCGGATGTCAACATTCCGGTCGGTGAGGTGTTCACATCGCCGGTGCTCACGGGAACGGAAGGTCTTCTTCACGTGATGAAGGTGTGCATCGAAGGCATTACTTACAAGAACCTGCGCATCCGCTTTAAGGACGGCATGATCACCGAGTATTCGTGTGAGAATTTTCCGACAGAGGCGGAAAATAAAGCCTTCCTCAAGGAGGTGCTCCTCGCAGATCAGGAGACGCTTCCGATCGGCGAGTTTGCGATCGGAACGAACACGGTTGCGTATGCGATGGGCATCCGCTATGATGTTCAGGAGAAGCTGCCGATCCTGATCGCGGAGAAGACGGGGCCTCATTTTGCGGTCGGCGATACTTGCTACAGCCGTGCGGAGGATCATGCTCTGTACAACCCGGACGGGAAGGAGATCATCGCGAGGGAGAATGAATTTTCCGCGAAGCGAACCACCGATCCCGCGAAGGCATACACGAACACGCACACGGACATCACGATCCCGTACAACGAGCTCGGGGAGATCGTAGTGCACGCGGCGGACGGTACCGTGATCGGCACGATCATCCGCGAAGGACGGTTCGTCGTGCCGGGGACGGAGGAACTGAACGTTCCGCTGGATGAGCTTGAGAAGGAACAGTGACGGTTCGAACGTCATTGAAAATAAACGTCTTAAGACAAAAGAATTCCTGTCCTATGGGACAGATCAGGAGGATACTATGGCTAAAGTCGGTATTGTAATGGGAAGCGATTCGGATCTGCCGATCATGGAGAAAGCGGCGGCAATGCTTGAGAAGTTCGGCATTGAGTACGAGATGACGATCATCTCGGCGCATCGCATGCCCGATGTTTTCTTCGAGTATGCAAACACGGCTGTGGAGAAGGGATTTGAGGTGATCATTGCGGGCGCAGGCGGAGCGGCACACCTTCCGGGTATGTGCGCGGCGATCTTCCCGCTGCCGGTCATCGGCGTGCCGATCCACACGAAGGCTCTGGGCGGCGTTGATTCGTTGTACTCCATTGTGCAGATGCCCTCCGGCATTCCGGTTGCAACGGTCGCGATCGACGGCGGCGCGAACGCGGGTATTCTCGCGGCCAAGATCATCGCTACGCACGATCGGGAGCTTCTTGATAAGATCATCGCATACAAGGCGGAGCTCAAGAGCGGCGTGATGGCAAAGAAGGAACGCATTGAGAGCGTAGGGTATCGCGAGTATTCCGAGAAAAAGTGACCGGGATGAAAGTGCAATTTATGATATGTCAGCATATCATAAGCGGCGCTTATCAAAACGATGAAAGAAAACTCCCGGAATATGACACTTTTACAGGTGCAGTCGGGAGATAATTGTGCTACAATAGCGGTGGATTTCGGACGGTGTCCGGAACATGTATGAGAATATTTACCAGGAGGCAGCAGCATGGATTATAAGAATGCCGGTGTTGACATTGAGGCGGGATACCGCGCAGTGGAACTGATGAAGAAGCACGTGAAGGAGACGATGCGCCCCGAGGTACTCGGCGGACTCGGCGGGTTCTCCGGAGCATTTTCCCTTGACCGTTTCATGACGATGAAGCATCCGACCCTTGTTTCGGGAACGGACGGTGTGGGAACGAAACTGAAGATCGCGTTTCTTCTTGACAAGCACGATACGATCGGTATCGACTGCGTGGCAATGTGTGTGAACGACATCGCATGCGCCGGCGGCGAGCCTCTCTTTTTCCTTGACTATGTTGCCTGTGGCAAGAACTATCCCGAGAAGATCGCAACGATCGTGAAGGGTGTTGCGGAAGGCTGCAAGCAGGCCGGCTGCGCGCTCATCGGCGGTGAGACGGCTGAGATGCCCGGGTTCTATCCGGTGGACGAGTATGACCTTGCCGGATTTGCCGTAGGTATCGTGGACCGCGATGAGATCGTGGACGGCAGCAGCGTGAAGGCCGGCGACACGATCATCGGCATCGCGTCCTCGGGTATCCACAGCAACGGATATTCCCTTGTTCGTAAGGTGTTTGACATGCGCGAGGCTTCCATGGCGCGCTATAATGACTCCCTTGGATGCACCCTCGGCGAGGCTTTGCTGACGCCTACGAAGATTTATGTGAAGGCTTTGAAGGCCCTGAAGGACGGCGGCGTTACCGTGAAGGCATGCAGCCACATCACGGGCGGCGGATTCTACGAGAATATCCCGCGGATGCTTCCAGAGGGAAAGGTTGCCGTAATCCGCAAGAACAGCTACGAGGTTCCTGCAATCTTTGAGCTGCTGGCGAAGACCGGAAACATCGAAGAGAAGATGATGTACAACACGTACAATATGGGTATCGGTATGATGGTGGCTGTCTCGAGCGACAAGGCGGACGAGGCTCTGCGTCTGCTTTCGGCAGCCGGCGAGAAGGCTTATGTCGTCGGTGAGATCGCAGACGGTGAGAAGGGTATTCAGCTTCTGTAATCGGTTAATTGCGCCCGGGTACCGGTATGATCCGGTGTCCCGGGCGTTTGTTGTTTGAATGAATAAAAGAATGTCGAAAAGCGCGGCTTTATTTTCCGAAGGATGCGGTTTTTCTGTTGATTCGGCTGCGTTTCGGCGGTACAATGGAGGAGACATGAGAGCAGTTGTTATGGTGTCCGGAGGCGGCACGAATTTGCAGGCAATCCTCGACGCGGTGCGCGACGGGAAGATCACGAACACGGAGATCTGCGGCGTTATCAGCAACCGCACGGATGCGTATGCTTTGGAGCGGGCAAAGAAGGCAGGAATCCCTGCCGTGTGTGTTTCCCGCAAGGCCTATGCGACGAGGGCGGAGTTTGAGACGGCGCTGCTTGCGGCTGTGGACAGCCTGAAACCCGACCTGATCGTGCTTGCCGGTTTCCTTGTGATCATTCCGGCTGAGATGATCCGCCGTTACGAGCGCAGGATCATCAACATTCATCCTTCGCTGATCCCTTCGTTCTGTGGCGACGGTTTCTACGGACTCCATGTCCATGAGCAGGTACTTGCCCGCGGTGTGAAGGTGACCGGAGCGACGGTTCACTACGTGGATGAAGGCACCGACACCGGTCCGATCCTTCTTCAGAAGGCGGTCGCCGTGGAGCCGAACGACACGCCCGAAGTATTGCAGCGCCGCGTGATGGAGCAGGCGGAGTGGATCATCCTTCCGCAGGTGATCGACGCGATCGCGAACGGACGTGTGAGTAAGGACAGCAACGGGAACTGGTTTGTGACCATGTGAAGTTTTGCTTTTTGAAAACAAGGTGACAAACTATTAGAAGTCAAGTGGTAAATGGTGGAATTTTGCCGCTGTCTTTTGGAACACAGCAAACAAGCCATCTGAAAAACGCATTTCAGATGGCGTAAGACAGGGTACAGTTCCAGTCACCGAAGAGCTTGCAC
>JAFZVZ010000044.1 GCA_017617545.1 Lachnospiraceae bacterium
GACCTGATTCTTCGTTTCTCCGATGGCGTCGTGCTGACCGTGTACCCGGAATATACCGGCGACGGAGAGTATTGGGAAATCTTTCCGGTACCGGACAGGTGATTCGTTTCATGCTTAAAGACCTTCGGCAGAAGGGTTTTGCAAGAGCAGTTCTCGGAGTGGAACCCGCTGAGGTCCTCATGTGCAATTAAAGTTTTTGGATTAGGCGATGACCTAAGCAGGAGTTTAGGAGTGGCAAATGGTTAATGTTAAATTGAGTACAGCAAGGTCTTTGTTATACTATAAATTTTAAGGGGAGAAAACGATGATTATTGGCAATCCGTTTATGTTTGCGATTCTGGTAGAACGAGTTGCAGAGTGGAATGACCGGGAAGCAGACGATAACGGTCATTTTGCTTTTTGTATTAAAGGGGAAGTTTTTCCCAAAGGTATTATTAACACTCCCTATATCATTGCTTTGAAGAATGCATTGAAAGCCTTGAAAAATGAGCCAAGGTGGGAAGTCCTTATGAACGAATGGATAAGGGAGGCGTATGAGACGGTATACCATCGTGTATTTCCAAACGAGGAGATAAGCAAGGATTGGAATTCGTTGTACTCTTTGTATGATGAACTGTCGGACGATCTGGCAGGTGAGTGTTTTTATATTTTTACTGTGAAGCGAGGTAACAAAACCGTCTTTATGGCAGTAGAGTATACGGTGAATATTGAAACACAATGTGATATTCTGGATGACATAGTGATAACTGCGGAACTTGATGAGGATGAGATTAATTTGATTGTACGTGAAATGGAAAAATTAATTTGTGCAGAAGAGCTCCGATTCCACGGAAAAGAATAATCGTTTTTCTTTTAGCTACGACGTGTCCCTGGCGCACGGAGGAGTGGCTTCGGATCAGCGTGAAGTCGCTGCAGCATTTTTCGAGCCTTGACAACTGCCTTGACACGACCGGGTTGTCGGCTGAGGCTGTAGCAGACAGGATCATCGAAGAAGTCACTTCAAAGCAAAACTGAGAATTTTAAGTGTAACTGTAATCAAAACTTAGCACTGCTGTCTTTTCATTTTACGGAAAATGCCCTATAGTAAGGTCAAGGCGCCGGACTATAGAAAATGGAGGACAGAAGAATGGAAGCATTACAGAATCTCGGAAAGAAAATAACACAATTCAGAAAGAAAGCGGGAATCACGCAGGAACAACTGGCGGAACAGCTCAATGTCTCGGTTTCCGCCGTATCGCAGTGGGAGACGGGGAAGACATTTCCCGATATATCGGCCATCCCGATCTTGTGCCGGGTACTGGACGTCACCTCCGATGAGCTTTTGGACATCAATCGCGAGAAAGATGAGGCGGAGATCAGGCGCATCAAAGAGGAGGCTGAGGGAGCCTCATCGCGCGGGCATCTGGTGAAGGCGGAGAAAATCCTTTCGGATGCGCTGAAACAGTTTCCGAACAATTATGACCTGATGGTATCGCTGTTGAATGTTGAATACGCAATGGCGATGAACCTCAACGCGGAAGATGAGTCGAAATCCCGACAGGTGCTTCAGAAATGCGTATCTACGGCGCAGAAGATCCTGGAGGGATGTAAGGACGCCGAAAGCCTTTCGTGCGCGAGACAGATCCTGTGTTATTCTTATGACTGCCTCGGCGAGGACGAGAAGGCAGCGGCAATCGCCAACGAGATGCCGTCCCTGCCGGTGTGCCGGGAGAGCCTTCTGGCTATGATCGGCAGGGGGCAGAAACAGCTGGAAAACAAGCGCACAGAAGTGAATATGCTTCTGACTTGGCTCTGCATGCGGCTCAATTTCTTCAATGTGGAAAATGAGGATGGGAGCCGGGAATACACCGCATCCGAGGAGGCCGCAATAGTAGAAAAAGTCATCGACCTGTTGGGGATAATTTTCGAGAATGGGGATTACGGCTTCTTCCACGACCGGCTGATGTGTGCCCACCTTCAGATCGCAAGGCTGGCAGCCCGAGGCGAGCAGGATAAGGAGAAAACCCTTCGGCATCTGAGCGAAGCTGTGGCGCATGCCGAGGCATTCATGCAGAACTGCGGTGAGGAAGGTGCAGAGAAGCATGTTCACACATCCCTGATCCTGCGGGGAACGGAGTTCGGAGATTTCGAAGCATACACCGACCAAAACAACACCACCGAGGTGCTTGAGGAAATGCAGAACGATTATTACGACTTCGTAAGGAACAATTCTGAATTTCAGGCACTTTCGGAACGACTGAAGAAGACCGCCGGAAAATGGAGCTGACTGCTCCATTTTCCGACACTAACCTGTGAAGGAGACCAGCTATGAAAAGTCAAGAATAAATTCCTAAGATTTTTATTCTGGCTGTATGTCGAAAAAAGGCTCAACTTTAATAAGACCTCGGGCAGAGGCCTTCAAAAACAGTTGTGATTGGCCTCCTGCTTATTCCAGGTTAAATGTAACGTTATCCGTGAGCAGGATGAGCGATGACGTAAGTCGATGGCCTTTCAAAACATTGATGGTATGGCAAGGTGAGGAAAGACGAGTTTTCCTCGGAACTAATCCCGACGATGCGCAGCATCGACTAATGACCGGACAGTTCAATAGCAACTTAATCGCATGTTGTGATTTTCAGAGAAACCGATTTGTTTCATTGATAGAAACAAGTCGGTTTTTTCTATTGCGGAATTGTTGAGGGAATGAGGATAATGTGATACGATAAAGGGGATGTAAATCGACGTGCCGCATATGCAGGAAGAGTAAGAAGACAGGAGCGTACGCATATACATGGGCAGGGTAACTTTTGAAGAAGAGCAACTTGTTATGGAAACCGCTATGGATACAGTGAAGATTGAGAAGTTTATCGACAGGCAGAAGGTAAGCTTTATCTGCTCGGTGGACGGCGAAGGCTTCCCGAATGCGAAGGCAATGCTCAAGCCGAGGAAGAGGGTCGGGCTTAAGGAGTTTTATTTTTCGACAAATACGTCGTCCATGCGTGTCAAGCAGTACCTGGACAACCCGAATGCCTGCATTTACTTTTATCACAAGGGACTGATCAAGTATGTCGGCGTGATGCTGACCGGCACGATGGAGGTGCTGACGGATCAGGAGACGAAGAACATGATCTGGCGGGCCGGCGACAAGATCTTTTACAAGCAGGGCGTGACGGATCCGGACTACTGTGTGCTGAAGTTCACGGCGACGAAGGGAAGATACTATTGCGACCTGAAGACGGAAAGTTTCACGGTCTGCCCGGAGGAGCTGACGCACGGAAGAGCAATCCGTACCGGAGGATACTATGGACAATAAAGAGAAGAAGGACAATCCGTTTTTTATTGCGCTCATATGCGTATTGCTGCTCGGACCGATCATCGCGGGAACGATCCTGTTGTCCACAGATCATTTGCTCGCGGGATTGCTTGTGTTTGTCATCCCGTATTCATGCCTTGTGCTCTGGGGGTTCCTGCGAAAGTATAAGCTGAAACGAGACTTTTACAAGATTAAGGACGCGGGTGCCCGGTTCGATATTGTTCCCATCGACGATGAAGAGACCCTGAAGGCGCTGTGCGAGGGGTCCGCGATCACATTTTTCGGAGAACCGTCGAAACAGGGGCTGGACATGCTGTACAACTGGCTGAACAATGAAGGCGTTTTGAAAACCGAGCGTCTGAACCTGTATACATTCAGCGGGAAGGATCTGAAAAACGCGTTCGGGAAGCGGAAGAAATTTGACGAGGAGAACAAGTTTATGAGCATCTCCCTGAAGGATCTCGATCTGACTGATGCGAACACGCGTCAGTTTTCGCTGGACCGCGTGAGTATCGGCGGGAGATGGCTGGATGATATCGTTTCGAACGGATGACAGTCCGGCGAACTGCGGAAGAAGTGATCCGTGAACAGGAGGCAGGTGTGAGGGTTATTGTGATCAACGGACCGATGGGCGTCGGCAAGACCACGGTCGGGAAGTATATCGCGGACGCCATGGAAGGAACGGCGTTTATTGACGGGGATTGGTGTATGGATATCCATCCCTTTGTCGGAAACAGTGAGACAAGGGCGATGGCCGTCGACAACATTCTCCACATGATCGATAACTACAGAAAATGTTCGGTCTGCAGGCAGATCGTTCTGGTGTGGCTGATGGATGACAGGCAGGTCTGTCAAAGGATTAAGGAAGGCATCGCGGAGATGCAGCTGGAGCTGAAAAGCGTCACGCTTGTATGCGATCGGGAGCATCTGATCGATCGTTGGAAGAACGATGACCGATGCGAGTGGAGAACGGAGGAGTGGCTTCAGATCAGCCTGGATTCGCTTGAGTATTTTTCGTCGCTGGAGGATGCTCTTGTGACGGATGATATGAGTGTTGAGAAGATTGCGGAGGCGATCATGAGCAGGACAGGAGTCACGGAGAAAAAGATCTTTCCTCCGGGACAACTGGATAACATTGAATTTGTTGTGATATTCGCGAAGTACCGCGAGAAATGGGTGTACTGCCTGCATAAACGAAGACAGAGCTTTGAGCATCCCGGAGGGCATGTCGAGGCAGGGGAAACAGCGATCCAGGCGGCGAGACGAGAACTTTTCGAGGAATCCGGTATTACGGACTGCGAGATGATCCCGCTTTGGGATTATGAGCAGCCGTGGGATGACGGGATCCATAAGAACAACGGCCGGGTGTACGGCGCGATCGCGAATTCGCTTGGGGAATTGCCGGAAAGCGAGATGGAGAAGGTCGAACTGTTCGACATGCTTCCCGACAACTACACTTATGACCGGGAGGAAGCCCTCAGGGACCTTGAACGGGCGCAGGCAATTCTTGACCTTGTAGCGAAGTGGCAGGCCTTCCCGTACGGATTCCGTTTTACCGACGAGAACTACGCCATGTTCACGCCGGAGGAATTGTCCCGGATGAGTATCCTCACGGAAGAGGAGGCACGATCCGTCTGGAGAGAACGATGTGACAGTGTAGTGTCGGAATACCCTTCATTTGTCGCGGGGCTTAACCTGCGGAAGTTTCCGGAACTGATCGGCGATTGCGGTTGGGGCGATGCTGCCGCGGAGGCTGAAGCAAAGATTGCCTGGGAGAAGCTTTGGCAGACCTCGGAGGAAGATTCGATCGTGGTCCTGTACGATTGCAACACGGCGCTCCGTGTTGCGAAGGACGTGTTCTGTAACCGATGGTCTGATTTCTGTTATCCGAGCGATATCTTTCTTCTGGTAAGCGGAGAAATGACCGCTTTGTACTATGAGGATATCGTGTATCGCTACAGTTTGTGATTTGGAAAATGGAGGAGGGAGTAAGATGTTTTGGAACAAAAAGAAGAACGATGAACCGCAGCAGGATGGTGTCTGGGGACCGCTGCTTGCGAAGTATCCTCCGGCAAAGGAGATGACAAAACCCTCGGAGCACATAATCGGAGCGTGCAGAAATGCGGGTGTTCCGGAGGAGCTGCTTGCCTTTATGCAGAAGTACGGGTTCGGAAACCTTGGAAACGGGATCCTCAAAACCATTGATCCCGAGGACTATTTCGACAGTTTGTTCACGTGGTTCGGCGGAGAGGATTACAGCAAGATCCCGTTCATGATGACCGGCTTCGGAGATCTGTTCTATTACCGGAAACTGGAGGGCGGTGAGTATGACATTTCCCTTTTGGACATCCATTACCGCAGTGTTTCCGTTCCGGCCTGGACGGTCGCGGATTTCGTCAAATTCCTGCTCGATCCGGAGACGGAGGAGAAGCTTCTGAGAGGGAAGCTCTTTCAGCAGGCGGTTGCGGGCAAGGGAGCCCTGACACCGGATGAGATTTTCTTCTTCGTTCCGGCGCTTGTTATCGGCGGTGCAGAAGACATTCGCTATGTCGGCAAAGGAAACGCACGAGTTCACCAGCACATATTGTTTCAGATAGGAAATCAGTAATAAACGGAGCGTGAAGTATGGGACTCGCGCGTCGACAGCAATGAATCAGGGGGGAAAAACGGACAATGGACGCATACAGGCATGTTGTGGCATGTTATGAGACGGACAAGATGGGGATCACGCACCATTCCAACTATATCCGCTGGATGGAGGAGGCGCGCGTGGATTTCCTGAGCCGGATCGGCTGGGATTACGCGAGGCTTGAGCAGGAAGGCATCATCTCGCCGGTCGTGGAGGTGTCGTGCAGGTACAAAAAGAGCACAACATTTTCCGACGAAGTATTCATCACCGTGTCCGTGCGGGAGTTCCGGGGAGTGAAGCTTGTGCTCGCTTATGACATGAAGGATGCGGAAGGCAGGACGGTTGCCACGGCGGAATCGGAGCACTGTTTTGTGGACAGGGACGGAAAATTGATCCGGCTCTCAAAGGAGTTCCCCGAGTTCAACAAGGTGCTGGAGGATCTGGCGAACGCGGGCAGCACCGCTTCGGATTGAACTTAGGGAGCACGAGGGAGGAAACGAAAACGCGTGAATAGAAATAAGGAGGGGTTGTGATCATGATCCGATTCAGTGAGATACAGTATCAACGCCCGGATGTCGAGGCGCTCAAGGCGTTGATCAGTGAGGCGACACAAAAGGTAAGAGAGGCCGGGAACCCCGGGGAGATCCGGGACGCTTATTATGCGGTGCAGGAGATGGAAAACACGGTCGATTCCATGTATACGGTTGCGCACATCCGCAACACGATCAACACGGCCGACGAGTTCTACGACGGGGAGATGAAGTGGCTTCGCGAGGAGCTTGCGAAGACCATCCCGCAGTACAATGCATGGCAGAAGGCGCTGGCGGAATCCCCGTTCCGGAAGGAGCTGGAGAGCGAGTTCGGTGCACAGTTCTTCCGCTTGATCGATGCGGAGCTGATGACCGGCGATGAGAGGATCATCGCGGAGACGATCCGCGAGGGAGAGCTGCGCCAGGAGTATCAGAAGACGACCGCGGCCGCGACGACGGAATTCCGCGGGGAGCAGTGCAATTTCTACGGACTTCTGAAGCATATGCAGAGCCCGGACCGTGAGGAGCGCAAGGAAGCGTTCGAGGCTTGGGCTGCGCTGTATGAGAAGATCAGCGGTGATCTGGAGGCACAGTACGCCGAGGCTGTGAAGGTGCGCGATACGAAGGCGAAGAAGATGGGATTTGCCTCGTACACCGAGATGGCGTATATCGCACGCCACCGTTTCGATTACACGCAGGAGGACGCCGCACGGTTCCGTGAGCAGGTGAGGACGATCATCACTCCGGCCGTGGCGGAGATCCACGAGGCACAGCGGAAACGCCTTGGTATCGACAAACTCCGCTATTACGATGAGGGACTGAAGTTCCCGGACGGTAACGCGCTTCCGATCGGTACCGCGGCGGAGCTTGTGGAGAAGGCGCGGCAGATGTACCGCGCGATGAGCCCGGAGACAGGGGAGTTCTTCGATTTCATGCGGGATTACGAGCTGTACGACCTCGAGACAAAACCCGGAAAGCATATGGGCGGATACATGACACGGATGCCGTTGTATAAGGCGCCGTTCATCTTCAGCAATTTCAACGGCACGGAGGCGGATGTGGACGTGCTGACACACGAGGCCGGACACGCGTTCCAGGGATACCTGGCCATGCGTTCCATCCCGATCAGCGCCCTCGGCGGATCTACCTCGGAGATCAATGAGGTGCACTCCATGTCGATGGAGCATTTTGCGTATCCGTGGATGGAGTCATTTTTCGGGGAAAATTCCGAGAAATACATCACGGCCCACCTCTTCGGCGCGCTCTGCACGATCCCGTACTTGGTCTGCGTGGACGAGTTCCAGCATGAGGTGTACGCGAAGCCCGATATGACGCCGCAGCAGTGGCGGGAGGTATGGCACAAGATCGAAAAGAAGTACATGCCGTGGAGGGACTACGACGGCAATGAATTCCTGGAGGGCGGCGGTTTTTGGATGCAGAAGCTGCACATTTTCATCTATCCGTTCTACTACATCGAGTACGCGCTCGCCCAGATCTGCGCGTTCCAGTACTACGGCCGGATGAAGGTGGACCGGAAGGCGGCGTGGGAGGACTATCTCCGGCTGTGCCGCGCCGGCGGAACCAAGGGGTATTTTGAACTTCTGGAGATCGGCAACCTGCTGAATCCGTTTATGGAGGGCACGGTTGAGAAGAGCACAGCGCATGTGATCGAGGAGATCCGAAAGCGCTACATGTGAGGGTTGGTACCGGCGTGCGGACGCTTGGAAAGGAGCAGTCATGGACGGTAACAACACGGTGATCCTGAATCTGAAGGTGAATGCGTAGGATAATGCCCGGTGACGGGAATTCCGGTAAGGGAGGAAATGCGAATCGTGAAAACACTGATCTTCAACGGATCGCCCAGACCGGCGGGAGATACCGTGAGCCTGATCGGCAGGCTGACGGAGCAACTGAACGGCGAGTACAAGGTGGTCGACGCATACCGGAGCAACATTTCCGCATGCCTTGACTGCCGCTACTGCTGGAAGAACCCGGGCTGTGCGATACAGGACGAGATGCAGGATGTCTATCGGTACATTGAGGACTGCGACAACATCGTGATCGCGTCGCCGATCTATTTTTCAGAGTTGACCGGCAAGATGCTCGATGTCGGGAGCCGGCTGCAGACGTATTTCTGCGGAAAATTTTTCCGAAAGGAACAGCTGAACATCAAGCCGAAAAAAGGCGCGGTGATCCTCGTCGGCGGCGGAGACGGACGGATCGAGAAGCCGTACGAGACGGCCTGCACATTGATGCATCACATGAACTGTTATGACATTTATGAGGTAGTGTGCAGCTTTAACACAAACGTTGTACCGGCGATCGAGGACGAGGCGGCCGTGGAAGGTGTGAGACGGATCGCGGAGTTCTTGAATGCCGGAAAATGAGGCTTCGGCAGCAACAGTATTGAGGCAAAACGAACGGAGGCGGGAAAGGCATATGTACGAGATCAAGATCGGAGAATCGATCGGAGACATCAGGATCGGAATGAAGCGGGAAGAGGTTCGGGAACTGTTCGATGATCTGGAGGAGTGGAAGGAGACGCCTTACGGATATGACCGTGAGGTTGTGTATGACAACAACGATGAGTTCCAGATCAGTTACGATGAGAACGACTGCGTGAACTTCATCCTTTGCACCGCCGAGGACAGTATGACGATCGACGGCAAGGTGCTGAATGAGGACCTGTTCTATGAGGATGTTCTGGAGATCGCCCGCGCGGCGGCATCGGACATTGAGGAGGACGAGGTCGGTTTTACAAGCAACCAGCTGGGCTTCGGCGCCTGTGCCTACTATGACGACGATGACGAGGAAGAAGTGGCGAGAGTCGAGAGCGTGCAGGTCGCGGTAAAGAACTTCTGGTAGGATGTGTTGGGGCAGTTCGGGAGAGAGGGAAGCAGTATGAGTACAAGGGCGTTGGTCATCATCGGCGCTGTTGTCGCGGCGGCGATCATCTATTTCAGACCGTACGCAAGAATGTGGCTCGTCAGAAGGAAGTGTACGGCGAGCGTGGGCGGTCACTATGTCTATACCGAGTGGTTTTATCAGGCGCAGGGCATCGGCGGCGGGCATTCGACGGCGTTGCCCGCCTATGAGTACACGGTGGACGGAAAGCTCTATCTCACGCTGGTTGAGGGAATGGAGCAGTCATACAACGTGTTTCCGCTTGACGTTGAGGTGAAGTACAATCCGGCGAACCCGGAAGTGTGCTTCATTGAAGGCAAGCGAGGTACGGCCATCAAGGGCAAAAATCGTGATTGAGACTTGGGGACAAAGCGATGATCAATTATACATGGCATAAGGGCGTGATGCCGGATGCTCTGACGGTCCGGCAGGTGTACGGGATTGCCTTCGCGGAGGACGGCAGGATTTTCCTTAGGATCGACGGCGGACGATACAAGCTGACCGGCGGCAGACCGGAGGGCGCGGAGACGTTTGAGGAGACGCTGCGGCGGGAGTACCTGGAGGAGGCCAACATCGAGTTGGAGGACATTCGCTATCTCGGATATCTGGAGGTCGAGGACGGAACTGAAACGTACGCGCAGGTCCGCATGATCGCGCGGATCAAAAAGATCCATGAGAACCATATCGACCCGGACACGGGGCGGATGTACGGCAGAGTGCTGGTGGATGCGGATGATGTGAAAGAGTATTTGGACTATCCGGACGAGGCGGGCAATCAGATGATGGACGACGCCGTTCGGATGGCGAAGGAGCAGGAGTGAAAAAGTTCGGAAGCTGTATCAATTATCAGATCGTTGATCTGATCAGAATATGGAAAACGTGCGACGATGCCCGGTTTGAGGAGGAGCGGGACCGGTATCTGGCGGCGGAGAATCCGCCGGATGCGGACTGTTACCGCAGACTGGACTACGGTCGGATGCGGAAAATGGTCCGCTTCCTGGAGCAGTACGTTGACAGCATCACCTGCGAGAACGAGATGAAGATGGAGATCTTCTTCCGCGCGGATCAGCCGGCGTTCATCGACGACAAGGTCAATGCGGGGCTGTTTGATTTTTCGTACGCCGACAAGATATACGCGTTTGCGCAGGAAAACAAACTGAGCGTCAGGATCCACACGATCGTGTGGTACCGCCATGTGCCCGTGCAGCTTACGGAGTATCTGGCAGGGCGGAGCACGGAGGAGCGGAGAAGCCTGACGCTTGCGTTTATCAGGGCGTATATGCAATGCCTGAAGGAGCGGTATCCGGACGCGTACTGCGTGGATGTGCTCAACGAGATCGCGGCCGATCCGGATGAGCTTGACGGCTTTCGGGAAGAGGGACTGCCCGTGTACGAGTATGATGACGAGGGAGTTCGCATCGACGACTGGTACCGGCTGCTGGGCCGGCACTATTACATTGATGTGTTCCGGCTGGCGCGTGAGGTCTTCGGGGATCGGATCAAGCTGTATTACAACGACAACAACGAGGGAAACCGCGAGAAGCAGGTCACGTACAGGACGATGATCGGGAATCTCAAGGAGTATGAGCGGGAGCACGGGATCCGGCTGATCGACGGCTTCGGGATGCAGTGCCATCTTTGGGGCGCCGTGGATGAGACCGCGGAGTTCATGGAGGACATGTTTCGGTTTTACACAAGCCTCGGAGTGGAATTGCAGGTCACGGAATTTGACGTGAGCAACCACAGCACGAAGGAGACGCAGGAAGCCATTTTTCGCAATTTTGCGGAGGTCGCACGCAGGTACGATATCGAGGCATTCACGGTCTGGGGTCTGAACGATACGGTCTCCTGGTTGCAGGGGGAGAATGCGTCACTGGTGGACGATGACGGCGAGCTGAAGCCGTTTGCCATGAAGTACATCGAGGCATTTTCCGAAAAATACGACCGATAAACAGGGGGATGGATTGTTGGAAAATACGTTGGACAAGTGCAGGGTCCCGGATGTTCTGACGCGATGGGAGCTGGGGGATCCGTGCGTGGAAGCCTGCCTTAAGGAGAGTGAGGAGAGGCCGGTCTACCGGATCAAGGCAGACGCCGGATGCTATGTTCTGAAAGGGTATTCGTGCGATATGCCGGAGGAGACGATCCGCAGCAACGTACAGGCGCATCTCTTTTTGGGCAATGAAAAGGGCCTTGCGCCGGCGATCTGCCGGACGAAGGCAGGGGAAGACTACATCAGCGAACAGGGATATTGGTTTTACCTGATGGAGTACGTCGAAGGGCGCCAGATGGAGGAGACGCCTGAGGATGAATTCCGGCTCGGACAGGCGGCGAGGGAGTTGCATGCGCTGCAGGGGTATGGGAACAGGGCCCCGTTTACGCAGAGCAAGCAGCGCTATTACGAGTGGTTCCGAGACCGTGATTTTGCGAAGGAATTCGATGCGATCCTCGACGCGATCCCCGATTTTGAGAAGCTTGATCAGTGCTTCGTTCACACGGACCTGGGGCCGCACAACGCGATGATCCGAAACGACGAAAAGGTGATCTTCATCGATCTGGACGATTCCGGCATCGGCAGCCGGTTCCTGGATCTCGGCTGGCCGTTTATTATGCAGTACGTGGATTTCAACCACGACACCGAGGAGATGAACTATCGCTTCGACCTTGCCGAGAGCTTTCTGCGAGGATACTATGGGGACGAGGGCGTCTCCCGCGGAGAGTTCGACCTCATATTTTACGGTGCAGAGCAGATGCATATCTCGTACATGCAGACGTACGGTCCGTACGCCGTGGATTCCCTCTGGAAGATATTGAATTTCGGAATCGCGCAGAATGAAGAGCTTTGGAACAGACTGCAAAACCGTTCGAAGTGAAAGCAGAAGGAGAGAGCAAATGATACTGTACATCAATGCCTGTGTCAGGGATGGTTCGAGAACGCGGGTGCTTGCGGAACGGTTGCTGGCGAAGTTGGATGAGCCGGTGACGGAGGTGAGGCTTTCGGACATTTCGTTCGTGCCGACCGACGAGGAATATCTGACCCGCCGTGACGGGTTGCTCGCCGGCGGGCATTACGAGGACCCGATGTTTGATCTTGCGCGGCAGTTTGCCGCCGCCGACCGGATCGTGATCGCGGCGCCGTACTGGGATCTTTCGTTCCCGGCGGTGCTGAAGCAGTACCTGGAGAAGATCAACGTTCCCGGGATCACATTTTACTACACGCAGGACGGGGTACCGAGAGGGCTCTGCCGCGCGAAGGAGCTCTGTTACGTGATGACCGCGGGTGGGACATACGTGCCGCAGGAGTTTGGCTTCGGGTACGTGGAGACGCTTGCGAAAAACTTCTACGGGATCGGCGAGGTACGCCTCGTTCAGGCCGTCGGTCTCGATATCGACGGGGCTGACCCGGAACAGATTCTGGCTGAGGTTGAAAGGAGAATACAGTGATTTTCGGTTTGTTTGGCAGGAAACAGCACGGTAAGGAGACGCTTGTGAACCCGCAGTACCGGATATACGCGAAGGCGGACAACGGGTTTACTCTGGCGTATCAGGCTCATTTTGCGCTGGACGGGGAGACGATCGAGTTCCAGCGCGGAAAGACGCATACGACGGATATCTACATCGAGCAGAAGTATGAGCATTTCTTTCCGGAGAGCTATTATTTTGATGTGAAAGCCGAAGGGGAGGATCCGGCGGCATGGGAATACCGGCAGCGCAACAGTGAAAACCCGTATGACAGGGCGAAGCTGATCGAACTCATGGGAAAACTGGACTTCGAGTCCAAGGGGCATGTCAACCTTACGATCACGGAGTTCGACGGGTATCAGATCACGGAGTTGAAGAAACTGGAGCAGGAGACGCACGGGACGTTGCTGTGGCAGAATTTTGCGCTTTTTAAGGACGGAAAGCGCCTGACGATCCCGGGCAACCTGAACCTCGGATGCCTGCACGATTTTTATAGGCGGAAAGATTGAGCATCTTTGATCGTGGGAGAGAAGAAACATGGATCGATCGAACTGGAACCGGCGCAAAATGGCGCAGGACGGATTTGGAAAGGCGCAGTACCACCTTCCCGGTTTGTTTGAATTTTACGAACTGTACAAGCGATTCCTGCCGCTCTTTCGGGAGCATCGGGAGTACTTCTTCGAATGGTGCGAGATCGGCTCAATCTACGGCGCGCCGCAGGATTGCCTGTGGGGCGGCGGGCGAGTGGGCTTCGGCGACGCGGATCCGGAGGATGTGGCCGCTCTCATGCGGGAATTCGGCGTTTCCGCACGGCTTACGTTCAGCAATTCGCTGCTTTTGGAGGAGCATCTTACTGACAGGCGCAGCAACGCGCTGTGTGAGCTGTTCGAGAGAAACGGTTCCGCAGAAAATGGCGTGATCATCACTTCCGGCCTGCTGCTTGAGTACATACGGGACAGATACCCGGGCTTTTATTTCGTCTCCTCGACGACGAAGGTGCTGACGGAGTTCGCGCAGCTTACGGAGGAACTGAACCGGGAGGAATACCGCTATGTCGTGCCGGATTTCCGGCTGAACAAGGAGTTTCAGAAGCTGAACGCGCTGACCGATGTGCAGAAGAGAAAGGTCGAGTTTCTGTGCAACGAGTGCTGCCGGTTTGACTGCTATGACAGGAAAAACTGCTACGAGAACGTCAGCCGGAAGAGCCTCGGGGAGGACTGTGAGGACCACGTGTGTGTCTCGCCGACGGCGGAGCGGGGGTACCGGCTGTCCGACGCGATGAAGAACCCCGGTTACATCGGCCCGAGTGAGGTGCTGAACACATATATGCCGATGGGCTTTGAGCAGTTCAAGATCGAGGGACGCAGCCTCGGAAGCGCGGTAGTGTTCGAGATGCTGTTACAATACATGGTCCGGCCGGAGCACCGGCTGAAGGTCCGTGAGGAGATCTATCTGGACAGCATGCTGGATCTGTTTTGATCAAGGATGCGGCACAGTCACACCGGCAGGTGCGGAAGGAAGGAGGCAGTCGATGTCATTTGTCATCATGAACAACGGGATCCTGTATCACGCCGGGGAGCCGATGGGAAAGCACGCGATCATCTCTAAGGACAAATTGTTCCCGGACGCGAAGCCGCGCTTCAACTCAGGGTATATGCGGGAGATCGATCCGACTGACGGATCGGTTCTGGAGTATTTTGATATTGACTATTTTGTCGAATATGACAACGGAATTGAGGGAGCGCCGACGGAATGGCAGTTCAACGGGACGAAGGAATCCGATATCTTCAATGATATCGTGTGGATCCACGGCGACAATTATCCGGGTTGGGAGGTGATCGACCGGGCTTGGAGCCGTAAGAAGATCACGTTCCACGAATGTACCGGCCAGTTCCTTAAGAAGACGGTATATTATCGGGGCGGAAAGAAACTTGCCAGGCCGCAGGTGAAGCGGGTGGACCTTTCCAAAGATGAGTTCAAGCGGGCTTTTCGGTTCTATGAGGACGAGGATTTCCGTGTGCTTTCAGAGTATGAGGGAGAGCCGTTTTTGTCTTGATCGTCTGCTTGAGATCCGGGAGCAGTAGGAAACGATCAGGGGATTACATACGATTGCAGAAAAAGGAGGTAACGCCATGGACAATGGGAACAACGGAAACGAGTTACAGGGACAGCAGATCACGAAGAACATCCGGCTATACCCGGACGGGGTGTACCGCTGGCATTATGCGTTTGATATGCGGCGCAATCCGACCATCCTGTTTACGGTTTGGAGGGTGCTCGGATTCTCGTTCGGCGCGGTCTATCTTTTTTCCATTATCCTCAGGATAATCGATGGTGGCATCACAGGAGCGAAACTGTGGTCGGAAACGAAGCCTTTTTTGATCCTGGCGGTGGTTTTTCTCGTCATCAGCATCATTGCTTACTGTATCGTGGCAGGCAACTACGGATGGAAATATCAGGTTCTGTTCGAGATGACCGAGGATAAGGTGACGCATATGCAAATGCCGAAGCAGTTTGAGGAAGCCGAGGCAATCGGCTGGCTGACGGCACTTGCAGGAGCTGCAACAGGAAACCTTTCCATGATGGGACAGGGCATTGATACCGCGGCCAGAAACATTTCCGTCTCCGAATTCAAGTCGGTGACGAGTGTGAAAGTACGGCGCAGGAGACACACCATTTTTGTGAACGAGACGTTTGATAAGAATCAGGTTTACGCCGAGGATGAGGACTTCGAGTTTGTGCTGCGGTTTATTCTCGACCGGTGCACAAAAGCTAAGGTCAAATGAAGAGGAAGCAAAGAAAAAGAGCCGTTGTAGGTACGGAGCATTTGAGAGGGGTGACGGGATGTACACGCAACTGGATGAAAACGAGATCGTTATACTGAGAATCGTGCGCTGGCTGTTCATACGACTGCCGCTGTTGTTCCTGCTGGTCAACGGGATCAATTACGTGAACACCGGAAAGACCACGAGAGGTGTTGTTGAACTGGTGATCTCTGCGGTACTCATCGCTGTCGATCTCTTCGTGATCGGGCGGAAGATCCGCAGGACGAAGAGGCAGCTGAAGGATCCGGAGTATCTTGAGAAACTAAGGAATATGTCGCCGGAGGAAGAGGCGAAGCGTGAAGGGTTACTTTCCCTCAAATGCTGCATCGGATGTGTGATCGTCTGCGTCGGCCTGTTCATCATCATGCCGATCGCCGTTCAAGTTAAGGATCTCGCCGTTTGTCTTGCCGGCGGAGCCTTCCTTGTATTGCTCAGTGTGGTCGGCCTGATCTGGGCGATTGATGCGTACCGACATCCGGAAAATCTGGTACGGCGCCGCAACAGTAACAAGCCGGTTACCGAACGCCGCGCAGCGCTGTACAAAGATTACGAGCTGGGATACGAGCCCGCGATGGAGCAGTATTGTAAGCAGACCGGCAAGTCCGAGGCGGAGCTGACAGACGAAGATGAAGCGATCATCTGGGAGTACTCATACGCGCAGATCGCTTTTCTGCTCGCTTGGATCGCGGAGCATGATTTCTATAAGCCCGAAGGCGGCGACGATCCGTATCTGGAGGAGCTGATCGGAAAGATCAAAGCGCGGGAGATCCTGCCGACGTCTTATATCTCGGAAAATGACGGAACGCTCTTCGAGGGTAACATAAAGGACGAGGCGATCGGCTTCGTCCGGGAGTACTTGAACAACTCCGATTACATTAACGGACACGAGGTCGCGAAGCCCGGGGATATCATTGGGGCATACTACCCGGAGTTGGAGGCATTTGCCGCGGAACATCTGAAGGCCGAAATGTTAGGCTTCCCGTTCCGCTGGGAAGATTATGATATCTTCAGGACGAAGATCGACAGGGCGTACACGAGGTACATGAAGAAGTGCGGCAGGCAGTGATCACGGAAACGACAGTTTCGTTGGTGTGGCAGCTGTCGCATAAAGGAAGGCAACAGATGAGCGAAACGATTTTGGAGATCAAAAATCTCACCAAATATTACGGCAAGGTGAAGGGCGTGGAGAACCTGTCGCTCACCCTGAACAAGGGGGAGATATTCGGTTTCATCGGCCCGAACGGCGCCGGCAAATCCACGACGATCCGTTCGATCATGAATCTGATCAACAAGGATTCCGGTTCGGTTATGTTCCGCGGGAAGGAGCTGGTGAGAGACGATACGGAGGCGAAGAGCCGCATCGGATATCTGCCGAGCGAGGTTTTCCTCTACGATGACCTCACGGTGAAGGGCATCTTCGATCACCACGAGAGCTTCTATCGGCAGTATGAGTGCTCAGCCGGGATCCACGCGAAACGGCAGGAGCTTGTCTCGCGGCTGAAACTCGATGAAACACGGAAAATAGAGGACCTCTCTTTGGGCAACCTGAAGAAGGTCGGCATCGTTCTGGCGCTGATGCATGAGCCGGAGCTGATCATCATGGATGAGCCTACGAGCGGCCTGGATCCGATCATGCAGAATGTATTTTACGAGCTTTTGAAGGAGGAGCGGGAGAAGGGCAACACTGTCTTTTACTCCACGCATATTCTGAGCGAGGTGTCGAAGATCTGCGACCGTGTCGGTATCATCCGAAGCGGCGAGTTGATCCGCGCCGGTCAGGTCGATGAGATCAGCGACAAGCAGCTGACGTTTGTGACGGTTACCGCTGATGACGTCGACGCGCTGGCGGCTGAGCTCGGTGTGAAGGTGCTCTCGAAGGAGGGTGATACCGTGCGTTTCGCCAACACGGTTTCGGATGACGAGCTGATCAAAAAACTGGCGAACTTTCGGATCCGCAAGATCCTCATTGAGGAGGCTACGCTCGAGGAAATGTTCATGCATTACTACGAGGAGGTGACGCCGGATGATAAGACGTGAGTTAAAAGTCAATCTGCGGGGATTTGTCATCTGGACAGGAACCATGCTGGTGCTCCTCCTGCTGATCTATCTGGTCTATCCGTCGATCGTCAGCGACGGCAAGGGCAACAAGGTGAATGAGATGCTTGAGGCTTTTCCGCCCGAGCTTTTGAAGGCGTTCAACATGGACATTGCAGGATTGGACACCGCCTTCGGATGGCTGAAGTCGGAGGGATTTGTGTTCCTGTACCTGATCATCGGCATATACAGCTGCCTTCTCGGCTCGAACATCCTTCTGAAGGAGGAGAGCGAGAAAACGATTGAATACCTGGCTGCGCTCCCGATCACAAGACGCAGGGTTCTGCTTGATAAAACCGTCGTTTCCATGATCTACATCCTCTCGATGATCGTGATCCTCGGCGCATTCAACATGCTTGCGCTGAACATTTCGGAGACGCCGGACAACCGGCAGCTGCTTCTGTTGAGCATCACCCCGGTATTTCCGGCGATCGTGCTTTTCGCGTTCGGACTGTTCATCTCCACATTTTCCCATAAGACGAAGAAAATGCTCGGAATCAGCATAGGCATGGTCTTCGCCGCGTACATCCTGAGTGTGATCTCGGAGATGGGAGAGAAGGTGGAGGGCTTCAAATATCTGTCCGTATTCACACTTGCGGACTCGCGAAGGGTGATCACGAAAGCCGAGCTGAATCCAATCTGTGCGGTGATCAGCCTGGTCCTTTTTGTCGTTTTTATCGTCCTTGCCCTGGTGCGGTACCAGAGGAAGGAACTGGTGTAACCGGAGCAACAAAAAACTTGTTTTTGGGCCCCGAAAAAAGTATAATAACTGATTGGAGAGTCCGGTGTTGAAACCGGCTTGAACGAATACTTATCTGTCTCCTGGAGATGGGTTAACGGAAGTGAGATTATTTCAATGGCGTACCGCATTATAAACGGCAACTCAATTGAAGAGATGAACAATCTGCCAGCGAATTCTGTCGATTTGGTCTTCGCCGATCCGCCGTACTGGATGAGGACGGAAGGTGTGCTGGAACGAGTCGAGGGTACGGAGTTTGATGGGTGCGACGACGAGTGGGATCAGTTTGAAACGCTCGAGGACTACGAGATATTTACTCGAAACTGGTTGACGGCATGTTATCGCGTTTTGAAGCCGAACGGGTCCATCTGGGTCATCGGCGGGATGCAGTGTATCTACACCATCGGTGAGATCATGCAGGAGATCGGATACTGGTTCATCAATGATGTCGTCTGGTTCAAGAAGAACCCGACGCCGAATTTCAAGGGAACCCGGTTAAACAACAGCCATGAAACGTTGATCTGGGCATGCAAACGAAAGAATGCAAGGTTCACGTTCAATTACAAGACTGCCAAAGAACTGAATACAGATACAGTTGCGGATGATGAATATGCCCATGGGATCAGAAAGCAATTGGGGTCAATCTGGAGAATTCCGGTTTGTGCGGGCAACGAGCGGCTGAGGGACGATCAGGGAAATAAGCTGCACAACACGCAGAAGCCGGAGGAACTGCTGTACCGGGTCATAGCGATATCCTCGAAGATCGGGGACACCGTGCTGGATCCGTTCGGAGGAACCATGACCACCGGAGCCGTAGCGGAGAGACTCGGCAGAAACTCCATAATGATCGAGCGGGATGCGAGATATTGCGAGTACGGAGAGCGAAGACTGGCGGCAGTGACCTTCGAGGACAGCAACATCGCAAGGGCTACATACGATGTAAAGCCGGTCAGAGTGACGGTTCCCGAGATGATCGAGCATGGATTCTTCACTGTCGGCGAGAGCTTCTGCTTCAGGGACGGGATTGAAGTTGCTACGCTTCAGGCAGACGGAAAACTCCTCTGGAACGGTCAGGCGATCGATATGCATTCGTGTGCGGCGAAGGCAAGAGGCGCACAAGCGAAACGGCTGAATGGCTTCGACTACTGGTACGTGATCCGTGACGGCAATCCGAAGTCAATCAATGAAATCAGAGAGGAATACAGAGCTCAAATTTAACGAAAAAGGACCGGCCCGGTCCTTTTTTGCCTATTCGGTAAATGCAACAAAGCGGAGAGGGATTTGCTTGGGAGGTGAGAGAGTGAAACTGAAGGTTGAGCTGAAACAGCTCGGTGCGCGTGGGAAGAAGGTCGCGCCCGTGCCGTTTGAGATTGAGGGGGTTCCCTCGACTGTGGGGGAACTGATCGCGTCGACAGCGACAAAGTGCGCCGAGGAGTACAATGAGCGTGTCCGGAGAGGGGAGACGGTCCAGTCGCCTCTGTCGGAGCGCCAGATCGACGATATGGCGGGGATCGGGCGGATCACGTTCGGAATCTGCAACGGCAATAAGGAGCAGGATATCGGAAAAGCTGTCGACAACGCTCTGCAGTCCTTCCGTGACGGGCTGTTCTGCCTGTTCATCAACGGGACACAGGTGACTGAGGAAGGCAGCGCGATCGAGCTTGCGGAGGACGATGTACTTACGTTCATCAGGTTGACAATGTTATCGGGGAGGATGTGGTAAAAATGGATAAGCTTACGAATGCACAGAGAGAAGAAAGACGGGAATCGGCCAAGGCGTATGTGAACGCTGCGGATAAGAGAAAGAAGGAGCTGGGGATCCCGAAGGATCTGAGCGATTTTGCGCGTACCTACAGCGGAGAGGGCGGCGATCTCGGAAAGCGCATGCGAGAGGAGCTCGCGTCCGGCCGCTGCAAGAAGCCGTCGGATTTTGCGAAGACGGAGCTTACGGGCCTGTTCGGAACACTCATTCCGGAGGCGCTTGTTCCGTCGTATCTGTATGAGATCGACAACGTGCGCGAGTACCCCTTTACCGACGGGTGGTATCGCCGCACCTTCCGTTCGGACCGGTATGATATCTATGTGGACAAGATCTTAGCGATCACGAGGTCGTATGTTAGATCGGAGTTTGATGCGCCGTATCCCGCGTATCTCACGGGAAAGGTCAGTCAGGCGCAGATGGACTGCTTCTACGTGTATGACAAGCTGCATAACGAGTTCGATATCGCGTATAACATCGACATGGGCGATGCTGCAACGCTCCAATATATCACCGATGTTATAAGCGGCGGAATGCCTGACGAGATCACCTACTCGATGCTCCATGCGGTGTTCATGTCGAACAATCATGAACTCCACGAACTTGCGGGCAAACTGCTCCTTGCGGCTAAACTGCAGGAGGGTCTGCGCCAGGCGATCTGTGAGACGTGCGACATGGGCTGCTATGAGGCGTTCCGATATATCCTCGGCATCATCGCGGACAATGATCTGATCCGGTTCTCATCCGTGAAGCGTGCCGTCGGGACGTGGACGGGCCTGATCGCGGAGGGAAGCAAGGACCTTGACCGTATCTCAGGCAAGACGCTCGCGCTGATCACGGAGAACCTTGATGATGACAATGCCCGCCGTGAAAATCTGGCGACGGACGATGTGATGAAGGTCTACCTTGCGCTCTGGGCGGAGGCCGTGCGCAACACCTCTTCCGCGATCGACGTCATGAAGAAGCTCGCGGCGGAAGGAACGCATCCGCAGGTGATGGCAGCGGCGTATTTTACGTGCGAACTGTTCTCGAGAGAATACAAGTCGAGAGTTGCGAAGGCACTCGTGATCGCGCATCCGGGCGAGCTTGATGTGCTTGCGCTTTCCCTGCGCAATCTGTTTGAGCTGCGCCCGATTCGGAAAATTATCGAGGATCACGGAGCGGAGACGATCCTTCGTAAGAATTTTGCCGACCGGGACGAGGCGGAGAAGCTGTACGCCGATCTTCAGGAAACGCTTGCGCAGATGCCGAAGAAGGCGGTCGAATTCAATCCGTGCGTATTCCCGTGGTGCTCAGAGAAGATTACGCGCGGCGATGTGATCCGCGCGATGGTTGCCATCGCCGCCTTGCTGGATGACAACGACAAGAAGGACGAGCTTTGCCCGCTCCTTGCGGACATCGACACCACGTCCAATACCAAGAGAGGCGAGATGGAGCTTCTGGTCGGCAATCCGAAGACCGAGATCCAGAGGGACACTGCCGTACTCGAGATCGGGGACAAGGAAACCTACACGCGCGCGGCGGCGTTCCGAATCGTCAGTGAGATGGAGCTGAACGATAAGCAGTATCTCATGCTGGAGGACATGCTGCGCTTCAAGGCGTCCGACATCCGCGAGCACGTGATCGGCCTTCTGATGAAGATGGACGACGAACGGCTGTATCAGTGCGCGGAACGGCTTATCTCGGACAAGAAGGAGGAGAAGCGCGCCGCGGGCCTCGATATCCTTATGCAGATCGGCAAGGATGAGAACCGCAAAGACCTGTTCGAGCGCAGTTTGTCGCTCGCGTCGCTGATCGCGGCGCCGACCACCAAGGAGCAGATCCTCATCGACCAGCTTCGCGCCGACAACAGTGCTTCTGAGGAGGAAACGGCGGAAGGACGCGGCCTCTACACGTCCGATGACTGCTACAAGCCCGAGATAGACAAGGAATATCTTGCGAAGTGCATCGACATATTCAAGAAGTATTTTCCGTCGTCGGAGATTCTCGGCGATGGAAAGGCCAAATGCGATGACAGTTATTGCAAGGTGCTGAAGGCGCTCGACGATCTGATCGAGGAACACCGCAACGACGAGTTCACGGCCTGGAACGGCGACATCAAACTGCTCGGCTCAACCGGCGCCAACATCAATCTCGGCTTCAACGAGGAGAGAAAGATAGCATTCCCTGAGTTGTGGGAGGCATTTTACGAGAAATATTTCGCGAAGGATCACGTCCTTCTGTTCCGGACGCATTACGCGATGGTCGGCTGGAAAATGGAGCCTGCGGAGAGGGAACGTTTCGGCGAAACCGTATACAAGACATTCGGACGCGAGTTCGCGACGCTTCCCACGATCGCTCACAAGCTTCAGGTCTCGGAAGTATTGACGTACCTGCTGATGACACGGTTTGACCAGACGGAGTATCACAGGATCGCGTTTGCCGCGATGTACGGCATCCTGGGACTTACGGAGAACACGAAGTTTTTTATCCCCGTACCTGCGGAAACCCGCTATAAAACAACGCGGTACTATGTCGACAACGGTGAGATCTGCTCCGTGGAGGGGTCGGTGCACAGCCTGCTGTCCGATCCGCGCCTAAGCCTCGTGAAGAGCTGGTCCCAGCGGTTCGGGAAGGAGGAGTTCCCGAGCGTCTTCGCGCTTTCGCACATGTTCTGCGAACGGCTTGGAACGTTTGCGTTCGGCGGGAAGGGCGCACAGTACGGTTCGTACTATACCGTGCGCTATGAGGACCTTTCCGAGGCCTACTATATCCGTGCGGCGTATGAGGGGATCATCACGGAAGGGTATCTGTACCGCCACTTCTTCGAGGAGTGCGAAACCCTGAACGGCGCCGTAGAGACACTGTGCGGGATCGTCCGCCGGTACCACGAAAGCGAGGATGGTCGGAAACACTATTACTGGGGCAGGGAGTCCGGTGCACTCTCGAGACTTCTGGGACAGAACAAACCGGAGATCACGGACGAAAACCGTCCGCTTGTCGAGTTTGCCGCCGGAATCTACGAGAAGCTGATCGGGCTCGTCCTTGACAGCGAGCTCCGCCGCGGCGATTCCCCGGCTGAGTTTACGCAGCAGATTAAGAGCATCAGCCGTATCTTCGGCGTGGACCGCTTCGTTCAGATCCTGTCTGCGCTCGGACGCGATACGCTGGAGCGCGCGAGTTGGTACGGCAACGATATGCCCAAGCGCAGAAGCCTGTCGCATCTTCTGTCGGTGTGCGTCCCGCGGGCGGAGGACACAGCGGAGATGCTTCGCGCGAAGCTCAAGGGCACCGATATCACGGACAAGCGCCTCGTGGAGGCTGCCCTGTACTCCGAGGGCTGGATTCCCGTAGTGGGAGAGTACCTCGGCTGGGAAGGCTTTGAGTCCGCGTGCTACTATTTCATTTCGCATATGAATGAGAGATTTTCCGAACGACAGAAAGCTCTCTTCGCAAAATATACCCCGATCACGACGGATGAGCTCAACGACGGCGCGTTCGACATCGACTGGTTCCGCGAGACGTTCGATACGATCGGCGAGAAGCGCTTTGACATGATCTACGACGCGGCAAAGTACATTACCGACGGCGCCAAGCATACGCGTGCCCGCAAGTATGCCGACGCGGTGCGCGGCAAGCTGTCGCTCGCCGACGCGGAGAAGCAGATCCACGAGAAGCGCAACAAGGACACGCTGATGGCCTCAGCGCTGATCCCTCTTGCGGGAGACGCGGACGTGCTGCACCGTTACAAGCTGTACATGCAGTTCCGCAAGGAGAGTGCCAAGTTCGGACAGCAGCGCAAGGCGAGCGAGAGCACGGCAGTGGATATGGCTCTGCGTAACCTCGCGGAGAACTCCGGCTTTACGGATGTGACCCGCCTTACCATGCGCATGGAGACGATCATGTTCGACGACATCCGTCATCTGACCGAGCCACAGGCACTCGATGACATCACCCTGCGCCTCGTGATCGACGAGCAGGGCAAGTGCGAGACAGAGTGCACCAAGGGCGGCAAGGAACTCAAGTCCATACCGGCCAAGTACAAGAAGGACGAGCTTGTTCTCACGCTCGCGGAGACGAAGAAGACGCTGACCGAGCAGCACCGCCGCACGCGGCTGATGTTCGAGCAGGCGATGGAGGATATGATCGAATTCACGGCAGGGGAGCTCGACGCGCTGACGTCCAACCCCGTCGTGGCGCCGATCGTGAAGGGGCTGGTCTACACGGACGGAAAGGGCTCCGGTATGCTCGAGGGACTGACGCTCGTCGCGGTGAACGGCGAGATCCGCAAACTGGCAGCCGACACGCCGCTTCGCGTCGCGCATCCGTACGATCTGTACGCAGAGGGAAGCTGGCGCGACTGGCAGAAGCTTCTCTTTGACCGAAAGCTTGTTCAGCCGTATCGCCAGGTGTTCCGCGAGCTCTACGTGAAGACGGAGGATGAGATCGGTACGATGACGTCGCTTCGCTACGCGGGCAATCAGATCCAGCCGCAGAAGACGGTGGGCTGCCTGAAGTCGCGCCGCTGGGTTGCGGACGTTGAGGACGGTCTGCAGAAGGTGTATTACAAGCACGACGTGATCGCACGCATCTACGCGCTTGCCGACTGGTTCTCACCGGCGGACATCGAAGCGCCGACGCTTGAATGGGTAGATTTCTTCGAGCGCAAGACCGGGAAGCAGATGAAGATCGACGATGTCCCGGACATCATCTTCTCGGAGGTCATGCGTGATGTCGACCTGGCCGTCAGTGTTGCGCACGCGGGCGGTGTCGATCCGGAGGCGAGCCATTCCACGGTGGAACTGCGCCGCGCGGTATGCGAGTTCACGCTGCCGTTGTTCGGTCTTACGAACGTCACGTTCGAGAAGAACCATGCCCTTGTCACGGGCGAGCTGGCGGATTACAGCATCCATCTCGGCAGCGGCGTGGTGCATATTCAGGGCGGTCCCATGATCAACATTCTTCCGGTTCATTCGCAGCACAGAGGCAGGCTGTTCCTGCCGTTCGTGGACGATGATCCGAAGACCGCGCAGATCATCAGCGAGATCCTTCTGTTCGCGGAGGACAAGAAGATCGCGGATCCGTTCATTCTTCAGCAGATCCGGCGGTAACCCGGTGAAGCGAATAAATTATTACATTTTCGGAGGCAGCAATGGGTGAGGTGAAAGCCGCTGCGTACGGGGATTTCAGCATCCTCGATCTGCATGCGGACATGGAGGATTACGATTCCGGGGAGGCGGAGGTGTTCTATCAGGACCTGAACCTTCTTCAGATCATTGACCGCGTGTCCGTAAAATGGGGAAAATCCGTCAAAAAATACTTCATGCATCTGCCCAAGACAGCGGAGGAGGTTGCGTATCGCCGCTCGGTGTACGGGGATGTCAAAAAGGATACCGTGTACACAGCCCTCACGGCATTTACCGGAAAGATCGCCGAGGTTGAGAAGCTTCGCGAGGAGATGCATAAGGCATACGGAGAGATGCAGAAGGCGGTCTGGTGGATCCGCGAAGCCGAGGTGTATTTCAGCGCTTATAAGGAGCTTGCGGGTGAGCTGGAGAAGGCTGACCTTGAGTCGTCGCTGTCGGAGTTTCTCGGGATCGTGCGGAACATCCTGAACAGTGAAACGTACCGGACCATGCTCGAGGAGACACAGGGTATCCTTGCGGAGATACGGAAGCTCAGGTTCACCGTAACGTACGACAAGGACAGGATGAGTGTCGCCCTCAAGGAGACGGAAGACGGGGAAACCTACGGGGCCCGTCTGAACATAGAGGAGAGCAGCGATGACGCGCAGTTCACCAACCCGTTCGTTGCGGGTTCCGCGATCACGGAGTTGGAAAATGCGTGCATCGAGGTTCTGCGGAAGAAAAAGCCGGCATTTTTCCGAAAGCTTAACGAGCTGTCACAGCAGCTGACGCAGCGCGCGGAGCAGTATGATGTGCCGGTGTTTACCAGGTTCGAGCAGGAGATCCGGTTTTATCTCTCTTTCTGCTCCCTGCAGCGGGAGATGGAGCAGGCAGGGTTCGTCTTCGCCGAGCCGACGATTCGCAGAAGCGGACGCATGGAGGCCGAGGGATTGTACGACCTCGCGCTGGCGCTCACATCGATCGGACGTGGCGGAAAGGTCGTGGCGAACGACTTTTATCTCGACCCGGCGGAGCAGTTCTTCGTTCTCACAGGCCCGAACCAGGGCGGAAAGACGACATTTGCCAGAAGTCTCGGGCAGCTTGTATTTTTCGCAAAACTGGGACTGGATGTTCCGGCCAAGTCAGCGACGGTACTATTCTTCCCGCGCATATTGACGCACTTTTCGGTGGAGGAGAGCGTGGAGACCGGGCGCGGCAAGCTGATGGACGAGCTTGTGCGGCTCGCGCCGATGATGGAGAGCACCGGAGGGAGCAGCTTCGTCGTGATCAACGAGCTCTTCACAACGGCTGCGAGTTACGACGCGGTGATCATGGGAAAGCGTGTCCTGGATCATTTTATCGAGCTCGGGCACAAGGGAATTTACGTCACGCACCTGAAGGAGCTTGCCGATGCCTGCGAGGGCGTGGTGAGCCTCAGGGCAATGCTGGATGATCGCGGGATCCAGACGTTTGAGATCCGCAGAGGGCAGTCGGACGATACCGCGTGCGCGGAGAACCAGGTCAAAAAATACCGCCTGACTTACGAGCAGCTGAAGGAGCGTTTATGAAGGTTTGTCTGTTGTACGAGAACCGGGAATGGGTGAAGGGGGAGACCTATTACGACTCCGCGAGCATCGTTCAGGATCTCGGACTGAATACAATGTTTGCCGTTGCCTCGCAGGAGATCACGTACGAGAACGGCGCCGTGAAGCAGGTGGAGAAACCGGACCAGTTCCTTGCGGAGACGATGCGGAGCGTCATGATGGTCCCGCTCACGACGGAGGAGGAGATCCGGTATCGGCAGGAGAGCGTGGAGGACGGCCTGCAGCACGAGGAGATGACGCGAGAGCTCTACCGGATCAGCAGCGACGTGGTCCTCAGGTGGAATGATCTTGGCAGGGGATACCGTGAGAAAATGAAGCTCGGCAGCCCCATCATGCGCCTGACGGCCGATATCCGGGTGCTTCATATGTTCTGCGAGGCGCTGACGGAGATCCGCTCTCTGCTTCGGAAGGAGGAGTTTATCTCCAGAGGCTTCAAGGCGTTACGCGAGGAGCTTGACGTGGCATTTTCCGAAGAACGGGAGGCCTCGGTTCGGAAAATCCTCGACGACATTTCGTTCTACGTCCACGGGCTTGAACACAAGGAGGACGAGAACCATGATACGGTGGTGAAGCCGCGGATCGTGTTTGAGTGCGGGCTGGAGGACGGCCTGAAATTCAGTTCCATGAAGCTTTTAGACATCTCGTCGCAAAATGTGAGGTTCTTCCGCAGAGGAAGCACGAGGGACAAGCTTCAGAAGTTCCTCAACGGACGGATACCGGATTCATTTTCCGTGACGGAGGATGAGCGGATCCTGGAGCAGACGCATCAGCTCGAGTTCGAGTCGGTCAGCTACGTGATGCGGCTGACGAAGAATTTTACGAGGGAGTTCCAGACATTTTTCGACCAGCTGCGGTTACAGTCGGCGTTCTGCCTCGCGGCGGTACAGCTGCGGCATCAGTTAAACCGCCTCGGAATGACCTGGTGCTACCCTCAGGTGTGCGACCGAAGGGACCTGGAGTTTGAGGAACTCCGCGAGTTCATTATGGGACTGCAGCAGCGCGTGAACGTGATCGGTAACACGTGCTCGCTTTTGCAGAAGGACCTGTTGATCGTGACCGGAGCCAACCAGGGCGGAAAATCCACCTTCCTTCGGAGCATCGGGATCGCCCAGGTGATGATGCAGAGCGGTCTGCCGGTTGTGGCGAAATCGTACCGGAGCGGGATCTTTCCGCGTATCTTTGTGCATTTTACGCGCCGCGAGGACAGCGAGATGAACAGCGGACGTCTCGACGAGGAGCTTAGGCGTATGAACGGCATCATCGAGCAGATCGGGGACGGGTCACTGATCCTCTTAAACGAGTCGTTCGCGACAACGACGGAGAAGGAAGGCTCGGTCATCGCGTACGACATCACGAAGGCGCTCAAGGAGGCGGGCGTGCGGATCCTCACGGTCACGCATCTTCTTTCATTCGCGAGGCGCGTCCACGAGGAGACAGCGGGACACCCGGAGGCGGGCGTCGAGTTCCTGTCGGCGGAGAGAAAACCGGACGGAACCCGCACCTACCATATGATCTACGGGCAGCCGGAGCTCACGAGCTTCGGACTGGACCTTTACGATTCGATCGTCGGCGGGTATTGAGGGGACGACCGCCGGGGCAACGGAAAGGGTTGACCGTCAGTGTGACGGACGGCTTTTTCTTGTGTTTTTGGGGGGCATATCGTATAATCGAAGCGTATGGGCGTTCTTCGAAACATTTTTGAATTTTCGAATAATAAAGCGCAATAATACGATTGGATTTGGGAGGAAAAAAGAAATGAACATTCAGGCATTATTCGGGCATCCGTTCACGGCGGAGTTTCACGGAAACGCGATCTACATGGACACGGAGTACGACATGCTGAACCTCACCTTTGCGGGGACCACGGAGGTTTCTGCCAAAGACCGTGCGGGAGACCAGCGGTCCATCGAATACGTCAACGCGATCGTGAGCATGGAGATCAGCAAGGCGCTCACTGAGCTTGCGAATAAAAAGGTTCCGTTCAAGACGCTTCAACAGCACATGAACGAGCTGAACGAAGCAGGCGCGGCTGCATTGCGCGCACAGGGCTTTACCGTGACGCAGTTCGCAGTCCGTTCCGTGGAGCCTACGGAGAGCTGCCGTAAGATCATGGCCCTGAAGGATCAGCAGAAGACGCTGGCCGCTATGTCACCGGAACAGCTGCAGAAGCGGGTGGAGGAGGCGCAGAGACAGGCACAGGAAGCCATAGCCAAGCTTTCCCCGGAGGAGCAGCAGAAGATTAACAATGAAGCTTTGGCACAGATTGAGGCGATGAAGCGCGCGGCGGGGCCGAACGGAGCGAACGCGGCGATCGCAGGTCAGGCCCCGCTGACTGCAGGCAATATGAGAGCAGACGCAAGCGCGCCGATCCGTCCGAATCATCCAACCATTCCGTCGGGCACTCAGGAGGCAAGCGCGCCGATCCGCCCGAACCATCCGGTAATTCCGTCGGGTATCGCTTCGGAGGCGAAGGCGCTGATCCGTCCGAACCATCCGACCATCCCGTCGGGTAACGCATCGGTGGGGAATGCACCGGCATCGAATCTTTCGGCGGGCAACGGACAGGACATGTCGAATCATATGAAGCCGGCAGGCGGGTCAACGCTTACGCCGAATCACACGGATACGGCAGCCACGGCGCCGAAGTTCTGTCCGAACTGCGGCACGGCGACGGACGGAAGCCGCTTCTGCGGCGCATGCGGCACACGCCTCATCTGACCCGATTAAAGACGGTAAAGCGTAACGATTGTTGTGAGGAGAAAGGAGAACGGGAGAACAATGAAGAATTTTTTTAAGAAACTGTTTGGCAAGAAATATCCGGATAGAGCCAACGGACCTTCGACGAGACACGGAAGAGTGTACGCGGGCCCCGGGTTCTTTAGAAACCGCGCGGAGGGAGTGTATGCCGGACCGCGGATGCGCGACGATGAGTCGATGCTCTGCGTCTACGCCGGACCGCCGGAAGACCTGGATCCGGAAGTTGAGGACGTCGTCCTCGAGGAAGTTTACAACGGCCCCGGAATGATGGACGAGATCGGATGGGGCGGGGAGCCGGATCCCATCGAGGAGCCCGACGCTGAGCCCGATGTCGAACCGGTTTCGGAACCTGACGCAGAGCCCGAAACGGAGCCTGTCGCGGAGCCGGACAGTACATCTTCGGAAAATGAAGCAGAGAAACCGGCAGAGGATGCTGCGCAGGCAACAAAGCAGGTGCCTGAGGATGATCCGTTGGCACCGGAGTTTATCGAGGATGACCCTGCCGCGCCGGAATTGATCGACGAGGACGCATCCGGGGAGGAGTCTGCGGAGGAACCCGATGCGGAAGAGCCCACGTATGATAACGAGAGATACGACGAGGATGATTTCCGGGATATGTCGGCCCCCAATCCGTTTGAGTCTTTGATGGTAGCTGCATATGCAGGGCCGCCGGTGCAGAACGTTCCCATCGGATTAGTGTATGCGGGGCCGAACAATATGCCGAATCCTGCGATGCAGCCCAACCCCAATTTGCTGATGACAATGATGGCGTACTTCGGACCGGGTGGTCCGAACGGTCCGGCTGGAATGCCCGGCATGATGATGCAGCAGCCTGCACAGCCGGTGGATCCTTCGGTGGATCTGGTTCGTCAGGAACACAAATTCTGCCCGAACTGCGGCGCAGTTGTTCCTCCGACACAGAAATTTTGCAACGAGTGCGGAACGAATCTGTCGAACGAACCGATCCAGAAGGGGATCGCGGTTGACGCAGGGGAGGAGACGCCTTCCGATACGGAGGAGTGATCACGACATATGTATAATCTGAGAATGTGCGTGTGGGAGATCACGCTTGCGTGTTGTTTCTCCTGCAAATACTGCGGTTCCGCGGGCGGCAAAGCGCGCGAGAACGAGCTCACGACCGAGGAGTGTCTTTCGGTCGCGGATCAGCTCGCCGAGCTCGGTTGTCAGCGTGTGTCCATGATCGGCGGTGAGGTGTTCATGCGCCGTGACTGGAAGGACATCGTGAAGCGACTGACCGATCAGGGCGTGCGGGTCAACATCATTACGAACGGGTTCATTTTCCGAGAGAGTCTGATCGAGGATCTCAAGGAAGTGAATATCGAATCCATCTCGGTTTCGCTGGACGGGCCGAAGGAGGTTCACGACAAATACCGCCAGGAGGGCAGCTACGACCGTGCGATCCGCGCAATCGAGGAGCTGTTGTCCGCGGGGATTCCCGTGTCGGTCATCAGCACGCTGAACAGTGAAAACGCGAAACTGCTCGGCGAATTATATAAGATCTTGCGCAAATACAGCCTCTACGCATGGCAGCTGCAGGCATGCTCGCCGATGGGCAACGCGGCCAACAACGGCATCGCGTTTCAGTTCGACATGCAGGAGGTCATCGATTTCGTCGTCGCCAACATGTACAAGGCGCCGTTTGCCATGGGTGTTGCGGACAACATCGGGTATTTTACGGAGGCCGAGGGTTCGATCCGCGGCAACCTGAGCGGCAAGGCATTTTTCAAAGGCTGCTCGGCGGGCATCTCGGCGATCGGCATCGACAGTGTCGGCAATGTGCGCGGCTGCGAGTCGATGTACGACGAACGCTTCAACGAGGGCAACCTTCGCAATGAGTCCCTGCGGTCGATCTGGGAGGATCCCGACCGCTTCGCATATAACCGCAAGTTCCGCAAGGAGCTTCTCACCGGAAAATGCGCCGAGTGCGAGCTCGGCGAGTACTGCGCGGGCGGATGCCGATCCTACAATTACTTTGTGCACGGCAAGCTGTACGAGTCGCCGTTCTGCGCGGGTGGTGCGAAGAGGGGCTGAACAATACGGCGAATGCAATACGGCGAATGCTGCCTGACAGAGTTGTCTGTCGATCGGCGCTTCTCCGATCATTACATGAAGAGAGGATATAAAGATGACACCGGAACAAAAACAAAAGTTCAAAAAGATGTTGCTGTTAGGGTTCGGAGCGACGCTGCTGATCACAGGAATCTGTATTCTGTTCATGGCGAAGGATTCGCTCAGGGATCTGTTCACGGAGATGAAGAAACCGTATGATGCGCTCTCGGTAGATATGGATGAACTGAAGCCGGGCGACCATGTCACGGTGGATGTAGTGCTCTGCGGTGACTATGTCCTGAAGAGGACGGAAAGCCTCGGGAAGGGGAATACGGTTTCCTATTCCTCCGAACGCAGGTATTATCCTGCGATCGTGCTTGGGGAGAAGGACGGTCATTATATCGTCGACCATATGATCCTGGTCAGCACGGACGGCAAGGTCAAGAACATGAACAAGGCTGTGGAGGCGTTTGAGTCGTGGTGGAACGGTGAGACGGATGAGATGCCGACCAAGGTTGTGTACTCCGTGGACGGCCGCGTAGCGAAGCTGAAGGATGATGAGCTGAAACTGCTCAAGAAGTATTTCGGGGATGACGATTACAGTGATTACACCGTGCCGTACGTTGTGAAGCCTCTCTGGGATGAGTGGGGCGGAAAGCGCGGCAGCGGCCTTTCAATGGTGATCACCTGCCTGGTCGTTTCAGCGCTCGGCGCGTTTATGCTGTTCCGTGGATTACGTGTCGGCAAGAAGAAGGCGAAAGCCGCGGCGCCGGCAACTCAGGCACCGGTTGCGCAGACGCCGGTGTACCAGAATCCGCCGTATCAGGCACAGGCACCGGCTGTGGATCAGAATCCGCCGTATCAGGCACAGGCACCGGCTGTGGATCAGGATCCGCCGTATCAGGGGCAGACACAGAACAATGACCAGAACCCTCCGTATCAGGGGTGAGTTGCACTGTCGCAGAACTTGACAAGTACCATTGATTTGACTATAGTATGTAATCGTTGGGAAATCGCGGAAAAGCGGTTGCCCGATTAATTCCGGGAAAGGAGACAGACGATGAAGACTTCGAAGACCGAACGGATCATTCGACGTGTCGCGGGCCTGCTGGCGGTAGTCATGCTGGCTGTTGTTCTGTTCTCCTCCTTCTATATTGCCGAGGAGTCCGGCCACCGTTGCACCGCCCATTGCGAGAGCGAGGAGTGCCCGGTTTGTGAGACGCTTCGCCTGTGCAAGGCCGCGCTTCATCAGATCGGTCTCGGGGTTGTCCTTCTTGTTTCCATGGTCATCCCGACGATTCTGAGCACTGTGACGAAGAGCCTTCGCGTTTACACGCTGACACCGGCGTCGTTAGTGTCCCGGAAGGTACGATTGAACGATTGAACAGACCATTATGGCAGGAACATGCCGTCCCGCCATCGGTATACTATGCCCTCGTGTAACCCCGCCGGAAGCGGTGTTGCGCGTTGTGCGCATGCATTGCCGTTGACGGAGCGTATTCCTATGCGATAACGGTCTGTTTTTGTCATTTTCCGACAAATCAGTTATAAAACATCGATAATACGGAGGTTTGTTTCAATGAAACGAAAGATTCTTATACTGGCCGTCGCCGTACTGGCGCTCGGCTGTCTTACCGCGTGCGCCGGCAACAATGCCGACAACGGAAAAATAAAAATTGTAACCACGATTTTCCCCGAGTATGACTGGGTGATGAACATTCTCGGAGAGAACCCGGGCGGTGCGGAAGTCACGATGCTTTTGGACAGCGGCGTGGACCTTCACAGCTTCCAGCCCACGGCGGAGGACATTCTCAAGATCGCATCCTGCGATATGTTCATCTACGTCGGCGGCGAGTCCGACGCGTGGGTGGAGGACGCGCTTCGCAACGCTCAGAACAAGAACCGCGTCGTCATCAATCTCCTTGAGGTGCTCGGAGACAAGGTGAAGGAAGAGGAACTTGTCGAGGGCATGCAGGGTGAGGAAGAGGAAGACGAAGACGAGGGGGAAGAGGAGCCTGAGTACGATGAGCATGTATGGCTTTCCCTGAAAAATGCCGATATCCTCACAAGCGCGATCGCCGAGAAACTCGCGCAGATCGATCCGGACAACAAGGGTGTGTACGCCAGTAATCTTTTCCAGTACAAGACAAAACTGAAGAGTCTCGACGAAGCATACCAGTCGGTCGTCAACCAGGCGTCCGTGAAGACGCTTCTGTTCGGTGACCGCTTCCCGTTCCGCTATCTTGTGGACGATTACAATCTTACCTACTATGCGGCGTTCGTGGGCTGCTCGGCGGAGACCGAGGCAAGCTTCGAGACGATCGCGTTCCTCTCGAAGAAGGTGGATGAGTGCTCGCTTCACGCGGTGATGACCATCGAGGGAACGAACCATCGCATCGCGGAGACGATCGTGCAGAATACCGCGACGAAGGATCAGAAGGTCCTGTCGCTTGATTCAATGCAGTCCGTCACGGCGACGGATGTCAAGAACGGGGTGACCTACCTCGGCATCATGGAGAAAAACCTTGATGTCCTGAAGGAAGCGCTGAAGTAAGAGCAGGGCGGAAGAGACACTCCGGCCAAAGTTGTTTCATTCTACGAAAAGGGGTAACGATGGTATGCTGGCAAAACTGGGCATGTATCTGCAGTACGAGTTCGTGCAAAATGCGGTCATTGTCTGTGTGCTGGTCGCTCTTTGCTCATCGCTTCTCGGCGTGACGCTTGTGTTGAAGAGATTTTCCTTCATCGGGGACGGCCTGTCCCACGTCGCGTTCGGCGCGATGGCGATCGCTGCGATCGCCAATCTGTCCAATGACATGCTCCTGGTTTTGCCGATCACCATCTTTGCCGCCGTTGTGTTGTTGAGCTCGGGACAGAGAGCGAAGGTGAAGGGCGACGCCGCCATTGCGGTGATCTCGGTCACGGCGCTGGCGTTCGGCTACCTGTTCATGAACGTATTTTCCTCGTCCTCCAACCTGTCGGGCGACGTGTGCACGACGCTGTTCGGTTCCACATCCATCCTCACGCTCAACCCGAATGAGGTTCAGCTGTGCATCGCGCTTGCGATTGTCGTGGTGATGGTGTTCATCGTGCTGTACAACCGGATCTTCGCGGTGACATTTGACGAGACATTCGCGAAGGCGACCGGCACCAACACGGGTGCGCACAACCTTCTGATCGCGGTCATCATCGCCGTCATCATCGTGCTTGCGATGAAGCTTGTCGGCTCGCTTTTGATCACGGCGCTCGTCATCTTCCCGGCACTGTCGTCGATGCGGCTGTGCAAGAGCTTTAAGTCGGTGACGATCGTCGCCGCGGTACTGTCCGTGATCGGAGCGTCCGTCGGACTGTTCGCGTCCATCCTGTTCGGAACGCCGGTCGGATCGACGATCGTAGCCGCGGATTTTGTGATATTTTTCGTATGCAGTGTGCTCGGGCGGGTGCTCGGGTGGGCGTGATCGCGAAGGCGCGTGAACGCGGAAGAGTAGTAAAGGAGATATCGTATGATCATTCGTAAAATAACGGCAATCATTCTTGTGGTCGCAATGTTCCTTATGACGGGCTGCGGCGCCGGAAACAACAGCAGCAACCGCCAGGGCGGTTCGAGCGGCGTCAACGATGTGCTTGAGCAGGGCAAGAAGCAGGAGGACGACAAGAACAACGGCGTGACCGATACGCCCACGCCCACTGTTCCGGTTGACGATCCGAACCCTACGGAGGGACCGGTCAATCCCGGCGACGGCACGATCGATGTTGACCTGACGACCATGTCCTCCACGATGATCTACGCGGAGGTCTACAACATGCTCACGAAGCCGGAGGAGTACATCGGCAAGAAGATCAAGATCAACGGTGCGTTTGCCGTGGCTCACGACGAGACAACGGGCAACTATTACTATCTCTGCGTGATCAAGGATGCAACCGCGTGCTGCGCGCAGGGCATGGAATTCCTGCCGCTCGGAACGTTCGGCTACCCGGATAACTGCCCGGAGATCGGCACGGAGATCACGGTTGTGGGTACATTTTCCACTTACATGGAAGGAACGACCATGTACTGCACGCTCAAGGAAGCGACCATGTCGTAACTGCGATACGCAGCAGATGAAGGACGACCGAACGCGGAACGGCAGTGTGCCAGTGACGGATCGGCGACTTGACAGCGAAAGAGTTATACAGGGCTTCGGCAGAGATGCCGGGGTCCTTTTTGTTTGACTGCGATGCGAATAGTTAAAAGCTTCAACTGCGAATATGACGGAAAATGCGTCGTATTTGCAGTTTTAACATTTTCCGAGATTTGACCTATGAATTGCGACGTGGATACGGTATTATGGAATCATGAAATGCGGTGTATGCCGCGGGAGAGGAGGAAAAATATGAAGCATATAAGGTTACGGAAACTCTTAGCGCTTCTGCTGGTATGCATGCTCGCGACAACGATGCTCGCGGGTTGCGGCGACGATGACGATGACGATGATGACGACCGCAGATCATCGCAGAGCGACAATAAGAAAAACGAGAGTAAAGGCAACAGCACCATCTCGGAGCCCACAGGGAAACTTGATGACGGCGATCCCGACGACGCGGCTCTTAGGAGCGGTGATTACCTGTACAAGGCGATCGACGATGCCGGCCTGAACGGGATCGCGTCGCAGATGCCTACAGCGGTGACCGTGGTTATCCGCAACGAAACGGGAAGCAATGTCTACATGACGATGGACGACAGCGCGATCCGGAAATTCGTGCAGGCGTTCACGGAGGTGAAGGTCGGCACATACGCCGGCGATACGAAGGAAAAAGACTTTAATTCCATCACCTTCCGGTGGAAGGACGGGACCGAGACGGCGCTCAACTTCTACGGAACAAAGCTTGCGTACAAGGCGAAAGGAGCGACACAGGTGTACGAACTGGAGGGCGGTCCGCAGCTGTGGACAGCGGCGATGAACCTGAATTCCGGCGGCGGAGATCAGGGCGACGAGTTTGAGGAGGTTGTCTGCAAGGAGCAGAAGTTCAAAACCAAGGCGACGGACGGATATCCGGTCGCGTTCGAGGAGGGCAGCGGCCTGTATATCGGAACAAGCCCGGATTACTCGGCAAGCTCGATCCCTTACGTGCTGATCAACCGCTGGGGCGTCATGGATGTCTCGGTGAAGGATTACCTGTCGAAGGTGGCGACGCCGGCGTTCCGCAGTGACTATGGTGACAATCTTCTGAAGGTCGGTGACCTTGACGATTACAACGTCGAACTGGCCGACGGAAGCAGAAAGCCGATGTACGGCATGTCGTTCTTCTACGAGGCCTACGGCAACAAGCTGTGGATGTACCGGATGGTTGGTGAGTGGAACGGGGAGATCGTGACATTTACCGCAAAATACATCGACGGCGAGGAGTGGTCGCAGGACAAGGCCATGGAGGCCCTCGAGATTGCGATCATCTACTTTGAGCTGACGGACGATAAGAACCAGACATCGAAGGTGACGCCTACCCCGAGCGGCGGCAAGGGCAATCCGTGGAACAGCAAGGACGATTCCGACATCCGCATCGTGGAGAGCGAAGCGTCGAAGATCAAGTACACGAAGTATGACAACGGACTGTTCTCCGCGGACGTGCCGAAGGGCTGGACGGTCGACGTGCACGAGATGGCGGATTACATCCACTACACCTTCCAGATCTACGATCCGAACAATCCCGACGTGAGAGTCTTCTTCAATATGAAGACGGAAGGCTACTGGGCTTCTGCGGAGGACAAGAACTTCTTCACCAGCTATTATCCGACCTCGGAGCTGGCGGCGTCGCCGGTGGTCAACCCGCATACGACGGAAGCATTTTACGGAGTGTTCTACGATTTCATGCAGGACACGAGCCTGTTCAAATTCCGCAGGCTCAGCAATGTGACGAAGGTTGAGAGTCTCGGAACGGATGTCCTCGGCGGAGAGATCATCCACGCGACCGGGACTAACACCTCCGGCGGAAAGGTCGAGGGCGTGTTCTCCATCACCCTGATGCCGGTATCGCTGTACTACGTGACCGCGATGTACGCGTACAACGCGTATACGCTGACGGCGCCGGAGGGCGAGCTGAGCACGTGGATGCCGGTGCTGGAGCACATTTTCGGTTCCATCGAGTTCAGCAAGGAGTACCAGAGACAACTCAGCAGTGAGTTGACGACAATCTCGCAGGCACAGCTGGAGATCGGAAAGATCTGCTCGCAGACGACCGACATTGTGATCAGCGGCTGGGAGTCGAGACAGGCAACGTACGACAGGATCTCGCAGAAGCAGAGCGACGCGACACTCGGGTACGAGCGTGTCTATGACACCGAGAAGGGCGAGATCTACCGTGCGCCGCTTGATTTCTTCGACAACTACAGCGGTGACCGCTACAAGGCGGTGACGGACGATCAGTACCTGCTGCCGATCGACGGCTACCTGGAATGGAAGTAATCCCCTGCGCAATATTCGGGAATTTTGATAAAGAGGAAATGATCCACGGGTGAGCGAACGCCCGAGGCTGATTGACGCCGGATGAGCGAGCCGGCGTGTTCGGAACACAACAACCGGAGTGTCCGAGAAGAGATACCCCGTGATACCTGTTGACAAATGCGGTATTACGGGGTATCGTTTTGTGCAGGCCGTGTGCAGCGGTCAATGAGGAAGAGACGGGCGCATGAAGCTGCGTCTACGGAAAATGCCCGCCTATGGCGGGGAAAGGAGTGCGTATGGCCGGAGTGATCGTGGGAATGTCAGGCGGCGTGGACAGTGCTGTGGCTGCGTATCTCCTGAAACAGCAGGGACACAATGTCATCGGCGTGATGCTTCGCTCGTGGGTCGCGGAGGACGGCACGGAGAGCCGGTGCTGTGAGATCGACGATGCGCAGAAGATCGCGTGGAAGATCGGGATCCCGTTCCATGTGTACAACTGCCTTTCGGAGTTCCGCGAGGCTGTGACGAGACCGTTCGTGCGGGATTACATCTGCGGCCTTACGCCGAACCCGTGCATCGAGTGCAACCGCTACGTAAAATGGGAGAAGCTTCTCTACGTGGCGCAGGTGATGCAGGCGGACTATGTGGCGACGGGTCACTACGCGTCGGTCATTAAGCTTCCGAACGGGCGCTACACGGTGAAGAGAGCGGAGCACACGGAGAAGGATCAGGCGTACATGCTCTACAAGCTGACGCAGGAGCAGCTGAGCCGGACGCTGACGCCGCTCGGCGGCTACACGAAGGATGAGGTGCGGCGGATCGCCGCGGAGGCGGGAATTCCCGTCGCGGACAAGCCGGATTCGCAGGAAATCTGTTTTGTGCCGGACGGAGATTACGCGGCGTACGTTGAGGCCAACGCCGAGACGGAGATCCCCGGCGAAGGAAAATTCGTGGATGAGGAGGGACGCATCCTCGGCACTCACAGGGGGATCATCCACTATACGGTCGGACAGCGCAAGGGTCTGGGCATTGCGCTCGGACACCCCGCATACATTCAGAAGATCAACGCGGACACGAACGAGATCACCGTGACGGAGGAAGCATCCCTGTACACGACGGAGATCACGTGCCGCGATGTCAATTATCAGAGTTTTGAGGAGCCGCAGCCCGGTACCGTGTACCGCGGCATGGCGAAGATCCGGTATCACCACGAGGGGCAGACGGCGGATATCTGTGTGACCGAGCCCGGTAAGGTAAGGATCACATTTGACGAACCCGTGCGCGCGGCAGCGCCGGGACAGTCTGCGGTGTGGTACGACGAGAACGGATGCGTGATCGGCGGCGGCATCATCGAGCCGGAGAAGTGACCGCAAGTGGTTTCCGATCCGCAAAAAAATCGAATTAGACAACGGGCAGTATGCCCTGTGATGAAACGGAAAATGCGCCTTCGGCGGAGTTGAACGGACTCCTTGCCGGGGCGCATTTTCGAGGATATGATTATGTTGGTTGAACAGGGGGGTCATCCCCTTGCAAGGTCATGATAGCAGAATGGGAGTACCGTTTATTACCCTTGGGATAAGATTTTTCGGCTTTTTTGATCTTTTTACGGACTTTTTGCAGCTTTTTTGAGTATACCGGATGAACAAAAGAATATAAAAGACGGGAAAACGGGGCATATCCTTGCGAATATGCCCCGTTTTCCTGTTGAGGAATATGAAGAAAATGTTGTAATTGGCTGTTTCAACGCTTACGCGTGTGTGTTGCTTCCCTTCGGAACCGGAGCGATGCGTCCATCACCGCAGAGCGCTTCAAGCTGTGCGGATACCATCTGGGTTGCGCGGGAGAGTAATCCTTCTCCGCCGAGCTCGCGGTCCTTTCCAAGGAAGAACAGTGCGATGGTATCGGGTCCGACATGGCTGCCGGTGCAGAAATCGTAAGTCGTGTTGATAAATCCGCGAACGTGAACCTTCTTGGTGATCTCGTTCATAATGTATACCGACTCTTCATACGCGTCCGCGTGCGCAATTCCGAGGATCTGTCCCTCAGGATCGACGATGTTGTCACAGACGAGAGAGATGAGAGTGTTGAGCGCCGCCTTGCGACCGTGGCATTTCTTGAACTGAACGATATAGCCGTCGCGATTGCCGCGGAGTATAGGCTTGATGCTCAGCAGGTTGCCGATAAGTGCTTTGGAGCCGGTAAGGCGGCCTGTCTTGGCGAGATAGCGGAGATCACCGACGGTAAATACACCGTTGATCTGCGGAACCATCGCTTCGATCAGGGGAACGACCTCATCAATATTCATGCCCTTCGCGCGGAACTCACTTGCGTAGATGGCAAGGATACCGGTGGCGAGAGAAGCATTCTTCGTATCGATCAGACGAACACAGGGATGAACCTCCGCATCGTCATTCTCTTCGTTAATCATATTCGCGGCGAGCCGGGCTGCGTTAAATGTCCCGCTGATGCCGCTTGAGATGGTGAGGCAGAGCACGTCATCGCCGTTCTCCATCAGGGAACGGAAACACTCTTCGAACTCACCGCAACCGATCAATCCGGTCTGTACTGTCATTCCGGCCCGGATCGCGTCATAATATTCCTTGCCTTTGGCACGCTCCTCCTCGATGGAGAGCTCAGGGTCGAAACATACGAGAGGTCTGCCGTTCGCGATATTGACGAAGGAGAGTACCTTGATGTCGTAATGCCTGACCAGTTCGGCGGGGATATTGGCGCCGGAATCCACAACGATCTGAAACATAAAAAACCTCCGATTGCTGCGGTGCGGCTTTTAAATCAATGCTAATATACCGCACTACAAATAAGAAAGCAAGGGAATTCACAAAAATAACGAAAAATTGAGAGTAAAGAATACGTTATTCCATGCTTTACATCAACATTGTACATAGTTTTTAAAACTATGTCAAGAGTTAATTGAATTTATTTACGCGGTTAATGTTCTCCACATAACTTTTCAGCGCGGGAAAAATTCTGCCGATTTGCCGCATTATTTTGCATTGTCTGACAATAAAGCGGAAAATTGACCTCCCGCCATTGAAACCGCAGATACTATCGTCTATACTGAAACCATGAAAATACTTCATCGGGAGGTAGAATCATGAAAATGAAAAAATCCGTTTTGATACGTCTGATCGTGTGTGTTGTCCTGCTTTTTGCGGTGCTGGGGATCGGAACCGCAACCGACGGATTCGGCTTTTCCAGCCTCGGAGACGCGCTGGGAAACGTCGGGTGGAACAAGGTGCTGAAGCTTTTTGTCATGGTACTCGGAGTGCTTGCGTTCACATCGCTCCTTGAGTTCGTGCTCGGTCTGTTCCAGCCGGAAAATCATCGGGCAAGGTCGATCCTCTCGATATTTTCCAGCTTGATCAAGTACGTGGCGGCCATCGTGATCCTCTGCTGGGGTCTGAAGATCCTCGGCGTGAATGTCTCGACGATCGTGGCGAGCGTCGGAATTCTGGCATTGATCGTCGGCTTCAGCGCGGAGAGTTTGATCGCGGACGTTGTGACCGGCACGTTCATGCTGTTTGAAAACCAGTACAATGTCGGCGACATCGTGGAGGTCGGCGGCTTCCGCGGCACGGTCACGAGCATCGGGATCCGTACCACGTGCATCACGGATATGGGCGGCAATGTCAAGATCGTCAACAACTCGGCGATGCAGAATATTCTGAACCGTTCCGACATGCCTTCCCGAAGCGTGAGCGATATCGCGGTTCCGTACGGGACCGATCTGGAGAAGCTCGAGGCAGGCATCCCCAAGCTGATGGAGGAGATCCTCGCTGCGCATCCCGACGTGATGAAGGAAGCGCCGAAGTATCTCGGCGTGCAGGAACTGGCGGACAGTTCGGTCATTTTACGCTTTGTCGTCAACGTGGAAGAGAAAGATATCTACTCAGGCGCCCGCCTGCTGAACCACGATCTGTTGCTCGGGTTCCGCAAGCTCGGCGTGGAATGCCCGTTCCCGCAGGTGGATGTGCATTTCGACAAGGAACAGGGAGTATGACTTCCGGAAAGCATCTTTGTTACGGTTGAACGTATCATGGATTAGGATGTTTTCGGAGGAGGTTGCGCAGTATGAGAACAGATTTCGTGCCGGATGAGTTCGGAAAGCCGGCAGAAGAATTTCAAATACCACGTGAAATAGCGTTCCCCGCTCCGGAGTGCCCCGCGATGACACCGGAGACGGCTGCCGCGCCGCCGGAATTCAACACCGGCGTACAGCGGCTCAGGACGCGCACGGGCAATACGCCGCGCATCGGCAGACATGAGTCTGCGGAGGAGGCGAGGCTCGAGGCGGAGGCCGTCGCGACCGCGGAGGCGAGAAGAGCGCGCAATCATCGCAGACAGCTGATCAAGACGATCATGGCGCCGGTTGCGGCGACTGTGGCTGTGGTTGCAATCATGTTCGCGTCGTTCGGGTTCGATCCGCTGAAACTGGATGTACTGAACGATCGGGCAGGAGCCGTCGGGTATTCCAACGCGGGAGATCCCGGCGACACACCGGACATCGTCGCGACGCCGACCCCGAAGGGCGGCGAGACAACACCGACGTTGCCGACCGCAACACCGGCCGGAGGACCGACACCGTCCCCGACGCCGAAACTCCTGTACGGGGCAGAGGGCAATACCTTTGCCAGTCCGGTCACGTGGACGATGATCCATGCGGAAGCGCCGAACGGAACCGTTTTCGATTCGTCGCTGACGGACGGCGATCCGATGAGTGAGGTCACGGAGTGGCTTGCTACGTGGAACGGCAGCCTCGATACGTCGAGCCGGACAGTCGACAGGGTCTTCCTGGGATATCTGCTGGATGATAATGCCATTCCGGTCGGAGACCTCGATGATCCTGCCAGCCTGTATGTTCCGGGCGGCGGGTTGTACGCCGTATACCGCGAGGATGTCTATTACAAGGCCGTGGCGGGAAGCGCGACACCGGCTGACACGCCGACGCCGACACCCACAACCGCCGTTGTCGATGTTGATTTTCCGACGCTTCCCAATCAGGATCCGGACTTCAGCGGAACGAGCACGTTCGGAAACAGCGAGGTGTTCATATCGGCGCTGCTTCCCGGAGAAAGCACGGACAGGTATCTGATCTCCGGTGATGACTGGGTTGACGGTATCAATGAAAGTTCGGAAATCCCGGGTATTTCTTACGACACGAGAACCAATACGCTGACGCTTGAGAACTGTACGTTGTCACGGCTGGTGACCAACGTGATGGGCAACGGGTTCAAGATCAAACTGGTTGGCGACAACCACATCGGCACGTTGCTTGTCTGGGGCTTCTACTACGGCGGCAGTCTCACGCTGACCGGAGACGGAACGCTGACGATCAATGAAGACCGCACGAACAACATCGGGTTGCTACTGAATGCGGAGCTGAGTGACACCGCGCTGATGATCGAGCGAGGGATCGACGTGAATGTCTACGGCACCGATGCCGCGATCATTATTGGCCGGACTACGCTGGAACAATCCGTCTACTATCACAGCGGCACGGTTCTGAGCGGAGGGGAGTTTGTCAACGGTGCTTTCCTTACGCACGATCATCTCGTTCGGGACGAGGACGGCAACTATGTCGGCTGGATCCAGGGAACGATCGATGAGCTGAGAGCGACGACCGGCGAGACAAGCTACGACTCGCTCGCGGTGGACGAGGACGGCAATATGGCGACGGAGCTGCATTTTACGGATCCGGACCGGTAACCATGGTGATATGGCATTGCAAACAAACGGAAAATGTGGTACACTAACCGTAATGCGGTGAGAAGCGGGACAGGAGCTCATCCTGTCCCGTTTTTTGCTTTCGTGATCAAGGAGGAAGTGTTTTATGAGTTACCTGAGAGAGCATTGGACAGGGATGATGATGCTGTTCATTGCGGCGGTCGTTCTGGCGTTTACGTTCCAGTTCCGCCAGTGCCGGATTGAGAGAGACGGCGAGTCGGCGAGCCCCGGCTGGTACCGGATCGTCCAGTACGGCGGCATGGTTGCAACGGTCGTGCTTTTGTTTGCCAACTTCAGCACTCTGGTCGGTTATCTTTCCAATTTTCTGAAGCTGACGGGTGACGCCGTTGCCGGGACCATTGCCTATGCGATCGTGATCGCGGTGGCGTTCATGTACGCGGCCAAACTCGGCGCGTATCTGGCATCGCTCGGGCAGCGCACCGAGGTGGACAAGAAGTTTGATGCGGATCAGGTTGTGCAGTATCTGCTCAAGGATGCTGATGCAGGCGCGAAGGAAATCCTGATCTTCCGCGATCGTCTCGAGGGCAGACGAAGCTATACGTTTGATGTGGACGGATATAACCATGCGGCATTTTCCGAATACGGATGCAAGGAGCTTGCAGGCTACATCATGCGCCACACCGAGACGAAATATACGAAGACGGTTTGCCATGGACTTGCCGGCCCGAGCGGCCCGCATATCAACAGCAACTCGGCGGGTGAGGGCGCGCAGTACAAGTTCTCGCATGTAATGCTGAAAAAAGTGGATTGACGAAACGGTATTCGCCGGCGCATCGCTTGAATGACAGGCGGATGAGCCGGCGATGTTGCATTTCGGAATGCGGTGTGGGGAACCGGATTTTAGATGTAAGGGGGAGTTGAATCTGTGAGCAGAAAGACAGCAAAGATATTGGGCGGCATTTTCCTTTTGATCGCGGTGACGGCACTGATCGTGCTTCTTGTGACGCTGCTTCACAAGGATTCGCAGGAGACGTCGAAAGATACGCCGACGAAGGCTCCGACGCCGTCGATCTCGGTTCCGGAGGGAAGCGTGCTTGTATGGCGCCTGGCGGAAGAAACATCCGAGTCAAACTCGGGAGAACGGTATGTTTCGAGCCGGTACGAGTACGATGAGCGAGGCTTGTGCATTTCATCGAAAGAATATTACGATGACAACGAACCGAAGACGGAATGTGAATTTTCCTACGATGAGGATACGAAGTGTACGACGGTGACTGTACTGGAACACAAAACTGTCAGCATGGGTGCGCTGAGCGCGATGGATTCGACGGACAATAAGTCCGTCTATGTGCTGAACCCGGAAGGAGTTAAACTGAGCGAGGAACGGTACGACTTCATAGACGGCGCTTACGAGCTGCGCTACAAGTATGAATATGAGTACAATTCCGAGGGCGCTGTGATTCGCAGAACGGGATACGGACTCATGGATGAAGGAGTTTTTTACATGACGGGCGAGCAGACCTATGACTGGCTCGGCAATATCCTGGTAGATTATGATGCGGGGAACAGCGCGTATTCGTGGCACAAGTCGACGTACGTCAGGGATAACTACGGGCATATTATTGAGGAATTACATGAATATGCGCCGGGAGGCGACAGTGATCCGAGCGATTACGGAACGTCCGAACTGGACAGTCAGGGAAGAGTTGTCATGCGGACGGAACCGGCACATTTCGCGGAAGAGCCGAAACTGAATTACTGGAAATATGAGTATCAGTACTTTGACGACGGCGGCTGGAGGGACATCTCGTATGATCTGTATGGAGAGATCAGCGAGATTACGGAGTACGATGTCTACGGAAATAAGACCAAAGAGGAAAGCTATTTTAACGGCAAGCTTACCCGTGGCAAGACGTGGGAGTACGAACCCCGCAGGGGAGGTTACATGTTGAAGTACTCCGGATACGGGGATACGAAAAACGAAGAGTTCAGTTACCGCTATGAGTACGACGATGCCGGCAACAGGATCCGCATTGAGGCTCTGCTGGATGGTGAATGGCAAACGATAGCCCGTGAAGAGTATAATGATGCCGGGCAGATCGTACGGATAGAAAGGAATTTGTATACGTGCGAGTTTCTCTTTGATGAAAACGGGAATTATAAGGAGCGTATTTATACAGCTCTTTCCGAGGGAAGAAAGAGTATAGATTCCTACACATACGTGCCGATCGTGATCACCGAGGAGGAGTTGCGTCTGGCGGAGGAGTATTGTCAGCCGGCCGTGTGGACAGTTCCGGGTAGTTTGTGGCCGGACAATATAACGTTTTACTGATGGGGGATGTATGGATCGGAAGAAGATAACATGGATCGTTATGGGACTGATCGTTGTTGCGATCGCGTCAGCAGCGGTGCTCATCATCACGGTTTTTCACGGGAAGGACGGCGATACCGGGCAGAAACCCACGCCGACGATCCCCGTGGATGTCCCTGAGGGAAGTGTGCTTGTGTGGCTGCGGAGCGAGGAGTATTTTACGATCAATGACGAGAAGAAACGGATGGCGGAGAAGTATGAGTACGACGAATATGGGCGCTGCGTGAAACTGGAGCGGTATGACGATGAGGAAGAACCTCGTAAAATGACCGCGTACACAAAATATCAGTATGATGAAACGAACCATCATACGACGGAAATTGAGATCCGTGATGTGGAAGAGTCGCATCCGGACAAGTATGTCACGGTGTATGATCAGACGGGTGCCAAAATCGGGTGGATCGTGTGGTCGTATCAGGGTGAGTACGATGATTATGTCAAGACGACAGAGGACATCTGGGAACCGAATGCGTTCGGGGAGAAGGTCTATGCAGCGTCAATCAAGTATTATCCCAGCGGAAGCATCAGCACCATCAACTGGAGTTACTATGACGAGGAAACCCGGACGGAGTACTGGAGAGGATGCTCGTTTGATCCTAAGGAGGAGCGCCAGGACAAGGAAGACTGGAGGAGTATCGTTGAGAACATCAAGCCCGATGAGCTGAGGAAGACGGTGACAGAGTATGACACGCAGGGAAGAGTGATCGCGGAGTATGCTGTGAAACAGAACGAGGGCGAACCCGAGGAGCGTACTATCCTGAGGGAGGTGACGTATGCTCCCGACGGGACAAGAACGGAGACTTCGTATGGCAGTTACGGAAAAACCGTCACGGTGGGAGACGATAAGATGCTCAAAAAGACGTTTTACGATTCCGACGGCAAGATCGACAGAGAGACGGAATCCGTGTACGAGAAACTTCCTTCGGGTGGATGGAAGGAGACGATGGAGAGCTTCGACGGTGAAGGAAACCTTATGGGGCGTTACACGGATGAGTACAACAGCAGCGATCAACTTGTTCTGAGAACGGCTCTGGTCGACGGAGAGGATACTGTGATTTCACGGGTTGTGTACGATGAACAGGGACACAAGATCCTCTGGGAGCGTCCGTACCAGATCGCGAAGTACGAGTACGATGAATACGGCAATTACGTAAGGATGATCTTTGATCTCGAGGATGCGGCGTTTCCAATCCATCAGGTCCAGGAGTTTGTGATGAGCCCCGTTGTGATCGAGCGGGAGAAAGCGGAGTACGGAAAGGAATTCTATTGCCCGGTGGATTTTGAACCGTGATCCGGACACAGCGAATGCAGATCAGTACAATAAAACATGAAATACGCAAAAGCGCCCCGGCAGCGAACGCTGTCAGGGCGCTTGTTTTGGTTACGGTATCGTTGCTCAGTCGATATCCTTCGGCATCCGGATGAATGCCTCGCCGGCCGCGAACGGTCCCGGAAGAGCGGACACGCCGCGGTGTGCGCCGAAGAAGTCGGTGTCGAAGGTGATCGCGGTTCCGTCGGGATCCTCGAAACGCTGCTCGGGCTCAAACGCGCAGCCTAAGGTGTCACTGTCCACGATCGCGTCGCGGAACTCACCAAGGATTTCGTAGACGTTCGTCTCAAGCATGTACTCGCCGTCCTTCTCGGTGAGGCGGACGTACGGCGCCTTGCCTGCCGCGTCATCCGTGAAGAAGTCCGTCTCGTGCTCCCAGGCCTTCGCGCCGCCGAAGTAGGCGTTGCCGCGGCTCCACACGGGCAGGTGCGCAAAATGATACTGCGCCATCTTGCCCATATTCGCAGGCTGGTCAAGCTCGAACCAGTTGATCCACTCGTCGTATGTCGGGTAGCCGTTGAAGATCGCGGTTCCCACGGTCGTGTTGTCGCCGCGCTCGTATCCCAGCTTTACCTTCGTGTCATCGTCATCCGCGTGGTACATCTGCAGGAAAATGTTGTTGTAGAAGCGGTTGTCGCCGTGCAGGATGCTCATGAAGCCAGCGACCTCGGTGCGGTGGCGGATGTGGTACGGCGTGTAGCGCGGCTGGTTCTTGCCGTTTACGATGTTGTCCGTGCCGCCGCCGACGGAAGTGAACGAGCCGGCGATGAGGTTGTGCACACAGGCGATGCCCTCGGTCGCGATGCGGATGCCCGCGCGGGAGAGCATGATGTTGTTATCGATGAGCGTCGGGCCGTGGCCGACCTCGACGAAGATATCCTGTGCCATCATCGAGCCTGCGGCGCGCGGCGTACCCTCGGGCGCGTGGTTGTCATGCAGGAAGTTCTGCGTGATGCGCGTACCCTGTGCCTGCCAGTCGCACCAGATGCCCATCGTCGAGTGATGGATGTGGTTGCGGCGGAAGACGACGTCGATCGCAGCGTGGAACTTGATGCAGGAGATCTCGGCGCCGCCGAGCTCCTGCATGTTGTTGATATTGTGGATGTGGTTGTCCTCGATCAGACTGAACACGCAGCCCATGCGGCCGACGATGCCGGCCTGCTCGCAGTGGTGGATGTGGCAGCGGCGCACGATGTGGCTGCCGACCTTCTCCTTGAGCCAGCCGTGGTACTGACCGCGGCACACGGCGTCGCGCTCCATCTGCGTGGGGCTCTTGACACGCTTGTACGTGAAATAGTGATCATTTTCCTCATCATAATACTTGCCGAGGGAGATACCGCAGCACTTGCTGTTGTACACCTCGCAGTCCTCGATGATCCAGCCCTTCGACCAGTGCGGACCGATCATGCCGTCCTGGAACGCGGCGGGCGGAGCCCACGTCGTCGCGGCCTTGGATACTTTGAAGCCGGAAAATGTGATGTAGCCGATGCCGGTCTCGGAAGGGAAGAAGCAGTTGCGGCGGACGTTGATCTCGACGGTCTCCTTGTTGGGGTTGAGCTCCCGGAAATTCGCGTAGATCACGGTCTCGTCGCCGTCCTGCTCAGCGTACCACTGGTACACCGACTCCTCGGGCTTCCAGGAGGGCTTGTACACCTCGGCCTTAATGCAGTCTTCAAGCGACTCAGCCTCGTAGAGAGCGCGGTCGTTCACGTACACGCAGCCGGTGTGGCGGATCGCGGAACCGAAGTACCAGTCACCGTACACGCGAGTCGTGTAGGGGTTGTAGCTTCCGAAGACACCGTTGTTCACACGGGTAACCCAGACCGTGCCCTGATACGGCTTCCAGCCGGTCAGAACCTCGGCGCCGGTGATGTGCGCGCCCAGGGGCGTCTCGCTCCGGTAGACGATGCGGGCGTCCTCGGTTCCGGCGTATCTCGGATTGACATATTCGCGGTAAATGCCGGGCGCGACGATGACCTCGTCACCCGGACGGGCGACCTTCGCCGCCTCGTTGATCCTCGTAAAAGGCATCTGACGGCTGCCGTTACCTTCTCTGCCGGCTGCCGCATCAACATAATAAATCATGGTAAACCTCCGTAATCGTTGGATTTATCCGACATTTTATCATGTCGCATCATGTTTTGAAATGGCTTTTGTCAGCATTTAAATGGTGATTCGGCGGTTTGAGGGAGAGGGCAATCTAACTCGTCAATTTTTCGTAAAAATGCACAAAAAGACATTGTATAACGGCAAATAAAATGTTTACTTTCACGCTTCAGCATGGTATTATCAAGATAGGCGTTCTGTACGCTCCGAAACCTCTTCGGAAGCGGCGGCGCAGAGCGTCGGAGGAAGCCCTCCGGGGCTTGGGAAGTGAGAGGAGAGACGCCGCTTTTACGGCGAAGGAAGGAGTTTACGAAATGAGTGATCTGAATGTGAGCAGAGCGAAGTTTGAGGAGCTGATCGCGGGCGATCTGCCGGTGCTTGTGGATTTCTGGGCATCGTGGTGCGGACCGTGCCGGATGATGGCGCCGATCGTTGAGGAGATCGCGAAGGAGCATGCGGAGATCGCGGTCGCCAAGGTCAATGTGGATGATGAGCCCGAGCTCGCGCAGAAATATAAGGTGATGAATATCCCGACGCTTCTGTTGTTCCGCGGCGGGGACATCATCAAGAGACAGATCGGGGCGGTGAGCAAGAGCCGTCTTGAGGAGATGTTCAAGGATCTGTAATGCCGTGTACCTGCGGCTGCCCGTGTTTCGGAGGCAGCGTGCCCCGGGACAGGTAAACTATGGCTATGAAATACGGAGGAGTTTATCTTGGCTACCATTACGAAAGACATTATTTATGTAGGTGTGAATGATCATCAGGTCGATCTGTTCGAGGGGCAGTACGACGTGCCGAACGGCATGGCGTACAATTCGTACTGCATCATGGACGAGAAGATCGCGATCATGGACACCGTGGACCGGAATTTTACGCATGAGTGGCTGGACAATGTCGCGAGCGCTCTCGGCGGGAGAAAGCCGGATTATCTTGTTGTGCAGCACATGGAGCCGGACCACTCCGCCAACATCGTGAATTTCATGAAGACCTATCCGGAGGCGACGATCGTGTCGTCCCAGAAGGCCTTTACGATGATGAAGAATTTCTTCGGCACCGAGTTTGAGGACCGCCGTGTCGTGATCGGCGACGGCGATACACTTGCGCTTGGCCGCCACACACTTACCTTTGTCGCCGCGCCGATGGTGCACTGGCCGGAGGTCGTGATGACCTACGACAGCTGTGACAAGGTGTTATTTTCCGCGGACGGCTTCGGCAAATTCGGAGCGCTTGACGTGGAGGAGGACTGGGCCTGCGAGGCGAGACGGTACTACTTCGGTATCGTCGGCAAATACGGCGTACAGGTGCAGAACGTCTTAAAGAAGGCCGCCGGCCTTGACATCGCGATCATCTGCCCGCTGCACGGACCGGTCCTGTCGGAGAACCTCGGGTATTATCTCGGACTGTACAACACGTGGTCGTCGTACACCGCGGAGACGGACGGCATCGTCGTGTGCTACACCTCCGTCTACGGCAACACGAAGCAGGCAGCTCTGCTTCTGGCTGACAAGCTGAAGGCGTACGGCGCGCCGAAGGTGGCGGTCAACGATCTCGCCCGCTGCGACATGGCAGAGGCGGTGGAGGACGCATTCCGCTACAGCAAGCTCGTGCTCGCGACGACAACGTACAACGCGGATATTTTCCCGTTCATGAAGGAGTTTATCAACCACCTCACGGAACGCGGATACCGCAACCGCACGATCGGTATCATCGAGAACGGTTCCTGGGCGCCGCAGGCGGCGAAGACGATCCGCTCGATGTTTGAGAACAGCAAGAACATCACCTTCTGCGACACGACCGTGAAGATCATGTCGGCTCTGAACGACGAGTCAAAGCAGCAGGTGGACGACCTTGCGAAGGAGCTGTGCGCGGAGTACATCGCGATGCAGGGCGACAGCGTGACCAAGAACGATTTCTCGGCGCTGTTCCGCATAGGCTACGGTCTCTACGTGGTCACGTCGCACGACGGCGCGAAGGACAACGGCCTGATCGTCAACACGGTCACGCAGGTGACGAACACGCCGAACCGCGTCGCGGTGTGCATCAACAAGCAGAATTATTCGCATCACATCATCAAGCAGACGGGCATGATGAATGTCAACTGCCTCTCGGTGGACGCGCCGTTCTCGGTGTTCGAGGACTTCGGATTCCGGAGCGGACGCACCGTCGACAAGTTTGAAGGCATGGAGACCCTTCGCTCGGAAAATGGTCTCATCGTCCTTCCACGCTATGTGAACGCGTTCATGTCCCTCAAGGTGGAGCAGTACCTTGACCTCGATACGCACGGCATGTTCATCTGCAGCGTCACCGAGGCGCGCGTGCTGTCCGACCGCGAGACGATGACGTACACGTATTATCAGAACTATGTGAAGCCGAAGCCGCAGACGGAAGGCAAGAAGGGCTGGGTCTGCAAGGTGTGCGGATATGTCTACGAGGGCGACGAGCTGCCGGACGACATTGTATGCCCGCTGTGCAAGCACGGAGCGGCGGATTTTGAACCGATCGGACAGTGATCGCAGTGATCGGGAGGTAACAAACGATGATGGAAAAAAGAGTGATGCCGACGACCGGGGCCGAGAACTCATTGCTTGGATTCGGGTGCATGCGTTTTCCGACGAAGGACGGAAAGATCGACTATGAGCGTTCGGCGAAGATGATCGACATGGCGTACAACGCCGGTGTGACGTACTATGACGTCGCGTATCCGTACCACGGGGGCGAGGCTGAGCCTGTCCTCGGCAAGATTTTGAAGAAGTATGACAGAAGCACGTTCCATCTGGCAACGAAGCTTCCGTGCTGGGAGGTGCACAGCCTCGACGACGCGAAGAGACTGTTCGCGTACCAGCTGGAGCGCCTTCAGGTGGACTACGTGGATTACTATCTGTTGCATGCCCTGGACATCAACCGTTTCCGCGAGATGGTGTCGTACGGTGTGCCGGAGTATCTGGCGGAGCTGAAGGAGCAGGGCAAGATCCGTAATCTCGGATTTTCCTTCCACGACAAGTACGAATCGTTCGTGGAGATCATCAACTACCGCGACTGGGATTTCTGCCAGATCCAGTACAACTACATGGACCGTGAAGACCAGGCCGGTGACAAGGGTGTTGCGCTCGCGACCGAGAAGGGGATCCCGCTTGTGATCATGGAGCCCATCAAGGGCGGTACGCTGGCGGTTTTGCCGGACGAGGTCATGAAGCCGTTCCGTGCGATCCGTCCGGATGCTTCCGCGGCTTCCTGGGCGCTTCGGTTTGTGGCAAGCCGTCCGATCATCAAGGTGATCTTAAGCGGAATGTCCGCGGAGGAGCAGGTGGCGGACAACCTGAATACCTTTACCAATTACGAGCCCATGACGGAGGAGGAGCTGGCGGCGGTCGATGAGGTGACCGCGAGGATCCGTGCTCGCGTGCGCAACGGCTGCACGGGCTGCCGGTACTGCATGCCGTGCCCGAACGGCGTGGATATCCCGAGAAACTTCTCTGTCTGGAACAAGTTCGGAATGTATGCCAACGTCGGCAGCACACGCTGGGACTGGAATCGTATCCCGGACGACGCGAAGGCGAAGAACTGCGTCGAGTGCGGCGCCTGCGAGGCGGCGTGCCCGCAGCATCTGTCCATCCGTGAGAACCTCGCCGCGCTGCAGGTTGAGCTTGATCAGGCGACGGCGGAGTGAGACCGCGCGACCAAAAGGACGACGGCGGTGAGAGACCGCAAGAAACAATGATCTGAGGTTTTTTGTTTGAATATCAAGGCTGTGATTTTTGATCTGGACGGTACGCTGATCGATACCGAGAGGCTGTACCGAATGTACTGGCCGAAAGCGCTTGCGCATTTCGGTTATGATCTGTCGGATGAGAGGGCGCTGATGCTGCGTTCTCTCGGACGGCCGTTCGCGCCGGAGCAGTTTAAGGAGTGGTTCGGTGAGGACTTTGATTATCCGAAGGTGCGCGCGTATCGCAAGGAGCTGATCGAGGCGCACATTGCCGAGCACGGTGTAGACGCGAAACCGGGTGTCCGGGAACTTACGGACCGGCTTGGTGAAATGGGGATCACGGTGGCCATCGCGACGGCGACCGACCCGGAGAGGACGGAGAGATATCTCGCGCTGGCGGGGCTTCAGGGCATTTTCCGAACCATCATCAGCGCGACGATGGTGCCGCACGGAAAGCCGGCGCCCGACATATACCTGTATGCCTGCGAGCAGCTCGGGCTGTCGCCGCAGGAGTGCATCGCGGTTGAGGACGCGCCGAACGGCGTGAGAAGCGCGTATGCGGCGGGATGCCGTGTCGTGATGGTTCCGGACCAGACGGAGCCTGATGAGGAGTTGCTGCCGATGCTTTACGCAAGAGTGGATTCCCTGGGCGACATTGTGAATCTCGTGAGAGGATAGGAATACGAAGAGCAGGACGAAAACAGTATCGCCGGAGGGCGAGAGGTGACCTATGGAGAATCAGGAGAACAGCAGGATCGCGGAGCCTGCGCGTGACGCAGTCGCGAAGATGAAGCTCGGCTGGAATCTCGGAAATACGTTCGACTGTCACGGAAGCTGGTTTGAACAGATTCGCATGGAGACGGCATGGGGCAATCCCATCACGTCGCGGGAGCTGATCAAGATGCTGGCGGGCAGCGGTTTCGGCGCGATACGCATTCCCGTGACCTGGTATCCGCATATGGATGAGAGCGGACTGATCGACCCGGACTGGATGAAACGCATCCGGCGAGTCGTGAGGATGTCCATAGCGGAGGGCATGTACTGTATCATTGACGTCCATCATGACGCAGGGGACATGCGAAGCTACGGAGGCGGCTGGATCCGCGCGGAACGCAACAATTACATGGCCAACCGTGACCGCGTGGCCTATATGTGGGAGCAGATCGCAGAGTATTTTGCGGAGGAGTCCGACAAGCTGCTCTTTGAGGGCTTCGGGGATATCCTGAACGATGACAGCGAGTGGGACATGCCGTCCGCGGAGGAGATCGAAGTAGTCAACGAGTGGAATCAGCTGTTTGTGGACACGGTCCGCGCCACCGGCGGAGCCAACGCGACGCGCAACCTGATCGTCAATACCTATGCCGGAGGGTCAGGGGAGTACGTCCTGGAGGGGTTTGCGATCCCAAAGGATACGGCGGAAGGGCATCTGATCGCGGGGTTCCATTCCTACGCGCCGATCGGATTTACCTCCCGTGCGGCGACCTGGGCGCGGCAGACGGATGTGTTTGATTTCCTGTGCGAGGAAGAGGTGGAGCGTCAGTTTGAGACCATCGACCGAGCGTTCGCGAACAGAGACATTCCCATTCTGATCGGTGAGTTCGGAGCAATGGAGCGGGCAAACACGAAGGAACGCGCCAAATACGTTTCCTTCTTCCTGGGACTTGCACGAGCGCGCGGAATTCCGTGCTTTTACTGGGATGACGGCAAGAAATACGCGATCATATCCAGGACTGACGCGAAGGCGCTTTACCCGGATATCTTGCAGGCGATGAAGACGGCTGCGGGGGTTTGACCGCGGAAGGCAACGGCCGTGTCGGGAGCGGAGAGTATTCCGCTGCGACTGTGACGGCTATGGATGAGAACATGAGCGCGGGGGAATTTTCCGAAGGAACGCGCATAGGGGTTACATTACAAAACAGGAGGGCTGGTATCGTGAACAAACGGGAGTTGTTGAGCAGCATGCGGGATCGGGTTGCCGAGATCCGCGATGGAATGAGCAAGGTTGAGGAACATCTCTATGAGATTTCCGACTGCATCGACGCGAAGAAGTTCCTTTCCTCGGAATCGACCGGAAGCGTTATGGAAAACCTTGACAAGATTGAGAAAGCGAGCGCGTTCTGCCGGGATCAGTATGAGGAGCTGAGCGGCGATCCGTTCGGCTTTGACAAGTTGGATGATCTGGAGGCGAGCCTGGATCGCATGGATGTTGTGCTCACCAACAGCGAGGAGGTTGATTCGGCGCTGCGGTTCATGTCGCTTTCCTGCGAGGATGAGACCGCGGTCACGGCCCTCACGGAAGCGCAGGAGACACTGAGCGGGATCATCGGGGAATCGGATTCGATGACGCTTGCGAAAAATGATGACACCCTCGCGAGCCTGAAGCCCTATGCTCTGTTTATGAAGGCGTACGGCGAGAAACGCATGGTGGATGTGCTCGATTACATTCCGAAGCTGAGAGACTGCTTTGCCGACGATCTGGTTGCGGCGCTTTTAGATAAGCAGATCCGGTGCGCGGAGCCCGAGCGAAGCTTGGACGCGGAAGCGGAGCCGGAGATTGAGATCCCCGTCGGTGACGGCGAGCAGGAGGCGGAAGCCGTGATCGAGGTTACGGTTGACGCGGAGCCTGAGGAGCCCGAAGCACCCGAAGAGCCGGAAGCACCCGAAGAGCCGGAAGAGCCCGAGGAACCCGAAACTCCCGAGGAGCCGGAAGAGCCGGAAGCACCTGAGGAGCCTGAGGAGCCCGAGGAGCCCGCAGAGCCCGAGATCGGGATCACGGTTGAGGATGAGCCCGAGGATGCCGAGCCTGCCATTGCGATCACCGTAGAGAACGATGAGCCTGAGGATGCGGAGCCCGCCATTGCGATCACCGTGGAAAATGATGAGCCCGAGGACGCGGAGCCCGTGATCGAGATGCCTGTTGAGAACGACGAGCCCGAGGATGCGGAGCCCGCGATCGAGGCGCCGGTTGACAGTGACGAGCCTGAGGACGCAGAGCCCGCGATCGAAGTTCCGGTTGAGAGCGATGAGCCCGAGGATGCGGAGCCTGCGATCGATGTAACGGTTGATGCTGAGGAGCCCGACGAGTCCGAGATCAAGATTTCCGTGAGCGTAGAGGAGAGCAACGAACCGGAATTGAGCTTTCTGTTTGACAAGGACAAGGCGGAGGAGGATTCTGATACCCCGGTACCGCCGGTTGACGACGAGGAAACCGCAGAGCCGGAGATCGAGGTGCCTTCGGATGCGGAGGAGGTCGAGGAGCCGGTCGTCGAGATCCCGGTTGACGGAGATGAGATTGTCGAGGCGGTTGCAGAAGATATTGCAGAGGTTGCAGAGGACGTTGCGGAAGCTGCAGCGCCCGTAGAGCCCGAGAAGCCGGCTGAGCCGGAGAAGGCTCCCGAGAAGAAGGAGGGCGGTTTCTTCAGCCGCTGGTTCTGATCATGAGTATGACCGGGCCGGTACTTTGCCGGCCCGGTTTTTTGTGTGTCGGGGCGGGGGAGAGTGAAGATTAGCCTTTACATTTTCCGACGATGTGATACAATAATCCGAGGAATCGTCGCGTACGGCGGTTCCTTGGATTTTATCCGTGTGACCGGGATTGCACGGAGGCTGTAATGCCGCGGAAACGGCAGGTTCGCCTTTGTAAGGTCACATCGGGGACGGAGGAATCATGATTTCAGTATTGTCATTCTGGGAGAACTATATTACCAATCCGACACTGCTTCGGATTGTGACCAATCCCTATCTTCTTTTTGCCATCGGACTGGTGCTGCTGATCAAGGGCGGTGACTGGTTCGTCGACGGCGCTTCGGGCATCGCCAAGCGCTACCATGTGCCGGAGCTTCTGATCGGAGCAACGGTTGTTTCCGTAGGCACCACGCTTCCCGAGGTTATGGTTTCCTCGGGTGCCGCGTTCAAGGGTGTCGGCGATATCGCGTACGGCAACGCTCTCGGTTCGGTTATCTGCAACACGGCGCTGATCGCCGCGATCACGGTTGCCGTGAAGCCCTCGAAGACGGAGCGCAAGACGCTGATCCTCCCGGTTGTCGCATTTTTCGCGGCGGCTGCCGTATACTGCGTCGCGGCATACGGAACCGGCAAATTCTCCAGACCGATCGGTATCGTTCTTCTGTCGATGTTCGTCATCTACATGATCGTCACGATCCGTCAGGCTGTGGTTGAAATGCGCAGCGGACGCAAGGACAGCGCGCAGGCGGACAATAAGGCTGCTGACGGCGAAGCCTCCGCGAAGGCAGAGGAAAAGCCGCAGGAGAGCGGAGAGGCAGACAAGGCGGAGGAGAAGAAGCGTGCGCTTTGGCTTCTGCTGGTGATGATCGTGGCAGGCGCCGCGCTGATCGCTGTCGGAGCGGATCTGCTCGTTGATAACGCGACGATCATCGCGAAGAACTTCGGTGTCTCCGATGCCATGATCGCGCTCACCGTGATCGCGCTCGGAACTTCGCTTCCGGAGCTTGTGACGGCAATTACTTCGCTGATCAAGGGCCACGGTTCTCTGTCTCTCGGCAACGTGATCGGAGCGAACCTGTTCAACCTTGTTCTCGTGAGCGGTATGGCAGTGACCATATGCCCGTTCGGACTTCCCGCGGGGAAGACGATCGCCGGCATCAATTCCTCGCTGGTGGTGGATATCCCGGTCATGCTGTTCGTCATGGCGCTTCTCACCATACCCGCGATCGTGCGCGAAAAGCTGTCGCGCGTACAGGGTTATCTGCTCCTTGCGACGTACGTGGCATTCACCGCGTTCCAGATCATTTTCTCGCTGCAGTAAGAGGAAGGTCATTCGTCGGAAAATGAGCGGCGGGAAGCACAGTTGCATAAGTATTTCAGGCACGGGTCGGTTTCGGCCCGTGCTTTTTAGTGCGTCTGTCACAAAACCAGTAAATTATGCATTATACGACTGCATACCGGGAAATTGTGCTTTGCATTTTGCGAGTTTTTTGATATAATGCTATCGATTATAACTATGCCCTCAGATTACGGGAGGGCGATACCCCGGGGAACCCTTGCGGAATCGGTGTTTCCCTGAGATTCGGAGGTTAACATGAGCAGCAAAGATACGAGAGAGCCGGTGTACGAGGCGGAGATTGAGATCGAGGGCACGGAAGGACAGGCCGTCGTCTCGGATGATGTAATTGCGACTGTGGTCGGACTTGCGGCAGCCGAGGTGGAGGGTGTGGCACATCTTTCCGGTAATCTGACGAAGGAAGTCATCGGACGCAACGGCATTAAGAATAACAGCAAGGGCGTCAAGATCAGCCTGATCGACGGACGCGTGGCGACCGAACTCTCGGTTTGCGTACAGTACGGCTACAGCGTACCCCGCGTTGCCAAGAACGTGCAGGAGAAGGTTCGCTCCGCGATCGAGAGCATGCTCGGTTTCGCGTCGGATCGCGTGACGCTGCATGTGGTGGGCGTTGATCTGGACCGTAAGTAATCGTGCGGAGGATTTGAGATGCAGGGCGAAAAGAAGCAGGAACTCCGTGAGTTCCGAAAGCAGGTATTTATCCTGATGTTCCTCACGGGCTTCCATGAGAAGGCCGAGCGCGAGGAAGTGGCTCGGTTGTATCTCGAGGATGTCGAGCTTCCGGAGGAGACGCGCGAGAGCATTTTCGCGCGGTACCGTGAGGTGGCGACGACGATCGGAAAGATCGATCCGATGATCTCCAAGGCATCCCAGGGATGGAACCTTCGCCGTATCGGCAAGACGGAGCTCAACATACTGCGCATCGCGGTATACGAGATGTATTTTGACGAGACGATCCCCGTGAGCGTGGCCATCAACGAGGCCGTGGAACTGGCGAAGACGTACGGCGGCGATCAGGCCCCCGCGTTTGTCAACGGTATCCTCTCGGCTGTGTTGAAGAACAATCCGGTTGAAGAGGCAACAGTATGACGTATACAGTCAGTCAGATCACGGCATATCTGAAGAACCTGTTCGAGGGGCAGGCCATTTTGCGCAGCCTCGAGGTTGAGGGGGAGATTTCGGAATACCGGCGGTCGAGCCAGCTGTATTTTACGATCACGGACGGAAACGCCAAGCTTCCGTGCGTCATGTTTTTGGACAGCGCGCGGAGAGGACTGTTGTGCAAGCTCGAGATCGGCAAGCGCGTGAAGGTGAGCGGCAGGATCACGGTATACCCGAATGCCGGCCGGTACCAGCTGTACGCGTCCCGCGTCGAGGAGGTCGGCAGGGGACCGCTGAACGAGCAGTTGCAGCAGCTTGCGAGGGCGCTGAAGGAAGAGGGATTGTTTGACCCGGAGCACAAGAAGCCGTTGCCTCCGTACCCGAAGAGGGTCGGACTGGTAACCGCGAACAACTCCGCGGTTTTGGAGGATATGCGAAGGGTGTTTCGCGAGAGAAACCCTTACATTCAACTCGTGCTTTCTCCCTGCAGAGTGCAGGGAAACGGAGCGGCGAAGGAGATCTGCCGCGCGATCCGCCGAGCGGAGCGGGCCGGCGTCGATGTGATCATCGTCGGACGCGGCGGCGGAAGCCGGGACGATCTTCTTGAGTTCAGCGATGAACAGCTTGTCCGCACCGTGTACGCGTGCGAGGTGCCGATCGTATCGGCGGTCGGACACGAGATTGATTACATGCTGATCGACTATGTGGCGGATGTTCAGGTACAGACGCCGACGGCGGCAGCGGAGAGAGTGGCATTTCCCGTCGATGATTTTCTGCGTTCGATCGCGGACATGCACTATGCGCTTGTGAAGGGCGTGTGCCGCTCCGTCGACGGAGCGCGGGAGAGAGTTGTGCGTCTGCAGCAGGGGATGCGTCACCTAAGCCCGAAGGCGCAGCTGGAGAGACGGAGAGAACTGCTTTCCCTGAGCCGGGAGCGCATGTCGGTCATTGTTTCGGCGGGGATCGCCGATGAGAGGCGAGCGGCCATGGACGCGGAGCGAAATCTGCGCCATCGCATGCGGGAGAGCCTCACTTCCTGCAGGAGCAGGCTCGGAATGCTTGAGGCAGGCCTGACGGCAATGTCGCCGTACCGGCTGTTGGAGCAGGGCTACGCGTTCGTGACGGTGGACGGACGGCCCGTGAAGGGGATCGCGGATCTGCCGGCAGGCACGCTCATGAAGGGTTACCTTGCGGACGGTCAGTTCGAGGCACAGGTCGTGTCGTCGCAGGAGAAACCCGGGGATACCTGACGGGAAGCGCCGGCGCGCGGGTTGCGTGGGACGAAGGCAGGATCACGCAGGCTGTAAAGAAGAAAGACAATAACCAAGACAATTACGGATAAGACAGACAACGTTTGGGGAAATATATGGCAGATACGAACAAAAAGAAGACCGGGAAGGATGCGGTTCCCGAAAAATCGCTCGAGCAGTCGATGCAGGAGCTTGCCGACATTGTCGCCCGGATGGAGAAGGGCGGAATGCCGCTGGAGGAGACCTTCGGACTGTACAAGGAGGGCATGGACCTTCTGAAACAGTGCAGAAGCGCGATCGACCGAGTGGAGAAGGAACTGGAGATCCTGGAGGACAGCGGAGAAGACGATGAAGACGGTGAATGATGAAATGGGACGTATGGCGGAGGAGATCACGGAGAGGATCCGTCGCTTCCTGCCGTCGCAGAAGGGCTATCAGAAGACCGTAGCTGAGGCAATGACATACAGTGTTTTGAACGGCGGAAAGAGAGTGCGCCCTATTCTTATGCTTCTGACATACCGCGCGTTCGGCGGTCCCGCGGCGGAGGAGACGAGCCTGCTGGATCCGTTCCTTGCTGCGATCGAGATGATCCACAGCTACTCGCTCGTCCATGATGATCTTCCGGCCATGGACAATGACAGGTTCCGCAGAGGAAAGCTGACAACACACGCCAAATACGGCCACGCCATGGGCATTCTTGCCGGCGACGGCCTGTTGAACAAGGCATTTGAGACCGCGCTGTGCGCGGAGGAGACCGAGCACACGAGGGGACGCGTGATCCCCGCACTCCGCATTCTGGCGGAGAAGGCAGGTGTGTACGGTATGGTCGGCGGCCAGTCCGTCGACGTGGAGAAGACCGGGGAGCCCATGAGCGCGGACGAGCTTGATTTCGTGTACCGCCTGAAGACAGGTGCCCTTCTGGAGGCGTCGATGCAGGTCGGTGCGGTTCTTGCAGGAGCGGCTCCGGAAGCCGTGAAAGAGATGGGTGAGATTGCCATGCGCGTAGGCTTGGCATTCCAGATCCAGGACGATATTTTGGACATCGCAGGCACGACCGAATCCCTCGGCAAGTCCGTGGGCAGCGATGAGAAAAACAACAAGACGACCTATGTTACGCTGTACGGTATGCGCGCGTCGAAGGAAGCGGTGGAGAACCTTTCCGACGAGGCGCTCACCATGCTTGCGAAGTATCCCGGCGGAATGCGGGGCAAGCCGCTCGCCGAGCTGATCGCGTCTCTGGTCGGACGGACAGTGTAGGAGTGAAGTACGGATTATGACCGAATTGCTTTCATCAATCAAAAAACCGAATGATGTCAAGGCAATCCCCGAGGACAAGCTGCCGCGGCTGGCAGCGGAGATCCGCAAGGAGATCCTGCTCACCGTAAGCAAAAACGGAGGGCATCTTGCGTCCAATCTCGGCGCCGTGGAGCTGACGATCGCGCTGCATCGGTTCCTCACATTTCCCGAGGACAAGCTGATCTGGGACGTGGGACACCAGTGCTACACGCATAAGATCCTGACGGGTCGGAGGGAAGCATTTTCCACACTCCGGCGCGAAGGCGGGCTAAGCGGTTTCCCGAAGCGGGAGGAGAGTGAGTGCGACGCGTTTGACACGGGGCACAGTTCCACCTCGCTCTCGGTGGCAGCCGGCATGGCAATGGCGCGCGACCTGAAGGGCCAGAAGAACCGCGTTGTCGCGGTCATCGGCGACGGATCGCTCTCGGGCGGCATGGCGTACGAGGCGCTCAACAACATCGGGCGGTTCGGCACGAACGTGATCGTCGTCCTCAACGACAATGAGATGTCGATCTCGAAAAATGTGGGAGGCATCGCGAACTATCTCGGCCATCTGCGCATGTCGCAGGGCTACCTGAACCTGAAAAACAGCGTGGAGCGCAAGCTGAACCGCACCAACATCGGAGGCGCGCTTGCGAAGGGAATAAAGAAGACCAAGGATTCCATCCGGCAGATCGTGATCCCCGGCGATTTCTTCGAGGAGATGGGGCTCACGTATTTCGGACCGGTGGACGGACATAATGTTGCGGAGATCACAATGGCGCTGCAGGCGGCTGCCAAGGTGCGCGGCGGTGTGCTGATCCACGTGATCACCAAGAAGGGCAAGGGCTACTCCTTCGCCGAGGCGGAACCGTGCAGGTTCCACGGGATCGAGCCGTTCCGGCTTGCGACCGGCAAGGTGCGCGAGGTACCGGAGGCGCCGTCCTACACATCGGTCTTCGGACGCGAGATCTCCCGCCTGGCGATGAAGCGCCCGGATATCGTGTGCATCACGGCTGCGATGGCGAGCGGAACGGGACTGTCCGAGTTTGCGTCGGATAATCCGGGACGATGCTTCGACGTGGGGATCGCGGAGGAGCACGCGGTGACATTTGCCGCGGGAATGGCCGCGAGCGGGCTAAGGCCCGTCGTGTGTATCTACTCCACGTTTCTGCAGAGAGCCTATGATCAGATCCTGCACGACGTGTGTCTGCCGAAGCTTCCGGTCATCTTCGCGGTTGACCGGGCGGGCATCGTGCCGCACGACGGCGAGACGCACCAGGGTTTGTTTGATATCAGTTTTCTCACCTCAATCCCCGGCATGACGGTGCTTGCGCCGTCCAACGCGTCGGAGCTTCGGAAAATGCTCTGCTACGCGCTGACGATCGACGGTCCGGTGGCGATCCGGTATCCGAAGGGATCGCAGGACAGTGACCTCGAGCCGTATGACGAGGCGCCGGAGACCGGACATTGTCATGAGATCGTGCGCGGGAAGGATGTTGCCGTAAGCTTTGTCGGACCGATGCGGTCGACCGTCGACGTGGCAGCGGAGCTGCTCGCGAAGGATGACATTCACCCGACGATCGCGGACGCGAGATTCGTCGCGCCGTTTGACAAAGAGTGGATACGCGGTCTGGCAGGGACGCATAAAGTGCTTGTGACCGTGGAGGAAGGTGTGGCCGCGGGAGGCTACGGAACGGCGGTTGCCGCCTGGGTAGAGGAACAGGGACTTCCTCTCCGGGTTTCGGTGATCTCGGCGCCGGACGGTTTTCTCGCACACGGCTCCCGCGAGGAATTGATCCGCAGATGCGGACTTGACGCGGAGACGATCGCGGACAGGATACGGGGGCTTTTGTGAAGATCAGACTTGACGTTTGTATGTTGAACCGCGGGATGACGGCTTCCCGGGAGAAAGCGCGGGAGAAGATCATCTCCGGCAACGTGTCGGTGAACGGCGCTGTTGTGACCAAGCCGGGCACGATGATCCCGGAGGACGCGGAGATCGTTCTGACCGGCGACGACGGCGATTTCGTCGGGCGCGGCGGCAGGAAGCTGGAGAAGCTGCTCGCTCTGTACAAGCCGTCCCTGGACGGGCTGCGCTGCATCGATGTCGGTGCCTCCACCGGAGGATTTACCGAGGCGATGCTCAGACGGGGCGCGGCGAAGGTGTACGCCGTGGATGTCGGAACCGACCAGCTGGCGGCCTCATTGAGGGCCGATGAGCGCGTCGTTGTGATGGAGCAGACGGACATCCGCACGGTAACGGCGGAACAGCTCGGCGGCACGGTGGATTTTGCGGGGATCGATGTATCCTTCATCTCCCTCACGATGATTTTGCCCTGCGTGGCGAACCTGCTGACGCCGGGCGCGGAGATCGGATGCCTGATCAAACCGCAGTTTGAGGCGGGAAGAAGCCACGTCGGCAAGCGCGGTGTGGTGAAGGACCCGAAGGTTCACGCGGAGGTGCTTAAGAGAGTGCTTGAGACGGCGCAGGTTGTCGGATTGCGCGCGCTGCAGCTGACCGATTCGCCGATCCGCGGACAGAACGGAAATATTGAGTACCTTTTGTACGCCGTATATGAGCCGGAAGAGATGACTTCCGGGGCGGATGCGGCGGCAAATGCGGAGACGCCGGAGGATCCGCTGACACAGGCGGTTGTACCGGAGCAGCGGAAGAGTTACGTGACGGCAGTCGATGCGGAGAGGACGGTTCATGAAGCGTTTTTGCATCATCGCTAACAAAGAGAAGGATCCGGACGGAAAGTACGTCGCGGAACTGACAAAGTTCCTCACGGATCGGGGATGCAGCGTATGGCATTGCGATCCTATGGTCCCGGGGGAGGAGACGGCGTCAAGGTTTGCGAACATGCCGGAGGATGTGGAGTGCACGGTCGTCCTCGGAGGCGACGGCACGTTCCTTCACGCGTCGAAAGCACTGCTGGCGAAGAATTCCGCCGTTCTCGGGATCAATCTCGGAAACCTCGGCTTTCTGACGACCGCGGAATACCACGACGCGGAGGAGGCGCTGGAGAGAGTCGTTCGGGATGACTTCCGGGAGCTGTACGCGAGCCCGCTGGACCTCGACTGGGATGGGAAGCGTATCGAATCCGTCGCAATGAACGAGATCGTCGTGTCGCGCAACGGATTTTCCCGGTTGATCCATCTGCAGGTGCTTGTCAACGGGGAGATCGTGTCCGATTACCAGAGCGACGGTGTCATTATTTCCACACCGATCGGGTCGACCGGATACAGCCTGAGCGCGGGGGGACCGATCGTGCAGCCGCACGCGGAGATCCTTCTGATCACGCCGATCTGTCCGCACACGATGAAGGCGAGACCGCTTGCCGTGTCGAACAACGACATCATCACGGTGCGGGTGCTTCGCGGATCCCGCTCGATCCCGGGCGAGGCCGTCGTGTCCGCGGACGGAGATGAGATCGGACTTCTGGATGTGGGGCAGGAGATCACGATCCGCAAGGGAAAGGACGTGGCGCGGATCATCAGCGTCGGAAAGGTTACCTTCTGGGACCGGGTTAAGAGTAAGTTATAAAAGGTTTACAAAAAGCAGGAAAATGGTGTAGCAAAGAGTGGTTCGGTAACGCGCCGCGGGCGCAGAAAGGACGGATCTGATGAAATCCAATCGTCAGGACAAGATTTTGGAGCTGGTTGCCACGCACGACATCGAGACGCAGGAGGAGCTGGCAACGCTTCTGAAGGAGAACGGAGTTAAGGTTACACAGGCAACAATTTCCCGTGATATCCGTGAGCTGAATCTCACCAAGATCACGGCGGAGAACGGACGGCAGAAGTACATCGTGCTCGGAAGAGGCGATTCGGAGGGCGGCAGAACGCAGCGCTACGCGCGCATGCTCAAGGAGGCCGTGATCACTGCCGATACCGCGAAAAATCTTCTGGTGATCCGCACGAATCCCGGTATGGCTTCGGTTGTCGGAGCAGCGATCGACGCGCTCGGACTGGTGGCGCTTGTCGGCTGCCTCGCCGGTGACGACACGGTGTTCTGCGCGTTCAAGGAAGAGGAGGACGCGACCTTCGCGCTCGAGGAGCTGCAGGAAAAGATGAACTCCGCGGCGGAGGAGAAATCCACGCGCAAGAGCCGCAGATAAGTTAACCATGTGAAATACGGCGGAGGGAAGTGGCATTCATTTTCCGAAGCCGTTAGGACATATATGTCCGAAATACAAATCAAAAAAGACAGGAGCAAGTTATGTCAGGACATTCCAAATTTGCCAACATCAAGCACAAGAAAGAGAAAAACGATGCCGCGAAGGGCAAGATCTTCACGCGCCTCGGCCGTGAGATCGCGGTCGCAGTCAAGGAAGGCGGCCCGGATGTGAACAACAACTCGAAGCTCAAGGATATCGTTGCGAAGGCGAAGGCCAACAACATGCCCAACGATACGATCGAGCGAAGCATCAAGAAGGCTGCGGGCGACGCGAACGCCGTAAACTACGAGTTCGTTTCGTACGAGGGTTACGGCCCGAAGGGAACGGCGATCATCGTCGATGCCCTCACGGACAACAAGAACCGTACGGCAGCCAACGTGCGCGCGGCATTCACAAAGGGACAGGGCAGCGTCGGTCCGATGGGCTGCGTGTCGTACATGTTCGATGAGAAGGGTCAGATCATCATCGACAAGGAAGATTTTGACATGGATCCGGACGAGCTGATGATGCTCGCGCTCGACGCGGGTGCGGAGGATTTTTCGGACGAGGAGGACTCGTACGAGGTCATCACCGCTCCGGAGGATTTCTCGGCGGTTCGCGAAGCGCTTGAGGCGGCAGGCGTGCCGATGCTTGAGGCGGAGGTTACGAAGATCCCTCAGACGTATGTCGACCTTACGGATGAGACCGATATCAAGCTGATCACGCGTATCATCGACCTTCTCGAGGAGGACGATGACGTGCAGGAAGTATATACCAACTGGTCTGATCAATAGCGAACAAAATGTTCGCTATTGATCCGATTATCGCAGGCTCGCGCAGCGGTAATTTGCTTGCTTTGCAAGCGCGCGATCCGCGTCGCAGAACGCGAGCGTTCTGCGATCATATGATTAGCATGCTTTATCCCCCGGAGAAAGGGAAAGGATTATATGCTGTCTGAACTACATGTTAAGAATTTTGCGATCCTCGACGAGGTTTCGGTCGAGTTCGGCAAGGGCCTGAACGTCCTTACGGGCGAGACCGGAGCCGGCAAATCGCTGCTGCTCGGGTCGGTCAACGCCGCTCTCGGAGGCAAGGTCTCGAAGGACCTGTTAGGGTCCAACGGGGACTACGCGCTCGCGGAGCTTCTGTTCGACAATGACGAGTGCGTGCGCGACCTTCTGGAGAAGTACGAGCTTCCCGAATCGGACATGCTCGTGATCTCCAGGCGCATCACCGACACGGGGCGGAGCGTGAGCCGCATAAACGGCGAGACGGTCAATGCATCGATCGTGAAGGAGATCGCTTCCCGGCTTTTCGACGTCCACGGTCAGCACGACCATCAGACGCTCTTGTATCCGGCGAAGCAGCTGGCTTTGTTGGACCGCTACGCGGGTGCCGAGGCACTGGCTGCGGCAGCGGAGGTACGGTCTCTCGCAAGAGAGTACAAGGCTGCGGTACGGGAACTCGCGGAAGCGCAGGAGCGCGGCGCGGCGAGAGCGAGAGAGCTCTCGATGGCGCAGTACGAGTACGACGAGATCATCGCGGCGAGACTGGTCGCGGGCGAGGACGATCTGCTGGAGGAGCGGTTCCGTGTTCTCTCGAACCGGGAGAAGCTGACGGAGGCGTGCGCGGAAGCGGATTCGGTGCTCTCCTCGGACAGCGCGTCGGTCACGACGGGCATCGAGAGAGCTCTTCGGAAGCTTGCGAAGGCATCTTCCCTGGATCCGAAGCTCGAGGCGATCTACGAGGACCTGCGGCTTGCGGAGGAACAGGTGGGCGACATCGCGGCACGGCTTTCGGATTACCTCTCGGAGATCACCGGGACGGAGGCGGAGCTTGCCGAGGTCGGCGAGCGGCTCGATGTCATCAACCGCCTGAAGTCCAAGTACGGACGCACCATTGATGCAATCCTCGCGTATGCCGAGGAGGCGGAGCGGACGATCGCAAAATTGTCGGATTTCGACGGCTATGTCACATCTCTCACCGAGAAGGTGAAGCGGTCGGAGCAGGCGCTCCGCACGGAGGCGGCGAAGCTTACGAAGCTCCGTAAAAAAGCCGCGGACGAGCTGTCCGCGAAGGTACGGGATTCCCTTTCGGAGCTCAATTTCCTAAGCTCCGAGTTCACGGTCGAATTCCGCGAGCTGGAGGAGCCGGGCGAGACCGGCGCCGAGGACGCGGAGTTCATGATCTCCGCCAACCCCGGAGAACCGCTTCGTCCGCTTGCGAAGATCGCGAGCGGCGGCGAGCTGTCCCGGGTGATGCTCGCGTTAAAGACGGCGAGCGCCGGCAAGGACGAGATCGAGACCTTATTTTTCGACGAGATCGACGCCGGGATCAGCGGTCGTACCGCGCAGAAGGTGGCCGAGAAGCTGGCGGACGTCGCACAGACCAAGCAGGTGATCTGCATCACGCATCTGCCGCAGATCGCGGCGATGGCGGATTGCCATTTTGAGATTTCGAAATCCGCGGAAGGCGGAAAGACGAGGACGATGCTTCGCAAGCTTGCGGAGGATGAGGTCCCGAGAGAACTGGCACGCATGCTCGGCGGCGCGGAGATCACCGACTCGGTGATGGCCAACGCGCGGGAAATGCGAGAGCTGGCAATGCAGAAGAAAAACGTTACATAGACGGCGGAGGCGCCGGATTTTTCAGAGATTTTGCTTAAAGCGAGGTTACCATGAAAAAGATTTTGTTTGCGGCTTCAGAGTGTGTTCCTTTTATCAAAACGGGTGGTCTGGCGGATGTCGTCGGCTCGCTGCCGAAGTACATCAACAAGGATGAGTTTGACGTGCGCGTCATTCTGCCGAAGTACATGGCCATCCAGCAGAAGTACAAGGATCAGATGCAGTTCATCACGAACTTTACCGTGAATCTGTCGTGGCGCAGCCAGTATGTGGGCCTGTTCCAGCTGGTCTACGAGGGCGTCACGTTCTACTTCGTGGACAACGAGTTTTATTTTTCGGGAAATCATCCTTACGGATACATTCACGAGGATATCGAGAAGTTTGCATTTTTCTCGAAGGCCGTGCTTTCCGTATTGCCTACGCTTGATTTCCGGCCGGACATCATCCACTGCCATGACTGGCAGACCGGACTGATCCCCGTAATGCTCCATGACGCGTTCCAGGACAACGAGTTCTACCGCGGCATCAAGACCGTCATGACGATCCACAACCTCAAGTTCCAGGGCATCTGGGACAAGAAGGCGGTGATGGATATCACGGGTCTGTCGGAGTATTATTTTGCGCCGGATAAGCTTGAGGCATACGGTGATGCGAACTACTTAAAGGGCGGCCTCGTGTATGCCGACCGCATCACGACGGTGAGCAATTCCTACGCAAACGAGATCAAGACGCAGTTCTACGGCGAGGGGCTGGACGGCCTTCTCAACGCGCGCAGCAACGTCCTCACGGGTATTGTCAACGGTATCGATTACAATGAGTACGATCCCGCAACCGACAAGATGATCTACAACAACTACGATGCCATTACATTCCGCAAGGAGAAGAGCAAGAACAAGCGAGGGCTGCAGCAGGAGCTCGGCCTCGATATCAATGAGAAGATCTTCATGCTCGGTGTCGTGTCGCGTCTGACCGATCAGAAGGGCTTTGACCTGATCGATTATGTCATTGAGGAGATCTGCGCGGAGGATACTCAGTTTGTGGTCCTCGGCACGGGTGATCCGAAGTATGAAAACCTCTTCCGTCACTACGAGTGGAAGTACAAGAACCGGGTTTCGGCGAGCATCTACTATAACAACGAGCGCTCTCACCGCATTTACGCTGCTTGTGATGCGTTCCTGATGCCTTCGCTGTTTGAGCCCTGCGGTCTGTCACAGCTGATGTCGCTTCGGTACGGCACGGTGCCGATCGTCCGTGAGACCGGCGGTCTCAGAGACACAGTGGAGCCGTACAACCAGTACGAGAACAGCGGTACGGGCTTCGGCTTCTGCAATTACAACGCGCACGAGATGCTCGGTACGATCCGGTACGCGAAGAGCGTTTATTACGATCACCGCCGCGAGTGGAACAAGATCGTCGACCGCGGCATGGCGAAGGATTTTTCGTGGACGAACTCCGCGAAGCAGTACGAAGAGCTTTACAGATATATGTAATCAGAGCTAATGCCCGGAACTCTTTGCGAATGCGGGAGTTTCGGGCATTCAGAAGTAAAATGCATCCCACAGCACCGGGTGTTGTGGGATTTGCCAATTATAAGACAACGTGAACGACGGAGGCGGATATGGGCATGACGAAAAATCTGAGGGATCTCCTTGCGGATATTCCGCACACGATCCTGCAGGGAAGTGATGATATCGCGGTGAGCGGAGTCGCGTTTGACACGCGGAAAATAACCGGCGGCGAGGTGTTTGTGTGCATCGCGGGCACCAAGGTCGACGGACACACGTTCATCCCTCAGGCGGCTGAGAAAGGCGCGGCCGCGGTGTTGGTGACGCGCGAAGCGAGCGCACCGGAGGGCGTTACCGTCGTTAAGGTGGAGGACGACCGCAAGGCGCTGGCGCTGCTCGGAGCGGCGTGGTACGGACATCCGTCGAAGGCGCTCACGACCATCGGCATCACCGGGACCAAGGGCAAGACAACAACGTCATACATGATCCACAGCATGCTCAACGACGCGGGCATTCCGTGCGGTCTGATCGGTACGGTCGAGATCCTCACGGGCAAGGAACGGATCTCCGCGACCCACTCGACACCCGAGTCGCTTCTGATCCAGAAATACATGGCGGACATGGTCGAGGCGGGGATGAAGGCGGTTGTGATGGAGGTGTCCTCACAGGGCCTCAAGATGGACCGTGTCTACGGCATCGACTATGATTTCGGTCTGTTCACGAACCTCGAGCCGGATCATATCGGAGGCGATGAGCATCCGACGTTCGAGGATTACCGCGACTGCAAGAAGAAGTTATTTTCCATGTGCAAGAAGGGCATCTTCAACGCGGACGATCAGCATTTTCCGGAGATGAAGGACGGATGCACCTGCGAGGTTGTGACGTTCGGCGCGTCGGATGGGTGTGATTACCGCATGGCGGACACGCGCCTTCTGAACGAGCCCGGCCGCAAGGGTGTTGCGTACCGCGTGGAGGGACGCGCGGAGCTTGCGGTGGAGACGGAGATCCCGGGGCGGTTTACGATGTTCAACTCGCTGGCGGCGATCGCGCTCGGCTGCGAGATGAAACTGCCTGTAGAAGCAATGCTGAAGGCGCTCAAGGAGGTCCGCGTTCGCGGGCGCGTGGAGAGCGTACCGGTGTCGGATAAGTTTATCGTGCTTTTGGATTACGCGCACAACGGCATGTCCCTTCGCAGCCTTCTCACAACGCTTCGCGAGTATCAGCCGAAGCGGCTTGTGTGCATGTTCGGCTGCGGCGGAAACCGCGCGAAGGACCGCCGTTACGATATGGGTGAGTGGTCGTCGAGGCTTGCGGATCTCACGATCGTGACCTCGGACAACCCGAGATTTGAGGAGCCGGGGGACATCATCGCGGATATCCTTGTCGGTGTGAAGAAGGCCGACGGCGCCTATGTCACGGTGCCCGACCGCCGCGAGGCGATCTCGTACGCGCTCGCGCATGCCGAGGAGGGCGACTGCATCGTCATCGCCGGCAAGGGGCATGAGGATTACCAGGAGATCCGCGGCGTCAAATACCCGATGGACGACCGGCAGATGATCCTTGAGGAAGCGGCGAAACTCGGGCTTTGAGAGCGCGGCGGACTGCAGGGTTCAACGGAAAATGAGTTCCGCAGACCCGCGAAACGCAAATTATGAAGTAACAGCGAAGGACGGCATTTCGGATGACATACACGGTGAGTGAAATTGCAAAGGGCATGGGCGCGACGATCCTGTGCGGAGACCCGGATCGCGCGGTGAGCGCGTGGTCATTTTCCTCGAGGGAGGGAGATGCGGACACGATGTTTGTTCCGATGAAGGGAGAGCGCGTGGACGCGCACGACTTTATCGCGGACGCGTACGCGCACGGTATGAGAGTGACGACGACGGAGCGCGGCGAGATCGTTCCGGGAACGGACGGTATGACGTACCTGGCGGTCAGCGATGCGAGAGAGGCATGGCAGCGGCTCGGCGCGTACTGGCGCGCAAAGCACGCCTCGGTGCCGATGATCGCCGTGACCGGAAGCGTCGGAAAGACGACGACCAAGGAGCTGACGGCGCTTGCCCTTTCGCCGCTCGGAACGGTGCTTCGGACGAGCGGTAACCGCAACGGTCAGCTCGGAGTTCCGCAGATGATGGCGGAGCTTTCGGATGACACGGATTGCGCGGTCATCGAGATGGGCATGAGCCTGCCCGGAGAGATGGGACGAATCGCCGCTGTAGCGATGCCGGATCACGCGGCGATCACGAACATCGGTCTGTCGCACATCGGAAACCTCGGCTCGCAGGAGGGGATCCGCAGGGAGAAGCTCGCGATCGTCAACCGCCTCGCGGAGGGCGGCATGCTGTTCGTCAACGGAGACGATCCGTTGCTGAGGGTACTCTGCCCGGATTGCCCGGAGTACGCGGGGACGGACGGGATATTGATGTACCCGGAGACGAGAGAGAGGTTCCGTACACTCACGGTTGTCGCGTACGGCGCGGAGAATTGGTGCCGCTACCGCTATATGGATGAGGTCCTGACGGAGCAGACGGCGTCCTTCGTCTACGAGAGCGCGAACGGGACGATCCCGGTCACGCTGCCGGCGCCCGGACACCACAACGTGTCCAACGCGACGCTCGCGATCGCGGTCGCGGAGACGTTCGGCGTCAGTGCCGCGGAAGCCGCGGAGGCGCTTGCCGCGTACAAGCCGATGTCGATGCGCGGCGGACGGGAACAGCTCGACGGAGGCATCGTACTCATCGATGATACGTACAATGCCAGCCCGGATTCGATGCGCAGCGGCTTAGATGTACTGTGCTCCGTGAGCGCGAAGCGCCACATCGCGATGCTGGCGGACATGTTTGAACTGGGGGAGCACGCGGAGGCAGGACACCGCAGGGTCGGAAGAGACGTTGCGGAGCGGCCGGTGGACGTGCTGATCACGGTCGGAGAGCTCTCGGAAGCGCTTGCCGACGAGGCTTTGAAGAGGGCGGAGGAGATCGGACGGAAAATGGACATTTTCCGCGTAAAGACCCGCGAGGAGGGACGCGATCTGCTGCTCCCGATGCTGCGGGAGGGCGACGCCGTGCTTCTCAAGGGATCCCGCGGGATGAAACTCGACGAGGTCGCGGAGGCGCTCCGAAAGAAAAGGTAGGTTGTTATGGCTGCATATGCGGACATTATCATAGATATTTCGGCGCCGACGCTGGACCGTTCGTTTCAGTATGAGGTGCCAAAGGAGCTTCAGGACAGGGCGGAGATCGGTGCCCCGGTCCTGGTTCCGTTCGCCAACGCGAAGGCGCCCCGGAGGGGGTATATCGTCGGGTTGTCGGACGAGCTGAAGGTCGCTCCGGAGAAGCTGAAGCCGATCGCGGACATCCCCGAAAAGGACATCACCATCGAGGACTCGATGGTCGCGCTCGCTTACCGGATCAAGCGAAGATACGGCGGTTCGTTGTACGACGCGCTGCGCACGGTCATTCCGTCGCGGCAGAAGATCGCGTCCGTTCCGAAGCGGAAAATCCGCCGCGTCATGACGGCGGATGCGCTCACGGAGCTGCTGACGGAGACGCCCCGCAGCCAGACCGCGAAGGCGCGGCTGTACAGCGCGCTGATCGAGACGGAGGAGATTCCGTATGAGCTTGTGACGGGGAAGCTGAAGATCACGAAGGCCGCGCTGGACCGCGCGGAGGAGGCGGGGATCCTCGCCGTGATCGAGCAGGATGAGGCGGACAATGAGCCCGGAGAGGGCCTTACCGTGACGCTCAACGATGAGCAGGTGCATGCCGCGGACACGATCTCGGCAGGCTTCGGAACAAGCGGAGTGTACGTGCTGCACGGGATCACCGGAAGCGGCAAGACAGAGGTGTACTTAAGCGTCATCGAGAAGACGCTCGCGACAGGAAAACAGGTCATCGTGCTGATCCCCGAGATCGCGCTCACATACCAGACCGTGCTTCGGTTCTACCGCTGCTTCGGAGACCGCGTCGCGTTTGTTCATTCGAAAATGCCCGCGGGTGAGCGGTACCGCATTCGCGAACGCGCGAAGGAGGGGAAGATCTCCATCATGATCGGACCGCGGTCCGCGCTGTTCACGCCGTTCCCGAACCTCGGGATGATCATCGTGGACGAGGAGCATGAGAACTCGTACCGGAGCGAGCTGACGCCGCGGTACCACGCGGTGGACGTTGCCGTGGAGCGCGCACGCATGTGCGGCGCGACGGTTGTCCTCGGTTCCGCGACGCCGTCCCTGGAGACCTTCTACCACTGCGAGCAGGGCGATTACACGCTGTTGACATTGTCGAAGCGCGCGAAGGACGGGGCGATGCTCCCGAGATCGGAGATCGTTGATCTTCGGGAGGAACTCAAGGCGAAAAATTTCTCCGTGATCAGCCGCCGCTTGCGGACAGCGATCGAGGAGCGCCTGGAGAAGCACGAGCAGGTGATGCTGTTTCTGAACCGTCGCGGTTACGCGGGCTTTGTATCCTGCAGAAGCTGCGGGTACATCGCGCAGTGTCCGCACTGCGACATTTCACTCACGTATCACAACGACGGGACGCTTCGGTGCCACTACTGCGGACACAAGGTGCCGTATCAGAAGAAATGCCCCGAGTGCGGGTCACAGTATTTTCTGCCGTTCGGAAAGAGCGGCACGCAGAAGATCGAGGAGCTTGTCGAGAAGGAGTTTCCGAAGGCGCGCGTGCTGCGCATGGACGCCGACACGACGAAGGCCGCGGACGACTACGAGGCGATCCTCTCGGAGTTTGCGGAGGGCAAGGGAGACATCCTGATCGGCACGCAGATGATCGTCAAGGGACATGATTTTCCGAATGTCACGCTCGTCGGAGCGCTTGCCGCGGATCTGTCGCTCGGCGTCGCGGATTACGCGTGTGCGGAGCGGACGTTCGACCTGCTGGCGCAGGCCGCGGGACGGGCAGGGCGCGATAAGATCCCCGGTGAGGTGATCATCCAGACGTACCGCCCGGATCACTACGCGATCACGGCGGCTGCAGCCTCGGATTACCGCTCATTTTACGATACCGAGATCCGCTACCGGCGTTCGTTCGGATACCCGCCGGTGCGGCACATGCTGACGATCGTCGGCGGACACCGACGTGAGAACACGCTCGAGAAGGCGATGGACGAGCTCGCCGTGAAGGCGCGGGAGATCGCGGAACAGGGCGGCGCAACGGTGATCGGACCGGCGACGCCGCAGCTGCAGAAGAAAAATGATATGTACTTCCGCGTGATCTACGTGAAATGCAACGACATCGAATCGCTGATCGCGGTGAAGGACGCCGCGGAGGCGTGGATGCATGCGGCGCGCGGAGGCGTCGGACTGACCTTTGATATGGATTGACCGTGAGCAGGGAAACCGCTCACGATATATAAGACTTCGGAAGGAGAGAGAACATGGCATTACGAAACATTCGCAAACAGGGGGAGGAGATCCTCTCGAAGCGGGCCAAGGAGATCCACGAGATCACGCCCAGGATTCAGGAGCTTGCGGCGGATATGCTTGAGACGATGTACGACGCGGAGGGCGTCGGGCTCGCGGGACCGCAGGTCGGCATCCTGAAGCGCATCGTCGTGATCGATATCTCGGAGGAGCGTGACGATCCGATCGTCATGATCAACCCCGTCATCACCGCGAGCGACGGAAGCCAGACCGGCTGGGAGGGCTGCCTGAGTGTTCCCGGAAAGAGCGGCCAGGTGACGCGTCCCGAGCGTGTGACCGCGACATTTATCGACCTCGAGGGCAACGAGTGCGAGATCGAGGCGGAGGGCTTCTTAGCCCGCGCGGTCTGCCATGAGCTGGACCATCTCGACGGACACCTTTACGTGGAAAAGGTGGAGGGGCGGCTGTACGACAATTCGGAGCTGCAGCAGCAGTCCGAGGAGGACGAGGAGGCAGCGGACGATGAGAACGGCGCTTCCGACGAGGGCATCAAGAAGTAATAGGCCGCGGAGAGATCGCGCGGCAGGAGGGTCATATATGAGAATTGTTTACATGGGCACGCCGGAGATCGCGGCGACCATTCTGGAGAGGCTTTTGGAGGAACCGTACGAGGTCGTCCTCGTCGTGACGCAGCCGGACCGTCCGAAGGGACGCGGCAACACGCTCACCTGCTCACCGGTCAAGGAGCTTGCCGTGCGCCGCGGTATCCCGGTGTTTACGCCGGAGAAGCTTCGCCTTCCGGAAAATGTGGAGGTCGTACGGGAGGCAAACCCCGATATGATCGTTGTCGCGGCGTTCGGGCAGATCCTTCCGAAGAGCGTGCTGGACATTCCCCGCTACGGCTGCATCAATGTGCACGCATCGCTCCTGCCGAAGTACCGCGGGGCGGCGCCGATCCAGTGGAGCATCCTCGACGGGGAGAGCGAGACCGGCGTCACGATCATGTACATGAACGAGGGCCTCGACACGGGCGATATCATCACGCAGACCGTCGTTCCGATCGACGCGGATGAGACCGGCGGGTCCCTCCATGACAAGCTCGCGGCAGCAGGCGCGGAGGCGCTTGTCGCGGCAATCCCCGGCATCATCGACGGGACGCTTGTCCCGGTCCCGCAGGGAGAGATGACGACGCCGTACGCGAAGCAGCTGACCAAGGAGATGGGCAGGATCGATTTTTCGTGGGACGCGGCGAAGATCGCGCGCTATGTTCGCGGCTTGAACCCCTGGCCCGGAACATACACGTTCCGCGACGGGCAGATGCTCAAGATCTGGAGCGCCGAGGCGTGTGACGGATGTTACGAGGCAGAGCCGGGAACCGTTGTCGCGGTGGAGAAGGAAAACTTCCTGGTACAGACGGGCGACGGTGCCCTCCGGGTGACGGAGATCCAGCCGCAGGGCAAGCGCCGCATGAGCGCGGAGGAGTATCTCCGCGGATACCGCCTTGCCGAGGGCACGGTTTTGGAGTGAGAAAATGAATGCACGGGAATTGGTTTGGGATATGCTCACCGAGGTCAACGAGCGAGGCGCTCTGAGCCATGAGGCTTTCGCCGAGGCGATGGCAAAGCACAGGCCGGAGGGAGCCGAGCGGGCGCTTGCCGCGCAACTGTTCAACGGCACGCTGGAGCGCCAGCTGACGATCGACACGGTGCTTGAGCGGCAGACCGGACGGAGGATTACCGCGATCAAACCGAAGATCCGGAACCTCCTGCGCATGTCCGTCTACCAGATGCTGTTTTTGCAGCGCGTGCCTGCTGCGGTCGCGTGCAACGAGGCCGTGACGCTTGCGAAGAAGCGCGGACTTGCGGGGCTTTCGGGGTTCGTGAACGGCACGCTGCGAGGCCTGGACCGCGCGATCACCGCTGAGGGCGGGCAGCAGGAGTTCCTGCGCGCGGTAGCGGGAACGATGAAAGAGAATGAGCGGACCGGCTTTCTGTACTCCGTGCCGGGGTGGATCACGGAGCTGTGGAGGAAGGATTTTCCGAAGGCCGATATCGAGGCGATACTTGAGGCAACCCTTACGGAAAATGCGGTCAACATTCGCCTGAACAAAAGCCGCGGTTCGATGGAGGAGCTTGTCGCGTCGCTTGAGAAGGACGGTGCGCAGCCGGAGCAGGGCGTTCTTGAAAACTGCCTGAGTCTACGGGGCGTCGGCAACCCTGCGGCGCTTGCCGCGTACCGGGACGGGCGGTTCAGCATACAGGATACAAGCGCGGTTTTAGCAGGCAATCTGCTTCCGCTGGCACCCGGCATGAAGGTGCTCGATCTGTGCGCCGCGCCGGGAGGAAAGACCGTACATGCCGCGGATGAGCTTGCGGCGCTCGCGGCAACGGAAGCCACGGGAGCGGAGTATGAGGTTATATCGCGCGACGTGAGCGAGGGAAAGCTTCACCTGATCCGCGAGCAGGTTTCTCGAGTAAACCTCTCGGGAGTGCAATGTGCGGCGGCGGACGCTTCCGTGTATGATCCCGCGCTGGAGGCGTGGGCGGATGTCGTGATCGCCGATGTGCCGTGCAGCGGCCTTGGCGTGATCGGTCGAAAGCCGGACATTAAGTATAAGACGAAGCCGGAGGACATCGCCGCGCTTTCGAAGATCCAGCGGAGCATCGTGGAGCAGGCCGTGCGGTACGTAAAGCCCGGCGGCTACCTTTCGTATTCCACATGCACGGTCGCACACGCGGAAAATGAGGACCTCGCCGCGTACATCGCGAGCCTCGGGTTGACGCCGGTGAACCTCGCGGAGCATTTGCCGAAGAGCATGCGGGAAGCGTGCGAGCGGCAGGGCGGCATCGGGGAGTGCGGTGTGCAGATATTTCCCGAGCAGGGCAAATGGGACGGATTTTACATCGCGGGTTTCCGCAAGGCGGAGAACCCGGAAGGATAGGATGCGGGAGAGCGTATGGATATCATGAGCATGTCAATCGAACAGCTCGCGGAGCGGCTTGCGGAGATGGGACAGCCGAAGTACCGGGCGAAGCAGCTGTACGCGTGGATGCACGTGCGTCTGGCGGCCTCGTACGCGGAGATGACCGACCAGCCGAAGGCTCTTCGGGAGAGACTGGAGGCGGAGCTGCCGCTCACGGTGCCGCAGAAGGTCGTCATGCTCGAATCCAAGACGGACGGAACGAGAAAGTACCTGTTCCGGCTCGCGGACGGCAACGTGATCGAGAGCGTGTGGATGAAGTACCACCACGGGAACTCGGTGTGCATCTCCTCGCAGGTGGGGTGCCGGATGGGCTGCTCCTTCTGCGCGTCGACCATCGGCGGGCTTGTGCGGAGCCTCGAACCGTCCGAGATGCTCGGGCAGATCTACGCCATCACGAGGGACACGGGAGAGCGCGTGGACAACGTCGTCGTGATGGGGACGGGCGAGCCGATGGACAACTACGACAATGTGCTCATTTTCCTGAGGCTGCTCACCGATGAGAACGGTCTGCATATCAGCCAGCGCAACGTCACGATCTCGACCTGCGGGCTTGTGCCGAACCTGCGGAGACTGGCCGACGAGAAGCTCGCGATCACCGCGGCGATCTCGCTGCACGCGCCCAATGACGAGCTTCGGAGGAAGCTGATGCCGGTCGCCAACGCCTATTCCATCCGGGAGCTGATGGAGGCAGCAGACTACTACGTCGAGACGACGGGAAGGCGGATCACGTTCGAGTACAGCCTGATCGACGGGGTCAACGATTCGGCGTCCTGCGCGCGGGAATTGGCGGCTTTGCTCAAGGGTCGGAACTGCCATGTGAATCTCATTCCGGTGAACCCCGTGAGGGAGCGAAACTACCGTCGTTCACTTGTTACAAATGTATTACAATTCCAAAAAATGCTTGAAAATGAAGGAATAAATGTTACTATTAGAAGGGAGCTCGGCTCGGATATTGACGCTGCCTGCGGGCAGTTGCGCCGCCATTATGAGACTGGGATCGGAGCGGAAAGCGGAGAAGGATGAGATCGATCGGGAAGACGGACAAAGGTAAAAAACGATCCATGAACCAGGACATGTTTTTCATCAGCGACAGTCCGGTCGGCATACTGCCGAACCTGTATATTGTTGCGGATGGCATGGGTGGTCAGAATGCCGGCGATGTGGCGGCAAGATTTTGCGTGGACCGGTTTACGGAACTCGTGAGGGTCAGCCGTGAGCGCACGCCGATCCAGGTGATCGAGAAGGCGATCCGGCAGACGAACGAGGATCTGATTGAGAAGGCTTCGAGCCAGAAGGAGCTCGAGGGAATGGGAACGACGTTCGTGATGGCGTCGCTGCTCGCGAACGACAATCTGCTCGTCGCCAACATCGGTGACAGCCGGATGTATCTGATCAACGAGACGATCACGCAGATATCGCAGGATCACTCGCTGGTCGCGGAGATGGTCCGCAGCGGTGAGATCCGCAAGGAGGAGGCGCGGTTCCATCCGAACAAGAACGTCGTGTTGCGCGCGCTGAGCACGCAGAGCGTCGTGAGCCCCGACTATTACCAGATCGGGGTGCGTCAGGGAGATTATGTGCTTCTGTGCAGTGACGGACTTTCGGATATGGTGGAGGAGGCCGAGCTGCTCAAGACGGTGAGCGAATACGAGGATGTAGGGGATATTGCAGACAAACTGGTGACGATGGCCAATGAGAACGGGGGCAGGGACAACATCACACTGGTTCTGATTAAGATTTGACACAGGAAGGCGCCTTCACGGGCGTCGGAAAGGTTGGGAACAGCATGGGTATGATCAAACCCGGAACATTTATCGGGGATCGCTATGAGATCTTGGACAAGATCGGTTCCGGCGGTATGGCGGACGTGTACAAGGCCAAATGCCACCGTTTGAACCGTTTTGTTGCGATCAAGATACTGAAACCTGAATTTTCCGCCGACGAGTCGTTCGTCTCGAAATTCCGAGGCGAGGCGCAGTCGTGCGCAGGGTTGACGCATCCGAATATCGTCAGTGTGTTCGATGTCGGCGACGACGGCGATCTTCACTACATCGTGATGGAGCTTGTCGAGGGCATCACGCTCAAGCGGTTTATCGAGCGCAAGGGCCGCCTCGATGTCAAGGAGGCAGTCGGCATCGCGATCCAGATCGCGATGGGTCTCGACACGGCGCATCAGCATCATGTGGTGCACCGAGACATCAAGCCGCAGAACATCATCATTTCCAAGGAAGGCAAGGTCAAGGTTGCGGACTTCGGTATCGCACGCGCGGTATCCCAGACGACGACCATCGACAATTATTCGCAAAATATCGGCTCCGTGCATTATCTTTCGCCGGAGCAGGCACGCGGCGGCTTCAGCGATGAGCGCAGCGATATCTATTCGCTCGGCGTGACGCTGTATGAGATGCTGGCCGGACATGTGCCGTTCACCGGCGACAACGCGGTTTCCGTCGCGCTTCTGCATGTTCACGGCGAGGCACAGCCTCTGTCGGAGGTCAATCCGACCGTGCCGTCGAGCATTGAGAAGATCGTCGAAAAATGTATGCAGAAGAAGCCCGAGCGCCGCTATATGACGACGAACGAGCTGATCACCGATCTGAAGAAGGCGATCGTAGATCCCGAGGGTGATTTCGTCAAGATCGCCACCGTGATGGACGGCGCGAAGACGCGTCCGATCACACCGGGCGAGATGAGCGAGATCAAGGCGGAGGTTGCCGTACAGAGCGATTCGTTCGACGATGACGATGAGTTCGAGGACGAGGAAGCAAACCGTCAGAAGGCAGCGGCAACGCTTGCATCCAAGCGCCGTCGCCGTGACGAGGATGACGACGATGACGATGATGAAGACCTGGATACCATGGGCGGAAACACCGAGAAGTTCGTCATCGCGCTGAGTGTGCTTCTTGTGATCGCTGTCGCGGTCGGTGCCATCTACCTGATCACGAAGATCGTCAGCGGCGGCATCAAGCTGCCTGAGCCGAAGGGACTGATCCTGACGCCGACGAGCACGCCGACGCCGAAGCCGTCCACGACGCCGACGCCGAAGGTGTTCTACATGCCCAGCTACAAGGGTCTTGACTACAATGTCGCCATTGAGAAACTGGAAGCGCTCGACATGAAGCTGTCGATCACGTATGAGGCGGCAACCCAGTACTATGAAGATTTCCCTGTTTCCGGACAGGTTGTAGGACAGATACCGGGCGTCGGTGAGGGCCTCAAGGAAGGCGACAGCGTACGCCTCATCTACAGTATCGGCAAGGAACAGATCGATATTCCGGATTTCCGCGGCATGACGGAGCAGCAGGTGCGCTCCACGCTCGGCAACAAACTGTCAGTCCGTATCGACTGGGTTGAGAGCGACAGCGTCGAGGAGAACCGTGTAGTAGATACTCAGCCGAGAGCCGGGGAGAAGCTTCCTCTTGGCTCCACGCTGATCGTAATATTGAGCCAGGGCAACTCGAGAGTTACCGATGTGCCGGATGTTGTCGGCATGAAGGAAGTTGATGCGAAGGTACAGCTGGTCGCAGCGAAGCTCAACTACCAGTCGGAGGTCGTGTTCAGTGATACCATTGAAGCGGGCGTGGTAATCTCGCAGTCGCCTACTGCATCCGCAGGTAAGGTGGAGAGAGGTTCCATCGTCAAGCTGGTAGTCAGCGGAGGCGTTGCGCCGACCGCAACACCGACACCGGAACCGCTGCCGACGGATACGCCGACACCGACACCGGAGCCGGCTCCGGCAACCGCGACACCGACACCGGAACCGCCGCCGGCAACCGCAACTCCGACACCGGAGCCGCCGCCGGCAACCGCAACTCCGACGCCGGAACCGCCGCCGGAGACCTGAGGCACGTAGCATATGGAGCAATACCAAGGAAAGATAACTAAGGGCGTCGGCGGGAACTATGAGGTCCATGTCGAAGGGATCGGAACAGTTCTCTGCCGCGCCAAGGGCATATTGCGATACCGCAGGATGCAGCCGCTGATCGGCGACAATGTCACGATCACGGTGGACGACACGGGAGCCGGCAACATCGCCGAGATCCTCCCACGCGAGAACGAGCTCGTGCGTCCTGCGATCGCCAATGTCGATCAGGCGCTTTTGGTGTGCGCCATTCGGGAACCGGAGTTCCATCCGAATCTTCTCGATCGTTTTCTGATCCTGATGAGTCGGCAGAACATGCCGGTTCTTGTGTGTTTTAACAAGACGGACCTCGCGGAGACCGGGGAGGCGGAGCAGTTGTGCCGCATCTACGGAAACTGCGGCGCGCGCGTGTTTATCACGCAGGCGAGCAACCCCGAGACGCTTAAGGAACTTCGGGATGCTCTTCGCGGGAAGACGACCGTACTTGCCGGCCCCTCGGGCGTCGGCAAATCAACGATCATGAACGCGATGCAGCCGGAGGCCGCGATGGAGATCGGCGAGCTCAGCGAGAAGATCAAGCGGGGCAAGCAGACGACACGCCACACGCAGCTGTTCTGCATCGAACACAACACGTATCTCTGCGATACGCCGGGGTTCAGCTCCCTGTATCTGGCGGATATCCTGCCGGAGGAGCTCGGGGAGTATTTTCCGGAGTTTACCGAGTATGCGGGGCAGTGCCGCTACCCGGATTGCCGTCACCTGCAGGAGCCGGACTGCGCCGTTCGCAGCGCGGTGGAGAGCGGGGCAATCTCGAAGGAGCGGTACGCGAGTTATCAGCTGTTGTTCGAGGAGCTTTCGGGAAGACGGATCATCTATTCCCGCAAGCCCAAGCATGAGGACAGTCCGGGCGCCAAGGACGGAAAGTAAAACCGCCGTGCGCTGTGACGAACGTTGCGCGAAAGAGGAAATACAGACAGGTCATTTTTCGAAAGATATTCGGAGGTATACGTACATGAATTGGCTGTCACCGTCGATCCTGGCGGCGGATTTCAACCGCCTGGGAGAACAGATCCGGTGTGTTCGTGACTGCGGCGCGCAGGCGCTGCATTTTGATGTGATGGACGGTATGTTCGTGCCGAGCATCAGCTTCGGAATGCCGGTGCTCGCGTCCATACGCAAGGAGACCGACCTGTTTCTGGACGTGCACCTGATGGTCCGCGAGCCGAGCCGCTACATCAAGGAGTTTGTCGAGAGCGGGGCAGACCTGATCACGGTGCATTATGAGGCCTGCAGCGATGTGATGCACACCGTCACGGCAGTCCGCGCGGCCGGTGTGAAGGTCGGATTGTCCATCCGCCCGGAGACGCCGGTTTCCGTGTTACGACCGTTTCTCGACAAGGTCGATCTGATCCTGATCATGTCGGTCAACCCCGGCTTCGGCGGGCAGACCTTCATGGAGGGAACGTACGACAAGCTGCGTGAGCTCCGCGCGCTGATCAAAGAGACGCTCGGCGCTTCCGCGGGAGAGGGCGTTCCCCGCGTTGAGGTGGACGGCGGGATCAATCTTAACAATGTCGCGTCTGTGTTAGAGGCGGGCGCAGATACCATAGTGACCGGAAGCGCGGTGTTCCACGGGGACATCGCGGACAATACAAACCGTTTTCTTGAGATCTTGCGAGCTCACGACTGACTTGGGAGATCGTGTGAAACCATGATGAACCGTGATCCCGGGAGGGAGGCACGGACGAGAGATGCGCTTATGAGGAAAATGCAGGGACAATCGAGAATATGGATCGCGGTATGCCTTGTGTTGTGCATGCTGTTTCTGACTGCGTGCGGCGCGGGGTCGGAGGTCGACACCAGACCGGCTAAGTCGGAGGAGGATGCCGCTCTGACGCAGGCCGCGAAGCTGACGGAAGCCGCGTCCAAAGTGACGAACACGCCGAGTGTCACGCCGACACCGGAGGTTGACCTCGGGGAGGCCGCTTTGTTGGAACTGATCGAAGTTCTGAAGGAGGCGGAGTACACGGTAGACGAATCGTATCGCCAGATCAACGACGATGAGGAAGAGACGTACTCAAAGATCGTCGCTGCCGCGGCCGTCATGAAGGAAGCTTCGGCACAGCTGCGGGAGATGAAGGCGAGAGCCGACAAGATCCCGAATCTGGACGCGAACATCCGGGACGCGGCCAATGAGTATTTTGAGATGGTGATCTTTTCGCGGGAGTCGCTGCAGGAGGTGTACCATTTCTTCGAGCAGCAGCTTCAGGTATATTTGGAGCTGATCCCCGACGCCGACAAATACAACTTCAGAGACTACTGTGAAGCTCTGGACGTATGGTATGAGGGACAGAAGGAGATCATCGACGCGATCAAGGAGGTTCCCTCCTGCGTGCAGTCGGAGTGGAACAACTTCAAGCGCACTTACGAGCTCAACGAGACGATCATCACGAAGGCGAACAAGGCCGTGTCTTTGAACGACTGGCTGCGGTATTATTCCTGCCAGTGTCTCATGAAGAGATTTGCCACGGCGGAGGAGAAGGATTTCGACGCGCTGATCGCGAGCCTCGGCAGCGAGGTGGATTTTGCGAAGAATCAGGCGAACGTTGCCTGCGACCTTGCGTGGGAGATCTATAACTGCGCCGGGATCGGACGCGATGCGCGCGTGGCGCACGTGTTTGAGAACAACCGCCACGGCAAGATCAGGGTCGATTACGATGCGATCGAGACCATATATCCGGCACTGTATAACACGTACAACGCGTTTGTGATCATCAAGACGGGCTGCCTCAGCGGCACGCGCAGGATCACCGTGGAAGCGGAGATCCCGGGCTACACGCAGAAGTACCGCCAGACGTTCACGCTGGACGCGTCCTACCGCACGATACCGATCAAGCCTCCGGTGCTCACCGGGAACGTTGATTTTTCTGCCGCGAAAAATGCGCAGATCGTCGTTTCTGTCTACGAGCAGGACGGGTACACGCTGATCGATTCGCAGAGTTTCCCCGTGACGCTCAAGAGCCGCAACGATTTCGAGTGGTCGAGTGACGAGTACGGTATCTCCACGCAGGACAACATTTTGTGCTACCTGACTCCGGAGTCGACCGCGATCACGCAGCTCAAGCGGACGGCGATCGACGAGATCTCGGCGATGACCGACGGACGGATGGAATCCTTCGCAGGGTACCAAGGAAGCCAGTGGGATCACCGTGTGATCACGTACCTTGAGGCGGCGGGCATCATGCGTGCGCTCAATGTGCTGGGCGTGCGGTACAACATGGATCCGTTCTCGCTGAGCAACAGCAATCAGCACATTCTGTTCCCGAGCGAGGTTCTTGAAACCCGGAGCGGCCTGTGCATCGAGACATCGCTTGTTGTCGCGAGCGCGCTGCAGAGCGCGGGAATGCATGCGTTCCTCATATTCCCCGAGGGACACGCGCAGGTCGCGGTGGAGACGTGGACGGGCTCGGGCGAGTACCTCCTGATCGAGACGACAGCGCTGACGGGCGGAAACAATTCGCGGCAGATCTTCATCGACGGCGCGAATAACCTGATCAACAACAAATACCCGAAAGGTCCGATCGAATACCTCACGGATTCGGAGTGGCACGATTACCTCCTGAACGAGGTGGAGTACATCGTCGACTGCGACGACTCGACTGTTTTGGGCCTCACCGCATTTTCCAACTGATGTGTGTGAATGAGCAAGCATACAACGGAAAATGGACTCATTTTCCGACAGATATACAAAGGAGTTTTTAACCATGAAGTTAGGCATTGTAGGTCTTCCCAATGTCGGGAAGAGCACGCTGTTCAATTCACTGACGAAAGCAGGCGCGGAGTCGGCCAACTATCCGTTCTGCACGATCGACCCCAACGTGGGTGTCGTGACCGTGCCGGACGCTCGGCTCGGCGTTCTGACGGAGATGTATCAGTCCAAACGGACCATTCCCGCGGTCGTGGAGTTCGTCGACATCGCAGGTCTTGTGAAGGGCGCGTCCCAGGGTGAGGGCCTCGGAAACCAGTTCCTGTCGCACATCCGTGAGACGGACGCGATCGTGCATGTGGTACGCTGCTTTGACGACGCCAACATCATCCATGTCGACGGTTCGGTGGACCCGATCCGCGATATCGAGACGATCAACCTTGAGCTGATCTTCGCCGATATGGAGACGGTCGAGCGCCGCATCGCCAAGGTCGGCAGAGCCGCGAGCTTTGACAAGGCGCAGGCGAAGGAGTGCGAGATGCTCAAGAAGATCAAGGAGCTTCTCGAAAACGGTAAGAAGGCGTGCGAGTTTGAGACCGACGACGAGGATGAGATCGGCTGGCTTCGCGGATACTCGCTGTTAACCAGAAAGCCTGTCATCTACGCGGCCAACGTGTCTGACGACGACATCGCGGACGACGGAGCGAACAATGAGTACGTTGCGAAGGTTCGCGAGTTCGCGAAGGAGGAGGGCTCCGAAGTCTTTGTCATCAGCGCGAGACTCGAGGAGGAGATCTCCGAGCTCGAGGAGGATGAGCGCAAGGAATTCCTCACCGAGATGGGCCTTGAGGAAGCCGGACTGGAGAAGCTGATCCGCGCGAGCTACCATCTGCTCGGCCTCATCAGTTTCCTGACGACGGGACCGGACGAGACGAGAGCCTGGACGATCACGAGAGGCATGAAGGCGCCTCAGGCGGCAGGCAAGATCCACACCGATTTCGAGCGCGGCTTCATCCGTGCCGAGGTTGTGGCGTACGACGATCTGGTCAGCTGCGGCGGCATGCTGCAGGCGAAGGAGAAAGGACTTGTCCGCTCCGAGGGCAAGGAGTACGTCGTGAAGGACGGCGACGTGATCCTGTTCCGCTTTAACGTATAACTATTATTATAGGAGTGAATTCCATGAATCACTTGCTCACCATTCTGGAACAGACGGATATCCGCTTCCCGGGTCTGAAGATCGTGCTTCGCAGTATCGGGGATGGTTTTCACGTGTTTGGGTTCCGCATTGCCTATTACGGCGTGTGCATCGGTCTCGCCATGGTCCTCGGCTATCTGCTTGCGGATCAGGTGGCGAAGAGGACGGGACAGAACCGGGATCTGTATCTGGATTTTACGATCATTGCCGTTATCCTTTCGGTGGCGGGAGCGCGGTTGTACTACGTGATCTTCAACTGGAAGCAGTTTGCCGATAACCCGCTCAGTGTGTTCAATCTCCGGACGGGCGGCCTTGCCATATACGGCGGCGTCATTGTCGGCGTGCTGACGGCGATCATATTTGCCAAAGTGAAGAAGCTCAATATCGGACAGTTCCTCGACACCGCAGTGCTCGGCCTTCTGACCGGTCAGATCATCGGCCGCTGGGGAAACTTCTTCAACCGCGAGTGCTTCGGTACATACACAAAGAGCCTTTTCGCGATGCAGGTCGATGTCCGCGACGTGAGCGGCTGGTTCAATCCGAACACGCCGGTCGCGGCCGTGTACAACGAATTCGGCAACCGCACGACGGCGCTTGAGCGTGTGCTGAAGATCCGCGAGAACGCGGAGACGATCGAAGGGGCGACGTACATCAGCGTACATCCGACGTTCCTGTATGAATCCGTATGGAACCTCCTTTTGTTGATCATTCTTCTGATCCTCACGAAGCGTAAGCGCTTCGACGGTGAGATCCTTCTTCTCTATCTGTTCGGGTACGGTCTCGGCCGTCTCTGGATCGAGGGACTTCGCACGGATCAGCTGTTCCTGTTCGGAACGTCCATCGCCGTGTCGCAGCTGTTCAGCGGACTTCTGGTGATCGGATCTGCTGCGATCTTTGTACGATTCTGGAGAAAGAATCATAAGAAGAAAGCAACGGCATGACCGTTTGCGGTCTGACGAAGGAGAAGTGATACTCGCATGACTTTGAAAGATCTGAAAATCGGTGAGAGAGCGGAGATAACCGCAGTCGGCGGCGAGGGCGCCCTGAGACAGCATATGCTGGACATGGGGCTGATCCCCGGCGCCGTTGTCACGCTTAAGCAGTTCGCGCCGATGGGCGACCCGATGGAGGTGACCATCCACGGCTATGAGCTCACGCTTCGGCTTTCGGATGCCGCCAACATTGAGGTGATACGCGTTCCGGAGCCTCTCCGGGACGAGCCGGCCAACCTTTTGGAGGAGCGTGAACCCGTCTCCGTGACGGTTCCCGACCATCCCGGCTTCGGTGAGGAGGGCAAGAACTATCACGTCAAGGCGGACGAGAACCCGCTCCCGAAGGGAACGATACTCACATTTGCCCTGGCGGGCAACCAGAACTGCGGTAAGACGACGCTGTTCAACCAGCTGACCGGCGCCAACCGTCATGTCGGGAATTTTCCGGGCGTGACTGTCGACCGCGTGAGCGGGGCGGTGCGCGGGTACCCGGAGACGGAGGTGACGGATCTTCCCGGCATTTACTCCCTGTCGCCGTACAGTGCGGAGGAGATCGTCTCCCGCGAGTTTATTCTGAAGGAAAAGCCGACAGGCATCATCAATATCGTCGACGCGACGAACATCGAGCGCAACCTGTATCTGACGCTGCAGCTGATGGAGCTCAACGTGCCGATCGTCCTCGCCCTCAACATGATGGACGAGGTGCGCGGCAACGGCGGGACCATCCGTATCAACCGTATGGAGAGCATTTTAGGCATCCCCGTGGTTCCGATCTCGGCAGCGAAAAATGAGGGTGTCGACGAGTTGATCCGGCACTGTGTTCACGTTGCCAAGTACCAGGAGCGTCCCGGGCGGACGGACTTCTGTGACCGTGACGCGAACGGCGGCGCGGTACACCGCTGTCTGCACGGCATCATGCATTTTATCGAGGATCACGCGGAGGCGGCGGGCATTCCGCTGCGGTTTGCAGCGAGCAAGATCGTTGAGGGCGACACGCTTGTCATGGATGCCCTCAAGCTTACGCAAAATGAAAAAGAAACGATCGAGCACATGATCGTCAACATGGAGGAGGAGCGCGGTTTGGATCGCGCGGCGGCGATCGCGGACATGCGGTACACCTTCATCCACTCCGTGTGCGAGCGCACGGTCGTCAAGCCGAAGGAGAGCAAGGAGCACAGAAGAAGCCGACAGATCGACCGCGTGCTCACCGGCCGGTTTACGGCAATCCCCGTGTTCATCGCCATCATGGCACTCACATTTTTCCTTTCCTTCAATGTCATCGGCGCGTTCTTCCAGGGGCTGCTGGAGACCGGGATCGAGAAACTGCAGGCAGTTGCCGAGAAAGGCATGGAGGCGGGCAACGTCAGCCCGATCCTGCGATCGCTCGTGTCAGACGGGATATTCCAGGGCGTCGGAACCGTGATCAGCTTCGTGCCGATCATCGTCGTTCTGTTCTTCTTCCTCTCGGTACTGGAGGACAGCGGGTACATGGCGCGCGTCGCGTTCGTCATGGACAAGCTTCTCCGAAAGATCGGTCTTTCCGGCCGCAGTATCGTTCCGATGCTGATCGGCTTCGGCTGTACCGTGCCGGGTGTCATGGCATCCCGCACGCTTCCGAGCGCGCGAGACCGCAAGATGACGATCCTGCTCACGCCGTTTATGAGCTGCACCGCGAAGCTTCCGATCTACGGATTTATCGCGCACGCATTTTTCCCTCGCTACAGCGGCCTTGTGATGATCGCCCTGTACCTGGGAGGAATTCTCATGGCGATCGTCGTGGCGCTTGTTGCGAAGAGTTTCTTCTTCCGCGGCGAGGCGGTGCCGTTCGTTATGGAGCTTCCGAACTACCGCATGCCCGGAATGAAGAGCGTTGCGATGCTTCTGTGGGATAAGGCCAAGGATTTCCTGCAGCGTGCATTCACGGTAATCTTCCTCGCGAGCCTTGTCGTGTGGTTCCTGCAGACCTTTGATCTCGGCTTCAACATGGTTGAGAATTCGAAGGACAGCATTCTGGCGTCCCTCGCGGGCATAATCGCTCCGATATTCAAGCCGCACGGCTTCGGCGAGTGGAGAGTGGTGACGGCGCTGATCACCGGTTTCATCGCGAAGGAGAGCGTGGTGTCGACGCTGACGATCCTGTTCGGCGGCGCGGCGAGCATCACCGCGGTGTTGTCGGGCGCTACGGCAGCGGCACTCCTTGTGTTCTGCCTTCTGTACACGCCCTGCGTTGCGGCTGTGGCATCCATCCGCCGTGAGCTCGGCGCCAAATGGGCAGCGCTGATCGTTTTCGAGCAGTGCGCCGTCGCGTGGGTGGTTTCCCTGATCGTTGCGGGGGTAGGAGCGCTCCTGTGAGAAATCAGCTCCAATAAAAACTGAATAACAGATCGTACTGACGGAAGACGACATTTTTGCATAAACAAACATGTGTTCGCAAACATATGTTTGGAAAATGCGAAAAATGTCGTCTTTTTGTGCACTCAGGGAAAAATGTATGCAAAAAAATTCCGAAAAGTCCGGAATTTGGTGTTGATTTTTGAAAAATACTGTCTTATACTACAGGTGTGGTGCAAAATCCCACATTTTCCCATGTAATTGTTGCCAAGTGGTTTGAAAGGGAGACTGTCATGGCATATTTTCCCGGAAAACAGATCCATAGCATCGACGCTAAGGGCAGAATCATCGTCCCCGTGAAGTACCGTAAGGAGCTCGGGGAGAGTTTTGTTGTTGCGTGGATGGGCGAGTGCCTGAATCTGTACCCGGTGAAGGAATGGGAAAACCTCATGTACAAATTGGACGAACAGCTTCCGGCTGACGAGAGCGGGATCATCGAATATTTTTCGTACTATTCCGAACAGGTGGATATGGACTCTCAGGGAAGAGCGATGCTTCCGCAGGATCTTCGGATGAAGGCCGGAATTGAAAAGGATATTATCTCCGTGGGTGATGTCGGCAAGATCCATGTGTACGCCAAGGATGCCTGGGAGAAGAAGTTCGGCGACAGAACGATGCAGGAGACCAGAGCAGGCGCTGCAAGCCGCGGCGTTCGTGTATAACGGATACGGAGAGACGTATGGAAGAGTTCGTACATGTTTCCGTGCTGCTGGATGAGACGATCAAAGGCCTTCGGATCCGTCCGGAAGGGATCTACGTGGACGGCACGCTCGGAGGCGGAGGACATTCCTCGGAGATCGTGAAGCGGCTCACCTCCGGAAGACTGATCGGGATCGATCAGGACGCGGATGCGATCCGGGCGGCAGGAGACAGGCTGGCGGAATATAAGGACAGAGTGACCGTTGTCCGAAGCAATTATGAATCCATGAACGACATTCTTGACACCCTGCAGATCGGGCGGGTGGATGGCATCTTGCTCGATCTGGGGGTTTCCTCCTTTCAGCTCGACACGGCCGAGAGAGGATTTTCGTACATGGAGGACGCTCCCCTCGATATGAGAATGGACGACCGCATGGACCGCACGGCGGCGGACATCGTGAACGGTTACGCGGAGGAGCAGTTATACCGGGTAATACGCGACTACGGCGAGGACGCATTCGCGAAAAATATTGCAAAGCACATCGTGCGGGCGCGCGAAGAGAAGCCCATCCGCACGACACTCGAGCTGGCGGAGATCATCAAGAAGGCGATACCGGCGAGAGTGAGGAGGACGGGAGGACATCCCGCGAAGCAGACGTTTCAGGCGATCCGCATCGAACTGAACCGCGAGCTGGAAGTGCTTTCAAACTCAATCGACGGTATGATCCGGCGGCTGACGCCGGGAGGAAGGATCTGCATCATCACCTTCCATTCGCTGGAAGACAGGATCGTCAAGCAGAGCTTCCGCAAAAACGAATCACCTTGCATCTGCCCGCCGGAGTTTCCCGTGTGCATGTGCAACCGAAGATCACTCGGCACGATGATCACAAAGAAACCGATCCTTCCCTCCGAGGAGGAGACGGAGAGAAACAGAAGAGCAAAAAGCGCGAAATTACGGATCTTCGAGAGAAACGAAGAGCCGGTCGGAGATTGGTGAGGCCTCCGGTTCGTCGGACGGGACGACAGGGGAGCCGATGAGCCGAAACAGTAAGGTTTGGGGTATGATTATGAAGACGACAGGAAACAATGCAATCGAGAAAGAGATCCGAAGAGGACAGACCATGATCACGGATAATCTGGCGCGCCGGGCCGCAGAGCCTGCGTACCGTCCGCAGCGTGAGCCGGACCGCCGTCGTGTGAGACGCCAGGCGGAGCAGGCAGCGCCGCTTGTAGGTATCCGCAAGGGCATGGACTTTTTTGCGTGCTTCGTTATGCTTGCAGGACTTGTCGTAATCGCATGTGCTGTGATACAATACACGAGGGTCCGCGCGAAGAGCATGGAGCTCGATCGCGAACTGACGACGCTCAACAACGAATATGTCAACCTCGTCCGTATGAATGACGAGGCGGAGCAGGCGATCGCACGAAGTGTTGACCTGAACCGCGTGTACGAGGTTGCGGTCGGACAGTACGGAATGGTCTTCCCCAAGGATAACGAAGTCATCACGATCACCTTTGCGAACCAGGGGTACGTGAGACAGTACGGGGACATTGCGGCGGCTGAGAAACCGGAGCAGACGGTGTTCGAGAGCCTGATGGAAAAACTGATGAGATAATATGAATTGCGCGGAGGAGCAACACTTTACGGTATTGCTCCTTTACCGCGTATTTTTGGGAATGGTAAGGTCTTATGAGCAGGAAAATAGGTGTTCGGTTCATCAACAGTAACGAGAACAACCAGAGGCGCATTTTACTGGTGTTCGCCGTGATGGCGGGCATAATGGTGATTCTGGTGGGAAGAATTGCATACTGGCAGATCGCGAAGGGAACCGAGTACCAGAACGCGATCCAGGATCAGGGCTACAACTCGACAGTCGGATCGAAGATCCCGTTCCAACGCGGAACCATAACCGACCGCAACGGAGTTCAGCTCGCGTACAGCAGCAAGACATACAACGTCATCCTGGACCCGAAGGTCATCAAGCAGAGCGCCACCTACATGAAATACACGTTCAAGGCGCTTGAGGAGGCGTTCGGAACGACGCAGGAAGAGTTTGACGCCGCGATGGAGCAGAAGAACAGTAACTACTACATCCTCTATCGCAAGCAGCCTTACGAGAAGATCGCCGCGTTCAAGGAGCTGCAGACCAGCACCAAGACCGAGGATCACAAGTTTATCAAGGGCGTATGGTTTGAAACCGAATACGAGCGCGTGTATCCCTACGCGACTGCGGCATCCCATGTCATCGGATTCACAAACGCCGGCAACGTCGGCTGCTGGGGAATTGAACAGCAGTACAACAGCTACCTCAACGGTACTGACGGACGTGTGTCCGGATATTACGACTCCGATCTCAACCTGATCACAAACACCTGGGACGCGGTGGCGGGAGACACGATCGTCTCGACGATCGACCTCTACGCGCAGCAGGCCGTGGAGAAGCAGGTCAACACATTCTTAGACACATACAAGGTTAACAATATCGGTGTCGTTGTTATGGATGCCACCAACGGTGAGATCGTATCGATGGTATCCAACCGCTCCTACGACCTCAACAATCCGCGCGATATCATACTGATGGACGGAACGAGTGCGGATGACGCTGACATGGACGATGACGATCGTCTGAAGGCGCTCAACAAGATGTGGCGAAACTTCTGCGTCTGCGATACGTACGAGCCCGGTTCCACGTTCAAGTGCTTTACCGTGGCGGCAGCGCTGGAGGAGAAGATCGTCTCCAAAGATTCCCACTACAAATGCACGGGAATGACGGAGGTCGGTGGTGCGAAGATCCGCTGCTCCCACAGCGGTGAGGTCAACCTGAAGGAAGCCATCTCCAGATCCTGCAACTCTGCACTGATCGCCATCGCGGAGAAGGAGGGGGCGAAGCTGTTCTACCAGTACCAGATGCATTTCGGGTTCGGTGAGAAGACAGGTATCGATCTTCCCGGTGAAGCAGCCGGCGTCATGATGAAGCATACCAATTACTCCGACCTGGAGCTTGCGACACAGAGCTTCGGTCAGGGTTTCAACGTTACTATGGTACAGGTCGCAGCGGCGTACGCGTCGCTTGTGAACGGAGGGTACTACTACCAGCCGCACGTCGTGCGTCAGATCCAGAACGCCGACGGAGCCATAGTGTACGATGCGAACAACCTGCTGGTCCGCAAGACCGTGAGCGCCGACACGTCGGCATTCCTGCAGGAGGCAACCCTTCTGACGGTCGAGAGCGGTACCGCCCGTCCGGCGCAGACGGAAGGATACAAGGTCGGCGGCAAGACCGGTACGGCCAAGAAAGGTATCCGTGACCTGAACCAGTTCGTCGTTTCGTTCGTCGGCAGCGTTCCGTACAACAACCCGAAGTACATCATCTACGTGGTCATCGACCAGATCGACGATGAGAAGCTGTACAACAGCAGCCGCCCCGCGACGGAGCTCACGAGCAAGATCCTGTCCGACATCCTGCCGTACCTCGGCGTCTATCCGGACGGCGATATCCACTACGGCGTGGAGTACACCGGAATTCCGGACGCGGACGAGGTCAATACGGCCGATCTCCAGGATCTTCCGGAGGACGGCGATAATGATAACGGCGACGGGGACGACAAGGACCCCAACAGCAGTGACGGAGACTGATCTGCGCTGCGTGCCCGGAGATTGACACCGGGCAATGCCAAACAGGCATAAACGCGCATATGCGCGATAACGATTATTAGGTTTTTGAGAGGCAAGAGCATGGATCCGTCGGAAAATCGGAGAAATCCCGAAAAACAGAAGAAATACTACGACTACACCATGCTCTTTATGGTGATCGCGCTGATCGCCATCGGCGTGATCATGATCAGCAGTATCAGCGCCTACAATGCGGCAAAATACGAGGGCAGTTCCACATTTTACACCGACAGACAGATCCTTTACGCGGTGATCGGAATCGTGATGATGCTTGTGATCTCCATGGTCGACTACCGGTGGTACGCGCTTGAGACGCCTCACCGCAAATGGCCGCTGCTGATCATCGGCGCATACGTGTTGGTTGCTGCGGCGCAGGCCGCGGTTATCGTGCTCGGCCGGACCGATTCGGACGCGAACGGTGCCGTGAACGGAGCTTCGCGATGGATCGCCGTCGGACGGTTCAAGATCCAGCCGGGTGAGTTCGCCAAGCTGTTCGTCATCATCATCGCGGCGTACTGGCTTTGCCGTGTTGTGACGAGCCGACACAAAGTGCGAGACACCATATTGTTTATCGGGGGGATCACCCTGATCGCGGGACTGGCGCTCGTGGAGAGTCTTACCACCGCGATCGTTATCGTGGGTATCACGGGCGGATTGTTGTTTGTCTGCTCGAAGAAGAAGCTTTTATTTGTCATCATCATAGTCATCGGCGCGGTCTTGGGATTTCTTCTCATTCAGTACGTGAAGGCGCAGGATACGTCCTCCGGAAACTTCCGTATGAGGCGTGTCTACGAGTGGATCCACCTCAAGGACGCGGACAATGACGGACAGGTCAAGCAGGGCCTGTACGCCCTTGCGTCGGGCGGTCTGTTCGGCAAGGGCCTCGGTCAGAGCGCGCAGAAGCTCGGACATATCCCCGAGGTTCACACGGATATGATCTTCTCGGTCATCGTCGAGGAGATGGGACTGGTCGGCGGCGCGGCGCTGTTGATCCTGTTCGGAATTCTTCTGTGGCGGATCGCCATCATCGCGATCAACGCGCAGGAGCTGTACGGAACGCTGTTGTGCTACGGCGTGATGCTGCACATCGGACTGCAGGTGTGCATCAATATTGCGGTTGTTACGGGAACGATGCCCTCGACGGGTGTCACCCTTCCCTTTATCAGTTACGGCGGTTCTTCCCTTTTGGTGTTGTGTGCGGAGTGCGGCGTTGTGCTCAATGTGTCACGCAATATCGGCGAGCGCAAGAACGTGCCGATCCTGGAGTACATCGATCCGACGGGAGCGAACCGTCGGAATCAGAATACCGACGAACATGCGGACGGCGGACTGTATCCTGTGAAAAATGAGCCCACCGGACGAAAGAAACCGAAGCGCTGGCCTCTCGGACTGTTCAGCGGAAGCGGACAGGGCGGGAACAGCCGCAAAACCGGAAAAAAGACTGCTTCCGGTCGCTCGGAGGCGGGAGGAAGCCGCGGCAGGAGCGCGCGCGGCCTCGAGGCGGAGAGGAAACTCCGCAATGCAGGAAAGAATAAGGCAACGGACAGAACGAGACAGGCAGATACAGCCGGACGGACGGGCGGAACGAACGCCGCGGTACGTGAGGCACCAAACCCGCAGGGAAGATACAGCATCGACGTGGAGCTGGGCAAGCCCGCGAGAAGGGATTCCGACGAGTAAGCCTGCGCCGGTAAGCCGTTGCACGGAAGAGGACGGCAATGGCGATAATCCACATTGAAAAACGAAGCGCCCGGTTTCTGCGGCGCATGACCATCCTGTTCCTTATCGTTTCATTTTTCGTGATCGCCGCGTTTCAGCTGCACACGAAGTACCTGATCGACCCGGAGCAGGACGTCAGCGTGACGATCGTCGGATTTGGCGAGAGATACACTCCGCAGGAAATCCGCGACCATGTGATCCGCGACCGGTTCCGCGACCGGTACTCGCTGCTGATCAAGTGGTATTACAAGTACTACGAGGCGGAGACGCTGCCGTTCATTGAGAAGATCACCGTCGAGGTTGGTGACGACAACAAGATCCATATCACGGCGTACGAGAAACCGCCGATCGCGTGCATTTACGACACGGGATTTTACCTGTACTTCAACCGCGACGGCGAGATCATTTCCTCGAGGACCTCGAACACGGAAAACCTTCCCGTGGTCACCGGTCTGAAGTACAACAACCTTGCGATGTACCAGGTGTTTGAGACGCAGGACAACGGTCTGTTCCAGGTGATCCTGAGCATCGTGTTTCAGATGCAGGACAAGGAGTTCCACATCGACGAGATCGCGTTCGACAACAACAAGGCGGTGACGATCTCCGTAGGGGAGAACCGGTATTTCCTGGGCGCCCGGAAGGTATATGACGTGCAGGTCGCGATGATCCCGGAGGTCGAGAGAAAGCTTGCGGAACGCAACGCCGAGAAGTCAAAAACATGCGCCTACGACATCAACATGGAGGGCGTATTCCGCAGTGACGATGACTTCTACGCGAGGGAGCGGGAGACGAATACGGAACCGGAAAATGAACCGGATGACGAGTAGGAATCCGGACAGGAAAACGGGAATGACGCCGACTGAGAAAAAGGCGGCGGAAAATGCATAAAAAACGGCCTTGTTTTCCGCTGAAAAAGGAAAAAATGCTTGCTATTTTGGGCATTTGATTATATCATAGAGAATGGCTAATAGGAATATTATGCAAAAGGAGGACACAACGTTGGTTGAAATCAAGGGAGAAGAGAACGAAGCTGCTGCAAAGATACTGGTTATCGGTGTCGGCGGCGCCGGCAACAACGCGGTAAATCGCATGATCGAAGAGGGCATTGTGGGTGTCGAGTTTATCTGTGTCAACACCGACAAGCAGCACCTCAAGAATTGCAGGGCTCCTCAGTGCATTCAGATAGGTGAGAAATTGACGAAAGGCCTCGGCGCAGGTTCCCAGCCGGATGTCGGCGAGAAGGCTGCGGAGGAGAGCAAGGAAGAACTGACCCAGATCATCAAGGGCGCGGACATGGTCTTCGTAACCTGCGGTATGGGCGGCGGTACCGGTACCGGTGCGGCTCCCGTGGTAGCGCAGATCGCGAAGGAGATGGGCGTGCTGACGGTCGGTATCGTTACCAAGCCGTTCCGTTTCGAGGCGAAGCAGCGCATGGCGAACGCTCTCTCCGGTATTGAGCGTCTTCGTCAGTCCGTTGATACATTGATCGTTATTCCGAACGACAGACTCCTGGAGATCGTTGACCGTCGTACGACGATGCCGGAAGCACTCCGCAAGGCAGACGAGGTTCTGCAGCAGGGTGTTCAGGGTATCACCGACCTCATCAACGCTCCGGCTTTGATCAACCTTGACTTTGCCGATGTCGAGACCGTTATGAAGGATAAGGGCGTTGCCCATATCGGTATCGGTTACGGCTCCGGCGATGACAAGTGCATGGAGGCCGTTAAGCAGGCGACGACATCCCCGCTTCTCGAGACGAACATCGAGGGCGCAAGCCATGTCATCCTTCACATCGCAGGTGCGGTCAGCCTCATCGAGGTGAACGAGGCAGCTACCTACGTGCAGGAGCTTGCGGGAGAGGAAGCAAACATCATCTTCGGTGCGATCTACGACGAGTCCTCGCCGGATCAGTGCCGCATCACGGTTATCGCAACGGGTCTCGAGGAGCATCCGAGCTCGATGTCGCAGAGCTCCGCGAACCGTCAGAATTATGCTCCGAAGAAGCCGTCCCAGTCCGGTGTTTACACCGGCCTCGGCTACACGAACCGCAGCACCACGGCAGCTCCTACGGCAGCTCCGGTTTCCCAGGCAGCGCCCGCTGTACAGCCCGCTACGCAGGTGAGACCGAACTACACGGCTCCGGCACCGGCACCGGTGGTTACCGAGCAGCCGACGTACGCCGCACCGACCTACAACAAGCCCGCTTCGTCGGAAAATGCCGCAGGCGGCATCAAGATCCCGGATTTCCTGCAGAAGAACCGCAAGTGATCCAGGTACGGATCGAAGGCACGACAGGGTGGCGTGCCGGGCGTAAAACCGTGTTATGCAGTGCATAATATGTGAATTATGCTGAGAAAACCCCTTCATTTGTATCAAATGTGCACAAAAAGCAAAGCATTTATTGTGCATTTTGATAATAGTAAAATTGTAACAACTTTGTTACAATACCTGTAGTTGTGAATTCACATTAAGGAGGTAACTTTTCATGAAAAAGTTATTGGCAACTGTACTTGCTGTTGTTCTTGCCATGACCATGATCCTCGGCACCGCACTTGCGGCCGATCAGGAGATTGCAACCAGCAATGCTACCATTACGGATGCTATCAACGGCGCAGCTGAGGGTTCCACCCTTGTTGTTACCGTTAAGTACACCGCTGAGGGTGGCACGGCCGGCGCTGGCTGGGGCATCGGCGGTATCTGCATCGATGGTACCTGGACTGTTGACGGATCTTTCGAGTCCAAGACGACCGAGGAGCCTAACGAAGGCGACGTTCTTACGTTCGAGTTCAACGTTGATGATATCAAGAAGGCAGCTTCCGGTGACATCAACCTGAACTACTACAACGGTTTCGCTGTTCAGTCTGCTGTTCTTAAGAGCCCCGCTGCTGGCGGAGACGATGGCGGCAAGGACGATGGCGGCAAGGGCGGCGATGCTCCGAAGACTGCTGATACCATGACCGTAGTTATGTTCGCTGGTATCGCAATCCTTGCACTTGGTGCAGTGGTTGTTACCAAGAAGGCTCGCGCTTAATAGCATAGCTTTCTGAGCAAAACGACGAATAAGAGGAACGCTTCCGGGTGACCGGGAGCGTTCTTTTTTCTTGCCATTTTACGAGGCGCGTGGTATTATTACTCTGAATTGGTATGTCGTCAGGAGGCAAAAATGTTCCTGCTGTTCTTGATCATCTGGATCGTTTTTAACGGCCGTCTCTCGTGGGAAGTCCTCGGGATCGGTCTTGCTTTGTGTGTGCCTCTTGCGTTTTTCTTCAGCAGGTTTATGGACTATACGATCCGGAACGAACTGCGGCTTCTTTCCCGGATCACTTGGGCGATCCGATATGTCGTGATCCTTCTTCGCGAGATCATCAAGGCCAATTTCGATGTGCTCCGTCTGATCCTTTCATCCAAATACGAGCCGGAGCCTGTGTTACTGTCGTTCCGGACGGACATTGACAGCGATGCTTCGCGCGTTATTCTCGCCAATTCCATCACCCTCACACCCGGCACGATCACCGTGGGGCTCACCAAGGACGGTCAGTTTATCGTCCATGCGCTCGACCGTGATATCGCGGAGGGTATTGAGGACAGTGTGTTCATCCAAATGATCCTCGAGCAGCAGAACCTCGAGAAATCTCCGGAGAAGACGGGAGGTGCGGTATGACGATTCCCGTTGTTTCCGAATACTTCTTCGGAAGTGTCATCATTGTTATTGTTCTCATCATGTTCGCGTGCCTTCTGCGCGCGATCCGCGGTCCGGAGATCGCCGACCGTATCGTCGCGGTCAACATGCTGGGAACGCTGACCATCATGGTCATCTGTATCCTTTCCCTGTGGCAGAATGAGAGTTATCTTCTCGATGTGGCGCTGATCTATGCGATGATCAGCTTTCTTGCCGTGGTCGTGCTGACGCGCGTATATCTCGGCGTTCACAGGGAACATCTGATGAACAAAAAGAACAGAGAGCTCTATGTGGATTTCGCGGACGGAGAATCGGCTGATGCCGCTGCTTCGGACGCGGTATCCGGCGCCCTGAGCGCGGAAGAATTTTCCGCGGAAGCGCCGACCGGGAAGGGAGGCGACATCTGATGGAATGGGTGCGTCTTATCATCGGCAGCATCTGTATCGTCTGCGGCCTTCTCATTGCCCTGATCGCGGCGTTCGGGCTCTTCAAGTTCAAGTTTGCCCTCAATCGCATGCACGCGGCGGCGATGACGGACACGCTCGGAATACTCATGGTTTTGCTCGGGTTGATCGTCATGCGCGGGTTCTGCTTCGATTCGCTGAAGCTTGCGCTGATCATCCTGTTTTTCTGGTTTGCGAGCCCCGTTTCCAGCCACCTTCTGGCCGGAATGGAGGTGGAGATCAGCGACCGCCTGAAGGACAACTGCGAAGTCGAGGAGACGGAGCGGAAAGGCGGCCGGCAATGACGAAACTTATATTACTGTTACTTGTTGGATTTTTGGTTGCGTGCGCCATCGGTGTGAGCTTTGCGAAGAGTCTGCTGGTGTCCGTCGTAATCTTTATGTCGTATAGCTTGGTGATGTCGATCGTGTGGATTTTCCTGGAGTCGCCGGATCTGGCGATCACGGAGGCCGCGGTCGGCGCGGGTGTGACGAGCGTGCTGTTCTTCGTCACGCTTCGGAAAATTCATGCCGTCGAGGAGGATGACGATGAGCCGGATCCGGAAGAATTATGAGAACTCGTTCGCGCACCGGTTTCTCGTCTTTGTCAAGGGTGACAAGCCGCTTCCCGAGGAGGACCACGTAGAAGAGTGGCGGCACCGGGTGGCGGAGGTCAAGGAGACCGAGCGCGCGGAAAATGCAAGCTACATCGAGCTTGCGGAGACCGACCCGTATGAGGACGCAAAGCGTTATGCGCGGATGTCCGATATGCGGGTGCTGCGCAGAATTTACTATGTTCTCGCGATGCTGATGTGCCTGATGATCATCGGCATGCTGATCATGAATGTCGCGTATATGCCGATCTTCGGCAGTGAGGATACCCCGACGAACAACGAGGTTGCGGAGAGGTATCTCGAGAAAGGAAGCGAGGAGACCGGCGTTGTCAACACGGTCACGGGAATGATCCTGCAGTACCGCGCGTTTGATACGTTCGGTGAGACCAACGTGCTGTTCGTAGCTGCCTGTTCGGTCATGATCCTTTTGTTCTACAAGACGGAGCCGGAGGGCGACAGGGCAGGGAAGCGCAAGAAGAAAGCGGCTTCGCGGCGTCGAAAGGAAGCTGCCGTGGCAGTCGAGGAAGTTTCGGAGACGCCGGATGGCGGAACTGAGGCTCCGTCCTGCGTCTGGCCGCAGGCGATGCAGGAGAAGGAGACGGAACCGGAGCCGGATGTCATACTGCAAAACGTTGCCCGTGTTGTCGTTCCGATGATCTTTCTCTTCGGACTGTACATCCTTCTGAACGGACATCTTTCCCCGGGAGGCGGGTTCTCCGGAGGAGCCGTCATCGGAGCGGGACTGATCCTGTACAATGCGGCGTTTGGGTTCCGCGCGACAAGACGGTTCTTCGATGAGAAGGTGTACGATATCATCAAGGTCGGGTCGCTGTGCCTGTACGCGATGATCATCGCGTATTACCTCTTTACGGGCGCGAACGGCATCGCATCGATCGTGCCGCTCGGCAAGCTCGGCAACATCATCAGCTCCGGCCTGATCCTGCCGATCAACCTGCTGGTAGGACTTGAGGTCGCGTGCACGATGTACGCATTTTACGCATTGTTCCGAAGAGGAACGTTTTAGGATCCGGATACGAGTTAGGAGATTACAGATTGGATACGTTGTTTGAAAATTACATCTCCGTGGTTTCCATGGTGCTGTTCGGCATCGGGTTCGGCAACCTGCTGTTGCAGAAGAATCTGATCAAGAAGATCATCGGTCTGAACATCATGGATACGGCTGTCTACCTGTTTCTCGCCTCGATGGGCTACATCTCGGGGCGGCTGGCGCCGATCATCACGGACGGGGATACGACCGCGTCGCGGTACGTCAATCCGATCCCGAGCGGTCTGGTGCTCACCGGCATCGTCGTTTCCGTCAGTGTGACTGCGCTGATGCTTGCGCTGACGATCCGGCTGTACCGCAGATACCGCACGCTCGATATCGACGAGATCACGCTGTTGGTGCGCAGGGAGCACAGCGAGTAGGGCTATTACGGTGCCGTTTCGGCACGGACACATAGATATGCAGTGTGACCGCAAGGCACGCTGTCTGCGGCACAAGCCGCGGGATTACGCAGTTTGGCGGCGTGAGCCGCCGGGCAAGGGAGCACGGTATGGATTTTGTACGCAATTTTCCGTTTTTCAGCATACTGCTGCCGATGATCTCCGGGCCGATCTCCTCCGTATTGTCGGGGAAGAGGGCGAAGAGGTTGAATTTCGCAGTGGTGACGGTGTCGGGACTGTTGTCAGTCGCGGCGTTCGTTTACGTGCTGTCCACGGGAGAGGCGTTTAATTACCGGATGGGCGCGTTCCCGGCGCCGTTCGGAAACGAGATTCGCGTTGGTCTTCTCGAGACGATGATGGCATCGTTCTTCTGTTTTGTCATGCTGCTGTCGATCGTCGGGGGATACCGGTTCACGAAGGTGGATATCCCGGAGGAAAAGCAGAACCTCTTTTATATCATGATGAACCTGCTGCTCAGCTCGCTGCTGGCGCTCATCTACACGAACGACATGTTCACGGGCTACGTGTTCATCGAGATCAACACGATCGCGGCGTGCGGCCTGATCATGATCCGCGGATGGGGACGAAACCTGCTCGCGGCGACGAAGTACATGATCATGTCGCTGCTCGGTTCCGGTCTTGTTCTGATCTCGCTCTCCATCCTGTACGGGATCACCGGACACCTGTTGATGGAGCCGATGCATGAGGCCATCGTGAAGATCATTGAACAGAGGACGTACAACGAGCCGCTGACGGTAGCGGTGGGACTGTTCTGCGTCGGTATCGCCATCAAATCGGCGCTGTTCCCGTTCCATTCGTGGCTGCCCGACGCTTACGGCTATTCGACGTGCGCGTCGAGCGCGATCCTGTCGAGCCTCGTCTCGAAGGGATACATTTTCCTTCTGATCAAGTTTTTCTACCGCGTCATCGGCACGGACATCATCCATCAGATCCAGGTGGACGACGTGTTGTTCGTGTTCGGTATCGCGGGCATGGTGTTCGGCTCGATCAGCGCGATCCAGCAGACCGACGTGAGCCGCATGATCGCATTTTCCTCGGTCGCGCAGATCGGGTACATATACATGGGCTTCGGACTGAACACCGAGGCCGGAATGATCGCATCGATCTTCCATATTCTCGCTCACGCGGCCGGAAAATCCATGCTGTTCATCTCGCTGAACAGTCTCTCGGACGGCACATGGGAGTACGCGAACTACCGGAAGCTGCGTGGGGCGGCGTACCGGCATAAGATCGCGAGCTTAGGCTTTGCCGTCGGTTCGCTGTCCATGGTCGGCATTCCGCTGCTGGCGGGCTTCACGTCGAAGGTATATTACGCCAAGGCGGCGTTCGGCGTCGGGTCCACTCCGAAAATGCTGATCGCGCTTGTGGCGCTGGCGATCAGTACCGTCTTAAACGCGATGTACTTCATCGGACAGATGATCAATATTTACACTCCGGTCGGTACGGAGCCGGAGCCGGGAACGGTAAAGCATTCGAATGTAACGCGCGTGGCGGTGTTTATGTTCATAGCCGTCAATTTCGTGCTTGGTATGGGGTCGGAGCCGGTGTTCCGCTGGATACAGACGGGACTGGCGCAGTTTATGTAGGAGGAGGCACATATGATTGGAGCATGGTTGATACCGGTAACTGTTTTGGTGCCGCTGCTGGGAGCGATCCTTTTGATGACTCCCTTGTACCGCAAGAGTACTCTCTCCGTGAGGGTCGTAACCGGGGCGTTCGTGACGGCGACCTGTCTTCTGGTCGTTGCGGTCGCGATGCTCGGCGAGAAGGAAATCGAGCTCTTTGAACTGCTTCCGGACATCCCCGTGTTCTTCCGGTCGGACAAGACGGCGGTCTGGTTCGCCGTGCTTACGGTCGCAATGTGGATGACGTCCACGTTATTTTCCTTCGAGTATATGAACCATGAGAGGCGGGAGACGAGATACTGCGTCTTCTCCCTGCTCGCGCTTGCGGCGTTGATGGGCGTGTGCTTTTCCGGAAACCTTGTCACGACCTACCTGTTCTATGAGATGATGACACTCGCGACGTTCCCGCTCGTCATGCATGAGCAGACGAAGGAATCGATCTCCGCGGGCATCACATACCTGTATTACTCGCTCGCGGGAGCATTCCTCGGTCTGATCGGCGTGTTCTTCCTCTACAGCTTCGCGGAGGAGCGCTCGGTTGCCGGCGGCGTGATCTCGTACGCGGCAGGCGGCTTTATCCGCGGTGATCTGAGCAACAACGAGCGCACGGCGCTCACGATCGCGGTGTTCTTCATGCTGATCGGTCTCGGCTCGAAGGTCGGTATGTACCCGCTCCACGGATGGCTTCCGAAGGCGCATCCGGTTGCCCCCGCGCCCGCCTCGGCGCTTCTGTCGGGCAACATCACGAAAATGGGTATCCTCTTCGTGATCCGCGTTGTGTTCTTCTCTGTGGGACCGGAGTTTTTGCAGGGGACATGGGCACAGTACGCGCTGCTCGGATTGGCGCTGCTGACGGTATTCCTCGGTTCGATGCTTGCCTTCCGAGAGAAGGTTTTCAAGAAGAGACTCGCATATTCGACGGTCAGTCAGACATCGTATGTTCTGGTTGGACTGTACCTCCTGGCGCCGGTGGCGGCGATGGGAGCGTTCCTTCATATCATTTTCCACTCGATCACCAAGAACCTGCTGTTCCTCGTAGCCGGCGCGATCATCTACAAGACCGGCCGCACGAAGGTTGCGCAGATGAAGGGCATCGGTCTGATCATGCCGGTAACGATGATCTGCTTCACGCTCGGCGGCCTTGCCCTTGTCGGTATCCCTCCGTTCTCGGGCTTCGTCAGCAAATGGTACCTCGCAGCGGGTGCACTCAAGACGGAGACCGGTCCGATGCGGTTCCTTGTTCCGGTGATCCTGATCATCAGCGCGCTGCTCACGGCAGGCTATCTGATCACGATGGCCTCGGACGCGTTCTTCGTTGTGGAGGAGCATGAGGGACACGGCGCTCACGGCGGTGCGAAGAAGGAAGAGACCGCCTCGGAGAAGCCCGCGGATGCTGACGCCGAAGCTGTTTTTTCGGAAAATGCAGCGGCTTCCCCGGCAGAGAACGACGAGGAAGATGAGTTTGACGTGATCACGGCGGACAGCGCGCAGAAGGGCAGGGAAGCAAGCCCGTTCATGCTGATCCCGCTTGTGGTGCTTGCCGCGGGAACGCTGTTCTTCGGATTGTTCCCGAGCCTTCTTACGGACTGGGTTGCACAGATCCTGAATTCCGTATTTTAGAAACTTACAGTAACGGGTTTCCTCGGGAACCCGGCAGGAGAGATGCATGAGCGCATACTGGCTTCTGGTTCCGTTGCTACTGCCGATCTTCGGCGGGGCGGCGATCGGGATCATAAAACCGCATTCCCGCAGGGTGATGGAGATCATGGTGATGACCGTGACACTCCTTACTTCTGCGTGTGTCGCGCTGCTCCTTGCCGTTCATCCCAATGATGAAGCCATGATCCTGCAGCTCGCGGAGCGGTTGTCCGTCAAGTTCTTCCTCGACGGCTCGTCGTGCGTGTTCGCGGGGCTGGTCGCTCTGTTGTGGCCGATCGCGTCGCTGTATGCGATCGAGTACATGGAGACGGAGGACCATCAGAATACATTTTTCGCATATTACACCGTGACCTACGGGATCACGCTCGGCATCGCATTCTCGGCGAACCTGATGACGATGTACATGTTCTATGAGATGCTGACGCTTGTGACGATCCCGCTGATGATGCACGGGCTGAAGTACAAGTCGGTCGTGGCGACCAGAAAATACGTGCGTTACTCGATCGGCGGAGCGGCATTTGCCTTCATCGGGTTCATCGCCATCGTCGTGTTCGGCGAGACGATCGATTTCCGTCTCGGCGGCGTGCTTGCCGATATCGCAGGAAAGCGGACGATGCTCCGCGTCGTCTACGTGATGGCCGTGCTCGGCTTCGGCGTGAAAGCCGCGGTGTTCCCGTTCCACGGCTGGCTTCCGAGCGCATCCGTCGCGCCCACGCCGGTCACGGCTCTGCTGCACGCGGTAGCTGTCGTAAAGGCGGGTGCGTTCGCGATCATCCGGATCACGTACTACAGCTTCGGAGTGACGTTTTTGCGCGGATCGTGGGCGCAGTACACGGTGATGGGCTTTGCCATGTTCACGATGCTGTACGGTGCCGTGAAGGCGGTGAAAGAGCAGCATTGCAAGAGGCGTCTGGCGTATTCGACGGTCAGCAACCTCTCGTACATCCTGTTTGCGGCAACGCTGATGACGGAGGCCGGCATGACGGCGGCGTACGCGCACATGCTCGGTCACGGTCTTATGAAAATAACGCTGTTCTACTGTATCGGCGCCGTGAATGTCAAGGCGAAGAGATACTATGTTTGGGAGATGGACGGCATGGGACGGCGCATGAAGCTCGTCTTTGCCGTGTACACCCTGGCGGGGCTCTCCCTGATCGGAATACCGCCGCTGATCGGATTTGTCAGCAAATGGTACATCGGCAACGCCGCGGTGAAGCAGGGTACGCCGTTCGCGTACGCGGGACTTGGCGTGCTGATCCTCTCGGCGCTGTTGTCCGCCGCGTATATCCTCGAGGTCGTGGTGCGCGCGTGGATGCCGAGGGAGGCCGCGGTCGCGGAGCAGCCGGAGGATGTGCAGGTTCGCAGAACGGGCTGGCGCATGCGCCTGCCGCTTGTCCTTCTCGCGTCGATCGTCGCGGTGATGGGCATATGCTCCAAACCGTTGCTGCAGTTTCTCGCGGATGTGGCCGCGGGGATCCGATGACGGAAGAGTACAAGGATTTTCGTACAATAAACCTCGCCCCTGCGGCATAGTGCCGCGCCGGGGCGGTGATAACCAAGAAAGGATGCAACGATGAGCGGAAACCTGATCTTATTGTGGCTCATACTGCTTCCCCTGATGGGGGGGTATGTTTCGTGTGCTCTCGGTGCATTCCTTAAAAAGCGTGAATCGAAGGCGGCGGATGTGATCGAGCAATGCGGTATCGCGGCGACGGTCACGACGGTGTTCGTGCTCACGGTGGTCATCGCGATCGGGACGGTGAACGGGAAGGCGTATCTCCTGGAGATCCCGAAGCTATGCGGAATGGGAATATATCTCGTCGTGGACGGTTTCCGCGCGGTTTACTGCGCGGTGGCGGCGTTCGCGTGGCTGACCTCGACGCTGTTCTTCTTCTGGTACGGAAAGGGAGAGAACCACGGCACCCGCTATTACGTGTTTACGATGATCACGCTCGCGTGCACGCTCGGCGTGTTCCTTGCGTATGATTTCTTCACGCTGTTCGTATTTTTTGAGGGAATGTCCTTAGCGTCCTACGTATGGGTAGCACAGGAGCAGACGGCCAAAGCGATCAGCGCATCCAAGACGTATCTGGCGGTTTCCGTCATCGGCGGACTTGCGCTTCTGACGGGTATCCTGCTTCTCTGGGATACCACGGGAACCGTGCGGATCTCGGGACTGTGGTGGTATTGCGTGGCGGCTAAATCCCGCGCGGAGTTGTACGCTGCGGGCGGCTGCATGCTGTTCGGCTTCGGCGCCAAGGCCGGCTGCTGGCCGCTTCACATCTGGCTGCCGAAGGCGCATCCGGAGGCTCCGGCTTCCGCGTCGGCGCTTCTGTCCGGTATCCTTACGAAGACCGGCGTGTTCGGTGTGCTGATCCTGTGCGGACGTGTCTTCATGTCGGACGTGACCTGGGGCCGGCTGATCACGCTTCTGGGCGTCGTGACGATGCTTGTCGGCGCGGTGCGAGCGCTGTTCTCGATCGATATCAAGCATATGCTGGCATGTTCCTCCGTCTCGCAGATCGGCTTCATCCTGACGGGAGCGGGCACAGTCTGCGCCATGACGGGAGGCGGCTATGCCTATGCCGTCGGCGGAAGCCTGCTGCACATGCTGAACCATTCGCTGTTTAAACTGATCCTGTTCCTGGCGGCGGGAATCGTCGTCAAGAACGTGCATTCCCGCGACCTGAACAAGGTGCGCGGATACGGGCGCAACAAGCCGTGGCTGATGTGCCTCGTGCTGGTGGCGTCGCTCGGCATCGCCGGCATCCCGGGATTCTCCGGGTACGTGTCAAAGACGCTTCTCCATGAAGCCATCGTGCATTGCCATGAGTCGGGCGGAGGCATCGGCTTCGCGGTCGCGGAGTATCTGTTTCTGATCGCCGGAGGCTGCACGCTCGCGTACATGACGAAGTTCTTCGTCGTGCTGTTCCTGCGCAAGCCTTCGCAGGAGGTGCTGGAAGCGGATATCCGAAGCGGAAAGAAGTACGCGCCTGTGATCCCGATGATCCTCATGAGCATTGCGGCTCTGCTGATCTTCATGGGCGGAGCGCTTCCCGAAGTGCTGATGCGCCCGGTTGCGACGTTCATGGCTCCGGTCACGGATTATCCGCCGCTTCGCGCTCTGCCGGAGCTGTTCGGCTGGGAGTGCCTCGAGGGCGGCCTGATCTCGGTCACCATCGGCGTTTTGCTGTTCTTCTTCGCGGTGCGTCCTGCGGTGATGAAGCGCCGTGTGCCGCTTAAGGAGACGCCGGAGTATGTCGACCGCGCCGAGAGAGTACCGGGACTTGAGCAGATGGTCTACCGGCCGATGCTTCTGTCGGTGCTTCCGTCCGTGTGCGGTACGCTGATGCGCGGGCTGGAGCTCGGAACGGAGGGCTTCGGACTCGGTGTGTTCAAGATCTGCAAGAGCATACTGACGCTGATCGACAAGACGATCGACGGAGCGATGCTTCTGCTGCGCCGCACTGTGCTCAGACCTGTTTGCGAACAGCGCACCAACACGCTCGGCGAGGCCATCTGCAATCCGATCGGCCACATCGGCAACGGGTTTGTGCGCCTGTGGAACGCGACGTTCGGGCGGAAGAATCCGATCCGTACGGACTGTGTCGCGGCCGTCAACAGCGCCAGAAAGAACGCTGCGGATAATGTCAAGCTCGTCTCGAGAAGCCTTTCCTACGGTCTGATGGCATTCTGTATCGGTCTGATCATACTGCTTGTGTACATCCTGTTAAATCTTGGATGACCTACGGTTTTTCTTGTGTTGAACGGAAGTTTAAGGTATAATGTCAGCTGTTTGTGACAGAGAATAAAAGGCCCGGAACAAGGAAACGGGCACGAATATACGGAGGTATCAAAAATGGCAATCCGGATTGACGGAAAAGCGATTTCCACGGAGATCAAGGATGAACTCAAGGAGCGCGTCGCGGCGTACAAGGAGGCGGGAACGGACATCTGCCTCGCCGTGATCCAGGTCGGCAACGACAAGGCTTCCACGGTTTATGTTTCGAATAAAAAGAAGGCATGCGAGTACATCGGGATCAAGTCTCTCGCGTACGAGCTTCCGGAGGAGACGACGACGGAGGAGCTGCTGGCGATCATCGAGGAGCTCAACGCACGCGCGGACGTGAACGGTATTCTCGTGCAGCTTCCGGTTCCGAAACACATCGACGAGGAGAAGATCCTTCTCGCGATCTCTCCGGACAAGGATGTGGACGGCTTCCATCCCGTGAGCGTGGGACGCCTCAACATCGGTCAGAAGGGCTTCAAGTCCTGCACACCCGCCGGCGTGATCCAGCTTCTGAAGCGCACGGGCATCTCCATCGAGGGCAAGGAGTGTGTGGTCGTCGGACGCAGCAATATCGTCGGCAAGCCGATGGCGGCAATGCTTCTTGCGGAGAACGGCACGGTCACGATCTGCCATTCGCGCACGAAGGATCTTGCGAGCGTCACGAAGCGCGCGGATATCCTTGTGGTGGCGATCGGCAAGCCGAAGTTCATCACGGCGGAGTACGTGAAGGAGGGCGCAACGGTCATCGACGTCGGCATCCATCGCATGGATGACGGCAAGCTGTGCGGCGATGTGGATTTTGCGGATGTTGAGCCTGTCGCGGGCGCGATCACCCCGGTTCCGGGCGGTGTCGGTCCGATGACGATCGCCATGCTGATGAACAACTGCGTGGAGTCCGTGGAGCTGCAGAAACAGTAAACGATCGGGAATTATTTATGAGAGTATATCTGATATCGCTCGGATGCGATAAGAACCTTGTGGACAGCGAGGTTATGCTCGGCCTTCTGCAGGAGGCCGGACACACGGTTGCCGAGGACCTCGAGGAGGCTGACGCGGCGATCGTGAACACCTGCTGCTTCATCGGCGACGCGAAGGAGGAGAGTATCAACACGATCCTCGAGCTCGCGGACCTGAGGGCGGAGGGAACACTGAAGCGACTTGTTATTGCGGGTTGTCTCGCGGAGAGATACGCGGAGGAGATCCGAAAGGAGATCCCCGAGGTTGACGCGGTCGTAGGAACATCGTCCTACGAGGACATTGTCGCGGCGCTGACAAGCGAGGGCGCGTACGAATCGCGCAGACCGCTTTCGTATTTGCCGCAGCCGGAGACGCCGCGCGCGGTAACGGCAGGCAATTACGTATCGTACTTAAAGATCGCGGAAGGCTGCGACAAATGCTGCACCTACTGCATCATTCCGAAGATCCGCGGACCGTACCGCTCGTTCCCGATGGAACGGCTCGTCGCCGAGGCGGAGCGCTTGGCGGAGGCCGGTACGAGGGAGCTGATCCTCGTGGCGCAGGAGACGACGATCTACGGGACAGATCTCTACGGAGAGAAGAAACTGGCGGAGTTGTTGCATCGTCTGTGCCGCATCGAGGACCTTCAGAGGATCCGCGTGATGTACGCGTACCCCGAGGAGATCGATGAGACGCTGATCGAGGCGATCGCCTCCGAACCGAAGGTGTGCCGGTATCTCGACATGCCCATACAGCACGCGTCGGATGAGATCTTAAAGCGCATGGGAAGAAGAACGAACCGTGCGGATATCGAGGCGACGGTCGCGAAGCTTCGCAGACGCATCCCCGGCATCGTGCTTCGGACGACGCTGATCACGGGCTTCCCCGGCGAGACCGAGGAGGAGTTCGAGGAGCTCGTCGCATTTGTCGAAAAAATGCGCTTTGAACGGCTCGGCTGCTTCCCGTACTCGAAGGAGGAGGGAACGGACGCCGCGAAGATGAAAGGACAGGTTCCGAAGCGTGTCCGTGAGCGCAGAAAGAACGTCATTATGAAGCTGCAGCGCGAGATCTGCAGCGGGTACAGCGAAAGTCTTGTCGGGCAGACGCTTCCGGTACTTGTGGACGGGTATCTTCCGGAGGAGGATATCTTCACGGGTCGGACGGAGGGGGACGCGCCCACGATCGACGGGGCTGTATTTTTCGAAGGACCGCAATCGCTGATGTCCGGGGATATCGTTCCCGTGCGGATCACATCGGCTTGTGAATATGATCTTACCGGTGAGGTGGTAAACGAATGATTAAGATGAATCTTCCGAACAGGATCACGCTGGTCCGGGTCTTCATGATCCCGGTTTTCGTCGTGCTCCTGATGCTGAAGGATATCCTTCCGTACTACAATTTCATTGCCCTCGCGGTGTTCGCGACGGCAAGCTTTACGGATTTTCTGGACGGCCACATTGCGCGCAAGTACAACCTTGTGACGACGTTCGGCAAATTCATGGATCCCCTCGCGGACAAGATCCTCGTCAGCACGGCGCTGATCCTGCTGATCGAGTTTGATAAGATTCCCGCTGTTGTCGTCGCCGTCATCCTGGCGCGCGAGTTCATCATCAGCGGCTTCCGTCTGATCGCCTGCGACAAGGGCGTGGTGCTGGCGGCCGGGTATCTCGGAAAGATCAAGACATTTTCCCAGATGCTCATGTGCTGCTTCATGCTCTTCACGGCGGATCCGGCGTACAACAAGTATCTGTTCTTCCGCATCGTGGACGTTCTCGGCTTCGTGTTCATGGTGTTCGCCCTGATCATGACTGTGGTGTCCCTGGTGGATTACCTTTGGAAGAACATCGATGTCCTCAAGGACGATAAGGAGAAAAAGAGCGAGCAATGAAGCATGTGATCGTGATCGGCGGCGGTGCGGCCGGCATGATGGCTGCGATCGGCGCTGCGGGAGAGGGCGCGAGAGTCACTCTTCTTGAGAAAAATGAAAAGCTCGGCAAGAAGATCTACATCACGGGCAAGGGCCGGTGCAACCTGACCAACGCCTGCGACGTGTCGGAGTTTGCGGAGCATGTCGTATCGAACCCGCGCTTCTTTCTGAGCGCGCTGAACGGACTCACCAACGCGGAGACGATCGAGCTGTTCGAGAGCTTCGGGCTGCCGACCAAGACGGAACGCGGGAAGCGCGTGTTTCCCGTGTCCGACAAGTCCTCGGATGTGATCCGTGTTTTGGAAAATGAGTGCAGACGGCTCGGTGTCTCAGTGCACCTGCGCGCGGAGGTGAAGGCGCTTCTCACGGAGGAGATCACACCTGCCGCGGATGAGACAGCGGAGACTTCGTCGGATGAGATCGTTGCGAGCGCAGGCGGAGAGGGCATCTTTGGCCGCAATGACAAAAAAGGCAAGTCCAAGAAGTCGAAAAATGAATATACAACCCGTGTGACGGGCGTTATCCTCCCGGACGGAACGAAGCTTGCGGCGGATGCCGTGATCGTGGCGACGGGAGGATTGTCCTATCCGAGCACCGGTTCGACCGGGGACGGCTACCGCATGGCGAAGGCGTGCGGGCATACGGTGACAAAGCTGTACCCTTCGCTGGTGTCGCTCACGGCGGAGGACGGGTGCTGCGCGGAGCTGTCGGGCCTGTCGCTTCGGAACGTGGGAGTGAAGTTCCTCGGGGCGGACGGTAAGCTTTTGACGGAGGATTTCGGGGAGTTACTGTTCACGCACAAAGGCATCAGCGGACCGACGGTGCTCACGGCGACAGCCGTGGCGGGCGACGCGCTCGCGGGAGGTACGGCGGTCATCGACCTCAAGAAAGGCCTCTCGGATGAGCAGCTGGACGCGCGTTTAGTTCGGGAGCTGGAGGCGGGACACGCGAAGCAGATGGGGAATCTGATCGGCGTGCTTGTGCCGGCGGCACTCGGGCTTGAGATCCTGCGGAGAGCGGAGATCCCCGCGGAGTGCAAGGCGGGAAGTGTCACAAAGGAGCAGCGGCAGCGGCTCGCGAAGGCACTGCGCGCGTTTACGCTTACGATCACGGGTCTTGGCGGATACAATGAGGCTGTTGTGACCAAGGGCGGGATCCTGACGAAGGAAGTGAACCCCTCGACGATGGAATCGCGGCTTGCGAAGGGGTTGTTCTTCGCGGGCGAGGTGCTCGACCTCGACGCTACGACGGGCGGGTTTAACCTTCAGATCGCCTGGTCGACGGGAATGCTTGCGGGGCGGAAGGCCGCGCGGGAGTGAGGCATTTTCCGAATACTGAGAAACGGATGCCGCGGGAGAGATCAACTTCGGCGGATATACACAAAATCATAGAAACTGACGGGAAAGAGAGAGACAACCATGGGAAGACAGATTGCCATTGACGGACCTGCGGGAGCGGGGAAAAGCACGATCGCGAGGAGCCTTGCGAAGAGACTCGGATACATCTACGTCGACACCGGCGCGATGTACCGCGCGATGGCGTTGTTTCTGATCCGCAAGGGGATCCGCGCGGACGAGACGGAGAAGATCGAGGCGGCCTGCGGCGAGGCGGACATCACGATCGCGTTCGAGGACGGCGAGCAGCAGGTTCTTCTGAACGGGGAGCATGTCAACGGTCTGATCCGCACGGAGGAGGTCGGCAACATGGCAAGCGCTTCGTCGGTCAATCCGAAGGTGCGCGAGAAGATGACGGAGCTGCAGCGGAAACTGGGACAGGAGGCGGATGTCGTGATGGACGGTCGCGATATCGGCACGTTCGTTCTGCCCGGCGCCGATGTGAAGATCTATCTCACGGCATCCATCGAGGAGCGCGCGAGACGCCGCGCACTCGAGTACGAGAAGAAGGGAATGCCGGCGGACATCGAGCAGATTGCGAAGGACATCGCAGAGCGAGATTACCGCGATATGCACCGTGAGCACGCGCCGCTTCGACAGGCGGAGGACGCTACATTGGTCGACACGTCGGACATGAGCATACCCGAGGTGGAGGCGAGACTTCTCGAACTTTGCGGCGTAAGTGAGAACGCAGAAGCGGAGAACGGCGGCAAGAGCGATTTTTTCGCGTGAGTGCTCCGGGCGGGGCACAGAAGAAACGGACGGTGATCGTGGCGAAGACCGCGGGCTTCTGCTTCGGCGTACAGCGCGCGGTGGACACGGTGTACCGCCTCAGCGAGGGTGAGCACGCGCCGGTGTACACGTACGGTCCGATCATCCACAACGAGGATGTTGTCGCTTCCCTTGCGAAGCGCGGCGTGCGCGTGATCGAGACGATCGACGAGATCGAGCGGATCACGGAGGGCACGATCGTCATCCGCTCGCACGGGATCCCGAAGGAACTTGACGACAAGCTTCGCGCGGCGGCAGAGGCATCGGGCGGAAAGCTGCGGATCGAGGACGCGACGTGCCCGTTTGTGAAGAAGATCCACCGCATCGTTTCGGAGCACAGCGCTGGCGGAGAATCGATTATCATCTGCGGCGATGCGAACCACCCCGAAGTGCAGGGAATCATGGGCTGGTGCGGGAACAAAGCGACCGTGATCGCGACGGCCGAAGAGGCGCGCGCAGCGGCTGAGGAAGCGGCCCGCGAGGGACGGAAGATATGCATTGTGGCGCAGACCACGTTTAACTATATAAAATTCAAAGATTTTGTTGATATTTTCCGAAAAATGGGTTACAATGCAGAAGATAGCGCTATCAGCACTATCTGCAATGCCACAGAGGAGAGACAGACGGAGGCGCGGTTGCTTGCGCGGCAGTGTGATGCCATGCTTGTGATCGGAAGCGCCAACAGTTCCAACACCCGAAAGCTGTACGAGATCGCGGCGCAGGAATGCAAGAACACGAGGTATATACAGTCTGCGGCGGATTTGGAGAAGGAACCCTTACCATCTTTTCGTTACGTAGGTATTACTGCAGGGGCGTCCACCCCGAGAAACATTATCGAGGAGGTTCATGAGATCATGGACAATGAGAATTTTGAACAGCTGTTGGAGGAATCCTTCAAAACAATACGAAACGGAGAGGTAGTCGAGGGCACTGTCATTGGCGTGAAGGAAGACGAGATCGCGCTGAACATCGGTTACAAGGCAGACGGCATCATCACGAAGAACGAGTATTCTTCGCAGCCCGTTGCGGATCTCCGCACCGTTGTCAAGGAAGGCGATGTTCTTACCGCTAAGGTAGTTAAAGTGAACGACGGCGAGGGCCAGGTGCTTCTCAGCCGCAGAAAGCTCAACAGCGAGCGCGCAAGCGCAGTTTTGCAGGAAGCATTTGAGCAGGGAACCATTCTCACCGCGAAGGTTACGCAGGTCGTTACCGGCGGTCTGAATGTTACGGTAGATGACTGCCGTGTGTTCATTCCTGCCAGCCTGGTATCCGATGTTTATGAGAAGGATCTTACCAAGTTCCAGGATCAGGAGATTGAGTTCCGTGTAACGGAGTACAATCCCAAGAAGAGACGCATCATCGGCAACCGCAAGGATCTTTTGGTTGAGCGCAAGAAGGAGAGAACCGAGGCGCTCCTTGCACAGATCCAGCCCGGTGACGTGCTCGAGGGTACGGTTCGCAACGTTACGGAGTTCGGCGCATTTGTCGACATCGGCGGTGTTGACGGACTGCTTCATGTATCCGAGATTTCCTGGGGTCGCAACGACAATCCCAAGAAGCTCTTCAAGACGGGCGACAGCATTACCGTGTTCGTCAAGGCGATCAACGGCGAGAAGATCTCCCTCAGCATGAAGTTCGCGGATCAGAACCCCTGGAAGGACGCTGAAGAGCGTTTCGCTCCCGGAACGATCGTGACCGGCCGCGTGGCTCGCATGACCGCGTTCGGTGCTTTCGTTGAGATCGCACCCGGTGTGGATGCGCTGCTGCATGTATCTCAGATCTCCCGCAAGCGTGTTGAGAAGCCCGCGGATGTCCTTACGGTAGGACAGGAGATCGAGGCGAAGATCGTTGACTTCCGTCCGGAGGACAAGAAGATCAGCCTGAGCATGAAGGCAATCGAGGCGGATGAGCCCGATTTCGAGGAGGCAGCACCCGTTGAGGAGCCTGCCGCTGTGGAAGCTCCGGTTGAGGAGGCTGCAGAAGAGGCTGTTGCCGAGACCGCAGCTGAGGAGCCGAAGGCGGATACGGAAGCATAATCCAGAACCGATACAGTTAACCAATCAGACATGTGGGAACAGGAGCACATTGGGGTATCCCCATTGTGCTCTTTTCACTTGAGGGGGGCGGCTTCATTTTCCGACGAATGCCGCATAAAAACGAAACTGCCGCAAGGAGGAACAGATATGGAGAACACAGTGCGTGTGGCGCTGGACGCGATGGGCGGGGACAACGCGCCTGCAGAGATCATCAAGGGAGCGACGGAGGCGGTCAACGCTCATCCGGAACTCGTCGTGACGCTCGTGGGACGCGAGGAGGTCATCCGCGCGGAGCTTGCGAAGTACACTTATCCCGAGGCGCAGATCGCGATCGTGAACGCGACCGAGGAGATTTCCTGCGATGAGCCTCCGGTGGAAGCGGTGCGCAAGAAGAGGGATTCCTCCATCACCGTGGCGCTGAACCTTGTCCGCCACGGCGATTGCGATGCGTTTGTCTCGGCGGGAAGCACCGGAGCCGTGCTGGCCGGCGGTGTGATCGTGATCGGCCGGATCCGCGGCGTTGAGCGCACGCCGTTAGCTCCGCTGATCCCTACGGAGCAGGGAGTGTCGCTTCTGATCGACTGCGGCGCCAATGTCGACGCGCGCCCGTCACAGCTTGTACAGTTTGCCGTCATGGGCTCCATCTACATGAAGCATGTGGTCGGCATTGAAAATCCCCGCGTCGGTATCGTCAACATCGGCACGGAGGAGGAGAAGGGGAACATGCTCGTCAAGGAGACGTACCCGCTTCTCAAGGAGAGAACAGACATCAATTTCATCGGCAGCGTCGAGGCGCGGGAGATCCCGGCGGGCGTTGCGGATGTGATCGTGTGCGAAGCATTTGTCGGCAACGTCATCCTCAAGCTGTACGAGGGACTTGCGAAGACACTTCTTCGGAAAATAAAGGCCGGACTCACGTCGACGACCCGCTCCAAGATCGGCGCGGCGCTCGCGAAGCCGGCACTCAAAAATACGCTGAAGGCGTTCGACGCGTCGGAATACGGCGGAGCACCGATGCTCGGTCTGAACGGACTTGTCGTCAAGACGCACGGAAATTCGACGTCAGGAGATATCCGGAACGCGCTTGCGCAGTGCATCGCGTTCATGAAGGAGGACATCAACGGCAAGATCCGGGACAACCTCGGAACCGCCGCGAAATGACCTTGTAAAGATACGGGAGATGGCTTATGTTTGATCAGGTTGCCGGCGTGATCGCGGATGTGATGCATGTGAGCCGGGATACGATAACAAAGGAGACAATGCTGGTCGAGGACCTCGGTGTGGATTCGTTGGAGATGTACCGGATCCTGCTTGCGCTGGAGGATGTTTTTGACGCGCAGCTGGAGCCGGCCACGGAGGACTGGAAGAAGGTGCGCACGGTGGGAGAGCTGTGCGACCGCCTGAAGAAGGCGCTTGCGGCAATGTGACCGCGGCGCGGATACGACCGGATATGAAGGAGCAATATGAGTGAAACTGTAAGGGAACGGCTGCAGCAGACCATCGGTTACCGGTTTCAGAACCCGGAGTTACTGACGCTCGCGCTGACGCACAGTTCCTATGCCAATGAAAACAGCCACGGACCGAGAACGGTCGAGTGCAACGAGCGCCTGGAGTTTCTGGGCGACGCCGTGCTCGAGCTCGTGACGAGCGAGTATCTCTATGAGACACGGCGCGACATGCACGAAGGAAGCATGTCCAAGCTGCGCGCGAGCATCGTGTGCGAGCCGTCTCTCGGAATTTGCGCGAGGGACATCAACCTCGGGGAGTGCCTGCGCTTGGGGCACGGCGAGGACATGACCGGCGGCCGGGAGAGGGATTCCATCCTCTCCGACGCGTTTGAGTCGGTCATCGGCGCGATCTACCTCGACGGAGGTCCGGATCCCGCGCGTGAGTTCGTGCACCGCTTTGTGCTCGGCAACCTCACGGAGAGCCAGCTGTTCAAGGACACAAAGACGAGGCTGCAGGAGATCGCGCAGCAGATGTTCCACTGCGAGCCGACCTACGCGCTCGTGAAGGAGGACGGCCCTGCGCACTGCAAGGAGTTTACGATGTCGTGCACGCTGGACCGCTTCTGCGAGGTCGCAACGGGACACTCGAAGAAACAGGCCGAGCAGGAGTGCGCGGCGCAGATGCTTAAGAAGCTGAAGGAGCTGCAGTGACAGCGATCGTACCCACATCACCCTCGAAGGAGAGAGAACATGTATCTGAAAAGCATAGAAGTGCATGGGTTTAAGGCATTTGCCAACAAGATCCGTTTCGAGTTTGACGGCGGGATCACCGGAATCGTAGGACCGAACGGAAGCGGCAAGAGCAATGTCGCCGATGCGGTGCGCTGGGTGCTCGGAGAACAGAGCGCGAAGCAGCTGCGAGGAAGCAGCATGCAGGACGTCATATTTTCCGGCACGGAGACGCGCAAGCCGATGAGCTTCGCGTATGTCTCGCTCACGCTCGACAACAGCGACCACCAGCTGCCGATCTCTTACGAGGAAGTGACGGTAGCCCGCCGTGTGTACCGCTCCGGCGAGAGCGAGTACCTCATCAACGGTTCCGAGTGTCGTCTGCGCGACGTGCAGGAGCTGTTCTTCGACACCGGTATCGGCAAGGAGGGCTACTCCATCATCGGACAGGGACAGATCGACAAGGTGCTGAGCGGTAAGCCCGAGGAGCGCCGAGAGATCTTCGATGAAGCAGCCGGCATCACCCGTGTCAAGAAGAGAAAACAGCAGACTGAGAAGAATCTCGCGGAGGAGAGGCAGAACCTCGCCCGCGTCAACGATATCATTGCGGAGATCGAGGGGCGTCTGGAGCCTCTTGCAAAGCAGGATGAGAAGGCAAGAGAATACCTGAAGCTGCGGGAGGAGCTGCGGGACCGCGAGGTCAACCAGTTCCTCATGGAGTATGAGAAAAATATCGTCCTGAAGAAGGAAAATGACGAGCACCTCGCCAGCGTGACGGAGGATCTCGCCCGGGCGACAGCGGATTTCGAGAAGGCAAAGGACGAGTATGACCGCCTTCTGAATGAGCTGGAGCAGCACCGGGAGGCTCTCTCCGAGGCGAAGGAGAAAAACGTTGCCCGCAAGCTTGAGGCGGAGAAAGGCAGCGGCGAGCACAAGCTGCTCACGGAGCAGACGGCCGCGCTCGTGCGGCAGACGGAGCAGACGGAGGAGAGGATCCTCACGCTGCGCGGTCAGATCGAGGAGCGCAACGAGGAGCTCGCGCGCTATAGCAAGAAGCAGGAAGAATACGCGAAGCAGCTCTCCGAGCTTGCCGGCGCGAAGGAAGCGGCCGAGGCGAAGCTCGGTGAGATGAAGTCGGAGATCGACGCCAGGCTCACGCGCGAGCAGGAGCTGCGAGCATCGCAGTTCGCTCTGCTGCAGAGCAACACGGAGCTGAAGACGGAGCTGGAGCGCAACAACACGCTTCTGGAGCAGTATGCCATCAGCAAGGCGGAGACCAACGCGAAACTGTTACAGTTTAAGACTGAGGCGGACGAGGCCAACCGGAAGATCGAGGAGGCGACGAAGCTCCTCGCCGATATCCACGCGGAAGTACGAAAAATGCGCGAGGAGTCGGACAAGCGTGACGATCGCATCCGCAGCCTCACGGAATCCATCGCGGACGCAACCGCGAGACTGGAGGAGGTCCGCAAGAAGGCGACGCTCGCCGAGACGAAGTTTGTGACGCTCAGAAATCTCGCGGAGCGCTACGAGGGCTATGCCGCAACCGTTCGCCAGGTCATGGAGGAGAAGAAGACCAGGAAGGGAATCCGCGGTGTCGTCGCGGATATCATTCAGACCGAGGAGCGCTACGAGACTGCGATCGAGACAGCGCTCGGCGGAAATATCCAGAATATTGTCGTCGACAATACCGACACGGCCAAGGCTCTGATCGAGCATCTCAAGAAGAACCGTCTCGGCCGTGCGACATTTCTTCCGCTGCGTGAGATCCGCGCGAAGAAGGATGAGTTTGACAAGGACGTGTTCAAGGAGAAGGGCGTTCTCGGGATCGCTTCCGAGCTTGTGAGCACGGAGGAGGAATACCGTGAAGCGGCAGCGTATCTGCTCGGACGGTTCCTCGTTGTCGACACGATCGACAACGCGATCGCGTTGGAGAAGAAATATCGTCAGAAGCTGCGTGTCGTGACGCTGGAGGGCGAGCTGTTCGCACCCGGCGGCGCGGTGTCCGGCGGCGCGTTCAAGAATACCGGAAACCTGCTCGGACGACGCAGGGAAGCAGAGGAATCGGAGAAAGAATTTTCCGAGAGAAAGAAGGAAGCGGAGGCGTGCGAGCGTACCGTGGCACGGTACCGCAAGGAGCGCGAAACGCTTCGGAACGAGCAGGAACTCGCGCGCAGCGCGATCCAGGAGAAAATGCTTGCCTGCAACACCGCGGAGATGAACCTGCAGCACGTGAAGGAGCAGAACGGCGGACTTCTCGACACGCGTGACGCGCTCAAGAAGGAAGTCGTGCAGGCGGAGGCCGAGATCGAGAAGATCCGCGGCAACAACCGTTCGCTGCAGGAGCAGATCGACGAGAACGAGCAGAAGAGCGAGAAGGATCGTGAGACCGCGGAGCGTCTCCACGCGGAGATGGAGGAGATCCGCAGCCGTCAGGACGAGGCGAGCGCGGAGGCGGTGCGCACGCTGACGGAGTACAACGGACTTCTTCAGAGCGTGGAGTACCAGCGCGATACGGGCGAGCGCATCGAGCGTGAGCGCGCGCAGTATGAGAAGGAACTGAAGGACGCCGAGCGCAGCAACGCAGAGGCGAAGAAGATCATCAAGGAGCGTGAGGCGGCGATCCGCGAGCTTGAGGAGCGCCAGTGCGAGCTCCAGCGCGACATCCAGAACACGGATACGCAGATCGCGGAGCTGACAACGCTCGCTGAGGATATCACAAAGCAGAACAGGGATTTCTTCGAGCGCAGGGAGAGCCTTTCGCGCACGATGTCGTCCCTCGACAAGGAGCAGTACCGTCTGCAGAGCCAGAAGGAACGCATGGAGGATCAGCTCGAAGCCAACACCAGGTACATCTGGGAGGAGTACGGGATGACCTACACCGAGGCCTGCGAGCACAGAAGCCCCGAGTATGACAACGCGACACTGAACCGCAAGGCGGTTTACGAACTGAAGAACAAGATCCGCGGCCTCGGCAACGTCAATGTTGACGCCATCGAGGAATACCGCGAAGCCAAGGAACGGTACGAGTTCCTGACGGGCCAGCGCAAGGATATCATGGACGCGGAAACCACGCTGTCCGGTATTATCGCGGCTCTCGACGAGGAGATGCGCAAGCAGTTTACCGAGACGTTCGAGCAGCTGAAGACGCGCTTCGACCGCGTGTTCCGCGAGCTGTTCGGAGGCGGCAAGACAACGCTTGCCCTCAGCGAGGGGGAGGATGTCCTGGAGGCAGGCATCCTGATCAACGTCCAGCCGCCGGGCAAGAAACTGCAGAACATGCTGCAGCTCTCGGGTGGCGAGAAGGCGCTCACGGCGATCGCTTTGCTGTTCGCGATCCTTGATCTGAAGCCGTCGCCGTTCTGTCTGCTCGACGAGATCGAAGCTGCGCTCGACGATTCGAACGTCGGCCGTTTCGCGCAGTATCTGCGGAAGCTGTCCGACCAGACGCAGTTCATCGTGATCACGCACCGCCGAGGCACGATGGCGGCAGCGGAAGCCCTGTACGGCATCACCATGCAGGAGAAGGGCATTTCGACGCTCGTCTCGGTCAACCTGATCGAGAGCGAACTGGATCAGTAAATACGGACGGACTGTCCGAAAGATCAATACACAGGTATGGAGGAGTACGATGTTTTTCTGGAAGAAGAAAAAGAAGGAAGAGGATGAACTGCCGGAGGAGCAGGCAGCCGGAGAAGCCCTTGAGGGGGACGGGACGGAATATCCGGATGATTTGGATAATGAGGAGACTGCCGGTGAGGCGTTCGGCGCGATCCTTGAGGAGACGACGGAAGGCTTTGACGATGTGATCGATTACGAGGCGGAGTCGGACGCGGACGAGGCGTCGGAGGAAACTGCTTCCGAGGACGAGCCTGCGGAGGAGGAGCCGGTCAAGAAGAAGGGCTTCTTCAAGCGGTTGTTCGCGGGCATGAGCAAGACGAGAAACAGTCTTGCGGACGGACTGCGCTCGCTGTTCGGCGGCAGCAAGATCGACGACGAGTTCTATGAGGAACTCGAGGAGATCCTGATCATGGCGGACCTCGGCGTGACCACGACGGAGGATATCCTGGAGGGCCTTCGCGCGAAGGTGAAGGAGCAGCATATCAAGGAGCCTGCCGAGTGCAGACAGCTGCTGATGGATACCATCCGCGAGCAGATGGCGGTTCCCGAGGACGCGTACGAGTTTGAAAACAGACCGTCCGTCATATTGATGGTCGGTGTGAACGGCGTCGGCAAGACGACGACCGCAGGCAAGATCGCCGGTTCGCTGAAGGCGGACGGCAAGAGAGTGCTCCTGGCGGCAGCGGATACCTTCCGCGCGGCGGCGACGGAGCAGCTGATCGAGTGGTCTCACCGCGCGGGCTGCGAGATCATCTCGGCAAAGGAGGGCGCCGATCCGGCGGCAGTCGTGTTCGATGCCGTGACGGCGGCCAAGGCGCGCAAGGCGGACGTGCTGATCGTGGATACGGCAGGACGCCTTCACAACAAGAAGAACCTGATGGATGAGCTCGGCAAGATCAACCGCGTCATCGATCGCGAGTATCCGGACGCGCACAGGGAAACCTTCGTCGTGCTCGACGGAACGACCGGTCAGAACGCGCTTGTGCAGGCCCGCGAATTCAACGAGGTGACCGACATCTCGGGCATCGTCATCACGAAGCTCGACGGAACGGCCAAGGGAGGTATCGCGATCGCGATCCAGAAGGAACTCGGAATTCCGGTCAAGTACATTGGTGTCGGCGAGAAGATCGATGACATGCAGAAGTTCAATCCGGATGAGTTCACGGAAGCTTTGTTCGAACCGGTAGGGGAGGACGCGGAACAGTAAGTGTGAGGTGCGGAAACGATTTTCCGCAGAGGGGGGAAACAATGAAAAAAGTCTTTTTGCTGCTTGTGGCAGTATGTCTTGTGCTACTGCCGGTCGGTTGCTCGAAAAAGCCTGACAATTCCGGGGACAACAAGACGGAGGACGTGACCGTGACACCCACGGAGGCTCCTACGAACGTGCCGGAGAAAACGCCGACTCCGACGGAGACGGGACCGGACAACCGGATCACGTTGACGCTGTCTCAGATTCTCGACAAGAGCAACGGCGGGAATGTGATCATGTATGTGCTGGAAGGAACGCCGGAGGAGACGACGCAGGTAGCTTCCGTTCTCGCGTTTAAGGACGGCAAGGTCACCGTGTACAACAGCGATACGGTGACGGAGGCACTCCCTGCGAATCTGCTTGCGGGCGCGGAGACATTTTCCGATGAGGAGCTTTTGAGCCGGCTGGACGAGGCATACCAAAAGCGTGTGAGTTTTGCGATCGGGGAGATCGTAAAGAAGAACGAGGAAGCGGCGGCACTGTACGCCCTGTCGCTGACCGGAAGCGAAGCGGGTGAGTGGACAGGACGCGATTATTTTTCGACATGTAAGGACTGGTATGTATGCGTGGACGCGCCGGCCGCGTACGAATATTACACGTTTGTGTACACGGATGCGTCGGGCAAGAATCTTCTCCAGGAGAAGCTGATCGTGCCTCAGGTCTGGGGGACGGACGAGCTGATCACGAGAAACGGGGAGATCATGGCAGGGCAGTCGATCGTGTTTGACTACAAAAAGGCAGAGGCGCCCGCGATCCCCGGATATGATTCCGATACATTGGCGGCGGCTGACGCCGAGATGTGGCTCAACGAGTATAAAAATGTGATCGTCAGCATCCGCGAGGACGAAAGCGCTTCGGCGCAGGGCAACGTGCAGGTTGCTCTCAGGGATGCCCTGACGATCGACGCGAAAAAGCCTCTGTACGGAAAGATCGCCAACCGGGATTACATCGGGTATGCGACGGAGAACGGCGGTTCGGTGATCCTTCTTTGCGAGCCGGACACGGCTTCCGCAGCAGACACCGCGGAGACGATACAGGGGAAGGCTTCCTATATTGTGAACCCGGATTACACGAAGGAGGCGCAGCTCCGCTATGACATCAACCGGAGCCTTCTTTCTTCCGCGGAGCCGTTCTGGGAGAAGGAGAGCGTCAAGACGTATCTGAAGGATTATGTCACCAAGGAGCTGGCATATCGGTTTATTGAGAACAAGCGCACGGATCTCGGATGCTATGTGCTTGAGTGCCTCGGCTTTGCCGATGAGGCGGAGCAGGTACGCGCAGAGAAGGACAACGAGCCGGAGGAGAGAGATCTGGGCGGTATGACGCTTGTCCTCGGCAACTGGTGGGATGACGGATCCATCGAGCCGTTCTCGGAATCGGACAAGATCATATACGACTATCAGCAAGAGGTAATGAGGAAGAATAACTTCTCCGTCGTCAAGAAATGCGACTACACCTGGGGTGACCAGGCGGAATCCTGTATTCTGTCCATTGTCTCGGACGAGCCGCTGGCCGATATCCTGATGTTCGACTACCGGTTCATTGGATCGTTCATGAATGCCGAAAAACCGATGTTTGCCGACCTCTCAAAACTCACGGAGTTTGATTTTTCGGACGAAAAATGGAACAAGCAGGTCACGGAGTGCATGACGATCGGCAACAGCATCTACGGTTTTTCCCTTACGAAGGATCCGACGACGGGCGTGTACTGGAACAAGGATCTTGTGGAGATGCTGCTCGGACCCGGCAAGGGAGATTGTCTGTACGACTGGCAGGCGAGCGGAGAATGGACGTGGGATAAGTTCAAGGAGTTCGCAAAGGAGTGTACGGTTGACCGGGACTTCGACGGTATGACGGATATCTACGGACTTACCGCATTTCAGGCGTACTTCTTTGAGATGGCGATCATATCCAACGGTCATCAGTTTGTGACAAAGGGTGACAGAGGGCTCTATTCCAACCATACAAACAGCAAGGATATCATCGACGACTGCAACTGGGCCTACAGCTTTTACACGGAGTGTCTGGCGACGAGCAGCGCATCGCATACAAACTGGGATTACTTCCTGGATGAGTTTATGAACCAAAAGGCGGTAATGCTTGTCTATGATTCCTACTACGCGGAGCAGCTGATGTACAACATGCAGGCACTGGAAAATGAGCATCAGCCCGGCGGCTTCAATTTCGGCTTTGTGTGTTTCCCGAAGGGACCGAAGGCAAGCGGTTACAGTACCTGTGTCCGTGACAACATTCAGGTGATCCCGAACTGTACCGACACCATGGAGAGGCTCTCGGATATCGCGTATGCCTTCAATGTATATACCGATACGCCGGAGGAGCTCGAGGACGAGAAGGATTACTGGAAGGCACCGTACTACAATTATCTCGATACCCGCGCGGTGGATGAGACGCTTGATCTGATGCTGAACAAAAACAACAGGGTCATGCCGTATGCGTATATCGTGCCCAATCTGTGGGACAATAACAACGGACTGCTGCTGAGCGGATATATGTATTCGGCCGACGGAAGCATCACGCCACAGGTCGGACTGGAAGCACAGAATTTTTATGTGCAGCAGGAAGTGGATGCGTTTAACGAGACGTTGAAGTGACGCTCACTGACATTGAAATGACGATCATTCGGAACGGACCGGGGAACGAAGCGTTCTCCGGTCCGCTTTTTATGTTGCCTCGTCGATGCAGAGGAGTTTTTCGGAAAATTCTATTTAATTTAATTGGTTTTCTCAAATTATTTTTTTATTATCCTTTATTATCGGCAGAAGTACCAAAAAACGTACTTGCGATATGGCATTATGACATTGCCGGGAGGGAAAATGCTTTTTTACCCACCCTCCGCGTAGAAAATGATCCCGGTTCTTTGGTCGGTATGCGAATGGATTTTCCGGCCGTCATCGGTTATCATGGTTGCAGCGGGAGAGAGGACCCGGAAGGGTGTCAATGCGGCGGAACTTTTTTCGGTTTCTTTGATTTTTGGCATTGACAACAGCGAAAAAAAAGTATAGTATACAAACAGAACAAATGTTCGGAAAGGCGGATATCGGGATGGCAACGGATGAGAAGTTGAAAGCGTTGGAAGCAGCAATCTCCAAGTTGGAGAAGAGTTACGGCAAGGGAGCGATCATGAAGCTCGGAGAGCCCAGTGCGGCAATGAGCATTGAGGCGGTTCCGACAGGATCGCTGAGCTTGGATATCGCGCTCGGGATCGGCGGTTTCCCCAAGGGACGTGTGATCGAGATCTACGGACCGGAATCGAGTGGTAAGACGACGGTAGCGCTCCACGCTGTTGCGGAAGTACAGAAGCGCGGCGGTATTGCCGGTTTCATCGACGCGGAGCACGCGCTCGATCCGACGTACGCGGCTGCCATCGGTGTGGATGTGGACAACCTTTACATTTCGCAGCCCGATGACGGAGAGCAGGCGCTCGAGATCACCGAGACGCTCGTTCGTTCCGGCGCTGTAGATATTGTGATCGTGGACTCTGTAGCTGCATTGGTCCCGAAGGCGGAGATCGAGGGCGAGATGGGTGATTCCCATGTCGGTCTTCAGGCGCGTCTCATGTCGCAGGCGCTTCGCAAGCTGACGTCCGTGATCAGCAAGACGAACTGTATTGTGATCTTCATCAACCAGCTCCGTGAGAAGGTCGGCGTGATGTTCGGCAATCCCGAGACCACGACCGGCGGACGCGCGCTCAAGTTCTATTCGTCCGTGCGTCTTGACGTGCGCCGCATCGAGACGATCAAGTCCGGCGGTGAGGCGATCGGTAACCGTACCCGCGTGAAGGTTGTCAAGAATAAGGTTTCGCCGCCGTTCAAGGAGGCGGAGTTTGATATCATGTTCGGCGAGGGTATCTCCAAGGAAGGAGATATTCTGGATCTCGCATGCTCGTGCGATGTCGTCGCGAAGAGCGGCGCGTGGTTTGCTTACCTCGGCGAGAAGATCGGCCAGGGCCGTGAGAATGCGAAGCTGTATCTCCGCGAGCATCCGGACGTGATGCAGGAGATCGAGGCCAAGGTCCGTGACAAGTATCTTGCCAAGGTGAAGGGCGCGGATACCGAGGAGGAGTGATATCCCGGTGACGTGAAAGTATATACCGTGATTACAGGAGATGAATTACCGATATGCTGATCACCGATCTGATACCCAAGGGCAAGCGTCAGTCGATCGTATGCCTGGACGGGACGCCGGCAGGGTTCCTGGACAACAGGGACATATCCGCTTACCGGCTGGAGGCCGGCGGGGAAGTGAACGAGGTCACGTGGGCGAAGATCGTCGAGGAGACGATACTGCCTCGAGGCAAGCGTAAGGCGCTGGAACTGCTTCAGCTTCAGGACCGCACGACGAAGGAGCTGCATGACAAGCTTGTTTCCGGGGATTACACGGAGGAACAGACGCGGGAGATCATCGCGTATGTTGCGTCCTTCCGTTATATCGACGAGCGGAGATACGCGGTGAACTGGTTCCGTTCGCATGCGAAGAACAAAAGCTTCCGCGAGATGCAGCAGACACTTTTGATGCGCGGCGTGGAGCAGGAGACCATCACGGCTGCATACGAGCAGTTCTGCAGCGAATTTTCCAACGAGAACGGAAGCGGAGAGGCTGCGGATCCTTCCGGTGAGGACGCATCCGGAGACACTGCGGAGGTGCTGGCGGTTCGCAGGTTTGTCAGCCGAAGGGTGAAGGGCACCGAGATGACTGCGGATGAGCGTAGGAAGGTGTACGCGGGACTGGCGCGCAAGGGCTTTTCCCAGGACGCGATCCGAAAGGTGCTTTCAGGGTACCAAACGGTCGGTCCCGAGGATTCGGAATAGCGTTTTTAACAGTATTTGAACAGCGATTTTACGTCAATATGTCCGTTTCGACGAAAAGGTCGAAACGGGCATTTTTTATGTTGCTTTTTACAGGCGTTTTCGCTATAATGCTACTCGGTGGATTTTGGTTTATCACCATACCAAAGATACCTGTGCAACGGGTCGGAAGACCGGTCTGAGCGACGTATTCGGATCGTTTCCGACAGGTACCGGAACACAGTTATGATTATATTAACGGAGGGCTGAACATGAGTAGTACAGCGAAACTGTCCGCACGGGAACGCATTGAGACCCTGCTGGACAACAACAGTTTTGTTGAGATCGGTGCGCTTGTGACGAAGCGAAGCACGGATTTCAATATGCAGCAGGCAGATGCTCCGGGCGACGGCGTCATCACCGGCTACGGCGTGGTTGATGATCGTCTCGTGTATGTGTACAGCCAGGATGCCGCGGTTCTGGGCGGCACGCTGGGCGAGATGCATGCGAAGAAGATTGCCAATCTGTATCGTCTCGCAATGAAGACCGGTGCTCCGGTTGTGGGCCTGGTTGATTGCGCAGGTATGCGTCTTCAGGAGGCTTCCGATGCGCTGACCGGGTTCGGTCGCTTGTACAAGGCGCAGACGATGGCTTCCGGTCTGGTTCCGCAGATCACGGCCGTTTTCGGCAACTGCGGCGGCGGACTTGCCGTTCTTGCGGCAATGAGCGATTTTACGGTGATGGAGAAGAACGACGCGAAGCTGTTCGTCAATGCTCCGAACACCATCGCGGGCAACAACGAGGGCAAATGTGACACGGCTTCGGCAGCTTTTATGGCAGAGTCCGGCATGGTAGACGCTGTCGGCGAGTCCGAGGAGGATGTCCTTGCAAAGGTACGCGCGCTGATCGCGGTACTGCCTTCCAACAATGAGGATGACGCGCTTGAGGAGTGCACGGATGACCTCAACCGCGCGATGAACGGATTTGCCGCTGAATGCGCAGACCCTGCGGTTGCGCTCGGCGACCTTTCCGATAACGGTCTTTTCGTGGAGATCAAGGCTGCTTACGCGCCTGAGATGGTCACCGGTTTCGTTCGTCTCAACGGAGCGACGATCGGTGTCGTTGCCAACCGCACGGCGAAGTTCAACGCGGAAGGCAAGAAGGAGAGCTCCTTTGATGCTGTCCTCACCACGAAGGGATGCTACAAGGCAGAGAGTTTTGTAAAATTCTGTGACGCATTCGGCATTCCGGTTCTGACCTTTACCAATGTGACCGGCTATGCGAACGGCGCTTCCGAGACGAAGGGCATTGCGATCGCAGCAGCCAAGCTTTCGTACGCATTTGCCAACGCGACGGTTCCGAAGGTGAACGTTGTTGTCGGCAAGGCTTACGGCAGCGCTTACATCACCATGAACTCCAAGTCGCTCGGCGCAGACCTTGAGTTTGCCGTTGAGGGTTCGGAGATCGGTACGATGGACGCTACGCTCGCTGCACAGATCGTTTACGCGGATGAGCTTGCGGCAGCTTCCGACAAGGATGCGGCTCTGAAGGCTAAGGCAGCAGAGTATCAGGCTGCTTACAACAGCTGCGAGAACGCTGCTAAGCGCGGTTATGTAGATGCGATCATCGACGCAGACTCCATGCGCGCTCAGATCGTATACGCGTTTGAGATGCTCTGCACGAAGAAGGAACTTCGTCCGTCGAAGAAACACGGCACGGTGTAATCGAAGGAGGCATCTATGAACGGATTACTTTTCGCAGTTGCGTCCGAAACGATCGTCAAGGCGCTGGAGAACACGGTCATGGGTATCAGCATCGTGTTCCTTATGCTCCTGCTGATCTCGTTCATCATCAGCCTTCTGAAGCTGGTCAACAAGATCGGCACGAAGAAGACGCCGGAGAAAGCACCGGCTGCTCCTGCGGTTGATACGACCGAGGCTGAGGAAACGGACGATACCGAACTTGTTGCGGTCATTACCGCGGCAATCTATGCGTATGAGCAGACGATGGGCAACGATGTGCCGGCAGACGGGCTGGTAGTTCGCTCCATCCGCAAGGTCAATAAATCTAAATGGCAGAATGCCTGAATCAGGAGGACATCATGAAAAACTATACAATCACGGTTAACGGCAATGTTTATGAAGTAAGCGTAGAAGAGAGCGGCGCTGAGGGCGCTCCGGTTGCTGCGGCACCGAAGGCGGCAGCTCCGAAGGCAGCTCCCAAGAAGGCGGCTCCGGCCGGTGCACAGGGCAGCGTTAAGATCGAAGCTCCCATGATCGGCAAGATCCTGAAGATCGTTGCCAATGCGGGCGCAACGGTTAAGAAGGGCGATGTCCTCGTAGTTCTTGAGGCTATGAAGATGGAAAATGATATCGTTGCTCCTCAGGACGGTACCGTAGCGAGCATCAATGTTACCGTCGGACAGAGCGTTGAACCCGGTGAAGTGCTTGCAACAATGAACTGATGAAGTCTGATGCGTCAGTCGCGTGACTGACAATTGACAGAATTGTTACAATGAACGAATATCGGGAGGATAACGTATATGCAGTACATACTGGATACATTGGGAAACCTGGCGAAATCCACGGCGTTTGCATCCCTTACGTGGGGCAACCTGCTGATGATCTGTGTCGCCTTGTTTTTCATGTATTTGGCGATTGCCAAGGATTATGAACCGCTTCTGCTGGTTCCGATCTCCTTCGGTATGCTTCTCGTAAATATGTATCCTTCGATCATGGCGGCTCCGGTCGACCATGTGTATACATTTTACGATAAGAACGACGCGATGATCGCTTGCGTCAAGAACGAAGAGGTCGAGTTTTTCCAGACGGAAAACGGTGTGACAAAATATGTCTTCGATGTAGGTGCCTACAACGATGACCAGGGGACGACGGAAGGTCTTCAGAGACTTGCTTCCTTCACCTCCATGACAGACCTTTACAAGTACTATGATGCTTCGAGTAAGACGGAGGATGAGCTTCGTCTCGGAACTTACTATGTGATCTATGTTGACAGCAAAACCGGTACGGAACTGTTGTTCTACACGAAGACGCAGGGTGAATGCAGCAACTATGAGTGCACGGGAAGCACCCGGATGGAGGATACCAAGCAGGCAGGCGGTCTGTTGTACTACTTCTTCCAGCTGGATGAGTGGGCGATCCTGCCGTGTCTGATCTTCATGGGCGTCGGCGCGATGACAGACTTCGGACCGTTGATCGCAAACCCGAAGAGCTTCCTGCTCGGTGCTGCCGCACAGATGGGTATTTTCTGTGCATACCTGATGGCGATCTTCATGGGCTTCAACGATAAGGCGGCTGCCGCAATCTCCATCATCGGCGGTGCGGACGGTCCTACCTCGATCTTCCTGGCCGGAAAGCTCGGTCAGACGGAATACATGGGTGCGATCGCGGTTGCGGCATACTCCTACATGTCGCTCGTTCCTATCATCCAGCCTCCGATCATGAAGCTTCTCACCACAGAGAAGGAGCGCAAGATCAAGATGGCACAGCTTCGTCCGGTTTCCAAACTGGAGAAGATCCTGTTCCCCATCATCGTTACGATCGTTGTTGTGGCGCTTCTTCCGGATACGGCTCCGCTGGTAGGCTGCCTGATGCTCGGTAACATTTTCCGCGAGTCCGGTGTTGTCCGTCAGCTGCAGGAGACGGCTTCGAACGCAATGATGTACATCGTTGTCATCATCCTCGGTACTTCCGTAGGTGCTACGACGAGTGCGGAGGCGTTCCTGAAGCTTGATACGCTGAAGATCGTCGCGCTCGGTCTGATCGCATTTGCGGTCGGTACGGCTGCGGGCGTTCTCTTCGGAAAGATTATGTGCAAGGCTACGCACGGAAAGATCAATCCTTTGATCGGTTCCGCGGGCGTGTCCGCTGTTCCCATGGCTGCGCGTGTTTCGCAGAAGGTCGGTGCGGAGGCTGATCCTTCCAACTTCCTTCTCATGCATGCGATGGGCCCGAACGTTGCAGGTGTTATCGGTACCGCGGTTGCGGCCGGTGTATTCATGGCAGTGTTCGGAGTATAACGCAGAGGATGCGGGTATTTTTCGTATAATACATGACGCGTCCCTGCGGACGCGATTAAGGAGAAATCTATGGCAGATCAGGTGAAAAAACCGGTTAAGATTACAGAGACCATCCTGCGTGACGCGCATCAGTCTCTGATCGCAACAAGAATGCCTACGGAACTGATGCTCCCGATCGTGGAGAAGATGGACCAGGTAGGCTATCATTCCGTGGAGTGCTGGGGCGGTGCTACGTTTGACTCGTGCCTGCGCTTCCTGAAGGAAGATCCGTGGGATCGTCTCCGCAAGCTTCGTGCAGGCTTCAAGAACTCGAAACTGCAGATGCTTTTCCGCGGACAGAACATCCTCGGTTACAACCACTACGCTGATGACGTAGTTGAGTATTTCGTACAGAAGTCGATCGCCAACGGTATCGACATCATACGTATCTTCGACTGCCTCAACGACCTCCGCAACCTGGAGACCGCTGTGAAGGCTACGAAGAAGGAGGGCGGACATGCGCAGATCGCTCTGTCCTACACCCTCGGCGACGCTTACACGCTTGAGTACTGGGAGAAGACCGCTAAGCAGATCGAGGAGATGGGTGCTGATTCCATCTGTATCAAGGATATGGCAGGCCTTCTGGTTCCGTACAAGGCATCCGAGCTTGTTACCGCTCTGAAGAACGGTAGCTCGCTTCCAATCCAGCTGCATACGCACTACACCTCCGGTGTGGCTTCCATGACGTACATGAAGGCTGTTGAGGCAGGCTGCGACATCATTGACTGCGCTATGTCTCCTCTGGCTCTTGGTACCAGCCAGCCGGCAACCGAGGTTATGGTTGAGACGTTCCGCGGAACTCCGTACGACTCCGGCCTCGATCAGAACCTTCTTGCGGAGATTGCGGAGTACTTCCGTCCGTACCGTGAGGAGTGCCTCAAGAGCGGCCTCCTGAACCCGAAGGTTCTCGGTGTTAACATCAAGACCCTTATGTATCAGGTTCCCGGCGGTATGCTCAGTAACCTCGTGTCCCAGCTCAAGGAAGCAGGCGCAGAGGATAAGTTCGAGGCAGTGCTTGAGGAAGTTCCGAGAGTTCGTAAGGACTTCGGTGAGCCGCCGTTGGTTACGCCGTCGTCCCAGATCGTCGGTACGCAGGCCGTTCTCAACGTTCTGCAGGGCGAGCGCTACAAGCTTGTGACGAAGGAGTCGAAGAAGATCCTCTCCGGCGAGTTCGGCCAGACCATCAAGCCGTTCGATCCCGAGGTTCAGAAGAAGTGCATCGGCGACGTGAAGCCGATCACCTGCCGTCCGGCAGACCTCATCGAGCCGCAGCTTCCGAAGTTCAAGGAAGAGTGCAAGCAGTGGGTTCAGCAGGAGGAGGATGTTCTGTCCTACGCGTTGTTCCCGCAGGTTGCTACCGAGTTCTTCAAGTACCGTCAGGCTCAGCAGACCGGGGTCGATGTGACCAAGGCCGATGCAGCAACGAAGTCCTACCCGGTATAATCCGAAGACAGTTTACGACCGCCCGAGAGGTAACTCCCGGGCGGTTTTTTTTGTGCGGAAAATGCGATTGCGGAGCCTCATTTTTCGGGGTATACTGAAAAAAGAGAGCTAAAAGATGAGATTTTTTCGGAAAATGCGTTAACATTCGGCTGGGAATGTTGTCCTATAGGGTAGGAGAAAGATGATCGCAGGGGGACGTTCCATGGAAGATGATCAGATCATTGAGCTGTATTTTCAGCGAAAACAACAGGGGCTGGCAGAGACGCAGCAGAAGTACGGGAAATATCTGCAGACGATCACGTACAGGATCCTCGGGAGCAACGAGGATGCCGAGGAGTGTGTGAACGACACGCTGCACCAGGTGTGGAACCGCATTCCGCCTGAGCGGCCGTCGGTGTTTCGGATGTTTCTCGCCAAGTTTGCGCGCAACTGCGCCATCAACCGGTATAGGGCGCTGCACGCGGCGAAGCGCGGCGGGGGAGAAGCTTCGGTTGCGCTTGAGGAGCTCGAAGAGTGCATTGCCGGCAAATCCGACCCGGAGCAATCGGCTCTGTCGGAGGAATTGTCGAGTTCAATCCGCGGGTTTGTGCGCGCGCTTCCCGCGAAGGAGGGGGACATTTTCCTGCGAAGATATTTCTTCACGGAAAATGTGAAGGAGATCGCGGAGAAGTACGGGATCTCGCCGAACAATGTGAGCGTTGTCTTAAATCGCACCAGAAAGAAGCTGCGGGAACACCTGTTGCGGGAGAACCTGCTGTGAGGGGAGAACCTGTCGCGAAGGAGGACCTTCGCGGAGGAAGAACGGTGCCGGGACACGGAAAGGAGTAACGCATGAAGGCGGAAGATTTATATGACAGCATCGGGACGGTGGATGAGGATCTGCTGGAGCGAAGCGAACAGAGGGGGAAAGAAGGCGAAGAGAACGAAGGGAGTTCGAAGAAATTGAGGCTTACGCCGCGCAGGAAAATGCTGATCGCTGCGGCGGCAGTGTTGCTCGTCTGCGGGATTGTCGCGCTAGTTGCCGGCATTTTCCGAAAGAAAACGGACGATCCGTTGAACCCGGAGAACGATCCGATTCTCAAGAAGTACGTGCTGGCGGGAGTGTCGATGCCGCAGCCGGGGGAGCCGAAGTATGAAGATTATCCGGAAACCGAGGAGGGAGAAAAGGCACTGCTGGATGCAAGGAATGCATGGTACAAGGCAACTGAAAAACGCTTCGCCCTGCTTTCCCAATACGGTGAAGACAAGGCATATGCCGCGGTTGATCAGTTCACGTTCCGGAGTATGAAGGCGTTTCTGTCAGGACGAAGAGGACAGAATAAAGTGTATTCGCCGATCAATATCTATCTTTTGCTCGGCATGCTTGCGGAATCGACGGCGGGCAACTCGAGAGAGCAGCTTCTATCTCTGGCCGGCGTGGACAGCCTTGAGGATATGCGGTCACTGTCAAAGGCGCTGTGGAACCGTCTGTACCGGGACAGCAGGAACGAAAAATGCATCCTCGGAGCTTCCATGTGGCTCAATAAAGATGCGTTCGACAAGTACAATCAGGACACACTGGAACGGCTGGCGTCGGAGTATTATGCGTCCTCGTTCAGCGGAAAAATGGGGAGCAACGCTTACAGCGAAGCGTTTCAGCAGTGGCTGAACAATATGACCGGCGGCATGCTCGGGGACAGCATTAAGGACATGAAGCTTGAGAAGGACAAACTCCTTGTTCTTGCCACAACGATCTATTTTGTTGAGCAGTGGGGGAAGCCGTTTTACGAAGGTGATACGAGAGATGCAACGTTCCATGCGGAAGACGGGGACAAAACGGTTCCGTTCATGCACGAGGACGGAACCGGGGCGTATTACCGCGGGGAGAGATTTGTCGCGGTACGCAAATCCCTGGTGTACTCGGGAGTGTGGCTGATTCTGCCGAACGAGGGAGTGTGCATGGATGAGCTGATGTACGATCTGGACCTTGCAGATCTGTTGTCAAGAGATTCTGTTGATCGGGATTACGCCGATATTCATATGGACATACCGAAGTTTGATATCAAGGATGATCCGAATCTGATTGAGGCGCTGAAGGCACTTGGTGTGACCGATATCTTTGACCCGTTGGCAGCCGATTTTTCACCTCTGTCGGGTGTGGGCGCATATGTGGATGAGGCTAAGCATTCCGTGCGGGTTCAGATGGACGAGGAAGGAGTCAAGGCAGCTGCTTTGACGGAAGTCGGTATTGAAGCGAGCTTACTCCCCGCGAATGAGGAGGAGATTTATATCACCTTTGACCGTCCGTTCCTGTTCATTGTACAGGGCGATTACGGGGAGCTTCCGCTGTTCGCGGGCGTTGTGGAGGATCCCTGATCGGATGTGTCAGCGAGGGAAAAACGAACAATGATCGTCGGGACGCGAAGATTAATTCGCGTCCCGCTTTACGCATCACGGAAAATGTTGTAAAATACCCCTGTATTACATGTAATCCGGGAAACTCTCAGCATCTGAGAGAAGTTTTCGGCCGTTGAGATAGACATTTTTCTCTCTCAACAGTAGAATGCAGTCAAACGAAACGGGGAGGTTTTGATCTTATGGAAAAACGAACATTCGGTTCTTTTTTGACTGCGCTGCGCAAGGCGAACGGAATGACGCAGAAGGAGCTGGCGGACAGCTTAAGCGTCTCGGACAAGGCGGTGAGCCGCTGGGAGAGGGATGAGACGTTTCCGGACATTTCACTCCTTCCGGTGATCGCAGACACGTTCGATGTGACCGTGGACGAATTGCTCCGCGGCGGAAGAAACTCCGAGGAGACAGGGGAAACCGCGGTGCCCGGCAAGAGGACGGAAAAGCAGATGAGCAAGCTGATCGAAACGGTGTTATTCCGCTTCACTGCGGCAGTTCTGATCTGCGTCGGTTCCGCGTTCGGCGCGATGATCGTGCGCACGATTTTCTGGGGTTGTGAAGTCTCGGCGACCTTGTATATGGTGTCGGAGGCGGTTTTCTTCTGTGTCTGGCTGGCGGCGCTGATCATTCTGATCGTTTACTATATGAGTTGCGACAACAAACTCACCGGGCCGGAGGAGTATGAAGAGCTTCTGGAGAGCGGAAAGAAAACTCTGGCGAGGAGATTCCGCAGGGGTCTTTTGTTCCTCGTTGCGATGATCCCTCTTCTGATCATGTTTATGCTCGAATGGGGTTGGGGAGCCGTTGTGCTGTCGCTTTTGATCGTCGGAATACCGATGATCGTCAGCTTGATGGACTGGCTGATCAGTACCGAAGACAAATAATTTGGATAACGAGGCGGAAAATGGCGATCTATCTTGACAATGCAGCTTCAATGAAGACGCGCGCGGAAGCACTTGCGGCAGCGATGCCGTATCTTGCGGAGGAGTACGGGAACCCGTCCTCGCTGCACACGCCGGGACTGTCGGCGAAGAAGGCGATCCAGAAGGCGAGGGAGGATCTGGCAACGTGTCTGTGGTGCAAGCCGAGCGAGATCGTCTTCACTTCCGGCGGCACCGAGAGCGATAACCTCGCGATCAAAGGGTATTTCGAGGCGAACTGCGAGCGTGGGAAGCATATCATCACTACAAATATCGAGCATCATGCGGTTAGCGGAAGCATCGAATGGCTGCGTGGACATGGCGCCGAGGTGACGGTTTTGCCGGTGGACAGCGAAGGGCTGATCACGGCGGCGCAGGTGGCGGAAGCTATCCGGCCTGACACCATCCTCATCGCGATCCAGTATGCCAACAACGAGATCGGAACCGTGCAGCCGATCGCTGAGATCGCCACGCTCGCCAGGGAGCGGGGAATTGCATTTTTCACGGACGCCGTACAGGCGGTAGGGCATGTTCCGTTTGCCCTCGGAAGTGCCGAGGGAGCGGGCAAGCTGCCCGCCGGCGACACGCCGTACAACTACCTCGGGATCACGATGCTCGCGGGTTCGGCGCACAAGTTCGGCGGACCGAAGGGAACCGGTTTTTTGTTTGTCAGGGAAGGAACAAAACTTGTACCGCAGATGCACGGCGGACCGCAGGAGATGCGCCTGCGCGCAGGCACGGAGCACGTGGCCGGCATCGTCGGCATGGCGGCGGCTCTGATCGGCTCCTGCAGGGAGCTTCGAGAGAGTTCAAGGCGTGTGCGTGCGCTTCGGAACGCGATGATCGACAGAATCCTTGCCGAGATCCCGGATTCCCGGGTCAACGGAAGCCGCACAAACCGGCTGCCCGGCAATGTGAGTGTGTCGTTCGCGGGCGTTGAGGCGGCATCGGTGCTTGTGATGATGGATATGGCGGGTATCGCCTGCTCGGGCGGATCCGCGTGCACATCGGCTTCGGGAACGGTATCTCACGTGATCGAAGCGCTGCATATCCCCATGGAATACGAGAACGGAACGATCCGCATGACGATCTCACCGGCGACGACGCGCGCGGAGATCGATGCCGCAGTGACGGCTCTTGAAGGGATTGTTGAGAAGCTTCGAGCGGGTCGGAAGTGATATTTTACGATTGGGAAAATGAGAGTTCGGGGTGAAGCAGGCCTGCGGGAGCGGGTTGCGGATTCCCATTTTATACGGAGGTCAGAGACGCATGAACAGCGCGGAGTGCTATTTACAACCGGACGGAACGCCGAAGCCGGAGATGCTCGGAAGCAACCCGTGGCTTGCGCTTCTGACCGAGACAGAGCATGTCTATGTCAACGCGGAGCGGATCGAGAGCGTCGGGACGATCTCCGGGCGCGAGACACTGGATTACGTGATGCGAAGCCTCGATATCCTGCAGGAGATCGCGGACACGGGGCGGTTGGACGATGATGCACGCGGAGAGATGCGGCGGATCATCACGACCGTACTGCAGTGGGCGGAGACAGCCAAGGGCGGCAGCCATGCGCAACGCAGTGAATGGACGGAGAAGGGCTATCCGCTTGACATCCACAACGAGGGCTCCGCGATGATCTATAAAGAGTATGCGGAGCGCGGGGAAGTCGTATATGATGAGCGCATTTTCCAACTGATCCGCACGCACGGACTGATCGGACAGAGCATCCGGGGCGAGATCCCGGTGAGCCACAATGCCTCGCTGTACGCGATGGCAGGACGGAGCAACCTCGACTGGTACCGTCTTCTGTATACGTTAAATGAGTGCATCATCCGTGCGGCGGGCGAGAGGATATGGAACAGCGTGCGATACGATGTCGCGACGCTGATTCGAAGGATCCTTGAGGGCGACTGGTCGGAGTTCTCGACACAGTACCGGCTGGAGCGGCTGTGTCCTGCGGAGTACGATATCTACGACGAGGATGCATGGTTCTTTGAGCAGGAGATATTTCCGCGGTACGAGCTGTGGTATTTTACGTCCGCGCTCGGTGCGTTTGAGATCGGGCAGATCCGCGTGATCCTGAGGGCGGTGCTCGATGAGATCGCGAGGAGGGAGAGCGCTGCCGGGGCAGACGGTGCGGCAGTAAAAGACGCCGCAGTGCGCCACCTCAATTTCAAGCCGCTCGCGGATTCCTTGTGGTACGATTACGAGGGCAAAAAGAGGATCAACATATACAAGAAGCGCATTATCGAAAAATACCTTCGCGATGCATCCGTTCAGAACGTAAACCTCTGCGTGACGATTGAGAACGGCACCGCGTATGTGGATTTTGCATTTTCCAAAGTGTGTGAGAAACTGATCGATTTCTGTGTGGAGGCGGAACGCTGCGGGCTTCTGACCTTCGAGAAGAGCATCATCGTGCTGTATGACATGTTCGGGTTCCGAAGGGACGCGTTTGACCGGCTCAACAATGAAAACAAGTACCTCGCGACCATGAACCAGACGGCGAACAGCACAAAGGAGAGCATTATTTCCTATGTGACGGGGCGGACGGTGGTGGATGTCGGTTCCGGCGGCGGGGTGCTTCTCGACCGGCTGGAGCAGAATTTTCCGGAAAAGCGCATCATCGGAACGGATATTTCTGCCAATGTCATCGATGTGCTGAACGGAAAGAAGGCAAAGGAGGGGCACCGCTGGGAGGTGCGGATCCACAACTTCGTCGAGGGCGAGTTCGGGGAGCCGGTGGACAGCGTGATCTTCTCGTCCATTTTGCATGAGATCTATTCCTATACCGAGACGGAGCGCGGACGCTTCGACATCGAGAGCGTGAAGAAAGCGCTGTGCAACGCGTACCGAAGTCTTTGTCCGGGCGGGCGGATTATCATCCGCGACGGTGTGAAGACGGACAGCAAAGAGCTGCGGACGGTGCATTTTGCGGATGCTTCGGGTCTTGAATTTCTGCAGAATTACCGGCAGGATTTCCGGGGTCTTACGGACATTCCGGAGGAGGCGAAGCTCACCGCGATCGATGCGGAAAATCTCACGGTGACCGGCGACATCAACTTTATTCGCGAGTTCATGTACACCTACACCTGGGGCAGCGAGAGCTACGCCCACGAGGTGCAGGAGCAGTTCGGGTATTGGACCCTCGCGGAATACAAAGCGTTTCTGACGAGCCTAGGCGCGAAGCTGATCGTGTCGGAGGAACTGCTGGAGCCGGGGTATCCGGAGCATCTGAAGGAGAAGCTGACGCTTACGGATGCAGCGGGCAGCGAAGTGGATTATCCGCCTTCGAATTGCATACTGGTGGCGGAGAAACCGTGCGGTTGATCGCCGGTGAAATTAGAAGGTGTGTTTTTAGGGTAGCATAGACGTATTCTGAGGGGGACGAATGAAAAGAAAAACGTTGTTGTGTATTGTGGTTGGATTGATGCTTTTGCTTTTCGTCGGATGCGAACGGAATCGCGAAGAGAAAGAGACGAAGCAGCGTCTGAGCGGGTTTGATTTTACGAAGTATGTGTACGATGAAAAAACGGAACAGATGAACTCGGTGATGACCGGAACCCAGGAATATGATACCGAGGGTAGGTTGACCCGGCTGTCATGCGAGGCGGAGAAGGATTACCGTGCGGATTACAGGTTCGAATATGACGATTTAGGTCGGATTGCCGTTCTGAACGCAAAGGAACAGTCTGACAAGACAAGTGTTACAATCACCCAGTTATGCTATACATATTACAAAGACACGGATGTCATTGTGCGTTGCGAAAAAGAGCATACATTTCGTTGGATTGACGATGATCTGGGGGAAAATGAGATATCACATGTGTATACTCTGGAAAATGAAATTGCTTTTGACGGCGAGATCATCGGAAGCAAGTATATTGGGGACGATGAAACGATTGTATTGGCCGAATATGATCCCGACGCGCGGAAAGTAACAAATTACTATGATATCACCAGCCGGAGGGCGAGTTCGTACACTGTTTACATTGATTCAACTAACCCGACCATCACAAAAGGGGAAATCGTATCAGAGAGTTTTTATGATGAAAACGGGAAACGGCTTCGGACGGAATACCCGGGCGGGGACAGATGGGAATACTTTTATGACGATGCTACGGGGGCGTTATCAGAGGTTTATTCGTATGATTCGGATGGATTAGTTACGAGTACGTTCCGCTTTGATGAAAAGGGAAGGGAAATATACTATGAAAGGGAAATGCCCTTCTGGTACGAGCTTGATGAACTGAATTATTCGAAATTGGTGACAGAAACAAGTTGGGAGGAGAATTCCGATGTTCCCGGCGGGGTTGTCAAGGACGAAAAAGAGTTTGGGAAAAGAGCGGACGGTACGATGGAATTAATCTCGGAATGCAGATCCCTGAAAATGCCGTATGATCCGAGACAAAGAATTGAGGAGCAGATGTTTCAGGATGGTGAAACGTGGTGGGGGTACCTGGATTTTTGGAAGAGTTTGCTGGATGGGTACTGGGTATATATCAGTGATACAAATTCATTAGGGGCTGATTATGAAAACGGACGGTACTTTACATACGCGGAATATGAAAATGCGGACTACATTTTCAATGATAACAAGAACGTACAGTACCTTGACGGGGTTGCTGCATCAAAGATGGCTGCGGAATTTTCCGGGGATGTCATGAAATGTACCGTGAAGGGAAAGCTTCCGTCACCGGACAGCAAAGAATATAAGACCACCGCTGTATTGGAATACGATGAATACGGAAACATTAAGAGAAAGATCTCATACGGGGAACAGGGCGGGATCGTTGCTTACGAGTATGAGTACGAGTACCGGTTCTACGATGAAACCGGTGAATGAGTGAGACCCGGTTTGTCATTTTGAGTGAAAGAAGAAAGCGCTGCCCGGTGCATGCATCGGACAGCGCTTGTTGATTCAGAACTTGTGGAACTTCGGTACGCCCCCGGAAAATGTCGCGTACTCCGTAAAGCCGATCTCTCGCAGCATGGCTTCCGCCCTGTCGAAGTCGGCGGCGACATGCTCGGCGTAGTGGGCATCGGATGCGATGGTGATCAACCGGCCGCCCAGCTCGTAATAGCGTGCTGCGATCGCGGCGGAGGGATTGGTCTCCGGGTAGTTCCTGCGAAGAGAGCCCGTGTTGATCTCAAGGCCGATGTCGCGGCGAAGAAGTGTCTGCAGGATGGCGTCGACGGCATCCTGCATTTTCCGTATATGCACGCGCTTGCCCTTCGGAACATAGCGCATCAGGTAATCCAGGTGGCCGCAGACATGAAAGCCGCTGTAGTGCTCCATGTTCCACAGCTCGGCTTCGAAGTAGCGAAGCATCCCTTTTGTTCCGGTAAAGTTGTCCCAATATCCGGGATAGTAGGGGTCGATGTGTTCAAGACAGTGCGTGGAACCGATGACGAAGTCAAAGGGATAATCCTTGAGCAGCTTTTCGTAAAATGCCGTCACGGGCTCAACCACATCCGGTTCATCCCTGAGACCGAGTTCGACGCCAATCTTTACATCAATGCGGCCTTTCCATTGTTCTTTGAGTTTGCTCATCGTTGCCCAATACTTCTTGGGGTCGAAAAGAAACTGTGTATTGTCCATCGGAAAGAGATAGTCCATGTGATCCGTGAAGCAGTAGGTCGTCAGCCCGCGCGCATAGGCGCTTTCGAGCATCGCTTCCGGCTCGGCGTCACTGTCCGTGGAAAAGTTTGTGTGCGTGTGCATGTCTGCAAATATCATGCAATCAGCCTCCTGCAAATGGTTTAATCCTTAACCAGCAGCTCCGCGTGTTCCGCGGGCGTGGCCACCAGCGAGAAGTTGGTGTAGTAGACGACAAAGCCGGGCTTTGCGCCGGCGGGCTTCTTCACATGCTTCTTCTGGATGTAGTCGATCTCCACCTTCTGCGCGTCGCGATTTTTCGAATAATACGCGGCGAGAGAGCCGGCAAGCTCGAATACGGCATCCGGAACCTCGGCGCCGCCGGAGCGGACGAGCACGTGCGAGCCGGGGATGCCCTTGGCGTGGAACCACCAGTCGTTCGCGGCCGCAAAATGATGCGTGAGTTCTTCGTTCTGGTAGTTGTTGCGCCCGACGTAGATGTCGAACCCGTCGGCGGTGCGGTAGTGGTACGGGCGGCTCGTCATTTTCCGCGAAGCGCGGCGGTCGGAACCGTTTTTATGGAACTTCAGGTATCCGCAGTCCGTGAGCTCGCGGCGGATGTCCGCAAGGTCGGCTTCGTCCGCGGCAAACTCGAGAGATTCACGCACGGACTCGAGGTGCGCGAGTTCCTCACGGCTCTCGGTGATATGCGAGGCGAGCGCCTCACCGGTGCGCTTCAGTTTGCTGTATCGCTCATAGTAGCGCTTGGCGTTATCCATGATCGAGAGCGTCGGGTCGAGCGCGATCGTGATCTCGGTATCGTCGTAGTAGTTCGTGCACGTGAACGACTCGGAGCCGGACACGGCGCTGTATCCGTAGGTCGTCAGCAGCTCGCCGCAGATGCGGAAGCGGTCCTTCTTCTCCGTGTCGGCGAACTGTTTCTCCTGCAGATCAAGCTTCTTGGCGACACGCTCGATCGCGGTCTGCACCGTGCGGCGCAGCTCGGCCGATTTCTGGCGGATGCGGGTCGCGGCTTCCTTCGTCTCGTAGTAGTAGAGCAGAAGCTCGCTCATGGATTCGAACGTTTTCGATTCATACTTCGGAAAATCGGTGTACACCGTGAGCGGTAACGCCGCAAACTCCGCGGGGATGCCGCCTTGGAGCACGCACATCGGCGCGAAGGCTCCTTCCGTCACAGTATCCCGAAGCCATGTCAGAGCATCCCCGAGACGCTCGAACGCCTCGTCGTCGCACTCCGCGATATCGGTGACACTGTCAAGTCCTGCGCGGTGCGTTAGTTCATTGGCGATCACGGGGCTGATTCCGGTGATTGTCGTGTAGATCGCCCTGCGGAGGTCGCCCGTGCAAGCGCGCACGGCGGTGACCAGATCATCGACCGCCTCGTTTCGGAATGAGTGCTTGTCCGCGGTGTTCGGGATGAAGTATGCGCGTCCGGGGAGAACCTCACGCACCGAGCTGACCATCGCGGAGACGCGCTTGATGCTGTCGATGACCGTCTCGCTGTCGTCGCAGAAGATAATGTTCGAGTGCTTGCCCATCAGCTCGATGATGAGCCATTTGACGCGGGTGTCGCCCATCTCGTCGAGGTGCTCGATCTTGATGCGGATGATGCGCTCGAGATCGGGCTGTTCCACCGAGAGGATGCGCGCGCTGTTTAAGTGCTTCCGAAGCAGCATGCAGAAGTTCGGCGCCGTCAGCGGCGAGGGGCGGTTGTCCGGGATCAGGCACGCGAGCGGAAGTGACGCGCTCGCGGAGAGATGCAGCCGGTAGGTGTCATAGTTTTTTATCGTCAGAAGAAGCTCGTCGGGTTCGGGCTGCGCGATCTTGGTGATCCGCCCGCCGACCAGCGTCTGTTGCCATTCGTGTACAAGGCAGGAAACGGTGATTCCGTCGAGAGCCATAGGATATTCCTCACATCGTATAAATATCTCGCCGCAAAATGAAAAGCATTTTACGTAAGACGCGCGCAGTACTACCTGCAGTGGTGTCTTCCCCCGAAGTATACCACAATTTGTTTGACATTGCCACGGGAAAAACATATAATAGAAATGATTGAATTTTAGTGAAACGGCGCTGCCGGACACGGTCAAAACGGGTCTTCGGCAAGGGGGAGCGCCGAAGGAGAGCGGAAGGCAATGATCAACAAATTAGAACGCAAATTCGGACGCTACGCGATCAAGGGACTGATGAAGTACATCGTGCTTCTGTACGGACTTGGCCTCATCATGTTCTTCGTGAGTCCGCAATTCTATTATAACTGGCTGGCACTCGATATCGAGAAGACATTCCTGCATTTTCAGCTGTGGAGACTGATCACGTTTCTGATCCAGCCGATCGAGCAGAACAACATTTTCTTCGTGCTGATCACGATGTATCTGTATTACTTTATCGGCAATATGCTGGAGATGAAGTGGGGCAGCTTCCGGTTCAACCTGTTTTATTTTTCGGGAGTGCTCTTCAACATTCTCATGTGTGTTGTGGTGTACCTGTTCATGCTGATCGTGTACGGGACGGGAATCTCGGTTCCGGTCAGCCTGGAGTACATCAACCTGGCAATGCTCTTCGCGTTTGCGGTGGAGTTCGGTGACGTCCAGATGCTTTTGTTTTTCGTCATCCCGATCAAGGTCAAGTACCTGGGAATGTTCGTGGCGGCGATGTACGGATACGCGTTTATATCCGTGTTCATCAAGGAAAACTTCATGAGCTTCCTCTACCTGTTCATCCCGTTCGTGATCGGCATCATGAACTTCCTCATTTTCTGGTTTGTCACCAGGAAAGCGAGAAGAGCGCATAAGAGGACCGTGGCGGATATGCGCCGGCGGTACATGTACATGCAGGGCGTGAGGACCGGAGAGCGCGAGGGAACCGTTGTCAACCAGGCCGCGGGTCGCAAGGTCATCACGAGACATCGCTGCGCGGTGTGCGGGCGCACGGAACTGGACGACGATATGCTGGAGTTCCGCTTCTGCTCCAAGTGTGAGGGCAACTACGAGTACTGCATGGATCACCTCTACACGCACACGCATGTGGTGCGGGAGAAGACCGGTTCGGGGAGTGTCGATGAGAAATCGGAGTGACGGCCGCGGACCGCATAATAAAGACTATACGTTTGGAGACTGAGCAACAGTATGAGTATTAAGAGCATCGAGCGACGTTTGTGCAGCTCGTTTTACGATATGGCATGGCTGAACCTCTCCGCGGGGATTGAGAATCTTCCGGAGATCGCCCCGGACAAGGACGGCTTCGGGACACTCACGGAGGACTTCCGGAAGCAGTTCCTCACCGAGGGAAGGGCGCTCACGGAAGCATTTGCGTCCGGTGACCGGGAAGCGGTTTCCGCCGGCACGGAGAAGATCCTCGCGCTGCGTGCGCTGATCGCCGCGGTTGCGGAGGAACTGACGCGGTACCGCGCGGAGGGAAGACTTCTTCGAAACGTGCTTCTCCGCCGCGAGGCAGTCGGGTTGTCCTCGGGACCGGTCAATGTCGAGGACGAGGTGCGTGAACTTCTCGGGAAAATGTTCGCAAGCGACGATCCGATGATCACAAACCTTCGGATCCGTTCGATGGTAGCGGCGTTTCCGGCGCGCATGACGAGATCGAGTTTTTACGACCGGATCGCCGGGTATCTCTCCCTGTACAACGGACAGGAGGACGGTGACGGTCTGGATGCGTTTGTGTACCGTCTTCGCAGTGCGGCAGCGGTGCGCGGCAATGTCGCGGAGGTTTCCGCTGCAGAGAAGACGTCATTCCTTGATCCGCTGTTGCAGCCCGCGAGAGATGCGGTGTGCGTCACCGTGGCCGAGGGCACGGTCACGACGGACAATGCCATCAAAACTCCCGAGGAAGTGACGGCGATCGCAGACAGGCTCGGCGAGACCAACGCCGGGATCGATACGGCGATCGGTGAGCTGGAGAGCATTACGAGATGCATCAACTCGATCGCGGCGATCGGACTTTTGAGCGGAATGGAGCCCGATCCTGAGGAGACTTCCTCCGTTGTCGGAGATGTGCGTCCTGCGGTTATCGCGCAGCTTGACAAGGCTGCGGACGCGGACGTGGATGCTGCGGAATACGAGAGCGCGACGGCGCGCGCCCACGCGGCGATGGAGACATATTTTGAGCCGCTGTCCGTGCTCATGGAGACGGAGACCGGGCGGTTGCAGGCTGAGATCGATAAGATGGATGATGAAGCGGCGGAAGTTTATATTCCGGTGATGAAGGCAGCGCGCCTGATGTCGACATCGGCATTTGCCTCACTGGAACATACACCCGCGGTGCCGGTAACGCCGGAGCGCGTGGACAGCTGCCGTGAGGAGCTGAACCGGGAGTTCGACGCGTGCTTCGCGGGACAGCCGAAGGCGATGGTGCGGGAGATCATGGCGGCGGTTCTAGCCGAGCTGCCGGTTTGGTTTGACAGCCGTACCGAGGTGATGGAATACATGCTGCAGTCGCTGCGCGGTTGCCGCACGGATGGGGAGCGCAGGTTTGCCATCCGGTTGCTTCGGGCAGCACTGTGATCGGGTGAGATATGCTGAAACTTGCTGAGAAAATCCAATCGATTCCGGACGAGGCGCAGGAACTCGGTGCCATGATCCGCGCGGTGCGAAAGAGCCGCGGCGGAGATGGGGTATACTGTGTGATGCGCTCGGAGACCACGCAGGGGCTGATGGAGATCACTCCTCTGATCTACGCGCGGATGGAGGCAAAGCAGCATGATATCGAGATCATCGGTCTTGCGCGCAGCAAGACGAACGCACTGGAGCTGGTGCGGCAGATGGTCGATGAGATGGCGAAGAACGGTGAATTTTCCGCGCAGTGAGACTGAACAGGATCCTCTGCGGAGGGAAGAGCCGGATGCAGCGAATGCATCGGATACAGATCAGGAAAGCAGGAGGCAGGGATGGGAGTTGTATTGCTGATTTTGAAAATCCTCGGAATCACGATCCTGTGCATCCTCGGACTTGTGCTCCTGATCCTTGCACTTGTGTTGTTCGTGCCGATCCGCTATCGGGCAAAGGGCAATATCGAGTCGAAGGAAAAGCACTCCGGGACAGTGTGCGTGCACTGGCTTCTGCACGCGATCGATATAAAGATCATCGACGATCCCGAGACGAAGACAGTATCAAAGAAAATCCGTATCCTCGGACTGTTCGGAAAGAAGATGGATTCAGTGATCTTCCCCTCCGAAAAGGACAATGACGGGGACGAAGACGAGGATGAGGAAACCGCGGTGAGCGGTGAAACGAAGCCGGAGGAAAGGGAAGACCAAACCGTGAGCACGGCCGCGGAAGCGACGCAGGCGGATACGGCGGAAACCACGGCGGAACCGGAGCAGAAGGAAGACGGTTCTCAAGCTGACAAGCCCGCAACGAAGCCGGCGGAAGATAAAAAGGACGAGGCAAAGCCTGCGGAGGACAAGAAGGACGAGGCAGGCAAGCCGGCTGAGGATAACAAAGACGAAGCGGGAGACAAGCCCGCGGGGGATAACGAGGACGAGACCGAAGGAATGTTGTCTGAGGAAGAGGCTTCCGCGGACAAGCCGAAGAAACGCTCCATCGGAGAGCGGATCGAGGATCTGAAGGAAACGGTGTCCTGTGTGCTGGAGCTGTTCTCGAGACGCAAGGATCTGCTGAAGGAGTATTTTACGAAGAAGTCCACAAAGGCGGCCATCGGAAAACTCTGGAAGACGGTGCTGTGGCTTTTGAAGACGATCGCGCCGAGAAAGGGATATGCCGAGGTAACGTTCGGACTGAAGGATCCCGAGATGACGGGCAAGGCATTTGCCGCGGCAGCGGCGCTGTATCCGTGGTACGGGGGCCACATTGATCTGTATCCCGATCTTGAGAAGGAGACGCTTCAGGGAGAGGGCGATATACGCGGAAGGCTCCGTCTGTGGGGCGTTGCCATCCGGGCGCTGAGCATCCTGTTTGACAAGAACATCAAGAAGGTGCGCAGGGAGTTCGAGATGGTCAAGGACAAGATGACAAGCACACCGGCGGAACTTAAGAAGATCATCAGGAAGGAAGACGCGGCATAGGCCGCATGCAGGGGTTGGGAACCCAATATATTAAAGCGGCGGCCGGAACGGAGAAGAGGCGCGCGGAAAAGGAGAGAAACATGGCAGATGTGAATTTCAAGGAGACTGTACAGAACCTGTTAAACGGGATGGAGGGCTTTGTGTCCACGAAGAGCGTCGTCGGAGACGCGAAGGTTCTGGAGGACGGAACCGTGATCATTCCTTTGGTGGATGTATCCTTCGCCGTAGGCGCGGGCGCATTTAACAAGGAGGCGAAGAACCGCGCGACCGGCGCTATGGGCGGCAAAATGTCCCCGTGCGCGGTGCTGATCATCCGCGACGGCAACACGCGCCTTGTCAGCATCAAGGATCAGGATACGATGTCCCGCATCTTTGAGATGCTGCCCGATGTGGCGGAGCGCGTAAAGGGCATGATCGGCAAGAAGAAAAAGGATGACGAGGTGCCCGAGGAGACGATCAATGAGATCGCCGACGAGCTTCTGCGGGAAGGCGAGGAGAAGTGATTCCTGAGCCCGTCCGGAGATGGATGACAACAAGATTGTTTTGGGAATGCCGGCTCGATCCGGCATTTTCCGATTATACGGTAAATGAAGGTGCCGACGAAGGTTGATGGGAGATACGCGATGAGAGAAATCTGCAAACCGGATCCGTTGCTGACGAAGCTGCTGCCGCCGTTGAAACCCGTGCCGGGAGTTGTGTATGTGCCGTCGCAGTTCGCGCTGCGGTTTGAGCATAACGGAAGACAGTATGCGTTTCACACGATGATGAAGCAGTGCGTCGAGGCCAAGCTGCCGGAGCAGGCAGCGGCGGGCGAGGGCTATGATGAGCTGATACAGGGGCAGTTCCTCGTGCCGTCGGACAGGGACGAGTGCGCCTATTACAACTCGGTGTCAACCCTGGTGCGCACGTACACGAGGAAAAGCGGCAACCGCGGGTTCACCATACTGCCTACGCTCGGATGCAACGCGCGCTGCGTGTACTGCTACGAGGAAGGCATGAAACCGGTGTCCATGACGCCGGAGACGGTGGAGCAGACGATCCGGTTTATCATAGACACGCACATCGGCGATACGGTGAAGCTCTCGTGGTTCGGCGGGGAGCCCCTGCTACGGCCGGACGTCATCGACCGGATCTGCGAGGGGATGCGGGAAGCCGGGCTTGAGTATTATTCCACGATGATCACGAACGGAAGCCTGATCACGGAGGAGATCATCCGAAAAATGAAAACCGACTGGAAGCTTAAGAGGATCCAGGTTTCCATGGACGGAGCGGAGGAGGAGTACATTTTCCGAAAGAAATATGTCGATTATCAGGATTACTACCGGTCCGTGATGCGAGCCGTGAGCCGCATGTCCGAGGAAGGGATCCATGTCAACATCCGCTGTAATGTCGACACGAACAACATGGACGGCATCGAACAGTTCCTGAGTGATCTGGAGAGCGGGATCGCGAACAAGGATAACGAGAGCATGTACTTAGCGCTGCTCAACAACGCCCGCATGGGAGACGATGACCTGTCGCTCTGGAAGAAGGTTGTTGAGTTTCAGGAGAAGCATAAAGCTTCGAAAATACGGCTTGGCCGGCTGATCGGACTGCGTCGTGGATTCCGAAAGAGCCATTGTATGGCGGACGGCAACGGCGTGGTGATCGCACCGGACGGAAGCCTGTACCCGTGCGAGCATTGTCCGCCGGAAAGCCGGTTCGGCGATGTTTGGAACGGTACGACGGAGCCGTCGGTCAAAGACGAATTCTGCCGAACGGACATTACTGCTGAGAAATGCCGGAAATGCATGTTCCTCCCGGACTGCACCTCATTTTCCAACTGCCCGGTGAAGGACACCCACTGCCGGGAGCTGCGGGAGCTGGTCAACCTGAGCGCGCTCAGGGATATGATCGATCGCGCCGGAGATGGTGAGACGGCGGATGACGGAGACGCGTACTGCTGAGTGATGCTGCGAGATGAAATCGGATTGTTTTTCGGTTGGGAGGAAATGCGCCGGAAAATGAACGATTTTCACAGAAATTGTTTGAATATTCTGCGGTAATGTTGTATCATGTTATCGTATTAGGGTACGGATGATGAACGGAGGGAACATCGGTGAGACTGAAGGACAATATCCTCACTCATGAGATCGATGGAACACAGTTTCTTGTCCCTGTCGGCGCGGAGGCGTTCAGGGGGATCGTGAGAAGCAACTCTTCAGCTGCTTTTATCGTGAACTGCCTGAAGGAAGAAGTTACACGGGATCAGATTGTGGATGCGATGTGTGCCGAGTACGATGCGCCGAGAGAGGTTTTGGCTGCGGACGTCGATGAAGTACTGGAGAAACTCCGTTCCATCGGAGCACTTACGGAATAATAACACATGGTAAAGGAGAAGCCGGAACATGAAAAAGTATGTGAAAGCAGAACTTGAGTTGATCGACATCGAGACTGAGAACGCAATCCTGACCTCGTGCGGTGATATGGACTGCGGTAATGACGGCACCGATTGTGACAATACGTACGATCCTACTTCGGGTGCAGCCGGCTGATCTATGTCGACATCATTTGAATCCTTTCTTGCCGAAGAGGGGAAACTTGTATACAAAACTCGCGGCGTGAGCATGGAACCGATGCTGCGACAGAACCGCGATCTAGTTGTCATCGAGGTACCGGACGGAAGGCTGAAGCGCTATGATGTAGCGTTTTACAAGCGGGGCGATGCGTATGTGCTGCACCGCGTGATCCGAGTTACCGAGGACGGCTACCGGATCCGGGGGGACAATACCTACAGCATTGAGATCGTACCGGAAAGCAACGTCATCGGCGTCCTGACAGCGTTTAACCGCAAGGGGAAAGAGTACACAACGAATAATCGGGCATATCGTCGATATGTCCGATTTTGGTGTGCGATCTATCCGATCCGGGCGCTGTGGGTGCGTGCCCGCAGGCTCGGAGTAGGGATATTACGAAAACTCGGACTGCACAAGTGACTTTAGCGGAACAACCGTTAAGACGAAGGCAGGATCGGGGATGTTGTGTTAGAGAATTGTTGAAACGGTAGTCTACGGATCGGAGCGGAACAAATGGCGCAGGAAACCTCAAAAGAGATTTTGACCGCACAGAGCCAGGTGGTAAAGGACCTGGCTTATCTTGTGAGTTGTGCGGTAAACAGCCGTGCACCTGAGAAGGAACGGATCGCTTCGATGGACGTGGATGCGGTGCTGAAACTTGCTTCCCGCCATTCACTTGCAGCCGCTGCGTCGATGGCTCTCGAGAGTGGCGGATACAAGACGAAGGAAACCGTGACAAAGATTGCTATGGCAGTTCGCAAGACGGCTTTCTTTGAAGCGGAGTGGGAGACGATCAGGAAGAAGCTTGAGGGAGCGGGGATATGGTATTTACCCTTGAAGGGCGTAGTTCTCAAATCCATGTATCCCCAGTACGGCATGCGCGAGATGGCAGACCACGACATCCTTTTTGATGCGACCAGACAAGCGGATGTGCGTACTATCATGGAGGGACTCGGGTATACGACAAAAGAATACGGAACTAGCAATCATGATGCTTACAATAAAGCGCCGGTGATGAGCTTTGAAATGCATTTGGAGTTGTTTGAGAATTGCTTTGACGAGCTGGAGAAAGTGTATTCGTATTATTCGGATATCGAAAAGAAACTGCTCGGAGAGGGATTCGAGAAGCATTTTTCGGACGAAGACTTCTACCTGCATTTGGTGGCACATGAATATAAGCATTATTGCGTTTCCGGCACAGGGCTTCGTTCGCTTCTCGATATTTACGTGTTCCTTACGCACAAGACACTGAACTGGAAGTATGTTGAGAAGGAAACGCGGGAAATGGGCTGCGCGGAGTATGAGAAGATTAACCGTGATCTGGCGTTTCAGTTGTTTGGTGACAGAGAAATGACGGCAGAGTGCGAGGATATGCTGACATACATCGTTTCCTCAGGTACGTACGGTAATCAGAAGATACGGGCTCAAAACAGAATGAATAAAAACGGGTGGGGGAAAACCCGGTACATGTTAAGCAGGTTCTCTGTTCCGTTCAGTAAAAAGAACAAGCGATATGAAGTATATTCCCGTAGATATCCGACATTTTACAAGCACAAGATCCTGCTTCCGCTGCTGCCGTTCTACCGCACCGCGAAAGCGATCCGGCGCGGCAGTTTCAAGAATGAATTCCAGTCGATCCGGGAGGCCGACGCGAGCGGAGCAAAGTCGCCGGAAAGCGCGGGAACGGATGCGAAGAAGGAATGAACAAGGTTTTCGTAAAATACGAAAAATAGTGCTTGCATTTTCCGAACAAGTTTGATACTATACTACTGTTCGGTTTTTGAAGACTTATTTCAAAAGGAGGTGCGATATCATGGCTAAGTGTGATATTTGTGATAAAGGCGCTCTGTTCGGAAGACAGATCAGCATTACGAGAAGTCAGGTTTCCGGACGTGCCAACAGAATGTGGAAGTCCAATGTGAAGTCGGTTCATGTAAAGGTGAACGGCGGAACCAAGAAGATGCACGTTTGCACAGCTTGCCTCAGAGCAGGTCTTGTTGAGCGTGCGTAATCAACTGCGAATGTATGGAAGAGTCCGATAAAGCGATTCTGTGAAGGATTGTTTTATCGGGCTCTTTTGTGTTGTGCGGGGGTAATCGCGGCTTGCATTTTTCGCGTGACTGTACTATAATGAGCGGGGATTTGCGGGAGCAAGTCCTACAAAACGTTTGCGCTTGCGAAGGGGAACGCGGCTGCAGACGGGAAAGAGGTGTACCATGGACGGAAATTTAGAGACCAAGTATGGGGAAGTTTATATTGATCTGGATGTGATCGCACAGTATGCGGGTTCCGCTGCCGTGGAGAATTTCGGCGTGGTCGGAATGTCGGCCGTAAGCATGAAGGACGGTTTGGCGAAGCTGCTTCGCAGAGAGAGCTTAAGCCACGGTGTTCAGGTGCAGATCGACGGCAACAAGCTTACGATCGATCTTCATATCATTGTATCTTACGGGATCAGTGTGGCGACAGTCTGCCAGAACCTGTGTGAGACGGTCAAGTACCGCGTGGAAGAATTTTCCGGATTGATCGTAGAGAAAATTAATGTCTATGTCGACGGAGTACGCGTGATCGACTGATGACACTTGCCTTGCGCCGGGAAAGCTTCACCGGCGTTGCCGCGTGACGGCAGAGGCTAAAAGGAGGAACGTAAAGTGGCGTTGTTGACAGTGGATGCCGCACTTCTGCGCAAGATGTTTCTTGCCGGTGCAAAGAATCTGGAATCCAAGAAAGAGATTATTAACGAGTTAAATGTGTTCCCTGTGCCGGACGGTGATACCGGAACCAACATGACCCTGACGATCCTGTCGGCGGTCAAGGAGGTTCAGGCCGCACAGGACCAGTCATCCATGAAGGCGCTCTCCAAGGCAATGTCCTCGGGTTCGCTGAAGGGTGCGAGAGGCAATTCGGGTGTTATCCTTTCCCAGCTGCTTCGTGGATTTTCCAAGGTTGTCGGTAATTACGACGAGATTACGATCCCGATCGCGGCAGAGAGTTTTGCCAAGGCGGTTGACACGGCGTACAATGCCGTAATGAAGCCGAAGGAGGGCACGATCCTCACGGTAGCGCGCGCAGGTGCTGAACGCGCGGCGGAGCTGGTCGGCGTGAGCCAGGATTTCGAGGATTTTACGACGCAGGTTGTACAGCGCATGCAGGAAGCGCTTGACTATACGCCGGAGCTGTTGCCTGTTTTGAAGGAAGCGGGAGTTGTCGACAGCGGCGGACAGGGACTCCTTGAGGTGATGCGCGGCGGGCTTGACTGCATGCTCGGCAAGGAGGTCAATCTCGACTTTGAGTCGGGCGCGGAGACGAAGGCGAGCGGCAACGGTGCCAAGGGCGCTGCTTCCGACAGCATCTCCACGGCGGATATCAAGTTCGGTTACTGCACCGAGTTCATCATCAAGCTGGAGAGAACGTTCTCCATGGCGGATGAGGCGGCATTCAAGGCATATCTGTCATCCATCGGCGATTCGCTTGTATGCGTTTCGGACGATGATATTGTGAAAGTACATGTACATACGAACGATCCCGGTCTGGCGATCCAGAAGGCTCTGACCTTCGGACAGCTGACCCGCATGAAGATCGATAACATGCGCGAGGAGCACAACGAGCGCGTGATCATGAGCGCGGAGAAGGCGGCGGAAGAGGAGCCCGCGAAGGACGAGCCCCGCAAACCGTACGGCTTTGTGGCGGTTTCCGTCGGCGAGGGCATGAACGCCATCTTCCGTGAGCTCGGTGTTGACTGCCTGATCGAGGGCGGCCAGACGATGAACCCGAGCACCGAGGACATGCTTACTGCGGTTGCCAAGGTCAACGCGGACCACGTGTTCATTCTTCCGAACAACAAGAATATCATCCTTGCGGCTGAGCAGGCAAAGCACCTTGAGAAGGAGAAGGATATTATCGTGATCCCGACCAAGACGGTGCCGCAGGGTGTGAGCGCGGTGATCGCGTTCAACCCCGAGCTGTCGGCGGAGGAGAACCTCGAAGCCATGAAGGAAGCTCTCGGTTATGTCAAGAGCGGTCAGGTGACGTACGCGGTGCGCGATACGAGCATCGACGGGCACGAGATCCACGAGTCCGACATCATGGGCATTTCCGACGCGGGCATTGTCGCAGTCGGCAAGAACATCGAGGATACGACGCTCGAGATGATCGAGACGATGGTTGACGAGGAGTCCGGCCTTCTCAGTATCTACTACGGCAGCGATGTCACGGAGGAGGATGCGCAGGGACTTGCGGATCGGTTCTCCGAGAAGTTCCCGCTGATCGATGTGGAGATCCACAGCGGCGGTCAGCCGATCTACTACTATGTAGTTTCCGTGGAATAAGAATATTCTGAAAATGCGGTTCGCCGCGCGAGCCCCTTGAGCGGGGAGCGCGCGGCGTGTTTTTTAGGGAGAGTCGTCGATGAGGTGGAATTCACCGATAACCGAACTCAAGGGCATCGGCCCGAAAAGCGCGGAAGCGTATCATCGTCTGCGGATCGAAACCGTGGGCGATCTGTTGTCGTGGTTTCCGAAGAAGTACGATACCTTCGAGGCGGAGCGCCCGATCGCGGATGCGAGGGAGGGGCGTCTTGTCACGCTGCTGGGAACATTTTCCGGAAACCCGCGCGTCATCACGACAGGAAAGGGAATGACCATCCTCACGTGCACGTTCCGAGACGTGAGCGGGACCATCGCCGCAAAATGGTTCAACGCACCGTTCCTGCGCAAGCAGATCTCCCAGGCGAAGTATGTGCTTCTTCGCGGGAAAATCTCGAGGGACCGCGGTGGTCTCTGCATTCTTCAGCCGGAGATCTACACACCGGAACGGTACCGCGAGATGATGAAGACGCTGCGGCCGGTGTACGGACTGACGGCAGGACTTACGAAAACCTCGGTCGCGAAAGCGGTTGCGGATGCGCTGCGGCAGTGTGAGATCCCGGACCCCATGCCGGTTTCCATGCGAAAGGAGCTGCGGCTGTGGAGCTTGAAGGACGCGTATGAGGAGGTTCATTTTCCGAAGAGTGAGGAGACGACGAAGGAAGCTATCCGTCGGCTGGCGTTCGACGAGTTTTTCCGTTTCCTTGTGGGAATCCGGAGTGTAAAGGAACAGACGGAGGTGATCCCCAACCGGCATCCCGCGTTTATGACGGAGTACGCGAACCGGATCGTCAGGTCGCTTTCGTACGCGCTCACGGGCGCGCAGGAGAGGTGCTTTCAGGAGATCGCGGAGGATCTGCGGGGCGAAAGCCCGATGCAGCGCCTGTTGCAGGGCGACGTCGGTTCGGGCAAGACCGTGATCGCCGAGATGGCGCTTGCCACGATCGCGGAGGCCGGGTACCAGGGGTGCCTGATGGTGCCTACCGAGGTGCTTGCGAAGCAGCATTTTGCGGAGCTGTGCAGACGCTTTGAACCGCTCGGGATCAGCGTAGGCCTTCTCACGGGATCCATGACGGCGGCGGAGAAACGTACGGTCCGCGAGGCGGCGGAAAAGGGCGAGATCCGCGTGCTTGTAGGAACGCACGCGCTGTTCCAGCAGTCGGTTGGGCTGCCGGAGCTCGGACTTGTGGTCGTCGACGAACAGCATCGCTTCGGCGTGGAGCAGCGCCGGAAACTGACGGACAAGGGAGTGACGCCGCACGTACTTCTGATGAGCGCGACACCGATCCCGAGAACGCTCGCCATGATGCTGTACGCGGACCTTGACATATCGCTTCTCGACGAGATGCCGGGAGAGCGGCTGCGGATCAAGACGGCGGTCGTGGACGGCGGGTATCGTCCGAAGGCGTGGAAGTTCCTCGAGGAGCATGTCCGCGCAGGGGAGCAGTGCTATGTCATCTGCCCGCTGATCGAGGAGAGCGACGGCCTGGAGGCGAACAACGTCTCGGACTATGCGGAACAGCTTAAGGAGGCGTTGCCGGATCTGCGGATCGGCCTTCTGCACGGGCGCATGAGCGCTTCTTCGAAAAATGAGGTCATGGAGGCGTACGCAGCCCATGACTATGATATTCTGGTGAGCACGACGGTCATCGAGGTCGGTATCGACGTCGCCAATGCGACCGTGATCCTGATCGAGGACGCCGAGCGCTTCGGCCTTGCGACGCTGCATCAGCTTCGAGGGCGCGTCGGACGAGGGAACAAGCAATCGTACTGTATTCTCGTGCAGGGAAGCGATTCGGATGAGGCGCGCGAGCGGCTGACCGTTCTGCAGACGGCCGCGGACGGATTTGCCATCGCGGAGAAGGATCTGCAGATGCGAGGCCCCGGAGATTTCTTCGGAATCCGCCAGAGCGGCGACAATGTGTTCCGGATCGCGGACCCGATCCGTGACGCGGAAGTGCTGACGCTCGCGAAGCGCACGGTCGACAGTCTGACCAAGGAACAGTACGCCAAAGCCGTGAAGCTTTGTCTTGCAGATAATGACACTAATGTGGTATACTAGCAGAGTACGCGTACAGCGTACTCTGCTAGTATACTTTTATCGCAGAACCGCGCAGCGGAAGGTTCGCTACGCTCACCGCGCGGTTCGCGGCATTGAATAGTAGTCCTTGTTGTGGAGGAGAACATGCTGGGTCTGTTATATATTATTCTGAATTTCTTTACCGGCTTTGTGATCTGTTCGCTCTGTATTCCCAGACTTTCGTTGTTCACACGAAAGACATATCTTGGGAGTAAAATATCACTGAGCCCGGCTCTGCTTTCACTGCCTTTGTGGTATATCACGGGCGCATTTCTCATGACGTGGGTGACATATTTTACGGCGTACCTCGCGATGATGTGCGGAGCGAAGAATCCTCTCGTTGTCGCGGATATTATGGTGATGCCGTTCTTTGCGCTGTTTGACGTTCTGGGAGTGCTGCTCCTCAACAAGCGTCATAAGCTCAGAAAGGTTGTCGGAACGCTGTGGCGCAACCCGCCGACGGGCGACATTATTTTCGCTTTCCTCGCGTTCCTTTTTGCCGCGTTTTTGATGTGGTGGACGTTCAGCTACCAGAACGGTACCTACCGCGTCGGTATCTCGGTGTTCAGCGATTTTGCGCCGCATCTCGGAATGATCCGCTCGTTCTCAAAGGGAACGAATTTTCCGACTTCGTACTCGCACTTTGCGGGTGAGGATATCAAGTACCACTTCCTGTTCCAGTTTATGGTCGGCAACCTGGAGCTTCTCGGACTGCGTCTGGACTGGGCGTTCAACCTGCCGAGCGCGATCTGCTTCGCCGGCGCGTTCTGCCTTCTGTATGTGCTTGCCGTGAAGATCTCGGGCAAGAAGGCAGTCGGCTGGGTGGCGGCGCTTCTGTTCGCGTTCCGTAGCAGCGACGCTGTTTTCGATTATCTCGCAAAGCCTACGGAGGCGGAGATCAAACGACTGTTCCCCGACCTGCTGAAGAAGACACCGTGGTTTATGATCCAGGGGGATCCGGACAAGCTCGAGGAAGTGACCTGGGATGCGCTGAAGGCCAATGAGGGGTTCGTCGGAACTACGACCCATGAGGACTGGGGCCTTTGGAATCTCAATGTATACTGCAACCAGCGGCATCTGGCGATCGGTCTGTGCGCGATGCTGTGCCTGATATTGTTCCTGCTGCCGCCGTTGTTTGCGGCGATCAAACGGATCCGCGAGCGTATCGTGCAGGCGGAGACGCAGTACAGGGAAGAGGATCCGGAATTCAAGTTCCTGTACGCGGAGAAGGTTGCCAACGCGATCCGATATTCGCTCGCAACGAAGGAGGGGTGGCTTGCGCGCAACTGGGTGCAGCCGATCTTCTTAGGGTGTCTGCTCGGCATGTGCAGCTTCTTCAACGGCGCCTGTGTCATCGGATGCCTGTGCGTTTTGTTTGTGCTTGCGATCGTGTCTGACCGCAGGCTTGAGTATGCGATCGTTGCGGCGATCACGGTGGCGTTCACCCTGTTCGCGACGCATTTCTTCATCGACGGTTCGGCTGTCGATCCGCAGTATTACTTCGGTTTCCTCGCGGATACCCGGACCTTTGCCGGAGCGTGGGAGTATATCATGACGCTGTGCGGTATCCTGCCGTTTGTGCTGCTTGCCGCCTTCGTGCTGTCGGACGGCACGCGCAAATGGGTCATGTTCGCCTTCACCGCGCCGTTCATTCTCGCGTTTACGACCTCGTTGACCATCGATATCACGGTCAACCACAAATACATCATGATGAGCCTGATGCTTCTCGCGGTGCCCGCGGCATACTTCCTTGTGTGGCTGTGGGAGAGAGCGGGAGCGTGGCCGAAGATCGTGTGCGTGCTCCTGATCTTCGTGCTGACGGCTACCGGACTGTACGACCTGCGTACGGTGATCCGGAAAAACGATCCCCAGAAGGGGAAGAATGTCGGCTACATCGCGCTGGAGGAGGACGATCCGATCACGGAATGGATCGCGGAAAATACAACCTCGAAAGATATATTCCTCTCCCCGTACTACTCGCTCAACAACGTAGTCATGGGCGGTGCGATGCTGTACTACGGCTGGCCGTATTACGCGTGGTCCGCGGGATATGACACGCCGACACGGCAGAAGAATGTTACGGCGATGTACGAGGCAAGCTCTCAGGTGGAGCTGATGGAACTTGTCATGGAGTACGGGATCCGCTATATCATCGTCGATGACGAGGCGCGCAGGTCAAGCGAATATGACCTGAACGAAACCGTGATCAAGATGACATACAAGAAGGTTATGGAAAACAGGGACATGGCGATCTACGACACCAGGGAGGTGCTCGATTCGGCATATCTGCCGCTTCCGGATACGAGTGATCCCGACACGGATATAGATGACATAGATGACGGTTACGACGATTGACGAAGACATGTCGTCAAGCATGACTGGAGGAGTAAAATGGATAAGCTGTATATTGTGATCCCCGCGTACAACGAGGAAGCGAATATCGAGACTGTCATTAAGGAATGGTATCCCATCATCGAGGAGCGCAGCGAGGACAGCCGCCTTGTCGTCATTGACGACGGCAGCAAGGACTCGACCTACGCCATCATGCAGAAGCTCGCGGAGACGATGCCGAAGTTCATTCCGCTCACAAAGCCGAACGGTGGACACGGCGCGACCGTGTTGTACGGTTACCGCTATGCTCTGGATGAGGGCGCGGACTATGTGTTCCAGACGGATTCGGACGGACAGACGAGACCCGCGGAGTTCGCTCAGTTCTGGGAGAAGCGCGAGGAGTATCACATGGTGATCGGACACCGCAAGGGCCGCCAGGACGGATTTTCCCGCGTTATCGTAACGAAGACGCTGAAACTTGTGTGCCTGTTGTGCTTCCATGTGCGCGTGAAGGATGCCAACACTCCGTTCCGTATCATGCAGTCGGAGTACCTCAAGAAAAACCTTGAGGTTATTCCGGAAAACTACAACCTGCCGAACGTTGTGCTCTCGGTGCTTTACGCGAAGAAGAAGGAGCCCGTTCTCTATATACCGATCACGTTCCGTCCGAGACAGGGCGGCGTGAACTCGATCAACATGAAGAAGATCTTCAAGATCGGAAAGCAGGCGTGGAAGGATTTCCGCGAGATCAACCGCTGCATCAAGCGCAGCATGAAGGCCGAGAAGGCGGAGAAAGAGAAAGCAGAGAAGCAGAAGGGGGAGAAGTAAGGAATGAAGACAGGAAGGAGAAAAACATACCTGTATGCCACCGTCGTGGCCATACTGATGTTTTTCATGTTTTTTTCACTGGGCATGCACTACCTCGGGGCGTCCGATTTTTCGTACGTGCTCCGCTGGTGGCTGACATTGCTGATGCTCGGTCTGGCGTTCCAGCCGCTGTCCATGGTGATGTTCAAAAACCTGCGTGACGGAGGGTGGTTATTTTCCAAAATGCTGGGTATCGCATGCGCCGGCTGGCTGATGTGGGTGCTTGCGTCGATCAGGCTGTTCAAGTTCACGCGCACCAACTGTGTGATCATGGTCATCGTGGTGTTCGCGATCAACATGCTGATCTACTACCTGATGGACCTGAGAAAGAGCAGGAAGGCCGATCTGCGCAAGTTCTATACGGATGAGCGTGTATGTGCCATCCTGAGCGTGGAGGCGATCTTCTTCTGCGCGTTTGTGTTCTGGTGCTACCTGAAGGGCATCTCGCCCGCGGCATACGGCACAGAGCGCTTCATGGACTACGGTTTCATGATGTCCATGTTCAAGAGCGATTACATGCCGCCGGCCGATATGTGGCTGGCAGGCAACAGCATCAACTATTACTATGTGGGTCAGTATCTCATGACCTACATGACGAAGCTGGCGGGAGTGCCGGTGACGCACGGTTACAATATCGCGATGATGTTTCTGGCAGCAGGCGCATTTGCCATGTCGTACTCGCTCGGAAACAATCTGATGCACATTTATATTTCGTACCGCAGAAAGCGCACCTACACGCAGACGGAGCTTCAGCAGATGGCGGAGGTCGGATGCGTCTCATCAGAGAAGGAGCCGCCGTTCTTCCGGCCGTTCTTCGCAGGTTCGCTGTCCGCGCTGGCAGTTGCCATCGCCGGAAATATGCACTACCCGTACTACAAGTACATTTATCCGAAGCTGCAGCACCTGTGGGGCGTTGAGGAATCGGATATCTACTCCAAATACTGGTTCCCGGACGCGACGCGTTACATCGGGTACCGCCCGGATGTGGATGACAAGACGATCCACGAGTTTCCGGTGTATTCCTTTGCTATCGGCGACCTGCACGCGCACGTGATCAACATGCTGTTCGTGCTGACGCTGCTGACGCTTCTGGTCGCATGGCTCACGCACCGCCGCAAGGCTATGGACATTGTGCGCGATTACGGATGCAAACCGCGCATGCTTTCATACTGCAAGGAAGTGTTCCGTCCGGAGCTCGTGCTCTGTGCATTCCTTCTCGGAATGTTCAAAATGATCAACTACTGGGATTTCCCGATTTACTTTGTCGTCTGCGGCGCGATCATCCTGTTCTCCAACCTGATCGTGTACCGGTATCGTTCGGAGGCGTGGATCCTGACGGCGTTGCAGGCAGCAATGTTCATCGTTGTTCCGTCGGTCGCATCGCTGCCGTTCACGCTTACGTTCGACAGCATTTCGACAGGCATCGGCTTCAACGGGGCAGGGCATCATACGTCACAGTTCCAGTTGATGATCCTTTGGGGACTTCCGTTCCTGTGCCTGTGCACCTTCATCATCCTGCGGTTCCATGAGTTCACCGTGCAGATGAACAACAGCAAGAAGAACGCATCCCGCGTGGCGCTTCCGAAGGAACTTGAGTCTGAGGTGGATAACGAGGAGACGGCGGAGGATCCGTTGAGACCGGAGGTTTCCAACGTCATCACCCGCTTTATGGACAGCCTGGGGATCGCGGATCTGTTTATCCTGACCATCGGACTGTGCGCGTTCGGTCTCGTTCTGCTGCCGGAGATCGTCTATGTCAAGGATATCTACGGTGGCGCGTACCAGCGTGCCAACACGATGTTCAAACTGACGTATCAGGCGTTCATCATGTACGGGCTGAGCATGGGATACATCATCACCAGATTCCTCACCATGCCTGCTAACCGTGTCATGAAAGGGGCGGGAATTGTGTTCTTCTGTCTGCTGATGTCCACGGTCGGATACTTCAACGAAGCGTACACGACCTGGTTCGGCGGATACTACCAGGGACTGGATGCGTCGGCGTTCATCCGCAAGGACTGCAGTACGGCAGACGCGGAGATCATCGACTTTATCAACGAGACATTTGACGAACAGGTCAATGTGCTGGAGATGCACGGCCTGAGCTACACGTACTTCAACCGTATCTCCGCATTTACCGGAATGCCGACCGTGCTCGGCTGGCAGACGCATGAGTGGCTGTGGCGAAGCAGCGGCATCAAGGATTATCCCGAGCTTGTCTCGAACCGCCGCAATGACGTCATCACGATCTACACGTCGACCAATGAGAGTCAGGTCGCATATCTGATCGAACTGTATGACCTTGATTACGTATATATCGGACAGTGCGAGCAGGTGGACGGTTACGCCGACAACCCAGGAGCGGATGAGCAGGCAGTCACCGTACAGGGGAAGCGCTGCCGCAAGATCGATGTCAACACGGCGCTTCTGAAGAGCCTCGGATCGGTGGCGAAGGAAGCCGTTGATAACAAGACCAAGGAGACGGCATACCTGATCAAGATCGACCGTGACCGCACGGCAGAGCTGGCAAAGCAGTATTTTACGAAGCTGTCCGACAAGGAGCTCCTGATCGTAGGCGACGGACGACTTCTTCATATCGATTACGAACTGGATCTTCAGCTTCGCAAGACCGGATACGCGACTGTTTCCGACTATATCATCTACGTCCTCGGACGCATGCCGGAGCAGGGCGAGAAGGTAACCTACAAGCCCGCGGAGAAGGAAGAGCAAAATGTGAACTTCGGTGTTGTCTTCGAGGTGGTCAAGGTTTCCGAGGATGGCATTGAACAGGTTAAGGTGATCAAGCCGTAACGGTTGTACAGAACACAAGAATAATTAAAGCTGCAGTGCCGGTGATCCGGTGCTGCAGCTTTTTGTATGCTCATATTAAGTTTTATATGGTTCGGAAAATGAACCCGTTCACAGGCCTTACTCGTCCGCGTCAGCGGGCATCGAGCGCTCGGTGCCTGCCGCCTCGTCCGACTTGTTCGGAAGCGTGATCCGCACGCGGTCGATGCGGTTCTTGTCCACCTCGACAACCTCGTAAGTGACACCGTTTTCGTCGGTGACCGTCTCGCCGTTCACGGGGATATGCTCCAAAAGCATGTTCAAATGGCCTGCGATCGAGTCGTAGTCATCGGACTCGAGCGAGAGCCCGGTGGCATCGTTGACATCGTCAAGTTTGGCGGAGCCGTCCAGAAGGAACTCGGTGTCGGAGATCTTCGTGATCGGATCCTGTTCGTCCTCATCGTACTCGTCGCGGATCTCACCGACGATCTCCTCGAGGAGATCCTCAAGAGTGATGATGCCTGCGGTAGCGCCGTATTCGTCCAAAACGACGGCGATCGTGTAGGAGTCCCTGCGCATCTCGGCAAGCAGGTCAGCCGTCTTCTTGAACTCGTAGGTGTAGAACGGCTTTCGCATCAGGTTTTTCACGTCGAACGCCTCGCGCTGACCGTCGTAGTGGAAGAGATCCTTCAGAAACAGAATGCCGATGACGTTGTCCTGCGTGGTCTCGTACACGGGGAGACGCGAATAGTTGTTGGCGCGGAACGCCTCGACGACATCGTCGTAGGACATTTCCGTCGAGACGAAATCAACATCGATACGCGGCACCATGACATCCTTGGCGACCGAATCGCCGAAGTCGACCACGTTGTTGATCATCTCTTTCTCTTCATTTTCCAAAACACCGTCCTCATGGCTCGCCTCAACGACGGTGAGAAGCTCGTCCTCGGTGATGGTCTGACGCTTGCGGGGATCGATCCCGAGCACGCGGAGAAGTCCTGTCGAGAAGACATTGATGAGGAAAATGACAGGTGTCATTACGATCGTGTATGCGCGGATGACGGCGGAATACGCCATGGCGATGCGGTCACTGTACAAAGCGGCGATCGTCTTCGGGATGATCTCGCCGAAAATGATGACCAGAAACGTGAGCACGCCTGTGGCGATCGAGAGCATCGTGCGTCCCCACATGCGCTGCGCGAACACGGACGTGAGCGCGGAGGCGGTGAGGTTGACGATATTGTTGCCGATGAGGATCGCAGAGAGAAGCTTGGGCTGGTTGTCTAAAAGCGCAAGCACGCGGCGGGCAGCCCGGCGCGTCTCCGAGAGACTTCGCATCTTCATCCGGTTGACGGACATCAGAGCCGTCTCCGCGGATGAGAAGAAAGCGGAGAGAAGTAACAGAATTATGATGATTGCCAGTTGTAGTCGTGAGGCAGGGTCCAAAAAATAATCACACTCCTTAATCGGATAAAAATGGAACTTCGGGGGTTTTTGCGTCGCGAAATGCACGGCGCAAACCCGATGATACGTTACAATTATACAGGAGAGCGCGAAAAAAATCAAATATTGCCTTGCCGGAGGATAACAGGCCGCTTTGAGATGGGGAGAGCGGATCGTCTGTGCACACATTTTTCGTATTTTTCTCACTTTCCCTGTAAGGGAAACTATGGTATAATACGGGCGGCGTCCACAGGGAGTCGGACGCGGCAGAGAGGCTGCCGCAGCGGTGGCGCGGGAAAGGATCATATGTTAGAGTTACGCAACGTGAGCTTTGCTGTCTCGGAGGAGAACAGCGGAGCGACGAAAGAGATCATAAAGAACGTCAGCCTGACGATCGGCGACAATGAATTTGTCGCGATCACAGGCCCGAACGGCGGCGGAAAGTCGACGATGGCGCGCCTGATCATGGGCATTGAGAAGCCCACGTCGGGACGTATCCTCTACAACGGGGAGGACATCACCGACCTGAGCATCACGGAGCGCGCGAAGAAGGGACTCGGATTCGCGTTCCAGATGCCGGTTCGTTTCAAGGGCATCACGGTGAAGGATCTGCTGACGCTTGCCTACGGCAGCAAGCTGAGCACCTCGGAGGCGTGCCAGTACCTCTCGGAGGTTGGTTTGTGTGCGCGCGATTACGTGAACCGCGAAGTCAATTCAAGCCTCTCGGGCGGCGAGCTCAAGCGTATTGAGATTGCGACGATCCTCGCGAGAAAGCCGCAATTTTCCGTGTTCGACGAGCCCGAGGCGGGCATCGACCTGTGGAGTTTCCAGAACCTGATCCGCATCTTCGACCGGTTGCACAAGGAGATGAACGGCTCCGTCGTGGTCATCAGCCACCAGGAGCGTATCCTCAACATCGCGGACCGCATCGTTGTGATCGCGGGCGGTGAGGTGCTGGAGCAGGCGGCCAGCGAGGAGCTGCTGCCGAAGATCCTGAGCGATTCGCTCGCGTGCCTGACGCATCATGAGACGATGGACGCGGGCAAAAGTGTGGCGGAAGGAGGTAAGTGATCATGGATGCAATTCAGAAGCAGCTGTTTGAGCAGATCGCGGACCTTCACGAGGTACCGCAGGGCGCCTACAACTTCCGTGTGAACGGTGAGGGCGCGGGGCGCAATACAACGGAAAATATCAACATTGTTACGAAGTCGGACAAGCCCGGCATCGATATCATCATCAAGGCCGGCACGAAGAACGAGAGCGTGCATATCCCTGTTGTTATCTCGCAGACGGGACTGCAGGAGTGCGTGTACAACGACTTCTATATCGGTGAGGACGCGAACGTGACGATCGTCGCGGGCTGCGGCATTCACAATTCGGGGGACAAGACCTCCGAGCACGACGGCATTCACACGTTCCATGTCGGCAAGAACGCCCATGTCAAGTACGTGGAGAAGCACTACGGCTCCGGCGAGGGAACCGGCGAGCGGATCCTGAATCCCGAGACGGTGGTGTATCTCGACGAGGGCAGTACGCTCGAGATGGATACGGTGCAGATCGAGGGTGTTGATTCGACGGTTCGCACGACGCGCGCGACGGTTGGCGACAGAGCGTCCCTGGTGATCCGCGAGAAGATCATGACGCATGACCGCCAGTTTGCGAAGACCGATTTCTCGGTGGAGATGAACGGTGAGGACAGCGCGGTGGATCTTGTGTCCCGCTCGGTCGCGAAGGACAACTCCCGCCAGGAGTTCTACTCGAACATCGACGGCAACAACCGCTGCAAGGGCCACTCCGAGTGCGACGCGATCCTGATGGACCACGGCGCGGTGGCGGCGGCTCCGAAGCTGACGGCCAACCACCTCGACGCGTCCCTGATCCACGAGGCTGCCATCGGCAAGATCGCCGGCGATCAGATCATCAAGCTGATGACGCTCGGCCTGACTGAGGAGGAAGCGGAGCAGCAGATCATCAGCGGTTTCCTGAAGTAATCCGGAGACCGGCGCATTATAGTGAGGAGTATTACTTAAGAATGAAGTTTGTATCAAAGATGAGAGCGGTGGCGGCATGTGTGTTGCTTCTTGCGTGCCTGCTGGCGCTGACCGCGTGTGACAACGGCGGCAACAACACGACGCCCACGTCGGAGCCGACGGCGATCCCCGCGACGGGTTGTGAGGTACACATCCTCTCGATCGGCAAGGCGGACGCCATCTTACTGCTGGCGGACGGCAAGGCGATGCTGATCGACGCGGGCTATAAGCACAATGCGGATGAGATCGTGGCATATTTGAAAAATAAAGGCGTGAGCCGCCTTGAGTACGTGATCCTCACGCACGGTGACAAGGACCACGTGGGCGGCATGGCGGATGTGCTCCGCAGCTTTGAGGTGGGGCAGGTACTGATCTCGCCGAAGAAGGAGAAATCGGAATACTATTCGGATATGGTAGCGGTGATGCAGGAGAAGAACATTTCCTGCGTGTCACCGGAGGTCGGCACGACGTACACGCTCGGGACGGCATCGTTCCAGACGCTTGCGCCGGGACCGAAGGCGCTGAAGGAAGGCTCGGACAATGACGCGTCGATCGCGATCCGCTTCACGTACGGCAGCAAGAATTTTCTGCTGATGGGCGACGCGCTGTCGACGACGGAGAAGGAGTTGATGGATTCGTCCATGTCCATCCGCGCGGATGTGCTGAAGACCGGACACCACGGTAAGAGCGACGCGACCAACAAAAAGTTTCTGAAGGCCGTGCAGCCGAAGTATGCGGTGATCTGCTGCGGCGAGTCGGAGGAAGGTGACGAGGCAGGCGAGCCGGCATCGAAGGTTCTCGAACTGTTGGAGGATTTCCACGTGAAGACGCTGCGCACGGATGTGGTGGGAACCATCGTGTTCAAGACTGACGGGACGACGCTCACGTGCAACGCGGACGAAGCGGAGTAACAAGTCGGTAGAAGGGGGTAGCTATGGCGGATTACGCGAGACTGCTTGAGGCGGCCAACGAGGCCAGACGGAACAGTTATTGCCCGTATTCGGGCTTTGCGGTTGGAGCGGCGCTGCTCACGACGGACGGCACCGTATACACCGGCGTCAATGTGGAAAATGCGTCCTACGGCGCCACGAACTGTGCCGAACGCACCGCGGTATTCAAGGCGGTTGCCGACGGGAAGCGCAAGGGCGATTTCGTCGCGATCGCGATCTCGGGAGGGCCGAAGGACGGCTCACCGGTTCCGTGCCCGCCGTGCGGGATCTGCCGGCAGGTGTTGTCGGAATTCACGGATGCCGCGACATTTACCGTGCTCTGGGTGACGGAGATCACGGACGGAGACATGGCGTTTGAGAAGCACACGCTCGCGGAACTGCTGCCGGGTGCGTTCGAACTGTGACGCTTGAAACTTATAATTTTTGAACGGAAACGCTTGACAAAAGACAACTTCATGATATAATAGCGAAGTACCGCTTGAAAGAGAGCGGTACTTCATATGGCGAAGTAGCTCAGTTGGCTAGAGCATACGGTTCATACCCGTAGTGTCGAGGGTTCGAATCCCCCCTTCGCTATCAAAGAAAAACCTCTTCTGCAAAACGGCAGGAGAGGTTTTTTGTTGCTTTCTTTATTTCGGAAAATGTGCATCACCCGGCAATCCCGGGAACAGAAACTTCAAGTATCGTTCAGTCCGCTGCGACGGTAAATGTCAGATTGTCATTTTCCGACGCGGAATTGCGAAACACGGTGAGCAGTGCCTCGCCGTAGCCGCCGAGCGCCTTGAGCATGAGGTCCTTGCGGTACAGGATCAGGTGCGTCGGTTCGCACGGATCCGTCAGGATATCGTGCAGGGCATCGAGGTTGCACCCGTAGTAATCCGGCGCCTGCAGCCGCCAGCGGAGATAGGCATGCGTCGCTTCTTTCGTTGTCATGTAAAGCCCGTCCAGAGCTATCGTTTTCATCTGTGCCTCCGTGTTGTCCGGACGATCGTGCCGGAAATCCGTAATTTAGTACAGCTGTGTGAACGTCTCATAGTGGTCGTCGGTGTAGAAGATCAGACCGTCGTTGGAGAAAATGATGCGCTTCGCGCCGCGGCTCTTGCCCTTCGTGTCGATATCGCACTCGGTGTATTTGCGGCCGTTTTTCTGCGGGAGCAGACCCTCGTAGTTGCCGAAGTAATCGCCGCCGATGGCCTTGCCCTTGGCGTACTTGTCGACGGAACCGCCGCTCCAGCCGAGAGCCTCGGCCTCCTTCTTGGTGATGTAGTTGCCCGGAAGATGACCGTAGGTGTGGATGTAGAGCGCAACACTGTCCTTGTCGTAGTACCAGCCGTCCTCATCGATGGCAGCGGACTGTTTCGGCGTCGGTGTCTTCGTCGGTTTCGGCGTCACCGTAGGCGTCGGAGTCTTGGTGGGCTTCGGCGTCGGTGTCGCGGTCGCGGGCTTGACCGTAGGTGTCGCAGTTTCCGTCGGCTCCGATGTCGGTGTTGCCGTGGGAGTGGGCGTCTCGATCGCTGCCTTCGTAGGCTCGCCTGCGGTTGTCGGTGTCGGCGTATCCGGCTGGCTTTCCGTCGGCGTTGTCGGCACGGGTGTGTCGGTCGCGGAAGCGCTCTCCGTAGGGGTAACCGTTACAATGTCGACCCCGCCGTCGGGAGTGTTGTCCTTCGAGGCGATGTACAGACCGTAGGCAAGCAGACCGACCGCGGCGAGGACGATGATCGTCGCCAGGATCGGATGCTTTTTATAATTCTTTAAAATGTTGATCAGTTGTTCCATTTTCCGTAGACCGCGGGCGGAGCGCGCGGCCGATCCTTTCTCCCGTGAACGGGGCGTGTGCGGACAGTTACACAATAGCATTTTCCAAGCGGAAAATCAACCGCGGGACGGCGGAAATGTTTGCATTTGAAGGGGTGTCGTGGTATTATGGAAAATGGTTTCGGGTCGATACCCGGGCGTCCGCGACGGACGTCGCGCGGGGATCATGATCCGCGGCGGAAGACGGTTCAGAGAGGTAATTATGAGGATCGGAACAGGATATGATGTGCACCGGCTGACAGAGGGAAGACCGCTGATCTTGGGCGGCGTGACGGTGCCTTACGATAAGGGGCTTGCGGGCCATTCGGATGCGGATGTGCTTTTGCATGCCATCATGGACGCGCTGCTGGGGGCGGCTGCCCTCGGGGATATCGGGCTTCATTTTCCGGATACGGATCCGGCGTATGAGGGTGTCGATTCCCGTGTGCTGCTTCGGAAGGTCGGGACGCTGATCGCGGAGCAGTGCTACGTGATCTCGAACATCGATGCGACCGTGATCGCGCAGCGGCCGAAGCTGCGGGATTACATCAATGACATGCGCGGCAACATCGCCGAGGACCTCGGACTTGATATCTCGCAGGTGAGCGTGAAGGCGACGACCGAGGAAGGACTCGGATTTACCGGCGCGGGCGAGGGAATCTCGGCGCAGGCGGTATGCCTGTTGGAGCCGATGGTTCCGTACACGGAGGTTGCGTACGGCGGCGGATGCGCCGGGTGCGCGGGCTGCTCCGGATGCGGACAGTAAGTAAGATTATTAACGGGAGAGAGATTACCGTATGACGATTTCACAGACCATTGCGAAGGAACTGAACATCAAAGTGACGCAGGTGGAGGCGGCGATCACGCTGATCGACGAGGGCAACACGATCCCCTTCATCGCGCGCTACCGCAAGGAGGCGACGGGGATGCTCAACGACGAGCAGCTCCGTGACCTGAACGAGCGGCTTACGTACCTTCGCAACCTTGAGGATAAGAAGAAACAGGTGCTTGCGACGATCGAGGAGCAGGGCAAGCTCACGGACGAGCTGCGCAAGGCGATCGAGGACGCGACGACGATGGTGGCGGTGGAGGATCTGTACCGCCCGTACCGTCCGAAGCGCCGCACAAGAGCGACCGATGCGAAGGAGAAGGGTCTCGAGGGTCTCGCAGCCATTCTCACAATGCAGTACACGGACAAACCGATGGAGGAAGAGGCGCAGGCCTACCTCTCCGAGGAGAAGGGTGTGACGAGCGTCGAGCAGGCACTTCAGGGCGCGATGGACATCGTGGCCGAGTCGGTGAGCGATTCCGCGGACTACCGCAATTATATCCGCAGCGCCACGTTCAATAAGGGCATGCTGTACTCGGAGGCGAAGACGAAGAGCGAGGAGCCGTCCGTGTACGATATGTACAAGGATTTTTCGTCGCCGATCGAGAAGATGAGCGGCTACCGCGTACTGGCGGTCAACCGCGGCGAGAACGAGAAGGTGCTCACGGTGCGCATCGAGGCGCCCGAGGAGGACATCCTTCGCTACCTGGAGAAGCAGGTTATCGTGCGTGATAACCCGAACACGACGCCGTACTTAAAGCTTGCCGTGGCGGACGCGTATCATCGCCTGATCGCGCCGTCGATCGAGCGCGAGATCCGCAACGAGCTTACGGAAAATGCGGAGGACGGTGCCATCAAGGTCTTCGACAAGAACCTTACGCAGCTTCTGATGCAGCCGCCGATCACCGGCAAGGTGGTTCTCGGCTGGGACCCTGCGTTCCGCACGGGCTGCAAGCTCGCGGTCGTGGATGCGACAGGCAAGGTGCTGTACACGGTCGTCATTTATCCGACCGAGCCTCAGAACAAGATTGCAGAGGCCAAGTCGTTACTCAAGAAGATCATCAATCACTTCGGCGTCGAGCTGATCTCGCTCGGCAACGGAACTGCGTCGAGAGAGTCGGAGAAGGTCATCGTCGAGCTTCTCGCGGAGATCCCGCAGAAGGTTGCGTACGCGATCGTCAACGAGGCGGGAGCGAGCGTGTACTCGGCGAGCAAATTGGCGACGGAGGAGTTTCCGAAGCTCGATGTCGGCGCGAGAAGCGCGGCGTCGATCGCAAGACGACTTCAGGATCCGCTGGCGGAGCTTGTGAAGATCGAGCCGCAGGCGATCGGTGTCGGGCAGTATCAGCACGATATGAACCAGAAGAAGCTTGCGGAGAGCCTCGGAGGCGTTGTCGAGGACTGCGTGAACCGTGTCGGTGTCGACCTGAACACGGCGAGCGTCTCCCTGCTTGAGTATGTTTCCGGTATCAATAAGACGCTTGCGAAAAATATCGTCACCTACCGCGAGGAGAACGGCCGATTCAAGAGCCGCAAGGAGCTTCTGAAGGTTGCGAAGCTCGGACCGAAGGCGTTTGAGCAGTGCGCGGGATTCCTGCGGATCCGTGACGGCAAGGAGGCGCTTGATAACACGGGCGTGCATCCGGAGAGCTACGAGGCAGCATACAAGCTTCTCGATAAGCTCGGATACACCGCAGCGGACATTACTGCGGGCGGCGCGAAGGGCATGCGCTCGAAGGTGAAAAATACGGCGGCACTCGCCGAGGAACTCGGTGTCGGTGAGATCACTCTCACGGATATCATCGGCGAGCTCGAGAAGCCCTCGAGAGACCCCAGAGAGGATATGCCGAAGCCTATTTTACGAAGCGATGTCCTGGAGCTTAAGGACCTGAAGCCCGGCATGATCTTAAAAGGAACGGTCCGCAACGTCATCGATTTCGGAGCGTTCGTCGACATCGGCGTGCATCAGGACGGACTGGTGCATGTTAGCGAGCTCTCGGACAACTTCGTCAAGCACCCGCTCGATGTCGTGAAGATCGGCGATATCGTGGAGGTACGCGTCCTCAGCGTGGACGAGAAGCGCGGAAGGATCCAGCTCTCGATGCGCTCGGAGGAAGCAGCAGCCAGACAGGCGGCAGCGAAACAGGAGCGTGAGGCGCGCCGTGACAACCGAGACAACCGTGGCGGAAACCGCGGCGACAACCGCGGAGGGAACCGGAACGATACCCGGGAGAACAGAAGATAATTTTTCTTCTTGTTGTTTGATATAGCAAGTACACAGTATTCATATCAATTGTATCAATATCGCATTTTACAATTGCATATTGACTAAGTAGGTGAAATGCTGTATTCTTTGACGAAACAAGAAACCAAGGAATATACATTCCTAAATAAACGAACCATGCATATTTCGCAAAAGTATTCATAGGCTTCGGCGACGCGCATACAATTGCCGTAGCGAGTATTGCGAAGCCTACGAGCCGAGGCAATTCGTATGCGCATCGCCGAGGACAGCGGAAATGGATGGAATGGGAGGTCGCTATGGCATATAAGAGAGTGTTGACAATTCAGGATATTTCGTGTGTCGGACAATGTTCCCTCACCGTAGCACTGCCGATCCTGTCGGCGTCGGGAACCGAAACCTGTATTTTGCCGTCCGCGGTTCTTTCGAACCATACGGCCGGCTTCTCGGGATTCACATTCCGCGATCTCTCGGATGACATGCCTGCGATCAGCGCGCAGTGGAAGAAGGACAAGATCACGTTTGATGCGATCTACACGGGATACCTCGGAAGCATCAAGCAGATCGACTACGTCCGCAACATCTTCGCGACGCATTGCAAGGGCCTTACGATCGTCGATCCGGCGATGGCGGACAACGGCAAACTGTACGTCGGCTTCGACGAGGCATATGCGCAGGAGATGGCAAAACTCTGTTTCGAAGCGGATATCACGCTTCCGAACATCACCGAAGCATGCATGATGACGGGCATGGAGTACAGGGAGACGTATGATCGCGCCTACATCGATCAGCTGCTTGACAAGCTGTGCGAGCTCGGCGCGAACACGATCATCCTCACGGGCGTTTCCTACAAGGAAGGACGCACGGGAGTGGTCGTCAACAAGAACGGCGTTTCGACGTACTATGAGCACAAGAAGATCGCGGGCGGCTGTCACGGCACCGGCGATGTGTATGCATCGGCGTTCGTCGGCGCACTCATGCAGGGCATGAACGAGCAGGAAGCAGCCCGGATCGCGGCGGACTACACGGTACTGTGTATCGAGAAGACCGAGGGCGACCCGAAGCACTGGTACGGCGTCAAATTCGAACTGGCGCTCCCGGATTACGTGCGGATGCTCGGACTGTAAAGGATAATAAGAAGAGCCGTGATCTACCGGATCGCGGCAGAACGGAGTATAGATATATGGAAGACAGATTACAGATGTATAACACACTGACGCGCAACATCGAGCGCTTTGTACCGAATGAACCGGGCAAGGTGGCGATGTATACCTGCGGACCGACGGTGTATCATTTTGCGCATATCGGAAACCTGCGAAGCTACATCCAGGAGGATGTTCTGGAGAAGACGCTTCGCTACCTCGGCTATGACGTCAAGCGGGTGATGAACATCACCGACGTCGGTCACCTTTCCGATGACGGCGACAACGGCGAAGACAAGATGGTCAAGGGCGCGCAGCGCGAGCACAAGACCGTCATGGAGATCGCGAAGTTCTACACGGACGCATTTTTCGAAGACTGCAGAAAGCTCAACATCAAGACGCCTGACGTAGTCGAGCCCGCGACTGGCTGCATCCCCGAGTTCATCCACATGATCGAGGTGCTCCTTGAGAAGGGTTACGCGTATCAGGCAGGGGAAAATGTGTACTTCGACACGTCGAAGCTCAAGGAGTATTACGTGCTCACGAACCACAGTGAGGATTCGCTTCTCGAGGGTGTGCGCGACGACGTCGATGTCGACCCGAACAAGAAAAATAAGAACGACTTCGTTCTTTGGTTTACCAAGTCGAAGTTCGAGGATCAGGCGCTCAAGTGGGACAGCCCATGGGGCGTCGGATATCCCGGCTGGCACATCGAGTGCTCGTGCATCAGCATGAAGCATCTCGGCGAGTACATGGACATCCACTGCGGCGGCGTGGACAACATTTTCCCGCATCACACGAACGAGATCGCACAGTCCGAGTCGTACCTCGGACACAAATGGTGCAACTACTGGTTCCATGTGAACCACCTGAACGACCGCAACGGCAAGATGAGCAAGAGCAAGGGCGCGACGCTCACGGTTTCGGTGGTCGAGGAGAACGGGTACAACCCGCTTGTGTACCGCATGTTCTGCCTGCAGTCGCACTATCGCAAGCCTCTTGAATTCTCGTACGAGGTCATGGACCAGGTGAAGGCTGCTTACGAAAAGCTTCGCCGCAGACTTTCCGGTCTCGCGGAAACTGTCAGCGCCTGCAAGGCGGGGGAGGTCGATACTGAGGCGTTTGCGCAGTTCCGCAAGCAGTTTGAGGACGCGCTGTGCAATGATCTTAACACGGCGTCGGCGCTCACGGTGCTGTACGATGTGCTCAAGGCGGACATCTCTGACGCGACGAAGGTCGCGCTGACGGACAGCTTTGACGAAGTGCTCAGCCTGGATCTGACGAAGCCTCTTCCGGAGACGGAGGGCAGCGGTGCGGATGATGAGCTCACCTCGTGGATCGAGGAGATGATCGCGAAGCGTACCGAGGCGAAGAAGGCGAAGGATTTTGCGACGGCGGACGCGATCCGCGCGGAGCTTCTCGAGCGCGGCGTGGCGATCAAGGACACCCGCGAGGGAGTTGTCTGGGAGCTTGTATAATATATGGACAATGATTTTTCAGAGTTAAATGTAGCATCGGCGATTCTTGCGGAAGCGGGAATCGCCGATTGTGATGCAAAAGAATTTTCCCCGCTCACGCTTGCGTATATCGGGGACTGCGTGTATGAGCTTGTCGTGCGGACCATCGTGGTCGGAACGGCGGAACGGACCGTCAACACGATGCACAAGCACACCTGTAAGTATGTCAACGCGGCGGCACAGCGGCAGATCCTCGATTCCATCGCGGATCAGCTCACCGAGCAGGAGCAGTCGGTCGTACGGCGCGGGCGCAACGCGAAATCGCACTCGGTCGCGAAAAATGCATCCGTGTCCGATTACCGTTACGCGACCGGTTTTGAGGCTTTGTGCGGGTTCTGGTATCTGACCGGCCAAAACGGAAGGATGCTTTCGCTGATCACGGAGGCGATGAAGGCGTTCGACAGCGGAAAGACGAACGTCTGATGAGAACGGAATGGAGCAGCGCGAGGAAACTTTGCGGGGAGGCTTGTGCTGCGCAGGCAGTATAGGAGAAGTTTGACGGTACGGCAAGAGACGCAGAATGGAGGAATTCCATGAGATACGAAGAGTTTACGATTGAGGGGCGCAACGCAGTGCTGGAGGCATTTCGCGCGGGCAAGACCATCGACAAGCTTTACATACAGACCGGGTGCAAGGACGGACCGATCCAGTCCATCCTCCGCGAGGCGAAGAAGGGCGACACGATCGTCAACTTTGTGGAGAAGGAACGCCTGGACCAGATGAGCACAAGCGGCAAGCACCAGGGCGTGATCGCACAGGCTGCGGCTTACGAGTACGCGGAGGTTGAGGACATTCTCGCGGCGGCGGAAGCGAAGGGCGAGGCTCCGTTTATCCTGATCCTCGACGGCATCGAGGATCCGCATAACTTAGGCGCGATCATCCGTACCGCGAACCAGGCGGGCGCGCACGGCATCATCATCCCGAAGCGTCGCGCGGTCGGCCTTACGGCGGTGGTTGCGCGCACAAGCGCGGGCGCGATCAACTACACACCCGTAGCGAAGGTGACCAACCTCGTGCGGACGATGGAGGATCTCAAGAAGCGCGGGATCTGGTTTGTGTGCGCGGACATGGACGGTGACGTGATGTACCGTATCGATATGACCGGTCCGATCGGGCTTGTCATCGGCAACGAGGGAAGCGGCGTCAGCCGCCTTGTGAAGGAAGCGTGTGACTATACGGCGCAGGTGCCGATGAAGGGTGATGTGGATTCGCTCAACGCGTCGGTCGCGGCAGGCGTGCTTGCGTACGAGATCGTGCGCCAACGAATGATGAAGAAGGCATAGTCGATCCGGGGCAGCATCGATGGAACTCAGGCAAATTGCGACAATTTACAACGATTACACGGACAAATTCGGGATTCCGCGGCAGAGCGGACTCGCGGATACGGAGAGCCGCATCGTGTTTGAAAAGCCGTACCGCAATGCGGACGCGCTTCGCGGGATGGAAGGATTTTCCCACCTGTGGCTGATCTGGGGATTTTCCGAGGTGCCGCAGGAGCAGACGTTCCGGCCGACGGTGAGGCCACCGCGTCTCGGCGGCAACACGCGTGTCGGAGTGTGGGCGACCCGGTCTCCGTATAGGCCGAACCCTTTGGGGCTTTCGTGCGTGAAGATCATCCGTGTGGAGACGTCGACACCGGACGGACCTGTCATTACGGTGAGCGGCGCGGATCTGATGAACGGAACGCCGATCTATGACATCAAACCGTACATTCCGTACGCGGACTGCGTGAACGGCGCGACCGGCGGATTTGCGGATGAGTTTGCGGGATACCGGCTGGAGGTCGTATGGGCACCGGGAGTGCGCGAGAAGGCGCTTGCGGAGGGCAGGAGCGAGGAATGGCTCGACGGCCTTGCCGAAGTTCTCTCGTCAGATCCGAGACCCGCGTACCAGACGGATCCGGAGAAGGTATACGGAATGCGCTATGCGGACGCGGAGGTATCATTTTCCGCGGAAGAGACAAGACTGATCATCCGGGATGTCAGGGAGGCATGACCGGATCAGTGCATATTGGAGTTTATTGGGGGGCAAAATGGAAGAAGTGAAAGAAGAAAAGCAGAAGAAACCGCGACGGGGGATCGAGGACAGGCATTTGGCGATCGTCAATATTATCATGTTTGTGTTTCTTTTGAACATCCTGTTTTTTACGATGCTGGAGACCTGGCCGCCCGACAGGGAAACGGCCGTAACGGTGGAGAACAAGACAGGGGAGCCTTGTTATATTGCGATCCTCTCAACGGATACGGAACGATACGGGGCAACTGTAGAAAAGAACCTGTTCGGTGATAGATACGCGGATTGTTTTGAAAAAGGTGAGGAAACAGACTTATACTGGCAAGCCGTTGAGGGTGCCGGAATTGTGCGCGGCCTCTCGGAAGAGGAAGCGAAATCGCTCGCGTCCGCGAAAAAACAGGAGCTTGCGATGCCGGGAAACCGGTATGCGTTCGAAATGTATCGCGAGCTGGTTCAGGAGTATTACAACTGTTCACAAGGGTATTTGAATAAAAGGGAACTCAATCCCGAAGACTATGCGCCCTATAAAGACTGGGTCGGGATCGCGGCGTATGAAGATCCCGAGGGGTATCGTTTTGTTCACCAGAATGTCCGGCAGGTGCAACAGGGCGAGACGGTCGCCCGTTGGTATGATGTCCTTGTGGAAGGACCGTTCAAGGTGCTGCTGTACTGGCCGTTCAGTGAACGATACGCGGTATCCGGTACGCTTGAGAGCAAACAGTGTCTCGATGAGTTGCGCGTGAGTGTAACGGAACTGCCGGAGAGTGTGGGACAGATCTCTGTCGAGAACGTGAGCAGGAGTGAGATGGTTCCGCTGTGGATCATCCTGCTTGCTTTTGTTGTGTCAGTCGGAGTGATTCTCCTGATCGCCTTCTCGCTCGGCGCTACGAAGAGGCAGCTTAAGATCATTACGCTTGTCAGCGCGGGCGCGCAGGTGATCCTGTATGCGTTTATGATCCTGACACACAACGCTCTTATGGTTGAAGGCAGCCTGCGCGTGCATTACGGGGTTTTCGTCCCGGTGAAGGCTGTGTTTATTCCCCTTATGGAATTGCCGCTGTACGCACATTTCCTGCGCGAGAAGGAAAGCAGGGCCCCCTGGTTCAGGTATTGCGAGTTTACGCTTTTTGTTAACTGGGCGCCCATCGTCCTGAGCGTGGCGGGGATTATGCTTGTGAGTTGGCTCTTCTAGGAATCTTAAGAGAAACAGCGCTTATACGGGACATCTCGGATATTTGTTGAAAAAGGGAAAATAGTGCTTGCAAATCGGGTTTGGTTGTGTTATATTAGCCGTTGTGTGATGCTGCCTTGGCTCAGCTGGTAGAGCGTCGCCTTGGTAAGGCGGAGGTCGGCGGTTCAAATCCGCTAGGCAGCTTGAACGATAGCGAGACAGCACTGTGAAAAAAACGCAGTGCAAACAAAAGGGGCGAACTTGTGAAACGAAGTTTCAATGAGTTCGCTCTTTTTGTTTGCAAAGGTTGCGCTTTTTGCGCAACCGTGCTGCGAGTAAACGACCACCGAGCGAGCTTGGCTCGCGAGGTGAGCGATTACGAGACAGCAACTGCGTATCGAGCAAACGTACACGAGAGGGCGCAGCCCTCGAGGGAGTTTGTTCGCAGTACTGCGCTTGTTTCGATGGCGTGCTTTTTTGTTTGTATAACGGCGCGCCGGAGGCGCACCGTGCTGCGAGCAAACGTACACGAGAGGGCGCAGCCCTCGAGGGAGTTTGTTCGCAGTACTGCGCTTTTTAATGAAAATGCCCTGCACTGTGAAGTGCAGGGCATTTTCCGTTCAGAGCAATATTCTGTCCGGAGAATTTGAAGTACTGTTGAAAACTTCAGAGAAAAGGTAGAAATTTTTCGCAAAATTTGGTAATATAAAGTAATCCCCGAAATGGTGCCTACGGGTTTACGGCACCGGCGCCGTTCGCTTCACGGGCGAAGAAGGGGACAGTACGAGGAGAAAGGTGAGTGGAAGATATATGTATTGTATGATCTGCAAGGAAAACAGGGCAGGCGGCGACGGATTGTGCGTCAAATGCCGTTTCAAGATGAACACGCAGAATAAGGACGTTGCCAACGACCTTGAAATACTGCTTCCGGAGGGCCGCTACGTCGGTAAAGCCAGAAACGGAATCCCGAACGGCAAGGGCGAGCTCACCTACAACGAGCACGATTCGCGCAAGTTCTACAGAGGCGATTTCAAGGACGGCATGCGCCACGGCAAGGGCAAGCTTGTGTTCCGCAACGATGCGTACTATGACGGTGAGTGGGCGAACGACAAGTACGAGGGCTATGGCGAGGAATCGCTTCCCGGCGGCAATCTGCTGGAGGGCTATTACACCGCGGGACGCCTCACGAACGGCCGCGTCATCTTCGGTGACGGTCGCGAGTACGAGGGAGAGTGGAGCGATGACATGCCTAACGGTACGGGAAAGATGTACTGGCGCGACGGTCACGCGGAGGAAGGCTACTGGGTAAACGGAATATGCGCATTTTCCGAGACACCGACCGAGGAACAGATCGCACAGTTCCTGGCGGAACAGGAACAGCGCTCGCTCGATGAGAATCCTCTTGAGGATGAGGCGGACCAGGTCTGGAGACAGCAGAATACGGAGCTGCCGCCGGATGAGAACGCGGACAGCATCTGGAATTCTCTCGCGCGCGAGGAGCTCGCGGCTGCGGAGGAGGAAGAAGGAGCGCCTCTTCTGTTTGACAGCATGGGGGATTCCCCGAATATTTCCAAGAAGACATCACAGCGCGCGGAGCCGACGAAGAAGTCGGTCGCAAGACCGGTATTCCGTGGCAACGGATTTAACGGAGCGGATGCGAACGGAGACCTCGAGGACGAGGCGGATGCGCTTGCGAAGCGCATGGCGGAGGCTGCTGCACAGACTCTTGTAGTGCTTGACGACAGTGTTTCCGACATCGATCTGAACGGAAACGAGGCTGCTGCGGCAGCTGATGATGCGGAGAAGCCGCTGATCGCGGACGAGGGGACCGCAGCGGAGGCTGCGGACGGCAATGATGCGGCAGAAGCAGGAAAGGCCGCAGGAGAAACCCTGATCGCAGGGGACGCAGAGGATCTAGAGGATGCAGCGATCGCAGTCGCTGCGGAGAAGGGCAGTACAGAGGGGACTACTGAAATGATCGAATCCAGTTTTGTAGACACTTCGGATGACAGAAAAGACAATGCCAATTCGAAGATTTTGAGCGGCATGTACGAGAGCATCGGCAAGCCGATCCCGGAGGAGCTTCGCGAGAAGAAGGTTGAGGTTCCGAAGGTGTCCGAGAAGACGCTTGAGGACCGCGCGATGCAGAGCCTGTTTGCCAAGATGGGAATGGTAACTGTTCCCGCGGAAACGGTAGAGGCTGCGGCAGCAGCGCAGCAGGCGGAAGAGGCGAACGCAGCTGAGCAGGAAACTGAGGCTGCTGAGGAGAAACCGGCAGCCACTGCGGAGGCGACCAATGCAGCGGAAGAGACCGCGGCGGAGGAGCAGGCTGAGGCTGTTGCGGAGACCAAGCCGTACGATCCGGTGACCAAGACCGGTTACCACGAGGAGACGTATGCGAACGGCGAGCACTATGTCGGTGATTTCCTGAACGGTAAGCGCCATGGCGTCGGCCGCATGGAATACATGAACGGCGATGTGTATGAGGGCGGCTACAATATGGGCAAGCGCCACGGTCAGGGTATTATGACCTATGCATCGGGCAGCCGTTACGAGGGCAACTGGGAGAACAGCATCAAATCCGGCCAGGGTCGTTTTGTTCAGACCAACGGCGAGGTTTACGAGGGCAATTTCGAGGGCGGTACCTTCGAAGGAAACGGTTCCTACCAGTTCAGCAACGGCAATACGTACATCGGCGACTGGAAGGGCGGCAAGCGCGACGGCAAGGGCGTGCTGATCTATGCCAACGGAGCCAAGGAACTCCAGATTTGGGAAGGCGGCAAGAAGGTCTTCGCGGAGATCGTAGACGATCCGGTTCCGGCGGAGCCGGTCGAGGAAGCGGCGCAGGCAGCAGAGGAGACTACGGACAATGCGGCAGCAGCCGTTGAGAACGCAGTTGAGGCAGCAGCGGAGACCGCACAGGCGGCAGCAGAGAATGTTGCGGAGAACGCAGCTGAGGTTGCGGAGAATGCGGCTGAGACAGCTGAGAACGCTGTTGAAAATGCAACGGAGACCGTAGAGAATGCAGCTGAGAATGTTGCAGAGAATGTAGAGAATGCAGCTGAGAACGCAGTTGAGACCGCACAGGCAGCTGTAGAGAATGTCGTTGAGAACGCGGCTGAGGTTGCAGAGAACGCGGCTGAAGCTGTCGAGAACACTGCAGAGAACGCGGCTGAGACCGTGGAGAATGCGGCTGAGAACGTTGCAGAGGCAGCAGCGGAGAACGTACAGGAAGCCGCGGAGAGTGTTGCGGAAGCAGCGGAAGAGACCGCGCAGGAAGCACAGCAGCAGGTTGAGGCGGCTCCGGTTCGCGAGATCAAGAGCTTCAGCTACAAGAGCGGCAACCGTTACGAGGGTGAGGTTGACGAGAAGAGCATGCCTCACGGCAAGGGCGTCTTCACCTATACGAACGGCAGCAGCTACGAGGGCGAGTTCGAGCACGGCGTGCGCAACGGATACGGCATTTTCCGCTGGTCGACGGGCGACAGCTACGAGGGCGGTTGGAAGAATGACAAGCGCCATGGCGAGGGTGTCATGAAGTACGCCAACGGACGTGTACGCAAGGGCCGCTTTGAAAACAATGAGTATGTCGGGATCTGATCAAACGGTATCCCGCTCAGGGAACCGGAGGATAGTCCGATACCGCTGATACTTTGAATTCAACTGAAGAACCGCGCGGCGAAGGTTTATCTTTGGTTGCGCGGTTCTCGTTATGTTACGGGAATATGTAAGAGGAACGAAAATGTGAGAAACAGTCTTCGGAAAATCGCATGGCTCATCGTCGCGGCGCTGCTTGTGACCGCGGTGTTGTTCGGCTGCAGTCAGGATAAGCCTGATGAACGGCCGGGCAGGCCGACGGAAGCGTCGACTCCGAGCCCGAGCTCGGTTTCCTCGTCCGTGACGCCGACGGATCCGCCGACGCCGACGAACACGCCGAGCCCGTCGCCAAGTCCGACACCGATCCGCTCGAGGGACGACTACACTCTGAGCGAGCTGTACACTCCGACGTACGGGGATTCGGTTTACTCGATCCCGCTTGGGGAGTACATGGAGGAGTGCTACCTGGCATCGGTGACGACCAACAACGACTTCGTCCTGATCTCGGCATTCCGCGAGTATCACCAGGATGTCGATCAGTCCGATGACCCGGAGGAGGCGCGGCTGATCCTGTTTCATCTGGGAGTGCCGGACATTGTGAAGGTGCGTTCGCTGAGTGAACAGCCGATGATGAGCCCCGTGCTTTTTGATGACGGGTATTCGATCGCGTACAACGGGGAAGGCGCGTTTCTTGTTCTTGACCTGGATCTGCAGGAAGTCAGCCGGATCACCGTGGAGGGGGATTCGGTATCCTGTGTCGGCGCGATGGACAACCATGACATGTGGATATTGTCGCGGAACGACAAGGAAGGGGACACGCTCTATCTGTATTCCCGGGAAGGGGAGCAGCTCGCGGCATACGAGACCAACGGTGTACGGATTGCCAGGTATCTCTGCATGGACGGCAGCATCCCGGTTTTCGCGGCGTATCGTTCCGACTACACCGAGTACCGCGTGCGGCTGGATACGGTCGACGGCGTGTTCCGGCAGATGAACGGTATTCATCTCGAGCTTGAGTGCTACCGTGATATGCTGGAATACTCGACGGAGCAGAAGTGGATATTTACCGATTTCCATCAGTCCGACCCGGTGTATATGATCCCCAAGGCGACGTCGAAGGAAATTCTGGAGTCGTGCGAGAACGGACGGTTTTCCACCGTTGAGTGGATATTTTCCGACGACAGCGACGACTATGAGACGATCTACCGGGTGTACGACATCAAGACGCAATCCCTCATCGGACAGCTGTCCAACTCGCTGATCAACGACCACGACTACTTCGGGCAGTCGCACCTGACGAAACACGGCTACGTGCTGATTGAGACCGGCATCGGTGCGGATGACACGGCGTTGCTGATCTGGGATCCCACGTCGGAGCCTCCCGTGCAGGTTGAGGGCTCGCAGGTTGTATATCCGACGAGCCAGATCTACGACCTTCGGATCATGGCGAACCGGTTCCTCACGGAATTCGGCGTCTATGTGTATTTTGAGGAAGTGGATATGCACGGGGAGATGTTCGGAAGCTACCGGCTGATCCCGTGTGAAGATATGAACCGCCTGCAAATGACGATGAACGAGTTGTACGAATCGGTTCTGGAGTACCCGGAAGGCTTCTGGGAGGACCTGCTCGCGGACGGTGAGAGAGGGTGTGTGAGGTTCTTCCTGTGCGGCGGTTTCGAGCGCACGGACTTAAGCGCCATCGAGGACGCGGCAGCTCTTACGAGCACGTCCTTTGAGGACATCTGCATGGCGTACGGCTCGACATATATCAACCAGTTCCGCGAGACGTTTGTGCACGAGTCCATGCACATGATGGAGGTGCGGATCCGGCATTTCTGCGCGGAAAATGATCTGGATTTCGCGGGGTACTGGAACAACACGCTGAACACGGACAAATACCCGTATTTCGACGCGTACACGGACGATTCCGGAGTGTCGCTCGACGATACCTCGGGAACGTACCTCGACAAGCCGAAGAAGGCGTGGTACATTGATGCGTATTCCCGGACCAACGAGCGGGAAGACCGAGCGAGGATCCTGGAGCATCTGTATCTCGGAAACAACTTCTACTTCAAGGAGAGCAGCCATCTGCGCGACAAGGCGGAGCATGTATGCGCCATCATCCGGGCGGCGTTTCCGAGTATCCGCAACAGCAGTTCGGAGATGCGATGGGAGTCCTACATCGGCATACTCGATCCGGCACCGTATCTGAGAAAGTATCGGTCGCAGAAACAGGATCAGGATCAGGAAATAATAAATGCCTCAGTCGTATCGGACTGAGGCATTTTTGCATTGGTTAAGTCAGCTATGTTATTCCTCCGGCATCACGGCCTCAACGCCGTGAGAGAGATCGTAGAGATAGGGAGTGTACTTGTTTACGGTGTTATATGTGTAGCGGGCAACGCCATCCAGCAGTTCGGGCGAAAGGATGCTCTTGCGGAAGAGAACGGGAACGCGGAACACGGTGAATCCCTTGGTCGGCGAGAAATCAAACGTTGCCTCGTACATGCGGTCGTAGTTCAGTTCGCAGATCGCGCGCGCATACGCGTCACGGTATTCCTCCGCAACCGTAAAATTCAGCTTGCTGTACAGCGTGAGAAGCTGTGAGTTGGGATGAACGCTGAATTTGAACGACACCTCAAACGGCTCGGAGTCCACCTGGAACTCAATTTTCATCGTTTCATCGTCGCAGCTGTAGTTCTTCACAAGACCGGATACAACCTTCTTGAGTGTCGCGAAGATGCGCTTTGCATCCAGCTCTTCCTGTGATGTTGCCATGTGTCTTATCCTCCCTTAAATAAACCCTAAGGTATGTTTGGTCATTAATTTTTCGGAAAATTCACCTTCCGAAGCCGCCGCGCGGAAGTCATCGGAGGTGATGCGGATGGTGTCGAGACCGTCCATCTGCGAGCGGATCGCGGCTTTGGACCAGGTGCGTTCGTACAGGTTGCGCACGAAGCGGGCATTCGCGAAATCCTGCGAATCCACGTAGGCCTGGTCGAGCGAGTCGAAGAAGTTCGCAGCCGTCTGTTCCAGCTCGGGCTCGTACGCAAAATGCTTCCGAACCATCAGCATGTAAATCTCCGTCAGCTGTTTCTTCGTGTAGCTCGGAAAATCAATCTGGTACGGCATGCGGGAGCGAAGTCCTGCGTTGCCTTCCATCAACTTATCCATATCGTCCTTGTAACCGGCCATGATAACGACCATGTCGTCGCGATGATTTTCCATCTCGGAGATCAGGGTGGCAAGCGCTTCCTTGCCGTAGTCGTTGTTGCTCTCGCCGCTGTACAGCGCGTACGCCTCGTCGATAAAGAGCACGGAACCGTAGGCGTCTCGGCAGATGGAAGCCGTCTTCGGGGAAGTCTGTCCCACATACTCACCGCAGAGATCACGCGACATGTACTCGAAGAAGTATCCGTTGCGGAGAATTCCGTTCTCCGCGAAGATCTGTCCGAGAATGCGGGCAACGGTCGTCTTGCCGGTACCGGGAGCGCCGGTGAAGCGCATGTGCAGCGTCGGACGGTCGATGGACTTGTCCTTAAGGGAATACTTGACCTGGGAGACGATCTCACGGATGCGCTCCGTGATCGTTTCCATGCCGATCAGTTCGGAGAGCTTGTCAAATCCGGACTGCTTGTTTTCGTTGTAAGAAGTGGAGAGCCCCAGGATATCCTTCTTGTTGATGATCGTGAGGTCCGGAAGATCGGTGAAATCGGCTGAGGTGTCCGCCGCGGCAAGTGCCTCATCGCAGATCATGGCGTCGCTTTCCGCAACCGGGTCGGCTGTCTCAGAAGCATTTTCCGCTGCATCGGCAGCTGCGGCAATTGCTTCGATAGCTGCGTCCGCTGCATCGGCAGCTGCGTTCGTTATATCGGTTTCTGCAACGGTTTCCTCCGTTGCAGCGGTGGCTGTATCAGCTGTAGTGTCTGTCGTTTCAACCGCGGCTGCTTCCGCCTCTGCAGCGGCATTGGCATCGGCGAGGTGCTTCAGCCACAGGATCTCGCAGACGATTTTCCGTACCGACTGCATGCCGTAGAAGCGGCCGTCGCTTTTCTCCTCGGCGATCCGGGAGAAGAACACATCCCACGCGTCGTCATCCAGGCGGAAGGAGTAATCCGCAAGGGCAAGCACGGCACCCTGCTTCAGCTGCTCGTTCGAGTACGGCGGCACGGCGATCGTGCGCAGGTACAGAACGTCGCTGATGGTGTCGCTGAGGGACTTGAGAGCGGTGGGCTCGATATAGGAAACGCGGAAAGCGAAGATGTAGTCGCTCTCCAGCGGGATCAGCTGGCGAAGGAACTGCTTCAGGTCGCCGAGACGCGGCCGCTCGGTAAATGCGCGGATGTCGATGCAGACGAGCCTGTTGCGGTTCTCGAGCTTGCCCAGAGCGGTGATCGTGTCGAACGGCGACGTAAAACCGTCCTCAGTGTGCATGCCGAGCTTGATCTCCTTGACCGGATCGTCCCTGTAGAACGGGAACAGCTCGAGCGCCGTGATGAAATCGGTGAAGGTGTTCAGCATGGTCGTCAGACCGGCGCCGTCATTGACGGCGAACAGATAGTTCTGATGCTGGAAGGTGATCTGTGTATTGTGGCTGCGGATCTGGGGCGCGACGCTTGCGATCTCGCGGCACAGCTTCTTAAACTCGTCCCATCCGACAAGCGTGTCGAAGTAGGAGAGCGGTGAACTGTCATTGCTTTTGGGACCTTCGGTCATTGCCAGCATGACCTCCGGGTAGACATAGTACACGGAGTTGGTCGACTCGTGGATCTGCCGTCCGTCGTTGAGAGTAAACTCCTCCTGAAGAACGGAGTTGATCTTCTGCGCGGTCTGTTCCACGGCGCCGTTTTCAAGGGTGAAGGAGATCAGTGCGTAATCCTCGTGATCGACCTTGAAGCTGTTGCCGAACATGGTTTTCAGCCTGTCCTTGATGATCTCCACGGGCAGCTTTTCATCGTTTCTCCGGTCGAGTAACCAGATCTGGTCAAATTCGATTTTTCCGTCGAGCATAATATGCGTACCTCCACGCGAATCAATTCGCTCAATTATACCATATAAACGGGCGGAAAACAACAAGCAATCCACACTTTACTTACGCGCGTTACCGTGGTAAAATGACCGTGTATCTGCGCCCCGAAAGCATTACGGAAACGGCTTTCACAAGGGTGCGGCGAAAGGAGATTTTCACAATGATCAATTCCATGATTCTCGATCTCAACAAAAACGGTTCCGCCATCCGCGCGATGTTCGAGGAAGGCGCGAAGATGGCGAAGGAGTTCGGACGAGAGAACGTCTATGACTACAGCCTCGGCAACCCGAGCGTAGTTCCGCCCGCGGAGATCCGCGAGACGCTTCTCGACATCATCGCCCACGAGGACGAGAACGTGCTGCACGGATATATGAACAATGCGGGTTTCGAGGATGTCCGCACCGCGATCGCAGAGCATCTCAACAAGGAGTTCGGCACCGCATTTTCCGCGAAAAATATACTGATGACGGTCGGTGCCGCAGGCGGTCTGAACGTTATTCTGAAGACGCTCGTAAACCCGGGCGATGAGGTCATCACGTTCGCTCCGTTCTTCGGCGAGTACCGCAACTATGTGCGCAACGTGGACGGCGTGCTTGTGACGGCTGCGACCGATCCCGACACGTTCATGCCGGTACCTGAGGTTCTCGCGTCGGTGATCACGCCGAAGACGAAGGCGCTCATCATCAATACGCCGAACAACCCCACGGGCGTTGTGTACCCCGAGGAGATGATCCAAAAGATCGCCGAGGTTCTGTGCGCGAAGGAGAAGGAGTACGGGACGAGCATCTACATGATCGCGGACGAGCCGTACCGCGAGCTCGTGTATGACGGAGTTACCGTGCCGTATCTTACGAAATACTACCACAACACTGTTGTGGGTTACTCTTACAGCAAGTCGCTCTCGCTTCCCGGCGAGCGCATCGGGTATCTGGTGCTGCCGGACGAGCTTGACGACGCCGACGAGATCATTCCGGGCGCAACGGCGGCAAACCGCGTGCTCGGCTTTGTCAACGCGCCGTCGCTGATCCAGAAGGCGGTCGGACGCTGCCAGGACGCGAAGGTGGATGTGGAGATCTACAATAGAAACCGCGAGCTTCTCTACGGAAAGCTCACCGAGTACGGCTTCTCATGCATCAAACCGCAGGGCGCGTTCTACCTGTTTGTGAAGGCTCCGGACGGAGACGACAAGGCGTTCGTCGCAGCGGCGAAGAAGCACCGCATTCTCATGGTAGCGGGCACGGGCTTCGGAGGCCCGGGCTATGTGAGACTTGCATACTGCGTATCGTACGACATGATCGAGCGCTCCCTTCCGGGTTTCAAGGCGCTCGCGGAGGAGTACGGCCTGAAGTAAGACGCTCCCGGACTGCGATACCGCAACAACGAAAGGATGAACTATGGCAACATGGCAGGATAACGTGCGCCGCGTGGCCCCCTATGTTCCGGGGGAACAACCGCAGCGTCCCGTGATCAAATTAAATACGAACGAAAATCCCTATCCGCCGTCGCCGGCAGCGGCAGCGGCCATGCGGGAGTTTAACAGCGATCTGTCGCGCAAATATCCCGACCCTTCGGCGACGGAGCTTGTGACCGCGATCGCCGATGTGTACGGCGTGGACAAGGACCAGGTGTTCGTCGGCGTCGGCTCGGACGACGTTCTGGGAATGTCGTTCCTCACGTTCTTTAACGGAGACAAGCCGATCCTGTTCCCCGACGTGACGTACTCATTTTACGACGTATGGGCCGAGCTGTACCGGATCCCGTACCGCATGATCCCGCTCGACGAGAATTTCCGGATCCGTCCGGAGGACTACGCGGTGGAAAATGGCGGTATCGTTATCGCAAACCCGAACGCGCCGACCTCGATCGCATTGCCGCGCGATGAGATCCGCCGCATTTTGGACGCGAACCGCGATGTGACCGTGATCGTCGACGAGGCGTATGTCGATTTCGGCGGCGAGAGCTGCCTTCCGCTCCTTGCGGAGTACGACAATCTTCTTGTCGTGCAGACGTACTCGAAGTCGCGCAGCATGGCGGGAAGCCGCATCGGCTTTGCCATCGGAAGCAAGGAGATGATCAAGGCTCTCTCGGATATCAAATTCGCATACAACTCGTACACGATGGATCATGTGACGATCCGCGCGGGTGCCGCTTCCATGAGGGATGTTGATTATTGGAAGAAGATGGTCGCGAAGGTCGTGGCAACGAGGGAGAAGTATCTTCCGAAGCTTCAGGAGCTCGGCTTTACGGTGCTTCCGACGTCGACGAACTTTTATTTTGCGTCACACGGGAAGGTGCCGGCCGACGAGATCTTCGAGGAGCTCAAGAAGAGAGACATCTTCGTGCGCCACTGGAAGAAACCGCGCATCGACAACTGGCTTCGCATCACGGTGGGAACCGATGAGGAGATGGATGCGCTCATCACAGCGCTTAAGGAAATCATACGATGAACCGAAGAAACTATCAGAAGGAACTGGAGGACATGCTCGCCCGGATCGACGCGGACGGGCATGTCCCTTCGTTGCTTTTGCACGCCTGCTGCGCGCCGTGCAGCAGCTATTGTCTGACGGTTCTGGCGGAGCATTTTCATGTGACGGTGTATTACTATAACCCGAACATCACCGAGGCTGCGGAGTTTGACAAGCGCGCGGAGGAGCTACGGAGGCTCGTGCGTGAGCTGCCGGTAAAGTATCCGGTGAATGTTGTAGTTCCGGAGTATAAGCCGGAGGAGTTCTACGAGATCGCGAAGGGGCTGGAGCAGGAACCGGAGCGCGGCAAGCGCTGCGAGGCGTGCTTCAAGCTTCGTCTGTCGCACGCGGCGAAGGCGGCGGCCGAGATGGGGGCGGAGTATTTTGCGACGACGCTCACGATCAGTCCGCAGAAGGACGCAGAGCTTCTCAACCGCATAGGCGAGGAGGCAGCGGCGGAGCTGATCGGCCTGCTGGCGGACGCGGACAGCGCGGGAGAAAATGAGGACGGTCATTTTCCGAAATATCTTGCTTCGGATTTCAAGAAGAAGGGCGGTTATGCCGAATCGGTGCGGCTCTCGGAGATGTACGGGCTGTACCGGCAGAATTATTGTGGGTGTGTGTATTCCAAACGGGATGCGATCGCGCGCGAGAGGGAGCGCGCAAACTGTGGGGAAGGACAGTTTGAGGGATGAGTGACAAAAAGCAGAGCGGGTATCAGTATGCAGTCGGGGACGAGCAGGAAGCATACGATGAAGTGACAGACGAATACGAGGATGAGGAGTTCCGTGATGCAGAGGACGAAGCGGAAGAGGATGACGCGGTAGAGGATGAAGCGGAAGTATCTGATGATGCGGACGGGGACGAGAACGCGGAGTTCGAACAGTGGGTGAACAGTTTGGAAACCGTAAAACTTGCGCACCGGTACGGTGCTGCCTCCAACACGTCGCCGGTGTGGATCCTGGTCCTTATAGGCGCGGTGATCCTGTGTTTTTGGAGTTTTCTATCATTTTTGACCAACTGGACATGGTTCGATTGTTTTACCATGTTACTCTCGTTTATCCTTGCGATCGCCGGCGGTATCAGACTTTCTGTCATTTCTGCCGATAAAGAAAAAACGATGAAAGAGCTCAGGACGAGCCTTTTGAAAGAATCCGCGGACGGAATTCTTCTGCGGAGCCGCTACGGGGAGAGGGTCAACTTCCCGAACGACAACGTCATGAAGCGGTACCTGATGCTTGGGTATGCACCCGAGGTGTCACGGAAATCGTATGTGGAGGGAGTATGCCCGAACCGCGCGAACTTCCGGTTCATGGATGTCACCGTGTCGTACAACATCTTCGAGGGATTGTTCGGCAACAATATGCAGGACATGATGATGAGAGCCGCCGGAGAGGATGACATGGCTGACAGGGATTCCGAATACTATTCCTGGATTGTCTTCCGTACGGCGAAGCGCATCGAGACGCCGCTGACGATCCAGTCATGGGATCTTCGCAACACGCATTCATTTATGTCGTCCGAGGATTGCTTCGAGACGGAGGACACTTACTTCAACAGTGCATTCTGCTGCAGCTGTACGTCCATGGAGGAGGCGTACTACGTGCTTACGCCGCAGTTGATGAACGTGCTGCGCGAGATTTATACCGAGCGATGCCTCGCGGGGAAACCGTCGATGGCGTTTGCCTTTGAGGAGGACGAACTCCATATCCTGTTGCAGCGCGAAAACCCTACGCTGAACCTTGAGGGAGTGAAGGATATTGACGGGGTTCGCAGGGTCCTCGAGCAGCGCGAGGAGTTCAGTACCGTGGTGATGCTCTCGGAGCGTCTCGCGGATTACATTGTGGAGGGCGACTACTACTAAGACAGCAAACACAGCGTATTGAAAACGTGATGACGGTCGATCATTTTCCGAAAGAAAGAACAAAAGCTTCTTCGGAAAATGGTCGACTTTTTTATAGGAAATTATTGACAAACGATAATTTGCATGCTAAGTTATTATCGTAAAACAATAATTCACCTTGCGGAGGTGCTTATGAAAGTTTTGGGATTTCCGTTTCGCCAACTGGGGGAACTGCTGCGAAACATGTCACTGTCCGGTTCGTCAGGCAACGTGTGTGCGTGGGGGATATTCGTGATCCTGTGCCTGATCCCGGTCGCCGTGCTTGTGGTGCTCAAGCTGAGCAAGAGGGCGCGGAAAATTGATTACTGCCTGATCCCGATCGCGATCGCGGAAGCGGCAGCGCTTTATCTGTCCGTCAATCCGCTGCTGATCGGTGACTGGGACATGGTCTCGAAGCCGCTGGAGAATGCCGACCTGCGCGTCGCGACCATCGGAGCTTCGTTTTACTCGCTGTTGATGTGTTACCTTGTTCTACGGTTCTGCATCCGGCTGCTCAAAGGTTCGCGGGATGATACGTTCCGGCTGATCGAGGAGCTGTGTGTGATCGCGTGCATCGTGTTTGCGTGCTTTGCGGTGCTTGAGGCAGTCACGCTGGTCGAAAACCTCAAAGGGCCCTCGGAAGCAGAGCAGTCGATGCTCGTCGAGGCGATCGAACGGTTTGAGGAAACCGAAACGGCAGACAGGGCATTTGCCGTGTGGAAGAGCGTATCGGCCACGCTTGTGCAGCTTGGAATGGCTGTCACGTTCCTTCTCACGGGGATCATTGTCCGGCGGTACCGCATTGACGGTGCCACGGAAGCCAACGAGAAGCGAGTGCACAGCTTCACCGTGTTCTGCGTGGTTGAGATCGTTCTGTACCTGCTCGGCGTCGCGGCGTTCAATGTGGGACAGCTGCTGTGCATCAACCGGTTGCTGACGTTTGATATCAGCCTGATCCTTCCGCTGTCGGAACTTGTGGCGATCGCGTTCATCCCGGCCGCTCTTTACATGATGAGGGAGACGCGCGAGGTGAAGGACGAAAATTCGTTGTACATTTAGGAGAAGCGCATGGCAATCAAAGTATATCTTGAGGATGTCCTGAAGAAAAACGGGATGACATCCAAGGAACTGTGCGCCAGGATCGGTATCACGGAGGCCAACCTTTCGATACTCAGGAGCGGCAAAGCCAAAGGCGTGCGGTTCGAGACGATCAACAAGATCTGTTACTATCTGCAGTGTGACGTGGGAGATATATTGAAATTTGACGGGGGGTTAGACAATGAAGAAGACGATTAGTTTGCTTGTTTTGTTACTGCTTGTGTGCAGTGTGTGCGGTTGCAGCAGTCTGGCGGTGGAAGCCGCGGATATTCCGAGGGAGAGAGATATCCCGATCGGAATCTGCTTCATCAAACTTACCGAGGAGGAGTTCAACGGTTTGGAGGGATCGTTCATCGGGTATGACGATGATGGCACGGTCAGGGTCAGGGAATACGGCGCACGGAGTAATGACGAACTGCTGATCCCGGTGGTGGACGGTGAGAGGGATTTTGCAAACATTACGACAAGTGACAAGCGCAAGGTCTACATGAGCGCAATGTACATCGATCCGGAAACCGTTACCTCGCACGGATACTTTTCAAAGCGTGTCGTATTTTCCGGAGGCTTGTACGGCAACAGCGTAACGTTCAACACCAAAAACTTGTACGGAGAGGACGCCTTCGCAGGAAACGAGTTCGACTATACGGAAAAGCCCGAGCAGACAATTGAGACATCAACGCTTGAGGCGATCGGTTACACAAACAGCGATGGCGGGGATTACTATATGTTCTACATAGTGTATGAACGGTCGGACGGGACGCTTTACATTAAGCATGATGGCATGGGCACCGAGTACTTCAGCGGGCAGTCCATGTCCCTGCACAAGGTGCTGACAAGCGATGTCTCCTGGGAGGGCGACGATGAATCACTCAAGAATGTTGATGTGACGGTTACGATCGAAGCGAGGCCGAAGGACATGAGCTATGAGCTCAGCTGGCTGGACGCGGACAACAATCCGGTCGGCGGGAAGATTGCCTGGACTATGTCGGATGAGAAGATCCCGGAGTTGACGGCGCCCGACGGTGCGGCGTGGGTGCTGCTGCACGAGACCGGAACCGGCTGCGACAACAATACCGTATATAAACTGGATGAGGTCCGTGGAGGAGCATCGTCGATCAGGGTCGTCGTGGACGGCGGAAGCGAACTGTTTCAGATTACTTATATAACAATTCGGTAAGTTGTTAACAATTTGTTAAATTTGATTTCAAACTATGGTAAATTACACTTACATGTGATATACTGCAGGAAATCGAAAGGAGGAACGTGCTTACAGCGAGTGGCTGAGCACGGAATAACATTATGATGAGGACATTGATTTTTGGTGTAGAAACAGGAAGTATGATCGCTATCGTTGTAGCAGCGGTAGTCGTGCTGCTCCTCTTCTGGTACATCGGAACTCTGAACGGACTTCGCCAGACGAAGATCAAGATTCAGGAAGCGGTGTCCGGCATTGATGTAGCGCTTACCAAGCGGTATGACGTGTTGACGAAGATGGTTGATGTCGCAAAATCCTACGCAACGTTCGAGAAGGCGACCATTCTTGAGGCAGTGAAGCTCCGCAGCGGCATGAGCATGACTGAGAGAAATCAGGCGGTTGCCTCGATGGAGCAGGCTGCGAAGGAATTGAATTTCCTCGCTGAGAATTATCCGCAGCTGCATTCCAATGAGAATTTCCGTCAGTTGCAGGTTGCGATCATGGACGTGGAAGAGCATCTTCAGGGTGCGCGCAGAGCGTACAACAGCAATGTTTCTCTGCTGAACCGCAAGATCGTGACGTTCCCTACCAGCATTGTTGCAGGCCTGAGCGGCATCCATGCGGAGGAGTTCTTTGAGGCGGAAGCGAGCAAGCGTGAGGACGTGAACGTAAACATCACGATCTGATGACAAAGTGTAATATATCTTGGGGAAGGTATACACTGTGCGATACGGCACAGCGCAATGTGACAGCTTGGAGTGAGGGATGAGCGCGTGGGGCGCTCGCTAAGATGAATCAGGAGCGTGCCGGGGAGTGATCTCCGGCACGCATTATGAAAAGGGTTGTGTGGCCCTTGAAAGGAAAATACTATGTTCACAACATGGGAGGAAGTCGAAGTAAAGCAAAACAGTGTTCGGCTTTTTGCCATAATCAACACTGTTTTATCAATTGCGGTAGTTATATTCGGAGTATATCTGTTAGCAGCCCGGGGGGAATGGGCGCTGTTGCTGCTCGGACCGATCACGGTCGGGATCCTGTGGTGGATTTATTCGAGGAGACTGAAGGACTACAAGGCCGGTTACAAGAGTGTCGTCGTGGACCGCGCGGCCGAGGGAATGTTCGACAGCTATGAGTATCATCCGGAGAAGGGGTACGATAAGGATGAGATCACGGCCACCGGACTGATGAGCATGGGCAATATCTACAGGAGCGAGGATACGATCGAGGGCAGCTACAAGGGCGTCAGTTTCCGCCGCGCCGACGCGTACATCGCGCAGATGTATTCGACCGGTAAGAGCTGCTACATCATTGAGTTTCTGAACGGTACATGGCTCACGTTCACGTACAACAAGAGATTTTCCTCGGACCTTCAGATCCGGACCTCAGGGTTCAAGTTCGCGAACACGAAGACCGGCAGACTGTTCAACAGTGAGGATGAACGCAGACATACCTTTGAGACGGAAAATATGGAGTTCAACAAACTCTTCGATTGTACATGCCAGAACGATTCGGAGGCGTTTTACCTGCTGACACCGCGGTTGATGCAGATGTTGATGCTGCTGAAGGATGAGTTCAATTGTGAATTCATGCTCGGATTTGTACAGAACAGGTTGCATTTTGCGATAAATTCGGGTAAAAATAATATGGAGCCGCCTGTATTTTCAAGCACCAGTCTTGAGTACGAGGTGGAAAAGGTTCGCAAGGAACTGAAGATCATCACGAACATCGTGGATACGCTGGCGATCGACGAAAAGATATTTACGGCGTGAGGGATGATCCATAAACTACGGCAGGTTCGGAGAAGCCGTAAGGGGGACGCGGTTGCTGGTTCAGTGAGACCGCATGGGGGACGCGGTTGTGCGGCCGCGATATGACGGAGGAAAATGGCGATGGAACATGAGTTTCAGGAGTTGCTCGACCTGGGCAACCGGATTAAGAAGAGAGACCGGATCAGTGTCTGTGTGGCGGTGGTCGGTGTCATTGTGACGATCCTTTTGTTCGGGACGCTGTATTTTCCGGTTGGGATCGTAATCTGCATCGGCGCGCTGATCGCGATGTTCATCACGAGCGCGAGCCTCGGAAAGAAGTACCGTGAGCTGTACAAGCGGACGATGATCGACCGCGTCGCGCAGGAGTATTTTACGAACTATGAGTATCTGCCGGACACCGGTTTCAAGGAGGAGTATCTGAGCTCCTACGGCATCATGTCCTTCGGCAGCGACTACAGCAGCGAGGATATGCTTAAGGGTGTGTACAACGGAGTGCCGTTCACGCGCGCCGACGTATACATCGCGGACACCACGACCGATTCGGAGGGCAACAGCTCGACGACCGTGTACTTTAAGGGACAGTGGCTGGAGATCGTGCCAAACAAGTCGTTCAACACCGATCTGCAGATCATCCAGAAGGGCTTCGGGTTCACAAACCGCAAGAAGTCGATCTTCACCAGAAAGTCGGAGCGGAGACATGAACTGGAGACCGAGGACGTCGATTTCAACAAGCGTTTCCAGTGCCTGTGCCAGAACGACGCGGAGGCATTTTACCTGCTGACGCCCGCGCTGATGCAGTCCATCATGAATCTTTCGGAGATCCTTCCGTACAAGATGATGATCGCGTACGTGAACAATTCGCTTCATGTGCTTGTGGACACGCACCGAGATTCGATGGAGCCTTCGAGCCCGAAGAACGGAAACTTCGATCGGCAGATCGCCGATCTGAGACAGGACATGGAGATCATCGTGAGCGTGATCACCGGGCTTTTGGTCGACCGCAATATCTATCAGGCAGTTGAGTGATCCCCGGGGCGGCAGAGCATCGAATAACGGGATCGTGAGAATATTCAAACAGTATAAAAGGGCGTTATCTTTTTGCAAGGTAACGCCCTTTTCAGCCCCTTACGGGGATGCTTTTGAGTTGTGAAACGGTTTGTACGGAGGGCTTTTGAGAACTTTGAAGCGGATCACTTGGAGGCCTTCTTGATCAGTTCCTTCAGCACCGCCGCGGTGACATCACCGGCAGCGCGGCTTCCGACACCGCCGTGCTCAACGTACACGACGAAGGCGTACGGCATATCCTCGTCGGTCGTAAATCCGGCGAACCAGCCGTTGGATTCGCCCTGAGCCTGTGAGACCGTGCCGGATTTGGCGGCGATGGCGCACGGGAAACGATCCTTGCCGTAGGTGAGGCGCACATCCTCCGAGAGCGCGTTGCGCAGATACTCGGCGGAGGATGCCGTGAGAAGCTGATCGGTCATCACGATCTCCGGACGACGAAGAACCTTGCCGGAGCTGTCGCGGACTTCCAGTACCGTGTTGGGAACGGCAGCCTTGCCGCCGTTTGCGATGGCCGCGTAGTACACGAGAAGGCTGCACGGGTTGACCTGATCGAGGTAAAGTCCGACACCCGCGTAGCCGAGCTGATAGTCGTAGATTCCGGAGAACCGGAAGGTGCTGCGCGCGGTGTTGACGGTGCCGATCTTGTAGGAGTCGGTAAGACCGCTCTTGCGGATTCCCTCGGCGACCTTCTCGGGGCCGAGCGCCACGGCGAGAACTGCGTACGCGCAGTTGCAGGAGTTCGCGAGCGTCTCCGTGAGAGACTGACTGTTGTGCGTCTTCGGGCATTTGACGTTGCCGTCAGGGAAACGCGCGATGCCCTTGCAGGTATATTTCCATTCCGTGAGCGGACCGCTCTGCGCGGGATCGAGATCCGAGGCCTGAAGACCTGATTCGAGTGCCGTCTGCAGGATGACCGGCTTCATGACGGAGCCGGGCGCAGCCGTCGTTGAAAGGAAACGGTTCAGGTAGGCGCCGGAGTATGCGCTGTCCTCCTCAAGGTTCTCGGGGATGTTCACCGGGTCAAACGTCGGCGTCGAGACAAGCGCGAGGATCTCGCCGGTCTTATAGTTGTACACGCAGACGGTGCCGTTGCGGCCGTCCAGCGCTTTGAGAGCCGCCGCGTTGAGGTCCGCGTCGATCGAGAGCACGACGGTGTTGCCTGCCTCGTCGACCGATGAGATGCCTTCCAGAGTGCGGAAGGAAATCAGGTCGTTGCGCATCGTGGCGAGCGCGGAGGTACCGATCTTTCCGTACGGGTCACCGACGACATGGAGCGTCGACTTGCGGATGAGCTCGTTATCGTTGTACAGGCGCACACCGTTACTTACATAGGACAGGACAGTGCCGTTGCGGTCGGCGACGGTACCGGTGAGAAGCACATTTTCCGACGAATAGAGATGCCGGTTGTAAGGAGTGAGAAACCACTTCGCGGCGTTTTTACGGTAGGTGTTCAACAGAAGCAGGATCGCGGCGAAGAACAGCGCGAGAACGACGGAACACAAACCGATGCGGGAACGGATCTTCTTCATTCGTCATCACCTTCTTCCCGGTCGGATTCCAGTTCGTCCTCGGAATCGTAATCATCATCAGTTTCCTCTGCGAGCACGCCGAGACGGCGCTGTTGTTCGCGGTACGACCTGCGGAACACAAAGCTTGCGCCGGGTCGCGTGTCGGCAGCCTTCAGGAACGCGAGAAGACCCCACGACAGGAGCATGGACGAGCCGCCGTTGGAGACGAACGGGAACGTCACGCCCGTGAGCGGAAGAAGGTCCGTGCAGCCGAACACGTTGAGCGCGGTCTGGAAGATCAGCATCGTTGTCGCGGAGCATGCCGCGATCATGTAGAAGGACGATCGGCAGGACATGGCGGAGCGGATGGCAAACGCGGACAGCGCGATGATGCAGAGCACCGCGAAGATCGCCGTGATCAGGCCGAGCTCCTCGCACATCATGCCGAAGACAAGGTCGGTGTCCGCAGCCGCGACACGCTTTAAGAAGCCGCCGCCGGGGCCGGTGCCGAGCAGTCCTCCCGAGGCGATCGCCGTCAGCGTGCGCGCCTGCTGGTAGCCACCTTCGGAGGCGTACTCCATCGCGTGGCGCCAGGTCGAGAAACGCGCCCATATATAAGGCTTCGCGACGAGCACAAGACCGCCCGCAGAGATCGCGCCGCCGAGCATCAGAAGAAGCGTCGCAAAATCACCCGAGCGCAGGAACGAGATCACGAGGAAGGTCACGAAGAAGACCGACGCCGTGCCGAAATCGTTCATCATCGCGAGGCTGATGATCAGCACAAAGGAGAGCAACAGGAAGAGACCGAGGTTTCTTCTGCGGAACAGTCGGTCGAGTGTCGCGGAACCCGCGAATACATAGCAGAGCTTGGCCAGCTCGGAAGGCTGGAAACTGAAGCCGCCGATGTGGATCCAGTTGGTCGCGCCGTATTTCAGGCTACCGAGAAGAAGCGTGCTGGCGACCAGGCCGAGCGCGACGGCCGCCATGCCCCAGCGGAAATACCGGCGGATCAGGTCAAGGTTTCTTAGCATGCGCCCGATGACGAACATCAGAATGATCCCGAGCGGCACGGAGAGAAGCTGCTTCGGCAGCAGTGTCCAGTTGCACGAGGTCGTCACCGAGAGACAGATGGATGTCAGGTAAAACGCGATGATCTCCAGCTCGAACCCGGTGATCTTGCACAGGCGCATCACCGTAAAATACGCCCACATCAGCGCGGTGTACATCATGAACACGGTCACGATCGTGTGCGTGGCCTGCGCATTTTTCGTGATACAGAGCTGAAGGCACAGCATGCCCTGAAGGATGGTGAGCATTAGAAGAGATGTCCACGGCGGAAGAGGCCGCACGATGCGGCGCTTTCGCAGAACCGCGGCCTCCTCAAGGGTGCCGACAGGGCGAAGCACGGTGGAGACGTTGCCGAACGTGATCGTGTCCCCGTATTGAACCGGGAGCGAAACGCCCACTTCCTCGCCGTTGACGAAGGTTCCCTGCTTGGAATCAATGTCGTAGACCGTCCACTCGCCGCGACCGTTGCCGGAGAGCGTCGCGTGGATGCGGTTGACCGAGTTGTCATGCAGCGCGATATCGGCCGCGCCCGTGCGCCCCACGAGAGCCTCGAGGTGGTTGACGGGGTACGATTCGGAACCGTCCTCACGCTCTAAGCGGGCAAACACTTCCTTGTTGCGCGGGAGCGAGAAGAGCGAGAGAAACGCGCCCGAGAGAATGATCAGCGAGAGCATCGGGATCGCGTAGCGGACAACGAGAGTAAAGCTCTCCGTAAGATTCGGCGAGCTGTCGAGATAAGCTTTCAATGCTGCAGTCAGAGCGTGCATACAATTCCTCCCCCAGAGGATCCTCTGACACACCGTCTGAACGGTGCGAAAAGACTGAATTCGCGGGTGTCGGTTGATACCAAATCCGGCGACAGCCGCGTCAAAACACGTGCCTATTATACCACAGAACCGGCCTGCTGGCAAGAAAGGCGGAAAGCCGCCGCGGAACAGGGCTTATGGGGCGGAGCATCATTTTTCGTCGAAAAATGATTTTCGGGAAGAAAACTTGCGAAAAACGGAGACATTTTCCGGGGGGTTGTGATATAATGACAGATACTACATTATAAGGGGGAGTGTTTCATGGCGAACAACATTCGGGTAATGCTGGAAGAGCGCGAGCATCTGATGCTCCGGCCTTGCGCCGCGCATTCGGACGAATCCCGCGGACGGCTGCGCGATGAGGAGCAGTGCGATATCCGCACGGTGTTTCAGCGCGACCGCGACCGGATCATCCACTCGAAGTCGTTCCGCAGGCTCAAGGATAAGACGCAGGTCTTCCTGACGCCGGACGGGGACCATTACCGCACGCGCATGACGCACACGCTTGAGGTTTCCCAGATCGCGAGATCCATCTCCAAGGCGCTCCTTCTGAATGAGGACCTGACGGAGGCGATCGCACTGGGGCACGATCTGGGGCACACGCCGTTCGGCCATGCCGGGGAGAGAGCTCTCAACCGCGCGTGTCCGCTCGGATTTGAACATAATTTGCAGAGCCTTCGCGTTGTAAATATTCTGGAGAAGGACGGACGCGGACTGAACCTGACGCAGGAGGTCCTGGACGGCATTCTCAACCATCAGACGGAGGGAAACCCGTTCACGCTCGAGGGGCGTGTGGTGCAGCTGGCGGACAAGATGGCGTACGTGAACCACGACATCGATGACGCAATCCGCGGACACATCATCCGCGAGGAGGACATTCCATCGGAGCTTACGAACGTGCTCGGCCACTCCCTGAAGGAGCGTCTCAACACGCTTGTGCACGACGTTGTGATCCACAGCGCGGACAGGGATGAGATCGTGATGTCCGACCGGATCCGCGAGGCGTTCCGGAAGCTTCGCGAGTATATGTTCGAGCATGTCTATACGAACCCCGTGGCCAAGGGGCAGGAGTACAAGGCGGAGCGGCTGGTGGAGCAGCTGTACAAGTATTACATGGAGGATATCAGCCGTCTTCCGGAGGAATTCGGCCGGCTGATCGCGAGCGGCGAGGTCAAGGAGCGCGTCGTATCGGATTACGTTGCGGGAATGACGGACAAATTTGCCGTCATGACCTATGAGGAACTGATGATACCGAAAGCTTGGGGAGTGTATTGATGTATTATCCGGATTCAGTCATCGATGAGGTGCGGAGCAGAAACGACATTGTTTCCGTGATCGGGCAGTATGTGGCACTGAAGCGTGCCGGGTCCGGTTATGTGGGACTGTGCCCGTTTCACAGCGAGAAGACGCCCTCATTTTCCGTAACACCCTCAAGACAGACTTATAAATGCTACGGCTGCCAGAAGGGCGGCAACGTGTTTACGTTCATGATGGAGCATGAAAATGTATCCTTCCCCGAGGCGGTGCGCATGCTCGCCGAGCGCGTCGGATACGAGCTGCCGAAGCAGCAGGAATCCGCTTACGGGGCGGAGCTCCGCACGAAGAAAGAGCGCATGCTCGCGCTGTACAAGGAGGCGGCGGAGTACTACTACCGGATGCTTCGCACGGAAGCCGGAAAGTTCGGCATGGAGTACCTGACCGGGCGGCGGCTGACCGCGGAGACCATGCGGCAGTTCGGCCTCGGATACAGCGACGGCAAGCTGTACGCGGCGGTCAAGGACCGCTACGACGACCCGTTCCTGCGCGAGAGCGGCCTGTTCACCTTCCGCGAGAACGGCGGTGCGGGCGACAAATTCTTCAACCGCGTCATGTTCCCGATCTTTGATAACCGAGGCAAGGTCATCGCGTTCGGCGGGCGCGTCATGGGGGACGCGAAACCGAAATACTTAAACTCACCGGAGACGCTTGTTTTCAATAAGAGCCGCAACCTGTACCACCTGAACGAGGCGCGCAAGAGCCGCCGCGGGTACTTGATCCTCTGTGAGGGATACATGGATGTCATCTCCCTCACGCAGGCAGGTTTTGACAACGCGGTCGCGACGCTCGGTACCGCGCTTACGGACCAGCAGGCGCAGCTGTTGTCGCGCTACACGAAGGACGTTGTCCTCACCTACGATTCCGACGGCGCGGGACAGACGGCCATCAACCGGGCGATCCCGATCCTGTATCAGGCGGGCATCCGGGCGAGGGTGGTCGACATGACGCCGTACAAGGATCCGGACGAGTTCATCAAGGACCTCGGCGCGGAGGAGTACGAGAAACGCATACGCGACGCGCGGTCGAGCTACCGGTTCGAGATGGAGTACCTGCAGAAGCAGTTCGGCGACATCGGCAGCACGGACAACACGGACGGTGCGAACGCCTTTCTGGATGCCGCGGCACGGTGGATGGTGCGCTACGAGGACGAGCTTGAGCGCGAGACGTACATGAAGGCATTTTGCAAGGACTACAACGTCAGCTACCAGGCATTTGTCCGCAAGGTGAACCACATCGGAGCGGACGAGGCCAAGCGGCGTGCGGCGGAGGCCGCGAGGGACCAGCAGGAGGCCGCAAGGGCGGCGGAGGTGCTCGACGGCAACGGCGAGGTGCAGGAGACGACGGCAGGTCGGGCTCCGAAGCGGGATGACATCCTGAACACGCAGGACTATCTCGTGACGCTGATCGGTAGCCGGCCGAGGGCGCGGAAGGTCATCCGCAAGTACCTGACGATTGAGGATTTTACGGGCAATGTCTACCGCGAGGTGGTGCGCCGTTGTTATGAGTACGCGGAAAATGATCCCGTCGACGTCGCAGCGCTCGTGAGCCGTTTTGAGACTGCGGAGGAACAGAGGCTGGTGGCCGAGATGCTCTCCGACGAGATGGCGGTCAAGGCGGGCGATGTGTCCAAGGCGGTGGAGGACGCCGTGATGAAGATACACAAGCGGCGGACGGAGGAGCGGATTGAGAAGGCGAAGGCGGACAATGATGTGAAGGAGGCGTCGCGCCTGATCCGCGAGAGCAGAAAGGAGACGGAGTCGCTTCGGATGCGGTTGAGGATGGAGACGTATTGATCGCGTTCGGCGGCTTTGACAGATACGGAATAAAATTGAGGGGACAGTGGTCGGCGGTACGGTCGACGACGGAAAGGGGTTCACATGGCAAAGAAGAAGATTACCGAGGCGTACAACGAGCAGGAAGAAGAACTGCGCGAGGACGGGGATTCGGAGTACACGGACGATGAGGAGTTCGAGCCGGATTTCATGAGCAACGAGGATCTTCCGTATGAGAGCGATGAGTTCGAGTCGCTGGACATGGACATCGGGCTTACCGAGGAGGACGCGATGCTTCTCGATGAGGCGGACGCGCCCGACGCAGAGTCACCGGAGAAGCGCCGCGAGCGCTTTGAGCGTGTCCAGAGCAAGCTTGACGAGCTGATCGCCGCGGCCCAGGAGAAGGGAAATGAGCTTGACTGGCAGGAGCTCGAGGAAGCGGTAAAGGGCAGCGCGATCAATCCCGAAACCCTCGCTGACATCTACGAGTACTGCGCCGGCAAGGGCATTACCATCATCAACGACGACATTTCCGCGATCGATCATTCGCTGGAGAGCGGCGAGGGCGGTGACGATGTCGCGACCGAGGACTCGGTGCGCATGTACCTCAAGGAGATCGGTACGATCCCGCTTCTGTCCGCGGATGAGGAGATGCGCCTCGCGGAAGCCAAGGAGCAGGGTGACGAGCGCGCGCGCAAGCGCCTCGCGGAAGCCAACCTTCGTCTCGTCGTGAGTATTGCGAAGAAATATATCGGTCGCGGTATGCACCTTCAGGATCTGATCCAGGAGGGCAACCTCGGTCTTTTGAAAGCCGTGGAGAAATTTGACTACCGGAAGGGCTACAAGTTCTCCACGTACGCGACTTGGTGGATCCGTCAGTCCATCACGCGTGCCATCGCCGACCAGGCGCGCACCATCCGCATTCCAGTGCACATGGTCGAGACGATCAACCGCGTGAACCGCACGGAGCGCCAGCTTCTTCAGGAGCTTGGACGCGAGCCGAGCATCGACGAGATCGCGGCGCGCATGAAGATGTCCGCCCGCCGTGTCGAGGAGATCATGAAGATCGCGCAGGAGCCTGTCTCGATGGAGACGCCCATCGGCGAGGAGGAGGACAGCCATCTCGGCGATTTCCTCGAGGACGACAAGACGCTGCAGCCCGAGGAGGCAGTGGCGAGTTCGTTCCTCCACGAACAGCTCGTCGAATCGATGCGCCAGGCACTCACCGACCGTGAGCGTGCCGTCATTGAGCTTCGCTATGGTTTGAACGGCGAGGCACCGAAGACGCTAGAGGAGGTCGGACGGATCTTCAAGGTGACGCGCGAGCGCATCCGCCAGATCGAGGCGAAGGCAATCCGTAAGCTGCATCATCCGAACCGCAGCAAGAAGCTGCGCGATTATCTGAACGATTGATTTTGATCATACGGAAAATGCGCATCTGCATTTTCCGAAGACGGTTTCTGTTACGGGAACTGTCGTAACTACGGTAGTACGGAGGTCCATGGTATGAGGTTGTCGGACCGGCTTCGGATGGTAGCCGGAATGGTGCCGTCCTGTGAGGCGGTTGCCGATGTCGGCTGCGATCACGCATACTTGAGCGTGTGGCTGCTGCGGGAAGGCAGGACGAAATACGCATATGCCTGCGATGTGCGCAAGGGGCCGCTCGCGAAGGCGGAGGAGACGATCCGTTTCTTCCACATGCAGGAGCGCGCCGAGACGGTGTTGTGCGACGGGCTCGCGGGACTTGCGCCCGGGGCGGCGCAGGTGATCGTGATGGCCGGCATGGGCGGCGAGCTGACGAACCGCATCCTCACGGAGGGGAGTGATCGCGCCGTCGCGGCGGAGACGCTGGTGCTTCAGCCGCAGTCCGACTGGGATCTTGTGAGGCGCCGCGTATACGCGCTCGGCTTTGTCATAACGGACGAGCAGTGTCTGTACGAGGACGGAAAATACTACCTGTGCATGAGGGCGGACCGCGGAGACGTCGCGAAGCGGAATGCCGCGGACATCGCTTGTTGTTGCGGTGATCCGGCCGACGCAGCGGGCGCGGACGAGCAGGAGTACACGGACGCGGAGTATCGCTACGGGCGGATCCTTCCGCGGAAGAAGGACATGACGTATCTCGCGTGGCTCACGGAGGAGTGCGCGAAGAAGACCGCCATGGTGGAACGGCTGACGGAGACCGACACCGAGGCAGCGGCAGCAAGACTTGCTTCCGCGACGGCCGAGCTTCGGGAACTCGTCGACGTGATGCACCGGTTCGGCGTGTAGTATATGAATACAGTGTGAGGAGAACAGGTATGAAGATTACAGTGGGTAACGAGACGAGAGAGATTGAGGAGGGCATCTCCCTGTCGAAGATCGCGGATGCATTTACCGTAAACAATCGCGACCGTATCATTCTGGCGAAGGTTAACGGAAAGCTGCAGGAGATGTTCAAAAACTGCTACTGGGACAGCACCATCGAGTTTCTGGATATCACCGACAACGACGCGCGTCGCACCTATATCCGAGGTGTGTTGTTCGTCATGCTCGCGGCGGTCAACGCCTGCTACGGGATTGAGGCTTGCAACGAGATCTCGGTGGAACACTCGCTCGGAACGGGCATCTACTGCAAGAAACTCGGTGAGCCCGTGACGCAGGAGTTCATCGATACGGTGAAGGCGAAGATGCACGAGTATATCGCGGCCAACCGCGCGATCGAGAAGAAGAGCATGAACAAGCCCAACGCGGTACGGCTGTTCCGCGAGAACGGCATGGATGACAAGGTCCGTCTCCTGCGGTATCGCTGCGTGTCGAAGGTCAACGTCTACTGCATGAGCGGGTATACCGATTATTTCTACGGGTATATGCCGGCGTCAACGGGCGTGCTGAAGCTGTGGGATATCGTTCCGTACGAGGACGGTATCATGGTGCTGATGCCGGACAAAGAGACCGGCACGACGGTTCCGCCGGCGAAGAGCTCCGACAAATTCTTTGAGACGCTTCAGAAGACCAACACCTGGGGAAGCGCAGTCGGCATCGAGCTTGTCGGCGACCTCAATGACTGTATCGCGAGCGGCGGTGCGGAAGACCTGATCCTTGTGCAGGAGTCGCTTTTAGAGAAGCGCGTTTCGGAGATTGCCGAGATGATCCGTTCCTCGGGCGGAAAGAAGTTTGTCATGATCGCGGGACCGTCCTCGTCGGGCAAGACTTCATTTTCCCATCGATTGTCGATCCAGCTGCGCACGCACGGGTTCAAGCCGCATCCGATCGGATTGGACAACTATTACCGCGACCGCGAGTTCTGCCCGCGCGATGAGTACGGAAACTATGATTTTGAGTGTCTCGAGGCGCTTGACATCGAACTGTTCAACAAGCAGATGACACAGCTGTTGAACGGTGAGAGAGTTGAGATGCCGGAGTTTAACTTCAAGACCGGAAAGCCAGAGTACAAGGGCAATTTCATGCAGCTCGGACCGGATGACATTCTCGTCATCGAGGGCATCCACGGACTGAATGACCGCCTGTCGTACTCTCTGCCGGCGGAGAGCAAATTCCGCATCTACATCAGCGCGCTTACGGAGATCAACATCGACCGTCACAACCGCATTCCGACGACGGATGTCCGTTTGATCCGCCGCATCGTGCGCGACGCGAGAGCAAGAGGAACGTCCGCGACGGAGACCATCGCAATGTGGTATTCGGTGCGCCGAGGCGAGGAGAAGAATATATTCCCGTACCAGGAATCCGCGGACGTGATGTACAACTCGGCGGCAGTGTACGAACTTGCCGTTTTGAAGACATACATCGAGCCGCTTCTGTACGGCGTTCCGGAGGATTCACCGGAGTATCTGGAGGCCAACCGCCTTCTCAAGATGCTCTCGTATATCTTGGCTATGCCGTCGGAGAGCGTGCCGCACAACGCGATCCTCAGAGAGTTTATCGGAGGAAGCGTCTTCCGTGTGTAAGGGGTTGCGCCGGAGGTTGATCGGAGGCAGTGTTTGCCACGTGTAAGGGGTTGCACAGGAAGTTTTATCAGGGTTGGAGAAGGTATCGGGGGTAACAATGAAAAGGAGATATACGGCAGCCGTCATGATGGCGGGGCTTGTCATCCTGCTTGCTGGGATGACACGGGTATGCTATGCGGGATGGAGGTATGAGGGCAGTGGCACTCCGTCTACCAAACCGCTGTTTTACTTACTTGAGTGGTTCATTATCCTTATAAAGGCTTATGAAATACTCATTGTGGTGATGATCGTGATCTTCATCGCCGGTATCCTGCTCCGCATCTTCGGCGGAACGGACGGCCCGGAAGGAGCCGCGGCTAACAGGATGATCATCCTTTTCCTTGTGCTTGGCTTCCTGACGATCGGCGGGTTGATCGGCATCGTGTTCTACGGCATCGCGTTCTATCGCATTGCACTCTATCTGGGGCGCGGATACCGGAAAAACCGGCCGGCAGAGGGTTTGCTTGTGCCGCCGGACATGGAGAAATACTGGGAGGACAGTGCAACTGCATCCGTGGGGGATGAAGTATCCGGTGCTCCGGAGAAAAACGGGGAGGAAAATGAATAAACGAAGAACGGGAGTATGTTGTGCCGTACTCGTATTGTTTCTTGTGATGATGTCGGGGATCCTTCTGTCGGGCAATCGGGAAGCGAGGGCCGACATGGGACCGAAGCCGTCGATCGAAGTTACCGTAGTCAACGCGCCGGAGGATTATTACCTTGCGCTGCTCTGCGATGAAAAGTATGACTTGGACAGAAACCGGTTCAATATCTCTTCCCTGTTGGTGATAGATTTTATGTGCGAGTTCGAGCAGGACGGGTGGTATGTGTTTGGTGGGATGACATATCCCATTGCTTACCCCTCAAACAAGAAAGGAATTTATCATTATACCTATGATGTGCCGGATCCGTTTCGGGTGCTTATCGTCGATATGGAGAACAATGTCTATGTGAGCCCGGTCCTGGATCAGAAGGGCTTCAACGCACGATGCACCTATGATGTCGCCGCAGGAACCCTGACCGAGCAGCTGAGCCTGGATGCCGCGGCGGAAGAGGATTCACCCACGGTGATCATAAGCTGGAAATATGTTTTGTTTTGCCTTATCATGACGCTTTTGATCGAACTGGTCATCTATGTCTTCTTCAGGTTTCCGTTCACAAAGAGAAACATGCTTTGTTTCGTTGCGATCAACACGATAACGAACCTGTCCTACTCGTACTACACGGTCAATTCCGTGAGCAGCTGGAATTTCGTTCTCCGGTGTATCGTGTTTGAGATCGGGATCGCGGTCGTTGAGGCTGTATTTTACGCGTTTATGCTCCGCGATGCCAAGGGCCGGCGTTGCGCGGAGAAAAGCTTCGGCTACGGTGTTGCCGCGAACTTTGTCAGCGCGGCGGCAGGGGTTATCGGCATGATGATCTATGCCTTTGTCAAGCGCATGTTTATCCTGTAGTTATCCTGTAGCGGGAGCGACGGCTGTCGCGGGATGAAATACTTGCCTCGTTTCGGAAAATGTGGTACAATCCTCAATCGGCAGCACGGGTGATCGCGCTTAACGGCGAGGAAAGTCCGGGCTATACAGGGCAGGGTGCCGGATAACGTCCGGTGGAGGTAACTCTAAGGAAAGTGCAACAGAAAATAAACCGCCTCTTCGGAGGTAAGGGTGGAATGGCAGTGTAAGAGACTACCGCCTTCACGGTAACGCGAAGGGCTGTGTAAACCCCACTCATAGCAAGACCATGCAGAGAGCGATACGGCGGCCCGTCGTGCTCTCGGGTAGGTTGCGCTCCGCGGTCGAAAGGCTTCGGAGGAGCTGCGCGGTGACGCGCAGTCAAGATAGATGATCACCTAAGACAGAACCCGGCTTATAGTGCTGCCGATGTAAGAAAATTCGAATGCGCACCTCGTGAACAACGCGAGGTGCGCATTTTGTCGTTTAATAACTGCGAAAAAATAAAATAATCAGACAAAAACGGTATAAATCTCTTGATTTACTAACAATAACAAAATACAATGGATAAGACATGCAACGTTAGAAATCGCCGACGTTGCGTTGTTTCCGTAGGATAATACGGTATCGGTAACAGGAATCCGGGAGGTGATACCGGAGCCCAGGGCGAGAAGGGCGCAGACGGAAAGGACAGTCCGCTGGGGCTGCTGATCGCATCCATTGCACTGGCATCTGCCGGAGCGATTTCGTTTGGCGCATCGTGCGTCATCCTAGCCAAGGCGAAAAAGCAATGAGGTAATAGCTTACAGGCGGGAGCGGGAGAAATCCCCTCCCGCTTTGCTGTGCCTTCCGGTTGAAAAGATTTGCTTTACTGCGGAAAAGTTTACCCGTATTTTCTTGCTATTTGTGACGGTTTAGGGTATGATGTAATTTGATATTACCGTTCGGCGGAAAGAGCATTTTCCGAACGATGATACGCCGTATTACGAGACTGCAAAGGGGGTAAATGACAGGATACCATGACTGAAGAATTAATGGAAAAACTGGAAGTGAAGACCGTCTTCACCATCCCTTTGTTCGGTGGGATCCCCGTGAAGGAGTCAATCGTTGTTACGTGGATCATCATGGCGGTGTTCATCATCCTTGCCATCGTGATGACACGGGGGCTTCGCACGAGAAACATTACCAAGCGGCAGGCGTTCCTGGAGTGGGTTGTCCTGAAGCTTGACGGTATCGTCGGCGGCATGCTCGGCGGCAAAGCCAAGGTGTTCGGCGAGTACCTGATCACGGTGCTGCTCTACATCGGCCTGGCGAACATCGTCGGTATCTTCGGTTTCAAGTCTCCCACGAAGGATATGAACGTGACGATCTCGCTCGCGTTGATGAGTATCGTGCTCGTGGAGGCGGCGGGGATCATTTTCCTAGGGATCAAGAGACATCTGCACAAGTTCATAGAGCCGACGCCGGTGATCCTCCCGATCAATATCATGGAGGTCGTCACGAAGCCGCTGTCGCTGTGCATGCGACTGTTCGGTAACGTGATCGGTGCGTTCGTCATCATGGCCTTGATCGAAATCTGCGTGCCGATCGGTATTCCGATGGTGCTCAGCGTCTATTTTGACTTCTTCGACGGACTGCTGCAGGCATACGTCTTCGTATTCCTGACAGGTCTGTATCTGACCGAGGCGGTGGAGTGACCGCAGGAGATTTTTCATCGGAAAATGAGGCTCCGCAATAAGGAGCGAACAGGCTAGGCCCGCGTACGTTAATTGGGCGCGCAAGCGTCATCCATATATCAGAACAAGAGAAATGAGGGAACAGTTATGAACACGACATTGATTGCAATCGGAGCAGGAATCGCAGTTCTTGCAGCTATCGGTGCAGGTATCGGTATCGGTATCGCTACCGGCAAGGCGATGGATGCCATCTCGCGTCAGCCCGAGGCGGAGAGCAAGATCAGTAAGAACCTGATCCTCGGTTGCGCGCTTGCAGAGGCAACGGCTATCTACGGCTTCGTTATCGCGCTGCTGATCATAATCATGTTGAAGTAACCGGAGTCGAGCAGTGTTTGGCCAGATGAGGCGCAAACAAGATGATCCGGTCACTTCGTCTGCATTCCGGGGAAGCTATCTACCCGGCAATGCTTTATTTTCCTGTGATTACTAAGGGGTTACATTATGCTGGAGATTGATTTCTGGAGTATTCTGTTCACCGTCATCAATCTGCTGATCCTTTTCGTTGCGATGAAGATTTTCCTCTTCAAGCCGGTGCGCAATATCATTGCGAAGCGGCAGGAGGAGGCGGATGCCGCAGCAAAAGAGGCAGACGCACGGGCTGAGGAGGCGGAACGCCGCAAGGCGGACTACGACAGGGCCATTGCGAAAACCGAGGCAGAGCGTGAGAAGATTTTGAAGGAAGCCAGAGAGCAGGCGGACGAGGAGTATCAGAAGATGCTCTCGGAGGCGCGCTCGGAGGCGGCGATCATCAAGAAGGAAGCCAGCACGGAGGGCGAGAAGCGCAAGCAGCGCATCATTTCCGAGGCCGGCAAGGAGATCGGTGACATGATCGCTTCCGCTACGACCAAAATCCTCGGCAATGTCGATGAATCCGAGCTTTACGATGCGTTCCTGAACACGATGGAGGACGAGAAATGAAGCATGCAACTCTGTATTGCGTGACGCCTCCGTCGGAGGCTCAGCTTGCGCGCATGAAAGCCTTCCTCGCACGTGAAGAAGGCGATCCCGAGATTGAGATCAAGGTTGAGGTCGAGTTGTCTCTTGTGAGCGGTTTCATCCTGCGCACAGAGAGCAAGATTTACGACTGGAGTATGTACGGCCGCGTGGAACAACTGCGCGGCGCGCTTGGCGTTGTGCACGGAAGACGCCCGAAGAAGACAGTTGCCAACCTGAAGAAGTGCATCGAGGAGTTCAAGCTTGCCGCGGGCGAGAAGGAGTACGGAACCGTATCCTTCGTCGGTGACGGCATCGCTGTGGTGACCGGACTGGATCACGCCTGCTACGGGGAGATCGTGACATTTTCCTGCGGTGTCAAGGGCATGGTTATGGATATCCGCCGCGATGAGATCGGCGTTATCCTGTTCGGACGCGACACGGAGATCTTTGAGGGCAGCCAGGTGACGAGAACGTGCCGCATGGCAGGAATGCCTGTGGGCGACGGCTTCATCGGCCGTATCGTAGATGCGCTCGGCAATCCTGTTGACGGTCAGGGAGAGGTTATCTCTTCGGACTTCCGACCGCTGGAAAACCCCGCGCCGGGCATCATGGATCGCCAGCCGGTCACGACCTCGTTGGAGACGGGCATTCTCGCGATCGATTCGATGTTCCCGATCGGTCGCGGACAGCGCGAGTTGATCATCGGTGACCGCCAGACAGGCAAGACAAGTATCGCGCTCGACACGATCCTCAATCAGAAGGGGAAAAATGTCGTGTGCATCTACGTGGCGATCGGTCAGAAGGCTTCAACCATCGCGAAAATGGTGACCACACTGCGTGAGGCAGGCGCCATGGAGTACACCGTAGTGGTGAGCTCCACCGCGTCGGAACCCGCGCCGTTACAGTATATTGCGCCGTACTCGGGCACAGCGCTTGCGGAGTACTTCATGTACAGCGGGCGTGACGTGCTGATCGTGTACGACGATCTTTCCAAGCACGCGGTCGCGTACCGCGCGATCTCGCTTCTGCTGGAGCGTTCCCCGGGACGTGAGGCGTATCCGGGCGACGTGTTCTACCTGCATTCCAGACTGCTGGAGCGCGCGAGCCGTCTAAGCGACGAGCTCGGCGGAGGTTCGATCACCGCGCTGCCGATCATCGAGACGCAGAACGGCGATGTGTCCGCGTATATCCCGACCAACGTGATCTCGATCACGGACGGTCAGATCTATCTCGAGAGCGAGCTGTTCTTCGAGGGACAGCGGCCGGCCGTCAACGTCGGTCTCTCGGTTTCCCGAGTCGGCGGTGCCGCGCAGGCGTCCGTCATGAAGCAGGCTTCCGGTACGGTCCGTATCGATCTGGCGCAGTACCGCGAGATGGAGGTGTTCACGCAGTTCTCCTCGGAGCTTGATGACAGCACGAAGCGTCAGCTAGCGCACGGACGCGCACTGATGGAGCTTCTCAAGCAGCCGCTCGGACATTCGCTGTCCATGCCGGAACAGGTCGTTCTGCTGCAGGCGGCGAACCGCAGACTGTTCGAGAACCTGAGCGTGAAGGAGCTTTCCGCGGAGAAGTACGAGTTCCTGAAGTTTATGAAGATGAATTTCCCCGATCTTTTCACGGAGATCGGCAACGGCGATAAGCTGCGCAAGTCGCAGCTGGAGCGATTGGACGAAGCCGGCGCAAAATGGCTTGCGCAGCGGGGACAGGAGAGCGGAGATGGCAAACGCACATGAAATCCTCGGCCGCATCAAGAGCATCCGTGACACGATGAAGATCACGAAGGCCATGTATATGGTCTCGTCGATGAAGGTGCAGAAGGCCAAGCGCAAGCTCGCGGAGACGCTGCCGTATTTTACGGCGCTCCAGGAGCAGATCTCGGATGTGCTGCTGCATTTTCCGGAGACGACGCACCTGTTCTTCGACAACCGTCCGGAGGATAATCTTGAGGTCGTGAAGCGCCGTATTTATGTCGTCATCACGGGCGACAAGGGCATGGCAGGTCCGTACAACCTCAATGTCATCAAGGAGGCACGGACGCAGTTCGCGGCGTCGGAAAATTATCAGATCTACGCGGTCGGTGAGACCGGTCGCCATGTGTTCCTCGCGGAGAAGCTGCCGGTGAACACGGACTTTAGGATGTCCTCGAACAATCCGTCCGTGCACCGAGCGCGACTGATGGCGGAGATCCTTTTGGAGAGGTATCGCGCGGAGGAAGTCGACGAGATCTATGTCGTTTATACGCGAATGAAGAGCAGCATTTCCTCGGAGGTGCTCGTGGAGCAGCTGCTGCCGTTCCGCACGAGCCGGTATCTGAAGGGACAGATGGCGGACAAGGCAACGGTCTCCGAGATGGAGATCCACCCGTCCGCGACGGAGGTGCTGGAGACGCTTGTGCGCAACACGGTAACGGGTATGCTGTACGGCGCGATGGTTGAGAGCCAGGCGTCGGAGGAGAGCGCGCGAATGATGTCGATGAAGACCGCGACCGACAACGCGGACACGATGCTCGCGGAGTTGTCGAGGCAGTACAATCAGTTCCGCCAGGCGGCCATCACGCAGGAGATCACCGAGGTTGTCGGCGGCGCGAAGGCGCTTCAGAAGAAGAAACGGAAGAGGCGGCAGAAAGTAACAGGAGCTGTCTGACACGGCAGCTTGGAGGTACTATGAATCATATTGGGAAAATCGTTCAGGTGTCCGGTCCGGTCGTGGATGTGGAATTCGAGCGCGGGGAACTTCCGTCCATCAAGGAGGCTCTCATCGTAAATCTCGATGAGAAGGCTCTCAAGATGGAGGTCGCGCAGCACATCGGCGGCGGTGTCGTGCGTTGCATCATGCTTGCGCCGAGCGAGGGACTTGCGAAGGATATGCCGGTTGTCTCAACCGGAGACGGCATCCTCGTTCCTGTCGGCGAGCACGTGCTCGGGCGTGTGTTCAACGCGCTCGGTGAGCCGCTCGACGGCGGTCCGTCCCTGGATAACAATAAAACCGCAGAGTTCTGGTGCATTCACCGTGAGGCTCCGACGTTCGAGAACCAGAGCCCGGTCGTCGAGGTGCTTGAGACGGGTATCAAGGTCATCGATCTTCTGGAACCGTACGCGAAGGGCGGCAAGATCGGTCTCTTCGGCGGTGCCGGTGTCGGCAAGACCGTCTTGATCCAGGAGCTCATACACAACATCGCGACGGAGCACGGCGGATACTCGATCTTCACCGGTGTCGGCGAGCGTTCCCGCGAGGGTAACGACCTGTGGCGTGAGATGAAGGAATCCGGCGTACTGGAGAAGACGGCGCTCGTCTTCGGTCAGATGAACGAGTCGCCCGGCGTTCGTATGCGTGTCGCTGAGACAGGCCTTACGATGGCGGAGTATTTCCGTGACGTGAAGCATCAGAACGTGCTTCTGTTCATCGATAACATTTTCCGATTCATACAGGCAGGCTCCGAGGTTTCGGCATTGCTCGGCCGTATGCCTTCGGCCGTCGGTTACCAGCCGACGCTGGCTACCGACCTCGGTGAGCTGCAGGAGCGCATCGCGTCCACGAGAGACGGTTCCGTCACGAGTGTGCAGGCCGTGTATGTGCCCGCGGATGACCTGACCGACCCCGCGCCGGCTACGACATTTTCCCACCTTGACGCGACGACGGTTCTCTCGCGTAAGATCGTGGAGCAGGGTATCTACCCGGCCGTCGATCCGCTTGCCTCGGGCTCCCGTATCCTGGAGGCGTCCGTGGTCGGCGAGGAGCATTACAATACGGCCCGCCGCGTGCAGGAGATCCTGCAGCGCTACAAGGAGCTTCAGGATATCATTGCCATCCTCGGCATGGACGAGCTTTCCGAGGAGGACAAGGTGATCGTCTACCGCGCCCGCAAGGTGCAGCGCTTCCTGTCACAGCCGTTCCATGTGGCGGAGAACTTCACCGGCGTTCCCGGCGTGTATGTGCCGATCGCTGAGACGATCCGCGGCTTCAAGGCGATCCTCAACGGCGAGCTCGATGATTGTCCGGAAAATGCGTTCTTCAACGTCGGAACGATCGACGAGGTGCGCAAGAAGGCGGAGACGCTGTAACAGTTATGGAACCAACACTTTTGAAGGAAACAGCATGAACACATTTCATCTGAAAATCATCACCTGCGACCGGATCTTCTACGACGGCGAGTGCGAATCCATCATTTTCCCGGGATTCGACGGCCTGATGGAGATCCAGGCGAACCATGCTCCGATGGCGACAACCGTGGCCGTCGGTGAAGTGCGCTTCCGCGACGCGGACGGCAGCACGCAGGCGGTGATCGTTTCGGACGGAATGATCAAGACGGCGGACAATGAAGTGACATTGCTCGCATTTTCCGCTGAGAGACCGGATGAGATCGATGCGCACCGCGCGCAGGTGGCACTGGACATGGCGCGTGAGGAGATGCAGAGAAAACAGAGCATGGTGGAGTACAACATCTCCAACGCCGCGATGGCGCGCGCGATGGCTCGGCTGAGCGGCGCGAAGAGGATCCATCCGGATGATTTTAACACGTGAGATTACTCAACACAGAGCAACAGATATTTGTAGTATTTGTGATCGGTCCCGACCTCGTAGAGGTTGATGAGACTGATGGAGAACAGATCGGAGCAGGCCTTGAGCCTGTTCCTTTTTGTATAGTGGAGAATGCGGCGGTAGGTGCGGTCGATGTCGGGCTCGTTGTGGTCGTGCGAGCACAGCACGGCGCGGTGATCTGCACCTCACGGTTGCCGATTCGGGTTGGGCGAAGACCGCATGGGGCAAGCTGTACGGGCAGTGGTTTCTCGGGGCGAGGATCCTTGTGTACGATTATGACCGGTTTTACGCAGGCGAGTTTTTGAAACTGCTGACGGAGCGGAAGGTCAATACCTTCTGCGCGCCGCCGACGATCTACAAGTACCTGGTGCTGGAGGATCTGACAAAGTACGACTGGTCAAACCTTCATCATGCGGCTACCGCGGGCGAGCCGATGCCGACTTCGGTTGCAAGGAGCTTTGCGGAGGCAACGGGCATCACGGTCCGGGACGGCTTCGGGCAGACAGAGACAGCGCTTCAGATCTGCACGCCGGTCGGCGGAAATTCCGTGCCCGGCTCAATCGGCAAGGCGTCACCGCTGTACCGGGTTGAGATTGCGGATGAGCAGGGACAGTTCCTTCCCGACGGTGAGGAGGGGGAGCTTGTGATCGTGCCGTGGGGCGGTGAGCGTCCGATCGGGATCTTCTGCGGATACCTCGGGGAACCGGAGCGGTACCGGGAAGTATGGCGCGGCGGCATGTACCATACGGGCGACCGCGCGAAGAGAGACGCGGGCGGCAATTTCTTTTTCTTCGGGCGCAACGACGATGTCATCAAATCAAGCGGCTACCGCATCGGACCTTCGGAGGTGGAGGATCTGCTGATGCAAAACCCGGCCGTAAAATTATGCGCGGTGACCGGATACCCGAGCCGCACGAGGGGAACTGTTGTGAAGGCAAGCATCGTCCTGAAGGACGGTTACAACGGTGACCAGCGGCTGACGACGGAGCTTCAGGATTACGTGAAGAAGAACGGAGCCGTGTACAAATACCCGCGCATGATCGTGTACGTCGACGATCTTCCGCGGACCTCGAACGGCAAGATCAACCGCGCCGCGATCCGCAGAGCGGACGAGGATAAACTTCGACAGACAGACAACAGAACATAACAAGGATTGCAGCGTACGCGGAATTCACGTGCGCTGCAGTTTTTTGTGTGCGGAAGACCGGCGGGAGGCGGCCTCATTTTCCGAAAAATGTATCGAAAAAAGATAAAAAGGGTACAAAAAAGGCATAAAAAAGATATATCTGTGTGGTATGATACCAACAGCAAAAGATGTTTCGAAACTATTCTGCGAATGAGGTGACAAACTATTAGAAGTCAAGTGGTAAATGGTGGAATTTTGCCGCTGTCTTTTGGAACACAGCAAACAAGCCATCTGAAAAACGCATTTCAGATGGCGTAAGACAGGGTACAGTTCCAGTCACCGAAGAGCTTGC